>JAGWAS010000019.1:63905-81673 GCA_021296235.1 Paracoccaceae bacterium | reverse complement strand
TGCACAAAAACACATGGCCCCGGACATGCTCCCCGGTGCGGACATGAATGGGACGCACCCGAAGATCCGTCTTCATGTGCCGGAATCCGCGCTCCACCTTGAATAGGTTCTTGTATGCCTCGGCCGCCTCTTCGGCATCAATGGCGTCGACCGGAAGGTTGGTGCGGACAACACATATGCCGTCAAGGGCCGACGCCGCCATTGACTTGCAAGTCGACAAAGCCCAGAAAAATGATGCCAACAAGCGATTGAACGCGGGCGCCTTCGGGAATTTCTGCCAGTATTTTGTACATCAACGACTACACCGCCCTTGATTCCGATGGCTCGGTTTTTTTCCAAGGCGTTGGCTTTCAAGCAATTGCTCGAGCAAACTAAAATTTCAGTGTCTTATGGACGGTTCAGGTGTTGCTCCAAAAAAATATGGTGCAAGTGATTGTTGCACCTGAGCGCGGGCCAAAGCCAATGGACGTGACTCCCCAAGACGTGCAGATTGGGCGAGTACAGCCGGTTCAAAAACCTCCAAATAGACATGGTCAGGCAGGTTGGCGGTCGCGAGTTCATCAAGAAGGCCGGTAACCGCCCCAGCTACCGCAGTGTCAGTCCAGTAATACCGGATCCGGTCCGAAAGACCGAAGTGCCAAGCAACTTCTGCACCTGATGCGGGGTAGTGATCTTGCCAAAACACCGGATTCTTGCGCATGGCAGACTCAACCACTTGCGGAAGGCTAGTTGATCCAGGTTGCAGAATACTGCGCAAATGATCAAGCGCATATAGTGCCCTGCGCCAAGCATAAGTCAGCGCAGGGCCAACCTTCTGAAAGGCAAAACCAAGTTCGGCAAGCCTCGGATAAACGTCTGGAGGCTGGTAGTCGGTTGAATGGGCCTCAAGGCACAGGTGCGGATGATCCATCATTACGGATCTGAGGCCGGGATCGCGTCCCAGCGGCAATTGATGAACTTCATCAAATGAAAATTCGACACCCGGCTGGACAACCAAACCGGCAACTTGTCCCCATAGATCAGCGGCTCCCTGTGCTTCAAACGCAGCTCTGTGGGCATCGATGGTTTTTGTCGCATTCTGCGGAGTTGTCGCAACAAGATTGCCGTTATCGTCCATTCGCACACCACCGGGCGGCGGCACTTCGGTTCCGACGACAAAAACAAGTTCTTGTGGATTTTCTGATGCGTTACGGCAAACGACGGCCAGCTCGGCTGCTCTTGCGGCTGCCAGTTCATCAGAAACCTGTGCCGCCTCGCCTGCGCATCCTTCAGAACAATCAAGGTGAATTTTCTGAATGCCAGCAGTAGAATATTCCGCAACAAGACACTTGGCCTTGTCCATCGCCTGTTCAGCTGGTTCCCGATTCCAAACTTGTGGCCCCAAATGATCTCCACCCAGAACCACGGTCGTGGGGTCGATGCCACTAGTCGAAATCAGTTTATTGACAAAAGCCATAAAATCTGCGGCCCGCATTCCAGTGTAGCCGCCAAATTGGTTAACCTGGTTGGAAGTCGCCTCAATTATCAATGGCCTTTCCAAATCCCGCGCCAAATGAAGCGCACTGGTCAAGATCTCGGGATGAGCTGAACAAACTGATGGAACTGCCGCGGGTTCCCCGGCACGGTTTCGGGCAATAACTTCGTATAGCAAGCTAGACATCTGCCTGTTCCCGCCAAGCGGAGTAGGCCGCACCGGGCGCCGCGACGGTGTCATCTTTGGTGGCCAAAGGCAGATTGGGTAGGTGGTGGCCGGGCCATGCATAAGGGGCCAAAGCGGCCTCAAAATCGGGGATCAACCCCTTGATGGTGGACATGCCGCCGCCGAGTATGACCGGGTTGGGGTGCAATGTAGCGGTGAGGGTGCTGATAAGACCTGCGATCAAGTCGCACCAAACGGTCCAAACTCTGCCTGCCTCATTGTCTTCTGCACGATTTGAAGCAATGAAATATGCGTCATGCGAATGGCCGGTCAGGTACTGTGCCAAGCGCTTCATACCTGGGCCGGCACCAAACGTTTGGGACTTACATGCATAACATGACAGCTGTACGTGGACGCCCCCAGCGGTGCAAGCGGGATTTGAACAACTTATGACATGCGGTCAGCTATCGTCGCATTTCCGGCCTCCGGATGCAGCATTCAAGCGCTGAGGGCCCAAATGGTGTTCATGGATCGGATCCAAATCGTATACCCGGGTTCCAAACCCTGCGGCCGTCACTTGTTCTTCCGACCCTGTCTCTCTGACTTCTTGCTCCTATGTTGTCCTTCGTTCCAACCGCACCTCCAACCGGGCTCAACCGACCTTCAAGCCCTCAAGAACTTGCCGGCAGAGCTCGGCATTTCCGCGGACTTGGGAGGTCTTTGAGGATATTGAGGTCGAAATTGTCCAACTCTTCCCGATCAATCATCTGAATCTCGGTGCGGACGAACTGCCGCCGGGCATGTGGAGCGGATCACCGGCCGTATCGCGTCTGAAGACTGAGCACGGTTTGAAAACCAGCGACGACGTCCAAGGTTGGGCGCTAAACAAAATGGCTGGCCTTCTGGCCGCGCGCGGAATCCGCCCGGCAGCTTGGGAAGAAGCTGCAAATGGCTCAAATGGAGGAATCGGAAACAATGCGCTTCTGTTCAGTTGGACGGGCCAGCAGGCGGCCATTGACGCTGCAAAGGCAGGGTACGACATCATTATGAGCCCAGCCCAGCACGTCTATCTGGATATGGCACACACCGATCATGAGGATGACTGGGGTGCGGCTTGGGCAGCGTTTGTGAGTCTTGAGGATTCCGTTGCATGGTCTGTCATTCCGGATAAATCGATTGCAAAACGCGTCATTGGAGTCGAAGGAACTTTTTGGTCGGAATTCACAACCGAAGACCACGAAATGGAAGCTATGCTGGCATCGCGAATACTGGGAGTTGCGATTATGGGATGGTCCCGGGAACATGCTGCACAAACCGCGTCATTTGGAGGAGATGCATGCGCCTTTTGCGAGATTCTGACCAATATGAATTGGACCTGGAACGCCTCCTGTTTTGATTGAACGTGTATTGCGCAATCGCCGGGTGGTAAGGGGAAAAGGGTGGCAAAATCCAATTTGGCGCATCGCGCAACACTGCTTTGCATGCTCGCGTTTTTTGCCCAACCCGTTCAGTTTGGCCTCTGGCTGTCCCGGATCGCAGAAGTTCAAGCCGATTTGGGTCTGACCAAGGCCGAGTTGTCGTTGGCCCTTCTTGGCATGCCGCTCGGGCTGCTGCCTTTCCTCTACTTCGCTGGTCGAACGGTCGAGCGCGTTGGTCCTAGGCGCACTTTGATCTGGGCACTGCCACCAATGTTGGCCGCAGGTGTTCTGCCAGGCTTCGCAAGCAATGCCACAAACCTGTTCTTCTCGCTTTTTCTCCTTGGCACCACCATCGCAACGACCGAAGTCGGCTTGAACGTTTTTGCCGCAAGGGTCGAGAAAACCTACTCACAATCGATCATGAATCGCGCTCACGGCTTTTGGAGTCTTGGTGTGATGATGGGCAGTTTGATTGGTGTTCAGCTTGCGTATTTCGAGCTGCCTGCCGGTTATTCACTTTTGGTTGCAGCGTTATTTTTGCTTCCATTGCTCATCGCGATTGGCCTTGCGATGCCGACGATCAAGAACAAGAAGGAAATGGCCGCCAAATCCCGGAATTTGCCGCCGATCCCGCCTGCGCTCTACCTGATCGGGATGGTCGTATTCGGTGGGACTATGGTCGAGGGCGGAATGAACGACTGGGCAACCGTCTACATGCCAGAGTCTGCCTGGGGCGGCTCAAGTCGCGATGGGCTGGCCGTTACCGTCTTCGCCGGCACGGTTACTCTTGGCCGGTTTGTTGGCGATGTCCTTAAGAACAGATTCGGTGCAGTTCGGTTGGCCAAACTATGCTTGGGCTCTGCATTCACAGGAATACTGATCTTGGTATTTTCCAAAGATATATGGACAGCCTACGCGGGATTTTCACTGGTTGGATTTGGCGTCTCGACCATTTTTCCCCTTGGGATCAGCGCAAGTGCCGAATTGGGGGATATTGGTGAAGCAAGGAATGTCTCTGTAATGACATTTGGCGCGCTCACGGCGTTTCTCATCGGACCTCCGATGATCGGATTGGTTGCCGAGGCAACGTCATTGCGGGTTGCTTTCATTCCATTGTTGATCGCCCTTGCGGTGAGTCTATATCTCGCACAAAGCTTGCAAACAAATCAGAGTTGATTGCCGGTATTGTCGGTTCATGGCGCCCGTCGCAATCACTTGATTGGAACCTCATGGGACGATTCAAGGCTGATTTAATTCCAACATGTTGAATCTTGCTAACGGTCAGGCTTTGGAACTAGGTTTCAACCTGTCATTGTTACGGGAACAGACTGAACCGGACTGACATTCAGCAATTGAAACGCATGGGCCTGCAGCCGGGTCGGTGCCGTTACAAACACAAGTTCAGTCTCAACTCCGCGGGGAATGCGCACCCCGTCCATGCAGCTCTGAGTACGGGACCATTTCCTTTCCCACGCACAGCCTGCTGCGGTTGAGACCGGGACAGGTCATTCATCATGTCCAACATCAGTTCGACGCTGGTCAAACTGAACACCGGTTTTGTGAGGTTGAATGGATTTCTGCTTTGTGATTGAAGCGGCGCGGGCAATTGTTAGAGGTTCACCATGCGATCGGAGATATCGGTCATTGCTATGGCGTGCGCAGCTGTGCTCTTCCTCTCGGCATGCTCACTGAGAGGCGGAAGCGAAGAAGTGCTGTCTCCAAAGTCCGGAGCCAAGCTTCGGCCAACGGATGAATTTTCGGCAGCACCGTCCCGCCCGATCGAGTTGCCCGAATCCGTTGCCAACCTGCCTCGCCCAAGCAAGGCGCGACCCGACAGGGCACAGAAGGACGCTGCAGGCGAAGCACTTGCCGCGCTGGGTGGCCGACGAGGTGGCGGCAATGGTGGAATTCCGGCAGGAGACCGCGAGTTTGTGGCTTACGCATCCCGTCTGGGCACAGATAAGAACATTCGGCTGCTTCTTGCCGCCGAAGATGAGGAGTTTCGGCGCGGACGCCAAGGCAAGCTCCTTGAACGATGGTTCAACGTCAACCTCTATTTCAGGGCCTATGAGGAAATGACACTTGACGAATATGCCGAACTGGAACGGCTGCGGCGAAGCGACGTAAGAACTCCAAGTGCACCGCCGCGGAGCGAGAACTAAGCTAAACTGCACATCACATTTTCTTGTCACAGTTGAACTGCGGACGGCCTCCCGCGACAATCGACAGGACTTTGAACATTGGGGTTTCAAGACAATGCGGAGATTGTTTCCGATTTGGCTGTCGCTGGTTATTGCAACCGCTGGCGGGACTGCGCTTTCCAAGCAGGAAATCACCAGTTTCACGCTCGAAAACGGTATGGATGTCGTGATTGTTGAAGATCACCGCGCACCGGTGGCGATTCAAATGATCTGGTACAAGGTCGGAGCTGCCGATGAGCCGGCCGGTCAATCCGGCATTGCCCATTTCCTTGAGCATCTGATGTTTCGTGGAACCGAATTGCACGGATTGGGGGAATTCCAAAGAACGGTTCAACTGCTTGGCGGAAGCGACAATGGTTTCACCAGCCGAGACTTCACGGGCTATAATCAGAGGGTCGCTGCCGACCGCCTGGAGAAAGTCATGGAACTGGAGGCCGACAGAATGACTGGCCTTTTGATGACCGAGGAGGATGTCGAGGTCGAAAGGCAGGTTGTTCTTGAAGAAAGAAACGAAAGAACGGATTCGAATCCGCATGCCCTCTTCTCTGAACAACGGAATGCGGCACTTTACCTAAATCATCCCTATGGGATTCCGGTCATAGGTTGGCGGCACGAAATCGCCGAAATCAACAGGGAAGAACTCTTCGAATTCTACCGGTCGCACTATGTTCCGAACAACGCGACGTTGGTAATCGCCGGCGATGTGGAGCCCGACCTTGTTCGGGAACTTGCCATGAAACACTATGGTGATCTTGTACCAAATCCGAATCTCAAGGAACGAATGCGGCCGCAGGAACCGCCGCACCTTGCACCGAGGCGGCTTTCCGCAACCGATCCAAGGGTCGCACAACCCTATCTGGTGAGACTTTATCTCGCGCCGGAACGCAATCCGGGTGAGCAAAAAAATGCAGCAGCCCTTGAAATCCTCGCGGAAATCCTCGGCGGGGGTGTAACCTCCGTCCTCAGCCGAAAATTGGAAATTGAAGGGAAAATCGCCGTCCAGGCATCTGCTTTCTATAACGGCCTCGCGCTTGACCGAACGACGTTCGGATTCATTGTGGTTCCCGTTGAAGGAATCGAACTGGAAGAAGCCGAGATCGCACTTGATCAGGTGCTCAAGGAGTTCCTGGAATCCGGTGTGGATGAAGATCAACTGAACCGCGTGAAGACACAGATACGGGCAGCTTGGATATATGGCCAAGACGATGTTTACAATCAGGCCTATCGCTACGGTCAGGCACTCACCGCTGGGCTCTCGATTGAGGACGTTCAGGCTTGGCCGGAAATCCTCCAGTCGGTTACAGGAGAGGATGTGATTTCCGCTGCAGTGGATGTTCTCGAAATCAAGAATTCGGTAACCGGCTGGCTTTCCGGTGAGGAGATCGAATGATGCAACGGACCGCAAGCCTCCTTCTCACCACAATTGCAGCCGGGCGTGCACTGACAACTTCGGCGGCAAACCGGACGGCGGCATGTGTTCTTGCCGCAACGATCGCATTTCCGTGCATGGCCTCGGCAATCGACATTCAGGAAATCGTTACGCCAAAGGGAATCCAAGCTTGGCTGGTTGAGGATCATTCCATTCCGTTCGCGGCCCTGGAAATCAGGTTCAGGGGTGGCGCCAGCATTGAGCAGAGCGGCAAAATGGGTGCAACCTACCTCATGACCGGACTCCTGAATGAAGGGGCTGGTGAGCTTGATGCCATTGCATTCCAGGAAAAGCAGGAGGAACTTGCGGCAATCTACCGTTTTCGGACCTACCAGCAGGCGGTGTCGATCTCAGTGCAGTTCCTGACTGATAGACGGAATGAGTCCATAGAACTCCTGCGACTTGCGCTGCTTGAGCCGCGCTTCGACGAGGAACCGTTCGAGCGGGTACGCAGGCAGGTTCTCTCAATAATAGCGGACCTCGAAAAGGATCCGGAGGAAATTGCCTCGCTTGAGTTGCGCCGGCTTCAGTTCGGCGACCACCCCTATGCGCGACAGCTTGAGGGAACCGCTGAAACGGTAGCGGCATTGACGATCGCTGACATGAGAGAAATTCACGCAGCGGGTTTGACCTTGGACGGCGTGGTCGTGGCAGCTTCCGGCGACATCACTCCACAGGAACTCGCGGTTGCCATCGACCGGCTGCTTGGTGATCTGCCCACAGATGGGCCGAAACTGCCGGAAAAGCCCGACTATCTGCTTGGGGAAGGCACGACAGTTGTCGATTTTCCATCGCCGCAATCGGTGGTTCAGTTTGCACATGAGGGTTTGCTGCGCGAGGATCCGGATTTCCTGACAGCGTATGTCCTCAATGAGATATTTGGCGGCTCCGGCTATTCCGCCAGGTTGAATGACGAAGTTCGGATCAAGCGCGGCCTCACCTATGGCGTTGGCACATATCTTGCGTCCTACCGCAATGCCGGGCTCATTGTCGGTCAGTTGAGTTCAGCCAACGACCGGGTCGCAGAGGCCGTAAAGGTGGTTAAGGACGAATGGAGGCGACTGGCCGAAAACGGCGTTACCAAACAGGAACTCGCCGACGCCAAGACTTACTTGACAGGGGCGTATCCCCTTCGTTTCGACGGAAACGGCTCGATAGCAAGGATACTGGCAGGCATGCAGTTCGACTCAATTCCCGCATCCTATGTAGAGAACCGCAACGACATGGTGAACGCCCTCACGCTTGAAGAGGTCAATGCCTTGGCTCGGCGGCTCCTGAAACCCGACGAACTGCATTTCGTCGTTGTCGGCAATCCAGATGATCTGGAAGAATTCGAAACGAATTAATCCCTGCGATTGCAGCGTTTTCGCAAGTTCATGAACCCAGGAACATGTTTGGTTCCACCGATTGGCAATTCCAAGTGCAAGCGGAATGGAAACCGCCAGTCGCTCCGCTGCAACATGGTAACGGAATCCCCAACCCCAGAGCATCGATGAAACCTGTTGGGAACCCTGATTTTCTTCGTTGCCGGGATCGATCAACAACAGCCAAATCGTCGCCGTTATGAACACCCAGCGGCCTGCCGAACTCCACAATTTTCAAACCATTGCTGATCAGACTGAACAATCGGCGAGGAAACCGCCATGACTCGGAATTTGCGATTTTGGTGGAATTGGTGATTTCCTGAAACGTGCACGTCACATTGGTGATCTGTCATTGCAGGAAGGTGCATCGGTTGAATTCTGCAACAAAACCCACAGACGCAAATCGGGTGAGCAGACGACAAGAAAAAATGTCCGCACAATTGCGGATGCGCTGGAATCGACTATTGTCATTGCATGACCGGTTCCAACGGCAGGCAATCACCCGAACGCAAGCGCGTCAGGAAACTTGACGAAGCGGCCATCAACCGCATAGCTGCCGGCGAGGTCGTTGAGCGCCCAGCGTCGGTGGTCAAGGAACTTGTCGAGAACTCGGTTGATGCCGGAGCCAGCAGAATAACGGTTATCCAAACCAATGGTGGCAAAGCTCTCATTAGAGTTGTCGACGATGGATACGGCATCGCCGGCGGCGATCTTTCGCTGGCAGTTTCACGGCATGCCACATCACGACATTCGGGTTTCGCGGTGAAGCCCTGCCATCGATGGGTGCTGCTGGCCGACTGATCGTTACAAGCCGCGAGGCCGGGGAACCCTCAGCCTTTTCAATTACGGTCGATGGCGGAAAGGTTTCGGAAGTACGCCCTGCGGCACTGGGCTCGGGGACCGTGGTTGAATTGACAGATCTCTTCCGAGCCACGCCGGCACGGCTGAAGTTTCTGCGGTCCGATCGAGCCGAGAGCCGGGCAATCGCCGATACTGTCAGGGCATTGGCTCTCGCCGAACCGGGAATCCGGTTCGAACTGATCGAAGCAGCAGAGAACGGCCATCAACGGAGCATGCTGAAATTCGACACCGAAGGCAAAATTGGACCGGAGGCACTTCTTGACCGGATGGACCTGATCGTTGGCAAGGAATTTTCGTCCAACGCAATTGAACTCAATGCCGAGCGTGACGGCATTCGGCTGACCGGTTTCTGTGCCTTGCCAACCTTCAACCGAGGATCGCCCGGTCACCAGTATGGGTTCGTCAACAGCCGACCAATCAGGGACAAACTGTTCTTCGGCGCCCTAAAGGCCGCCTATGCGGATCACATTCCAAGCGGCAGATTTCCGGTTGCCGGCCTCTTCATTGATTGCCCGGCAACGGAGGTCGATGTGAACGTACATCCGACCAAGGCGGAAGTGCGCTTTCGCGAAGCCGGTATCGTGCGCGGGCTGATCGTGGGTGCAGTCAGGGCAGCCTTGGCAAGCGAGGGACACAGATCGTCTTCAACCCTTTCCGCGGCAATGCTCGGAGCAGGCAGGCCATCTCAGCCAGCATTGGGATCTGTCAGTCATGTCCAACGACGGACTGTCATTTCAAAGGCACTTTCCGCCCCAACCGGATCATTTCCGGAGATTCGAACCGTGCCGACGCAAGCCCCGCTCGGCACAATGGAGCCGCGGGCGGAGGTCGCTCAACCCGATTCTGCGGAGCCGGTCGATCATCCACTTGGTGCAGCGAAGGCACAACTTCACAGAAACTACATTATCGCCCAGACCGAAGATGGATTGGTCATTGTCGATCAGCACGCCGCGCATGAGCGACTTGTCTATGAGGAATTCAAAGCTCAGTATGCGGCACGGAAGGTCGAATCCCAATTGATGCTGGCACCGGTGGTCGTCGATCTTCCTCCAACCGAACGCTCAAGAGTTCTGGAGCTTGCAGGTCAATTGGAGGAAATGGGGCTCACAATTGAACCCTTCGGCCCCCAGGGAATTGCCATCAACTCAGTTCCCGCAATTCTCGGTGGGAAGGTGGATGGCGCAAGCCTTGTCAGGGACATCCTCGACAGCTTTGAGGAAACCGGCGAAGCGTTGGCGCTTGAGGAGCGGGTGAACGCTGTGCTCAGCCGCATGTCGTGTCACGGTTCCATCCGGTCCGGGCGATCTTTGACCGTTGATGAGATGAACGCGCTGCTGCGTGGCATGGAACAGACACCAGGTGGCCGACCAACTCACATCACCCTGTCCCTCACAGATATTGAGCGGCTGTTCGGGCGAAGTTGAACGGGAGGAGTTTCGGGCCATGTCTGCGCCCTGTCGCCTGCCCTCACCGACCCGCGGCTGCACAGCCTTTCACTTCCCAACAGCGCGGCGACATGCGGCGCACCTTCATCCAGTATGCGAAGCGTTTGAATTCACGCTCTGCCCAACTGACCTGTTGGTCCTTGGCATGAATGGTACTGCCGCCAAGCTCTTGGCTGATTTCACCAACCCCCGACGGGATCACCGAATAGATCGACTGCAGAAAACAGTCAATCGGCCTGTCAATTCGCTGCGTTGCCTCAAGCAGGCGCTCCGCTGCGGTTCGTGACACTAGCTGAGCACATGCGCCAATAGAAACAACAAGCGGTTCGACTATTCTGACTTTCGCAGGATCCCCTGAGGTCCGAAAGATTTTTGTCTTTGTACGGACCTGCCGAACAGGAAACTGGATATGTTCGAGGTTTTGAATATGTTTCCTTGCCGACCCAAACCCTGTGAGTAAGGTTTCGTCAAATTCAATGTCGTCCTCCAGTATGAGAGCGGCATCAACGCCCTACGCAAGTAATCTATTCCTGAAACCCCTATGGCTGAGAAAGACACCAATTCCCGCCGACCGTAACTCAAACGGGTATTTCGGCGAGTGCAGCCACCTTTTGCAAACTTCAAGGTTTTTGACATTGCCAAGACCGCTTCCGTCCGTTGCTGCATGCACCTGCGCCGACACAGGAAGCACAGACATCATCTTGGTCAAATTCCCGCTTGCACCGTAGTGGAGGTCCACCTACGGAACTTGACCTACATGGAATACCCTAACAGAAGTTCCGGCAGCCGATCAGATTGCAAAAGGCAAATTGCGTAAAATAGGTTCGCGTGGTCATACATGGGTGGTGCACACAACAAACAGTGAGGCGAAATGGTTGATCGGACGCACATAAGCCGTACCAAGGAGTTTTTGTCGGCGGCAGGTATTGGCTGGGCCAAGGCCGGAACAAGAGCACAACAGGGGCGTACAATCGCCCATATTCGCGACCCGGACCGATACGATGAAATTGCCACGGGCTCACTGGCGACAGAAATCGAATTCCTGGAGACCCCGCGCAAGACTCCGCCTCTGTTCGTATCCTGCTATACTGAGGATACACCCTACGAAGCATTGGCCGGTGAACTTTGCCGCTCGCTGGATCGCCATGGCTTGCCGCACCGCATTGACCCTGTCCGATCGCGCGGCAATTGGGTAGCCAATGTCAACCTGAAAGCCGAGACAATCATGCGAGCTTGGAACGAGAGCAGCTGCCCTATCTGCTGGATTGATGCCGATGCAGAACTATTGCGCTTACCATATGCAGTCTTCGACAATCCTTTTGACATTGCAATTGTCCGCCGCCAAGGATGGAGTGACCTGTCGTTCTTTGTTTATTTCGGCAAGAGTGACGCAACCGGAAAGTTGATTGAAGTCTGGAGGAGTCTCTGCCGCGACAACCCTGATGTATGGGATCAGGTTCTCTTGACACTTGCGTGGTACCGTACGGCGAGAAGCACGGCGCTGACGAGCCTCTGGCTTCACGACGGAATATTCAGGTTCCCCCGCCCGCGGATAAGGGATTGGCGTGACCGGATCTTCTATTACCCGTTTAAACGTAAGGTCCGGCCTTCCGTGGCCCAGAAGCAAGCCTCTCGACATCTGAAGGCATTTGTCAATGTCGCAAAAGAAGAAACAGTTGAATTTGGTTCACACGACATAAACGCTGGTTTCCGGGAGATGCTTCACCAATACGATTTCACATTTGATGCTTGCCGCAATACGATCCTGACACCAAGAGATTCCGGTGCTCAATGATTCCCAAAAGAAAATCGCGCCTTGAGCGCCTCCTGTCGCTTAACCAGCACCGCCGTCGGCGCGGTGCAGCCAAACAGAGTGCAGACGCCTCGAACCTTACCGCGATGAAGACACGTGTTATCGACGAAGGCCAGCCGTTTTTGACCCGGGGCAGCAGCAAGCAACTTGACCGGCATATCGAGAACCTGCGGCGCGAATTTTCCGGGCAGCCCGAACTACTTTGGCACCATGCCAAATTGATCGTGTTGATACGCCGGGAATTCCGAACCGCCGACACCTATGCGCAGTTTCGGAAGCTCTGGAATGCAGAATGTGCCTTTCTTTGTAACCATCTCAACCTCCGCTGGTTGGTTTCGGCCGCCGATACCTTTGCCGAACATGACCGCGACGTTGAAGTCAGGTCCGTTGCGATGATGGCCTCGCTTTTTGTGAACTCAATAAAGATGCACGAAAGCGAACGCCATCTTTGTAACGCGGAGAGGCTTGCGCCCAAACCCGCCCGTATTGCGCAGGTAAAGAATGAACTCGTTCCCCTCTTTCAAGGAATGTCCTGTTTCACAGTCGGGACTGACGATACACTTCGTAACCTGTATTGGCACTTGCAGACTTTCTTCTCAGTTGAGCCAGCGGGAGCGATTCTGAAGACGGTTTGGGACCGCTGCCAAGTTGAGAACACGGTCTTTGCCCGGATGCGGAAAATGCATGAACGCCAGCGAACGAGTTGGTGGGACGATGAAGACTAATCGGAACTTCAGGGCGCCGTTTATGGCATATTTATTTGAATTGAAAGAGGTTTTGTGTTCAAGGGCGAGTGACAACTGGAATTTTGTGCCCATAACACAGGATCCGAAGTAACCTTCAACATCGAACTAATTCCTAACAAGGCAGGGGAACCGGCAATCCTCCTGCGACTGGCCTGGTGGGAAGGATTGCGCATCAGAAAAAGAACAATCGCAAATTTGTCCAAACTCGTCGAAAGCTCTCAGGATCGTCCTGAAGGGGGGTGTCGCCCTCGAAAATCTCTTAGGAACACTGCAGGTGGTACGCGCCCTGCCCCACGAGCATGCCTCCGCCGCTCTCAGAGCCGCTCGCTTGGTGCCAGGGCGCAGCGATCCTCACCGGTCGGCAAGGCGGAGGTTTCGGAGTGGGCCAAGGCCAAGGTGGACACGAAACGGGCCGGGCATGACTTTCCCGTCCACAGCTTCAGGACGTTGCTCGACGATCTGTCGAGCGTGGCGTTGAACAGAGTGTGCATTCCCGGCGGAACGGAGACCGGACTTGCGGTTGCAACGACACCAATGCAGCTACAGGCCCGTGCTTTTGAGCTTCTGGACGTCAATCCGGGTCAGTTTGTTCCCATAAGAATGGCAAGTTGAAATCAGGTTCCAAATCCTGACCGCCAACAAAAATCAACATGTTGGCATCAAATCAACGTTGAACCGTCCCAAGAAGTTCCGACTAATGCCGGTCTAGGATGAAATCTTCCGGAACCACGTTGATCTCCTGGCGTTTTGCAAGTGGATGGCTGAGCAACCTGAATCCCATCGTCAGTTGTGCACCGATTCGGCGCATGCGGAAACCCGGTGCCCGAAGGTTGCCTGTAGCCTCGGGTGCAGCAGAAATTGCCGAGTGGGTTTGGATTGGAGGCGTAATGCCATAATTCGACGCGCAGTCGATTTGAACTGCGCCGGCTGGGTCAAGCTGGTAACTAAAAAGTTCATAGGTGCGGCAGATCACTGCATCGGCGAGTCCAGCTGAGCGTGATGCATTGTCAAGAAGTTTCTTCGCTCCTGCGGGCCATAACAAATATGCAGCAGCTCCACTCCGATCCTGATAGAGCCTGAAAATTCCGTGACCAGCAACTGTACCTGTGGGTCTTCTTGCCAAAATCTTGCGCCGACACCGGGTCTCGAACGTAAGATGATCGATTCCGTTGAGGGCATTTGCCGCCGACAAGACCTCCGGTATATGCGTCGAGAGAATGGCGTCATCTTCGAGGATGAGCATGGGCGTTCCTGCGTCAGCGACCCTCTGCCAAGCAGACATGTGGCTGAGGAGACAAGCGCACTCGGCATCCTTCAAGGGCCGCTCCCAGCTTTGCCAGTAGGTCTTACTCCTAGCCGCCGAGGCAGCTTCGGATTTTACAGCCTCAATGCGCGCAAATGCGAGCCCCATTTGTTTGAGCTGAGCTGCCATGAAACCCATTCGCGCAACTTGGTCGGCAAGGTTAATCACCAGGCAGTTTATCATTGTCACGAACCACTATGACGGGGAAGCCACGGTAACAGGAACTACAGGCAAAATCACAATTTCAATCAGCAGGTCAATGCTATCACGGGAGGTAAGACCCAATGGCGGCAACGGTTTCCGGGATCTTTGGGTCAAGGAAGCATCCGCGAGCCCATTTGCACGCGCGGCGATAGCACCAGAATGCAACCTAGCGGCCAAGTGCTATTGGTAATTGAAGACTTCAAAATCTCGAGCATACAATCGAGATATCGCAGATTTCTGCTTTGCGGACAGCACCTTTCGTACGACAAGACGCGATATGCTTCGCGGTTCAATGAGGCCGGCGTTGGCAAAGGCCTGAACATCACGCTCCAGCCGTTCAACTTTGCCAATCATCTCTAGCGGCACTCGCCCGAACCCGCAGACCGACCATTGCGGACACACATGCTGGTCCATGACATCAGGTTGAGTTTCTGCCACATAGGCAATCAGATCGTCGATTGAAATCGATGTATCTTCCGGGCAATTCAGAAAAGTCTGCAGACTCCGCTTAAGTCCGTTTTCTTGATTTGTGGTAACTCTGTTTCGATACGCCGAGGCGAAGCGGTCAATCGGGTGGCGCACTACGGTAAAGCAGCGCGTGGGGCCAGTCGTAAGGTCGTTGAGTGTCAAATGCCTGTCGTCCAAGCATGCGACACCGCGCGGCACTGCGCTATGGATACGATGTTCATCTGAGAAGTGTTCATCGGTGATCATATGCTTTAGCGCCGTATTTGCCGCTTTCGGTACCGGAAAATAGATGGCGCCGGTTGCTTCAACTATCCGGGCCCGGTGGTGAATCCACCAGTAATTGTAACCTTGCCGGTGCCATTCTGGCATTTCCTTGAGCATCCTAGACCGGAAAACAGCACGCTGCGAATAGACGCTTGCCACGCGATATCGCAACAGACGCGCCGTCCTTTTGAAGTCAGAAGAAAGATGCCGCATCCTATAATCCGTTACAGCTGCTCAAGTATCCAACTCTAGTTTGCTGCCACTGATGACAGTCAATCCGTACAGCAAGGATCCGCATGATCTGATCCTCGATAGCTGCCACAACGCGGCAGTCTCGCAAGCGGTATTTCCAGGAGCCACGAAGACCGGCGCCGCCTTGTGCATGCACCTTGCAATTGGCTTTTACAAGATGGCCCAACGCAGAGCAAATGAGAGGTGATGTCATAAGGGCTCCAGTAATTCCAACTTCCAGTCTTCATGATTTCAGGTCGTTGATTCAATTGACGTTTTTGATGGCAGGCCACTTTTTCGTGTCACACTGGCGGCGTCGGTTGGCAGGAATTCGATGCGGAAACACTGATTGATCCGCAGTGCGTCGCATATTCGTGCCAAAATCCGCCAAATTTTAGGCCTGACAACGATTGCAATTCGTCCCACAGGCCCCTGCTGTTTTCAATCTGTACCTTGGACAACTGTTCAGCGCCTGCTCAAGGGTGTCCATGACGCCCTTGGCCAATTACATCGAAGAGATACGTGCCCTCAGCGACTATTGTGCACCAATCTCCATTTCAGTGGATTTTCTGCCCGGTTCGGGCAGGGCTGAGCGGCGTCAACCTGGTGACACCGGCGGATTGGGTTTGATTGCTGCGCTGCATTCTGCTGCCATGACCACGACCGGCGGAATCTATTGAAACACCCTCCGGTTGCAAACCAGGATGTTCTGCACCGTATGTCTCTGCGGCGGCCTTCAATCTGAATTCCTTGTGCTTCATGATGCCCAGATTGTCGGCAAGCTGGACGAACATATTGAGGAGCCGACCGTGAACCGGATCTATCTCATTCCAACTGTCGATCCTATCAAGACCGTGGATGACGGTGGCATGATCCCTTCCGCCAAGAATTGAACCAATCTCAACAAGTGTTCGGCTCGTGGCCCGGCGAATGATCGCAGCACCGAAATACCTCTGATGGATAAGCGAGGTCAGCCTCCTTGGACCCGCAAGTTCTGTCATTGACGACCCAAAGGCCGCTGACACCAAGCCGAAGATCTCTGCCGGTGTGGCGGCGGTCCCGTGCGGTCGCAATGGTCGCTGCCCTGCGACATGACCGTTCAACCAACCCTTCTCGGCCAACATTTTGATGGCCCGCCAGCGGGTTAACACACCTGACCCGTCGGGCAGACACGGCATCAGGGTTCTTGAAAGATCAAGTATGCGCAGTGCTTCATCAGCACTGCAGTCCAAATAATTCTGTGCGCTCACATGTTTGACGAACTGCTCAATCGCATCCCATTGAACCGCTGGACTGCGACCAATCTGCAAGAGAATGTCCAAATTCGACGGAGTCTCGCTGCGAACCTGCGCTGACTCAAGTGCAGCGGAATGCAGTGAGATGTCGAGATCCCTGAACTCGCTCGCAAGGCTTCGTCGGTCTCCCGACTGTTTTCCCCGGGATTTCCAGACAAGCCGCGGCGCATAACCGGTGCGTCCGTCAGTCGGGCAAGTGAAGATAATCCGGCTTACCTGCGGACAGGCGACAATCGCAGACATGTAGAAATCGCTTAAGGCTGACCCGGCCCAGAGCGAATTGACGGCATTGTCGGCAACAACCCATACTGTCAACCGGGCCGCACCGTTGCTGCCATGATCCGCGTTCTCGGTCAAAAGCACTCGCAGCGCCCGGCGCCATGGCCGTGTCCCGGCCCCCTGTCTGGCTTGGCGCTGCAACCTTGCGGCAAACTGTTCGTATTGCTTTTCGGTCGAAACCGGGGGTTCGGCGCAAAGCAGATTTGTCCGGCTGTTCGGCATGGCTTCAATGTCCTTTCGTTGGTGCTGGGTTCAGTATGGCTTGACCGCTAAACGGCGTCCGCCTGGTGCCCGATCCGCACAACTGTCCGGAACCGGAGTGGTATTTTTACCGTGTCCTTCCGCTTCCCTGTGAAACCGGGCATACCGCAGACAAAACCGAATTCTTGAAGACGGCGATGAAGCAGAGGATTTATGAATCTCTGCATTCACCAATGTTGAGGCAAAGCGGGTGCAGTAATTGCATCTGGACAGGTGCCGGAATCGTGCTGATTCAGCCTGAAGGGGTTGGCACGATTGCTGCACGGTGGTGACAGAGGCAAACCTCCTCCTCGCCGGAACCCTCCGGGGCCGGAATTCAAGCGATTTTGGAAAGTTTATTGGAATCCGGCCCATTCAGCTGTCCTAGGGAACAAGTATACGAACATAATGCATACTAATCATGAACAAACAATCCAATTTGCTTCGGTCAATGTGCAAAACCGTAGTCGGCACCGCGCCTTGCACCGGCACAGTTGAAGCCAAAGACGCTAGTTCAAATGGTATTGGGTTCCTGAATCTGCGGCCATGCTGCACACTGCAAACTGTC
>JAGWAS010000019.1:33711-63686 GCA_021296235.1 Paracoccaceae bacterium | reverse complement strand
CCGGGGATAAGGGACTTGGTTCTGACGGGAAAATACCTGGCCGCGGAAGCACATCCGATGACCTGTACAGTGGACAAGCTTAAGGACCTTACGGAACGGTGAACAGCCTGGCTGTGCTGGCCTGTTTGTGGTTCGGCTGCGGACCATACCGCCGGAAGTGGCATGCAGTCCAAACCATACCGACCATAGCGCATTTGCGCCGTGGGAGAAATCTCCCGGCTCCGCCTCGGTCAAGGTCAGATTCCGGATAGCCTTGAAAACGCCTGGCAGCATCCGGTTGATCACCTCTTCGCTTCCGAAATCCATCTGAGCCTGAACCAGACCACGCTGACCAATTGAAGCCGCAAGGCCATTGAGCTGCTGAGGTCGACATGCGCTGCGCAGTGTTCCTTGGTTCTGGAGAGCCGTGTCATTGCGATGGACGAGGCCGGCATCCGGTCCGGTCGGGTCGCGGCAAGATGCTCCAAGCGAAGTTCTGGCCCGTATGAGGACGTCCCCTGCAGTGCAAGCGGGGATTTGAACCAGTTGTTGAGCCATTCTGCACCAGATGCATATGCACACAGGCAGCCCTGTGGCCTGATGCCGTGATTGGGAACGCTGCAACTTCGCCAAACTGGTTGGAACCCGCCTGAATTCGACGGCAATCGGGTTCTCCATCAACCGCATGCGCGATTCTTCGCCGAACGAGAACAAGGCCTGGCTTGAGTTCACCTCCCACTAAACGTCAAATTCGAGGCGGCGCAACTCAAGGCAAACCGAGAGGGAATCGGCAAAAAATCCAAATGCAGTGTGCTCCGAGTGATTTCGCAAACAATACTTGATTCCGAAGCAAACTCAGGAACCTCGCTCCCGGAAATCAGTTCGGAGAACTCGCTCATGTCTGAACAAACAATTCAAGTGTTGCCCTTCTGGAATCGGGACCTCAACCATTCCTTGATTGTTGCGTCATTGTGGCCAATCAAGTGCCCTCTTAACCGTGCCGCCCTCCCGCCCGAATTTGGCAAGAAGGTCGACCAGATCGCCGATCGATTTGCTGTTGGCACCCACATCTGCAAGACGCTTTGCCAAATTTGCGGTGATGAGGCGGCCCTCCAAAATTCCATGGCCGTCAGGCGAAACCGATCCGGTGTGAGCTAACCGGTTCACACCCGACAGTCCCGCTGCCTGGCCAAAGATCAAGCCGTCATCCGAGATGGAAATTGTGCCTTTAAGCCGCAGGTGGGGAACGGATCCAAACGCTGTTACATCTGCCGATATTCTTAACTGCGGAACACCGTCAAACCTGATCACAGCTGTAACTTCAAGCTCCGTTGAATTGTCGTTCAATGCTGTCTCAAGGGCGATATCGACAGCAAACCCCGCTGCCGTACCGGCTTCTCCAGTGCCGAAGCCACCGACGATTCCAGTGACAGTTTGGGACAAGCGAACGCCTCTCGCACCAATCAGAATCCCTGCGCGGTCATGCATGGCTTGACGAAAGTTGGGACCAGGCGATTGCTTAGCCACCGGCTCCCCTTCACCTCCGGGCACCCGAATAATCACATCGTCAATGGAAATGAGAGACCGGTTCCGGCCTGCTTTCCCCGCGAGTGCCTCAAACGCACTTCCTTCCCTTGCTGCAACGGAAATATTCTTGATCGCCGCGCCACCGAATTTTCCACTCGACCTGTCGAGTTTTGCACCTGCTTTGGCCGCGTAGAGCCGCAAGCCGTTAATGTGCATCCAGACCGGGTCGCCAAGTTCGAAATAAAGTTGGCCTGCACCAACCTGAATTGGATCAGCTCGATGTCCCGTAACTGCCACCCGTTCTGCGTAACCGGCAGCGCCCGGAATCCGAAAGGTGGTTGGACCGATGCCATATCCCTCGGATGGCAGTCCGACGATTTCAATCCCTCCAATCAACCCTGGGTGGGTGGCAGTTTTCCCGTCCCCATCGGCCGCCGCCAATTGCGCAGCGGCAATTGTCAGACCGGTGATGGTCGCAGGAAGCAACCGCTTCAGTGCAGCGGAGCCGGAGCAGCAAACACCAAGACGTTGTCCGGGGAATTTGGGGTCCGGCAACTGGGTCTGCAATCCGCTGTTATCCGGCCGGACCCGACTTGGATTGGCCTGAATTGCACCGAAACAAAGGGAGCTGCGAATAAATTTCTCATGACCACACATATGAATCTCATCCTTCTGAAATGTTATGGAGAGCGTGCGTACGTCCGATCTGACACTGTTTTGAGCAGCCCATTCTTGAAGCGGCACAAATGGATATGTCACGGAACGTGTATTTGACGCGGCCCAAGTGCAGGCTGCACGAGAGAGCGTTCCTGCAGGCAAGGACGGTTTCGCAGCAGGCAATTTGCCGCTCCGGCTGAACCCAGCCCCAGCCGCCGGTTTGCGACACGGCAGGCGCGTGGCAAAATGGAGTGGTTGCCCAACCATCCCGTGATATTTTCCTGGGAACCGCCATCCGTACACATGACGGCATTACGGTTCATCGAAGATCAGTTCTTGGGTGGGTTCCGGTTCTTGGCCGGGAACGGGTACGGCGTGCGTTTCCGCCCACACCCGCGAAATCTCTGCAACACGTGCTGGGTCGGGTGCGGGCATCCAGCGGGTGGGTTTGCGGTCCGGACGGTAGCGTGCGTAACGACGGCCATACCACCTGACACCCTTAACTGACGTGTGTCCCGTCAGTGCTGCAATCTCAGCCGCTGGCATGGTCAGTCTCGCAAGGTCGATGAAGGCGTGCCTGAACGTGTTGAGTGTCACCGGATCACTTCGATCCGGAAACAAATCATGCGCTGAGGTCTTGATCGCCCTGTTGCAGGCTCTGCTGATCAGTTCCGCTTGCGGTTTGGAGAGATTGAGGTGGCGGAGGTGCGACACCTGATGGAGAACCATAAGATCATGGTGCGTCAGCCCGTCCAAGAACTGAACGCGCAACGGAGTCCTAAGTCTCGGCGAAGTGCACTTCACTTTAAGCGAATGGATGAAGAGAGCAAAAAATGGCCCTCTTCCGGCTTCCGGTTCTGCGTGCATGGACAACCGGCTGGCCGCTTCCAGGGCTTCTTGCAACCCGACTTCACCAATTTGCGGCAGCCTGCCTGCGTCAGTCGCATTCAAGGTGCTTCCCATTACTGCACCCGGACGCGGGTCAATCCCGTATGCCGCAAGTCGGCAGGAGAACAATTCAATTGACCGCATGCCGGTCAGCCATGCAGCCCGCATCAACAGTGCCGGTAGACCCGATTCCGACGACACCGCCCTGCAGGCCCTTTCGGTGATTCCAGTTGGCCGCATGCATTCGAGTCTGGCTCCGAGCTGTCCGGCCATTTCCTCTGTGATTGGCTCCCAATTGGATTTGGGGCGCGGACGGCGAACTCCATTGATCTTGGCGTGTTTGGTTCCAGCAAGCCTTATGATCCATTCGACATCACTGGACACATCGCCGTTCTGCCTTAGTTTACGGATCATCGCCGACAACGCCTGACGGCCAAGATCAGCCATTTGACCAGGCGTGTTGCCTGCAAGGAATCTTTCCAACCTTCCAATGTCGTCCCAGCCGAGTTCCGCCATCCAACCGGGGACCAACAACGACGGAGGAAAGCCGTCAGTTGGCCTCAGCTTGATGCCCGACCGGTTTGCGGAGTCGCGTGCAGCAAGTGCAGTGGTGCACAATTTCCTGATCGCGCGTTTCTCAGCTCTGCAGGAATCCCAGGCAAGGATGGCTGACCTCACAGCAATCTGCATGGCGATATCCATCGTTCCCGGTTCTTGCGACAAAAGTCGGCAGCGTTCGCGAACAGAGTTGAGAACCGGACGAATTGCTCTCAAATCGTTGCAGCCAATCGGATGCTCCCCAAACTGCCGGGTCGAACCGTCGGCCAAACTTTCGATGCCAAATTGAGAAATCCTGAAGCTCCGCCATCTGGGCCTTCAGAAGAATGACGCAGTTCGGTGAAACAACTGACGCGGGAATCACAACTGTGTGACGAAGTTTGTTGATTTCCCGGATGCAGGTCGAACCTTGGGGATCGCGGTGCGCAAATCGACTGCACCACAGTCTCGTGCAAAGGTCTACGCCGGAGGCACGGGATCAGAACTAACCAATGGATTGAGGCCCTGCCACGGCAATATCTCCACACGAACTGGTCGGACTGGATTCTGACCCGCCAAGAAGTTTCCTTCATTGCAGATAGTTTCGCACGGGAATTCGAAATCGGACACCAATATGACAGCAGCAACCATCCATGCCCGATTCGGCCGGGCATTGTTCTTCACGGTGCTTGCCGGATGTGGGCAGGAGGTGCAGCCGATCAAGGGTCCGGACCCCATTGAAATCCAGATCGCAGAGGCAATGTCGGCCACCGCAGAGGCAAATGCGAAGGTCGCCGAAATCGAGAAGAACTTATCGCAACTGCATACAGTGCGGACCACGCCGACGGCTACAAACTCAGTGCCGGATAGCGGAACAATCCAGCCCGAACTGTCTGCTTCGGTTTTTGAGGTTGACTGGAACGGGCCGGTCGAGCCGCTGTTGCATTCGCTGGCCCGCATCACCGGATACTCGGTCGTCATTGCCGGCAAGGCACCGGTCAACCCGGTGCATGTTGCAATTGCTGGATTCAACGGACATCCGCTCGACGCCGTTGGGAAAATTGATGATTCCGTGTTCGGTGCTGCAAGAGTCTCATTCGAGACGGCAGGCAAAACGATCGCTCTCACCTATGCCGATTGATCATTCACCCATTGCAAACTCAATTGCGGGAATTTTGTTGACCGCATGCTTTGCGACGGGCTGTGTTTCCCAATCGGCAAGCCACGTTTCCGATGGAATTACACCGATTGACTTTGGCGGCCCGGACGATTTGCTCTCCGGTGAATCGTCGGCAGATCTCCCCTTGGCCAAGAAAGTGCCGGAGGCAACTTCCGGGAATGGGAGCGTGCCGGAAACTTGGCACATCCGCGGCCAACATCAGCGTGAGGCTTGCCTGCGGTTCGGCAGTCAATCCGGCTTCCGGCACAGGGTCTTGGAGCTTCGCGAAGTGATGCAGTCCCGAAGCGGCGAATTGTCTGTCGTCTACGACTTCAATCGGCTGGCTCGGCCGGTGCCGGGAGGAGCGGGATATCTGGTTCCCCCGATCGTGCAGCGCGCCGAGAACGCCTTCAGATCCGACGGCGATGAAAGAACGGTATCGGTTGCCGACATTTACTTCCAAATCTTGAAACCCGAGAGATTGGCGCCTGTTGCACCGACATGGCGCGACTGGCTCCTGTTCGACCCGCCTCAGGTCAACCCCCTGCCGATGGCGCTGATACCCGTGAATGATGAGGAACGCGGGCGGGTTGAAGCCTGGTATGAGCAGGGCTGGAGGGCAGGACTCGATCAGGCAGAAGGCGAATTCAGAGAGCGATTGCGGA
This sequence comes from Paracoccaceae bacterium, assembly GCA_021296235.1. Classification (GTDB taxonomy): domain Bacteria; phylum Pseudomonadota; class Alphaproteobacteria; order Rhodobacterales; family Rhodobacteraceae; genus JAPOXR01. Next base: position 58,274 of record JAGWAS010000019.1, on the reverse strand, counting down.
GGCTTCGACGGGATTATGAAGGAATGCTCGAATTCCGCAAGCTTGCAGCACAGGGGATGATTGGCGAGCTCGAACTTGCCGTTTCGAACTTTGGCGTAACCGGTGGTGCCGGCGAAATGAGGATCGGAAACCGCACGGTCGGGATCATCGGAACTGCTGACTTCAGGCGCAACCCGGAAAATTGGCGGACCTCCTTTGGTCCGGAACCAACTGTGGGCACCATATCGGCGGACGAAAAATGAATGTTGAGTGCAAACAGGGCTTGGCGTTTGAGAATGGGATTTCAATCCTCCCGCTTCGCCTGAAGCAATGTGGTCGATTGGCCTGTTTTGGTCCCTCCGTGTGCGCATGTCTGTCGCTGCCGGCGTGGTTGCGGATGTCAAGGCTGATGCCGAAAGCACTGGTTGCACGGAATGCCATGGCCAGAATCATGGATTGCGGGGCGCAATCTGGGAAACGGCATGATTTCGTGCCCCGAGTATCAGTCGCCGTTGTCAACGGCACGTCAGAGCAAGCTGCATGAACGGTTCAACTGCACTCTGTTTGCGTCATTCTGGACGCCTCGGCACGCTCGGGGCGCCTCCTTCGGTTGAAACGCTGATTCTTGACCCGACCACAAAATCAATAGTGCTTCCGTTTGCCGAACCCACCAGGTTTACCCCCGGACATCTGCGCCAACTTCTTCTCTCCGCATCAAGCGCCGGTGCATCCGACATAACGATTCAAACCGACTCGCAACCCCGAATCGAAATCGATGGGCAACTCTATCGCCTCGGGCACCGGACATGGTCTGCGTCCGAGGTGTCCGCAATTCTTTGCGAACTTCACCATGCACCCAATGCCGCCGCCGAGATCATGGGTCGCCGAATTCTTGACTTCTCCCATGAAATCGCAACCGGTGCCGGCCGCAGGCAGCGATTCCGAATAAATGCAACCGGCATTCACGCACGCGACGGTTTCGGAATCGAAATCTCGATTCGTGTCCTTCCGACCAAAACGCCGGACCTCGCGTTCGCAACGCTTGGACCGGCGGAAGTGGCGGCAATGTCACCACCCAGCGGCCTTGTGCTGATCGCCGGCTCAACCGGCAGCGGCAAATCAGCAACCATGGCGGCCATAACGCGTCATCATCTTGAGAGCACCAAGCGGGCGGTCAAAATCGTCGACGTCCAATCCCCAATCGAATATAACTTTCACGATGTGCTTCGCGGCGAAACAGGCTTGCCGTCATCAATCGGCCAGTCGGAGGTCGGTCGACACATTCCCGACTTCGCTTCCGGCATCTGGTCGGCGCTGCGCAGAAAGCCCCACATCATCAATGTCGGTGAAGCACGAGATTTGGAGACAATCTCGGCTGCACTTGAAGCATCACTTACCGGTCATCTCGTCTACACGACTACCCATGCAGGATCGGTGCATGACTGCATCAGACGCCTGTTGTCGGCATTCCCGGCAAAGGAGCGGGATCACCGCGCCAGTGACTTGGGAATCAGCTTGCGCTACATCATGGTTCAGCACCTTGTCCAGCGATCCGATGGGATGGGAAGAATTCCGCTTCGGGAGTGGCTGTCCTTCTCAGGTCCTGTGAGGGAGTCTCTGCTCGGCCTGCAACCGTCCCGGTGGCCTGAATTCGTCCATGAGATAATGACCAACAAAAGGTTCTCTCCCGAAGGGCTTCGACGGACGCTGAGGAACTCAGCGCAGGATCTCATCTCCCGGGGCTTGCTGAGTCCAGACGAGGCAAGCCGAAAGACCGGATTGTCGTTTAACCGGGACTGATGCGGGATATGCATGATCAAACGATCCAATGGCGCGAAACACAGCGCCCGGTGCGATTCCTCTGCTTTGATGCAAGGATTGTCATCTTCATCGGATTGGCACTTGCCCACGTCAGGGTTTGGACCATCTGCGTGCTTGTGTTTGCCGCCGTCGCCCTATTGATCATGGAACGGAAGGGAATGCGTCCGGAGAACGCGGGACGACATTTTCGCACATGGCTTTCCGGTCCCGTGATCCGCGCCAGAAATCTTGAGGATTTGCGCATGCCAGCCGGATTTTCGGATGGTACGCCGGAGTGAGATGAACCCGTTCGGATACACCGCCTGCATTTCCGGAGTGGTTTGCATGAGAGCGATTTTCGTGAACTGCAAAATTTGCAATTGGAAAGACCCCGCCATGCGTTTTCGGTTCAGCTTGACACACGGATGTTGTCGGGATCGAACGGAGGCCGCTCAAGAATTTCCGAACGGTGGCGTTGTCCGAGAATATCCACTTCCAAGCTTGAGGCCAGCGCCTCGGTTTTCAGATAGGCAAGCGCCAGTCGTTTGCCGGTTCGATGTCCGAACCCGCCGGATGTCACCAGCCCAACTGGCTTGCCACTCCCATAAACCGCATGGCCGTGGAACGGGTTGATCTCAGGAGATTGAATTTCGAGCAACCGCATTGTCCAACGCAATTCCTTGCGTTGTGCGACCAAGGCCTCCTTGCCTCGAAAACTCCTGCCCTCACACTTCACAAAGTTGTCCAAACCGGACTCCCAGGGCGTGCGCTCGGTCGTAAGATCCACTCCCCACGCAGGATACCCCTTTTCAAGCCTCATCGAATCGAGCGCATAGGCGCCGAAGCAGCCCAAACCGCGACTTTCACCCGCCTCCAAGAGCATTTCAAAAACACTGCGCATATCGCTTGACGGCGCATGCAACTCCCACCCCAACTCTCCCGAGTAGGACGCTCGGAGCAAGACACACCGAACACCCGCCAGATTGATCCACCGAGCCGACATCCAGCCGCATTCGGTGTTTGAAAGACCGCATCCGGAAACCTCTTCAAGGATTGCACGGGATTGTGGTCCCGCTATGGCGATCGTCCCGATCCGATCCGTTACGTTTTGCACCTCCACATCGAATTTTCGGCCATGTCTGCGCAGCAGGCCTTCATCGATTTCCTCGGCCGCCGCAGCGGATGTCAGTTGATAGGTTTCCGGATCAAGGCACACGGCCAAAAATTCCGACTCCACCCCGCCATTGTGTGTCAACACATGAATCAATTTGGCCCGTCCGGATGCCGGCGGGGAGTTTGCGCCCAAACAATCCATGTATGCCCCGGCCTCACTGCCTCGGATCTCAAACTTCGACAGGCAAGACAGGTCGATGATGCCTGCTGCATTCGTTACGCGGTCGATCTCACTCGCAACCTCGTCCAACCAATCATGTCGGCGAAAGCTGAGTTCAATGTCCCCTGATCCTGCTGTGGCAAACCAGTTCGGCCGTTCCCAACCGTTTGCCGCCCCGAACACGGCCCCGCGTGCGATCAGGTGGTCATTAAGGGAGGAGAGCCGCTTTTGACGCCCGGCAGGGCGTTCTTCATATGGATAGTGAATGCCGAACTGAAGACCGAAGCACTCCTTGGCCTTCTCCACGCGATAATTCCGGTCAACCCATTTTCCAAATCTGCGCGGATCAACGGCGAGTGCATCGAACGGCGGGTATCCATGCGTCATCCAACTGGCGAGGAACCAACCTGCACCTCCGCCTTCCATGACGCCCATGGACGAACCGCAAATCATCCAGGCGTTTGTCAATCCCGGCGCAGGGCCGACGAGAGGATTGGCGTCCGGCGTAAACGTGATCGGCCCGTTGACCACGGATGCCAAACCGCCCTCCGCAAGTGCGGGTACGCGGGCCATTGCCCGATCCACGATGCCCTCAACCCGTTCAAGATCGGAAGGCAGCAATTCGGCAGCGAAATCAGGTGGAATCCCGTCCACTGACCAAGTCTTCGCCTCCCGTTCGTAGGGGCCCAAGATCAACCCCCCGCCTTCCTGCCGCACATACCAGCTTTCCTCAGGATCGCGAATCATGGGCAACTCGCGGCCGGTGTTCGCCATGTGATGTTTCACGGCCGAAATCCGGTCGAGGACAAGGTACTGATGCAGAATTGGAACACATGGTGTTTCTGCGCCCATCATTTGGCCTGTTTCCCACGCCCAGGTGCCAGCGGCATTGATCAGGTTATTTGAGATGATCTCGCCCGATTCCGTTTGAACATGCCACCTGTCCCCGTGAATCCGGGTGCCGACAACACGGGTCGGAAATCGGATGTCACCGCCGAGCCGCCGAGCAACTTCCGCCATGGCATTGGTTGCAAGAGTGGGGTCCACATGGCCATCGTCAGGTTCGTGAATGCCTCCAATCAACCCATCAGTATTTGTGAGCGGGTGCAGTGCTGAAATCTCATCCGGCAAAACCAACCGCAATTCAAAGCCGTTGAACTTGGATTGGCCCGCGACATGCGCAAATTCGTCCATCCTGTCCTGACAACGCGTTATCCGAAGGGCGCCGCAGGCATGGAATCCAACATCCCGGCCAACTTCAGCCGGCAGCACATCCCGATACAGTTGAACCGACCTCGCCCGCATTTGCTGAATGGTCAAGCTGTGTGCAAAATGGGTGCACAATCCGGCGGCATGCCATGTTGAGCCGTGCGTCAATCCGCTCTTTTCCAGCAGCACGACGTCAGTCCATCCCTCCTTAACGAGATGGTACAGCAGCGAGACCCCCATGATGCCGCCGCCGATGATTACGGCATTCACACGTTCCATGTTCGCATCCTTCGGCCAGAGGGGTCATAGGGCGGTCGATTTAATGCCGTCGCAGGATGCCTTCGTCCAGCAATGTCAATTTGGAACCGTCGATCGCAGGTTTCGGCCAGCGACTCGCCCCCATCGACGGAGATGAGGCCGAAGGCCAACGTCAATCCTGTTCTTGGCCCCTTTGCACCCGATGTCGTAAGTCCGACTCCTCGGTTATTTTCGAATATCACCTCATCGTGAAGCGCAAGCGGTGAGCCGCTGACGTTGAACAAGATCAGTCGCCGGTGCACGCCGTTTTGAACATGCTTCTCTAGCGCGAACTTTCCCTTGAATTCGGCCTTTGACCAATCAACGGCGTGCTCCAGGCCTGCTTCAGGCGGCGTAACGTCCGAACCAATGTCATGCCCCCAATGCCTGAATCCTTTCTCCAACCGACAACCGTCCAGCGCATGGTGCCCGAGGGGCGTGGCTCCCCCCTTTCGGAGCGCATCGAAGACAACCCCCGCATGTTCGGCGTCAATTGACAGTTCCCAACCCGACTCGCCAACAAAACTCATGCGGGTCGCGAATATCGGTTTCCCTGCAACCGTTGCTGACCTTGTCGTTGCAAATGGAAACCCTTCCCAGTCGTCAGAAGACAGTTGCTCAAGAAGCTTGCGTGACTCGGGACCGAAGACACCGACAATCACTTCGCTGTCCGTTCGATCAGAAACGGACACATTAAATCCGGATGCGTTGCGCCTGAACCAGGCAGCATCCTTGCGGCGCGTCGCCGCACCTGTTGTGACGCGGAAATGACATTCACTCCTCCGTGCAATTACGGCGTCGTTCTCAATTCCGCCTTGATCATTCAAAAGCGCCGTATAGACGGCCCTGTGGTGTGCAACATCCATATTCGCCGTGGCCATGTGCTGCAGAAACCGCACTGCGTCCCTTCCGGCGATGTCAATCTTCGTGAGCGGCGACAGGTCGGCAATTGCAACTCCGCCCATCATTTCCGCCGCTTCGCGATCTGCAATGCGCTGCCATGGTTGTTCTCCAACCGAATAGTCAAGATTGCGCTCTGATTCGTTTCTGGCAAACCACAACCCTCTCTCCCAGCCGCCGGTTATCCCAAACACGGCGCCTGCCTGTTGCCAATGATCATGCAAGGGGGATTTTCGAAGACCGCGGCCGGCAGATGGTTGCTTGTAGGGCCAGCGGAGAGCCATGGCATCGGCGACCGCCTCAACCATCCGTTCCCTGATGTGATCATCGCTGGCCGAGCGCTCATCCACGCGCGCAATATCCACTTCCCAGAGATCGCCCGGCGGGGACCCGTCGGCGATCCAGTCCGAAAGCACGGCGCCGATTCCCGCCGATGACATTACGCCAACCGAATTCATGCCTGCGGCCACAAATAAACCGTCCACCTCGGGTGTTTCACCAATCAATGGCCGCGTGTCAGCAGAGAAGCTTTCAGGGCCAACCAAGAAGTGCCTGATCCCAACCGTTTCAAGCGCAGGGATCAACTCAAGTGCAGCATCCATGAAAGGTGAAAAGTGATCCCAATCCTCTTCCAACTCAAGAAACGGGCGGTCGCCGTCCGGCCCCTCTGGATCCCAGCACTTGGCATTGGGCTCAAACCCGCCGAAGACAAGCTTGCCGGCATCGCCCTTGAGATAAAGGCCCCGATCCAGGTCGCGCACCACGGGAAACGGCTGCGGCAAATTTTGAATCGGTTCGGTAACTGCATACATGTGTTCTACAGGCTGCAGCGGCAACGCCACACCGGCGGTTTCGGCAAGACGCTTGGACCAGGCCCCGGCACAGATGACCACCCGGTCAGCCGGAACAGTTGAACCGTCAGCCAGGAGAAGTCCTCTTACTGCACAGTTCTCGGTCAAAATTCGCGTAACGGGTGAATGCTCGCGAATGTTCACTCCAAGCGATTTTGCGACCTTCGCATAGGCCAGGCACAAATCCAGCGGGCTGACGTTTGCGTCTTCTGCAATTCGCATTGCGCCCACAATAACGCTCGCATCAAGAAGTGGCAGTGATTCAGCCAATTCCTCCGACTCAATCATGCTCGCGTCAAAGCCAGTGTAGCGTCCAAAACTGGCCATTCGGTGAAGTTCGTCGAGGCGCTCCTCCTTCCTTGCCAACCAGTAGCCTCCGGTTCTGCGGTAGCCCACATCAAGTCCGAACTCTGTTTTGAGGCGCGGAAACAATGAGATCGCATCAATGGCAATTCTGGTCATTGTTGGTGATGCACGCAGAGGCCCCACAATTCCGGCCGCATGCCAACTCGTACCGGAGCCCAGACGATTTCTTTCCAGCACCATGACGTTCCCGGATTTTCTCCGGGCAAGGTGATACGCGAGGCTCAACCCAATTGCTCCTCCTCCGATTATCGCGGTTCTGCCCATTGCTTCACCCCCATTTCACAAACTGCCTTCATCAATGTCGCCGGCCAATCCCGGTTCTCGGCCGCAATCGAGGTATTCGTTGAGAAACGGCCAAGGAATTCAATTCGCCCCAAACCGAAAAATCGCCGGCTCCTCCGGTAATTTTATTGCGAGCCATCTGAACCTCTGCGACCTTATCAGGAGGTTGCAACCGTCCCTGCCACAAGGGAAGAAACAGAGCAAGAATTGCTGGCAGCAGAATTCAACCAGCGTGCACAAGCAGTGAAAAAATGCTAATGTGCAAAGCGGGGAAAAATTCATGTTGCAGTAACCGGATGCGGGACAGATTGAAGGCACCGAGAGTGCGTCCGTCAAAACGGGCCGGGCGAGAGCGGCGGCGAACGGCGCGCTTGGCACGAAACGCGTTGCGCTCTCCCTACGTGACGCGCTTGATTTCTCCTGTGAACCTGCTCGACGAGGAATCAATTGTCATAGTCGAACGCAATGCGGACCGAATTCTGGATCGGATTGGCATGGAATTTCGGGGGGACCCGGAAACCCTGGATTTGTTCCGGAAGGCCGGTGCAAGGGTTGAAGGCAGCCGGGTAAGGTTCGATCCGGGGTGGTGCCGCGAGAAGGTCAGCACCGCCCCGCCGGTGTTCACGCAACATGCTCGAAACCCAAAAAACAATGTTCAAATTGGAGGCAATTCGCAGATTTTCTGTCCAAGTTTCGGATCGCCATTTGTTCACGACATGGAAAGGGGGAGGCGCTACGCCACGATCGAAGATTTTCGGAACCTGACCAGAATCCACCACATGCTCGCGTCACTGCATCATTCCGGCGGAGTTGTCTGCGAGCCCGTTGATCTGCCGGTACCTGTGCGGCATCTGCACATGGCGCACAGTCATCTGACGCTGAACGACAAACCATTCATGGGAGCTGTAACGTCGCGTCAGCGCGCACTTGACACGATCCAGATGTGCAGACTCGCAATGGGAACAAAATTCGTGGACCAGAACTGCGTTCTCTATTCCGTGGTCAACACGAACGCACCGCTGGTAATGGATCAAACCATGCTTCTGGCCCTGAAGGAATATGCCAATGCGGGGCAGTGCGTTGTCGTTTCGCCGTTCGTGCTTGGAGGGGCGATGTCGCCCGTTACCGTGGCGGCAACACTCTCGCAGGTTCTGGCAGAGGTCATGGCTTCGGTTTCGCTGATTCAGTTGATAAGGCCAGGGGCGCCGGCAGTGTTCGGGACGTTTTTTTCTCCCCTGTCGCTCCAGACCGGAGCGCCAACCTTCGGCACTCCCGAGGGTACGCAGTTTCAAATGTGCGCCAAGAAACTGGCGGAAAGGCTGGGCTTGCCGTTTCACTCGGTCGGCGGCCTTACGGCATCAAAGGTACCGGATGCGCAGGCCGGCTATGAAAGCCAATCGCAACTCATGGGGGCGGTGCTTGCCGGTGTGAACTTCATCATCCATGCAACCGGGTGCCTCGAGGGATTGCTGACAATGGGGTACGAAAAAACCGTGATGGACGCCGACAGATGCACTGCCATGGCCCGCTTTGTTGAGGGTGTGGACTTCTCGGAAACTGCCCAGGCTCTTGACGCATTTGTTGAGGTTTCTCCCGGCGAACACTTTCTCGGCTGCGCACATACGCAGTCCAATTTCGAAGATGCGTTCTGGGTGAGCGAAATGTCGGACAACAAGACCTACGAGCAATGGGTTGCCGAGGGAGGCGAATGGCAACATGAACGAGCTTCCCGGAGAGTGCAGGAAATTCTGGCGGCCTATGAGCAACCGAAATTGGACAGCTCAGTGCTGCAGAGTCTTGATGAGTTTGTTGCCATGCGAACGAAAGAGATTGAGAGCGAAAAATGACATTGGAACTGGACTGGTCACTTTCCGCCATAGCGGCCAAGCGCGAACAATTCTTTGCGGCCTCACAGCGCAAGTTCGTGCCCTTCAAGGATCCGATGATTTTTCGCAGAGGCAGCATGCAGTATCTGTGGGATGAAGCCGGACAAAAATACATAGACCTTCTCGGAATGAATGTGTGCATTTCCGTGGGCCATTCCCATCCCAAGGTCGTAGCGGCAGCCATGGAGCAGGCAAAGGAACTGACGCACTGCACGACAATGTTCCACCATCCAGTTCCGGCCCAATTGGCGGAGAAACTTGCCGAAACATTGCCGGGTGGCGAGGATGGCGAAATTGAATGGGTTGCCCACTTCACCAATTCCGGAGCCGAGGCGGTGGATCTCGCCCTCGTCATGGCCCGGACATACACGGGAAACTTGGACATTCTTGCTCTGAGAAGCGCCTACCATGGACCAACTTCCGCCGCACAGTCGGTAACCGGGATTTCGGCCTTCCGCCATCCTGGATTGCCCGGGAATGTCGCCTTCGTTATCGAACCCAACCAGTATCGCGGAGAGTTCGGACCAAGTGTGGAACCATACCTTCTGGAGATCGAGAAAACGATTCACTGTGCCACCCGCGGACGAATTGCCGGGATGATTTTGGAACCGGTACAGGGTTACGGCGGAATAATCGAAATGCCGCCAGGTTACATGAAGGGTGCTGCTGAGCGTGTGCGCGCGGCTGGAGGTTTGTTCATTGCCGATGAGGTGCAATCCGGCTTCGCCAGAACCGGCAACAACATGTGGGGTTTTCAGGCGGACGATATCATTCCGGATATTGTGGTCATGGCAAAGGGAATCGGCAACGGGTTTCCGCTCGGAGCCGTTCTTGCGCGCAAGGAAATCGCGGAACCCATGAGAGACAAATTCCTGTTCCACACCTATGGCGCGAACCCAACAAGCTGCGCCGCAGGGCTTGCTGTGCTGGAGGTAATCAAGGAAGACGGGATTCAGGAGAATGCTCGTGAAGTCGGATCGGCCCTTCTTTCCCGCCTTCGGCAACTCCAGCAGAATTGTTCGGGAATTGGTGACGTACGAGGCCGAGGGTTGATGCTGGCAATTGAACTGGTGAAGGATCGCGGCACCAAGGAGCCTGATCCTGAGGCAACGTTCAACATCTTTGAAAAATGCCGGGAATTCGGCCTCATATTGTCCAAATCCGGCCCCCATCGTTCAGTACTCCGCATGGTTCCGCCATTGTGCCTGTCAATGAATGATGTGGATGAAGTTGCCGAAGGCCTGTCGAAAGCACTTGAATCCTCAGGCGGAACGTAGTTCGTCATCTGATTCAGGAACATTGGAATGCAAGACCGAGTTCGCAAAATTGGCAACTGCGAATGATCAGCCGTTTTGAAAAACGGCGAGGCCTCCGCCGCAAGGCTGGCATGTCAAGAATTCTTACCCATTGTTCATGCAAACGGAAGTGATTCGAGTTCGAAAGAAAATGCTCACTCCGGCGAAGCCACCGTTCAAAAATGTAAGTCATTGGAACCCGCAGACTTGCCAAACTCCGGGCAAGGGCAGCACTATCGTACCTAACCTCCAAACATTGTTTGAGGCAGGCCCCGAATGCCAAGCCCCGTCACCGCAAAAAGGCCGCCCGCGTCCGGTTGTCTTTCTTCAGTCCCCGGAGTCAAATCCCCTCCAATTGATGTAACAAAGAGAATGTCGAGGTCAGGACCCCCAAACATCGGTTTGGTCGGCTTCTCAACCGGCATGTCGACGGTCTGCAGTACTTCTCCGTCGGGCGAGATCCGATAGAGTTGCCAGCCGCCGATACCAGCCTGCCAATAACAACCCTCAGCGTCGACGGTACCGCCATCAGGCCGTCCGGCCACGGATCTTGTGTTGAAATGCACCTTGGGCTCACTTGGATTTCCGGTTGACCTGTCATAGTCGCTGACCCAGATCGTGCGCACGCTGGAGTTGCTGTCCGAAAAATACATTCGCCTGCCATCCGGCGAGAAGGCCATGCCGTTGGTCGTAAAAAAACCACCCTTCCAGCGGGTTACCGTCAGATCGCAGTCAAGCCTGTAAAATGCTCCAAGTTTTTCCTTGGGCGGTGCATCCTTCATTGTTCCGGCCCAGAATCGACCTTCGGAGTCGGTAGCACCATCATTGAACCGGTTGTCCGGAAGATTCACTTCCGGATCGGCAATATGCTCCCGACCACCGGTTTCGGGGTCAAAGAACCAAAAGCCCGACCTTGCGGCCACAACAAGCCCGCCACGCTCGCGAACGGCAAGACAACCCACCGGCTCGCCGAACTCGACACTGGTGACCTTGCCTGTCGCATATTTGAGCTGATGGATGATCCCTGCCGGTATGTCGACCCACCACAGAACACCCAACCGGTCATCCCAAACTGCTCCTTCCCCGGTTCTGTTTTGCACCGGTGCAACACATTGGATTTCAACAGCCATTCAGCATCCCTCAAAACCGTTGCGCGGAACTGTCAGGTTCAAACTCCATTCGAAATTGGAGCACAGCTCCCTCACGAGTTGATGTGATTCAATCACATTTAATTGCTTCCGGAATCCAACTTCCGCCAAAAGAACCGGAAACAGTGAACCCTCAATCCCACAAATTGCTTGGGTGCCGCAACGCCATTCCCAAATCAAAATCGAGTTTGATTGCGCCACCTGGTTTTAATCCGGTTTCCGGTGCAGATGCTTCAGTTCGCTTTCCTGAATTGTGCAAACCTTGACTCGAGCCGCTCCCGGTCGGGACGATCACCCATTCGGGCGGGGAGCCAAATTCGTTCACCGTCCAACCTTTTCATTGCCTCCAACATCGGACCGTCCTTCTGTTGGAGCAATTGCCCGGAAACATGAACCCTGTAGTCGGGGACTACCGCAATCAAATGCATGTCAAAGGCGGCAGCACGCATTTCGGTGTTCTGATCTTTGCCACTGAAATCCGCCATTCGCCGATTTCCGAACTCCATACCCCACCACGGGAAGGTGGCTCGCTTCCCCTGCGGTCAATGGATACCAGGATTGCCAGATCCGGCAAAGATTCAGGAAATGGATCCCGGGTCGGAACGGCGCTTGCTGTCAGACAGCAAGCAACTCGTCTGCGAGTTTCATGGCGTCGACCGGCCAAAACTTTTCGGGTCGCGGTTGACGCACTCCGGCCTTCCCCGCTTCGGGACGGCAATTGAGAACCGTGTTCACCCATCGTTCGGGCAGCGCATCAATACCGTAAACCGAACCCAGCAGCGCTCCACAGATTGCGGCATTGGTGTCTGAATCACCACCGCGATTGGCGGTGTCGATGATGGCCGCCTCAAGATCAGGCGCATTGACCAATTGCCACATGGCGTTCTGCAGCGCCACCAGAACCCAACCAGCCTTGGACACAGTCCTGTTGATCCAGGGTTCCTGATCCACGGCCTCGACCACCTTGCGAAGAGCTGGGTCGACATTAAGCTCTACCGCCCATGAAACAATTGCATCGTGGAGCGACTTTCCGTCGATTCCTTGACCGACTGCGGTGGCGATCGCCATGGCAAAAAGGGCGTTCGCCTGCTGGCAAACCGGATTGGGATGGGTGATTGATGCATCCTGTCTGGCCCATTCCGCAACATCGTCGAGATTCCTTCCGGCACCGAAAATTCCGAGCGGACTTATGCGCATCAGAGCCCCGTTGGCCTGACTCTCGAAATTCCTTTCGCCGCTAAGACCTTTCCAAATTGTGTTTCCGCAATCGAAGGGTCCCGATTCAAGCCACTCCCTGTAGCGTCTCCTGACCTTGCCGCGATCAAACCCGGCATCTGCAACCAGCGAGCGCGCCAGCATCAGCGCCATTTCAGAATCATCCGTCGGCTGGCCAGCAATTGTGTTGAATGGTCCCCCATCGGCCATGTTGCGAACACCATTGGGATACTCCGACCTGATCTGGTCACTGCTTTGGAATTCGACCAGACCGCCAAGGGCGTCTCCGCAAAACTGACCCAACATGCAACCCCTGGCTCGGGCCCGTTGCCAAGGTCGATCGCACAACTGACGGATCCCGTCGCCGATTCCATTGCTCATTCAGCAGCTCCCTGCAATTCCGCCAAACCGCAGTTCCTGCCGGGATTCTGGCGCAAGGGCAATCACAAACCGATTCTGAAGTCCGCGGAACACACTCCGTCCACGGGTCTCATGCACTGCCCATCAGGCCCTCAACCCAAGCGGGCACGATTTCGGTGGCAGGCCCCAACCTTACTTCGCCAAAGAACGGTGTGATTTCGGATGGTTCAAGATTCAGCTCAATGGTCCTGCCGCCGGAAGCGGATGCCACCTGGACAAAACCCGCAGCCGGATGAACCTGACCGGAAGTGCCAATTGCCGCAAACAGGTCGGCAGCGCCCAGTAAACCGTCAATCCTCTCAAGGTGATAGGGAACTTCACCGAACCAAACGACATCGGGACGGGTTTCCGTCCGGCCACAGCCGGGGCAGCGGTCGCCGGGCTGCATCCGCACCGGTGCATCCCACTTCAGTGCGCACCAATCGCAAAGCGCCCTGGATATCTCGCCATGCATGTGCAGGACGTTTCGGCTGCCGGCCCTCTCATGAAGGTCGTCAATGTTCTGGGTAACGACCACAACCTCGCCCTTCAATTTCTCTTCAAGCAGGCAAAGGGCAAAATGTGCTGCGTTCGGCTCAGCCGCCAGCATGTTCCTGCGCCGGGTGTTGTAGAATTCGTGGACCTTTCCCGGATCCCTTGCAAACCCCTCCGGGGTTGCGACCTCGGCAAGGTCATGGCTCGACCAGACACCTCCCTTGTCGCGAAATGTACCAAGTCCGCTTTCGGCAGAAATTCCGGCTCCGGTGAGTATGACTATCCGCATTTCACCTGCGTTTCGATTGCTCAACCAATTTGTGGCTGGAGAATGCGGCGAGCGATGACATGGGCCTGTATCTCAGCTGCTCCCTCAAAAATGCTGAGGATTCTCGCATCGCACAGGATCCGGCTTGCCGGACATTCCACCGCAAATCCATTGCCGCCATGTATTTGCACCGAATTGTCGGCTGCGGTCCACGCAACCCGCGCCGCCAGCAGCTTTGCCATCCCCGCCTCAAGGTCGCAGCGGCGGCCTTCATCCTTTCTGCTGGCGGCAAAATAGGTCAGCTGTCGGCAGAGCATGATCTCGACCGCCATCATGGCAAGCTTGCCGCCAATCCGCGGGAACATGGCAATGCTACGTCCGAACTGAGTTCTCGAAACCGCGTGTGCAAGTCCGCACTCAAGCGCCGATTGCGCCACACCAACAGCCCTGGCGGCAGTTTGGATCCTGGCGGACTCGAATGTTTGCATGAGTTGCCTGAATCCCATCCCTTCAGATCCGCCGAGAAGGCTGTCCGGTTTCGCATGGTACCCGTCGAAACCAATTTCGTATTCCTTCATGCCGCGGTATCCGATCACAGGGATTTCGGAACCGGTGATCGCGGCATCGGGAAATGGATTGCCAACAGTTCCGGGAGTCTTCTCCAACACGAACATCGAAAGCCCGCTATGGTCTCTGGTGCCGGGATCGGTCCGAGCCAAAAGGGTCATCAAGTCGGCGCGTCCGGCATGTGTTATCCACGTCTTGTTGCCGGTGATCCGGTAACCGCTTTCAGTTGGCTCCGCCCGCGTCAGCAAACTGCCCAAGTCCGAACCGGCCCCGGGTTCAGTGAACACAGCCGTCGGAATGATGGATCCGGACGCAATCCCCGGAAGCCATGCTGCCTTCTGCTCCTCGGTCCCTCCACAGGCAACAAGTTCGGCAGCAATCTCCGATCGGGTAGCCAAGGAACCAACGCCAAGATACCCGCGTGACAATTCCTCGGACACAGCACACATCACTGTCTTGGACATGCCGGAGCCGCCGTGCTCCTCATGCACGGTCAGTCCGAAGACACCCAATTCCGCGAGGTCGGAAACAAGCTCCATCGGAATCAGCGAATCTTCAACATGCCAAGCATGGGCAAAGGGAACGACCTTTTCGTTGGTGAACCTTCGAAGTTGGCTGCGAACCGCCTCGGTTTCATCATCAAGGCCGGTGTCGCCAAAGCTTGCCGACCCCAACCGATCGAGCATCAGTTCAAGAAGCTTGGATCGCGAAGGTCCGTCGTTTCCGCTTTTCTCGAATTCGGCGAGCGAACCGGTCAAATACCTGGCGCGATAATCCGTATCCGGCACCAGATTGTTCAGGCGGGTGAATTCTCCTTGTGCCATCGGGATGCCGCCGAAGATCTGGGCTGTGTATTCCCCGAATGCAATCCGCAGGATCAATTGTTCGATTTCACCGAACCTGCCTGCACTCTCAAGGATGCCGGCCCAACGTGTCAGTTGCCTCAGAGCTTCAACATAGGTCGCCATCCATGCAAGAGAGTGCGCGCCGTACTGATGGATATCCATGGCGTCTGCCGACAGCCTGCCATCTCGGGTGATCTCGGGACGAAACCCGGTGATGACATCCTTCAACAACCCCTCGAGTGCGGAGATGCCGTCTTTGGCTTTTGACAACACATCGTTCATTCCGACACCCTCTCAGATAAATTGCAGGTTCTTTGGTTTGAATTTCCTGCAGTGCAACCCGATCCTGCCATTCTCAGGCAGGATTTGGAAAACAGCCGCGCCGAGCTTGCGTTCCGGGACGATTGGCCTCGGTTGTCGCATCGCATGCCGAACTCCGAATCATTTTGTTCTCAACGCCGATCGCAAAACCTCCTCATCGACCGCCTCACTGAACTTTTCAAAATTGGCAGCAAACATGCCGACGAGTCTGTTTGCGATCTGGTCGTATTTCCATCCGTCCTCCCACGTCCGTCTGGGATCAAGCAAATGTCTTGGAACGCCCGGCACCTTGACCGGAACCTCAAAGCCGAAGATGCGGTCCTTCTTGAATTCCGCTTTCGCCAGCGTGCCGTTGAGAGCGGCATTGAGCAACGTCCTTGTTACGAGGATCGGCATCCTGCTGCCTTCGCCATAACTTCCTCCGGTCCATCCGGTGTTGACCAACCAGCAGGATGCACCCGACGATTTCATCCTCTTGCGAAGCAAATTTCCATAAACTTCGGGTTGGAGAGGCAGGAACGGGCTGCCGAAGCAGGTCGAAAAAACCGGTTCAGGCTCCCTAATGCCCTGCTCGGTGCCGGCAACCTTGGCGGTGAACCCAGAGAGGAAATGGTACATGGCCTGTGGCGGAGTCAGCCTTGCAATCGGCGGCAGGACACCAAACGCATCACAGGTCAGCATGAAGATGTTCTTGGGATGACCAGCCATCCCGGTTTGGGATGCTCCGGGTATGTACTCGAGCGGATATGCGCAGCGCGTATTCTCCGTGATGCTTGTGTCTCCAAAATCGAGTTCGCGCGTTTCGGGATCGAACACCACATTCTCAATGACCGTCCCGAATTTGGATGTGGCGGCATGGATTTCCGGCTCGGCCTCGGCATTGAGCTTCACCGTTTTCGCATAGCACCCTCCCTCCATGTTGAAGATGCCGTCGTCGGACCAGCCATGTTCATCGTCACCGATCAGCACCCGTCTTCTGTCGGAGGAAAGCGTTGTTTTTCCGGTCCCTGAAAGTCCGAAGAAAATCGCCGAGTCTTCAGGGTTTCCGCGTGCATGGTTTGCAGAACAGTGCATTGGGAGCACACCGCGCCCAGGAAGATGCCAATTCAGGAAGGAGAAAACCGATTTTTTGGTCTCACCAGCGTATGCTGTGCCTCCGATCAGCACAATTCGCCGCTCAATGTCGATGGCTACGACTGTTTCGGTTCGGCATTGATGCCGATCAGGATTTGCCTTGAAGGATGGGGCATTGATAATCGTCAAGTTCGGAACGAAAGCCTGCAAATCCGAACGCGAGGGACGCCGCAGCAAATGCCTAATGAAAAGTGCATGCCATGCCAATTCCACGACAACCCTGACCCGGAGCGCCTGCTTCGGATCCGCCCCTGCAAACAGATCCTGCACATGAAACCTGCTGTCCCTCACATGCGCCAACATGTCGTTCAGCAGCAGATCGAATGCCCGCTGCGATATTACACGATTTGCTTCAGGCCAAAGCTTCTCCCGGACACCGGGGCTGCCGACAATGAATTTGTCGTTGGGCGACCTGCCGGTATGGGTGCCTGTCTTGACCAGAACTGCACCTCCGTGTCCAAGTCGGCCCTCACCGTCGGCGATTGCATACTCGGCAAGTTCCGGTTCAAGCGCATTGGCCGAAACCGGATTTCCGAGAATTTCAGTTATGGCATTCATCGACATATGCTCGGCATTTTCTTGTTTCATTCGGGTACAGCCTCATTTCAACGACACTTAAGGAAATTTACCAGTTCGCAACGTGATTTGGTCCGGCCACAAACCGAGTTGCGGATGCTTCGAATCCAATCTCCCTTCAGTTCGCGGGTCGAAGCAGCCTGACCGTCGCCAGCCTGAAGGGAAACAGCGCAATGATCGAAATTGACAACTTCACCAAAAGATCGGCCACCGCAAGACTGACCCAGAGCGGCGCCGTCGGTCCAACTCCCAGGAGCAAAACCTCCTGATTGGCCCAAGAAACATCATTTGTCGGTTCCAGCAGCGTGAAGGCCGCGGAAAACGCTATGGCAAAGAACAGGGCGGTGTCCACCACGGATCCGATGACGGTCGAGGCAAGAGGCGCTCTCCACCAGCGCCCCTGGCGCAACCTGTCGAACAGGGCAACATCCAACAGTTGCGACACCAAGAACGCGACACCCGAACCGATTGCAATCCTCATTGTTACAAGTGGGCCAAATTCGTTCTCAATCCAGGAACCGGCCAATGAGCAAAGCGCTCCAACGCAGAAACCGGCAACGACAACACGCCTGGCGCGAGATGGACCGGCCACCCGGTTGATTACATCGGTTACCAAGAACGCAAACGGATAGACAAAGGCGCCGTAGGTAAGCCAATCCCCATAAAGGAACTGAACCAGCACGTTTGATGCAACGACAATGCCTGCCATCGCAAATATGCCGAATACAGAGACTCGCCTTAGATTCCTGTCCTGTTCATGTCTCTGCATGGGCTGCCTCCAGCCTTATGTTCGGCAACCGAGCGCCAAACTGCGGAAAGGTTCGTGGTTGGCGTCCGTCTAACGGCGCATTCCTTTCCGCGCAACCGATCTTGATCCGGGTTTTCCCGACC
This sequence comes from Paracoccaceae bacterium, assembly GCA_021296235.1. Classification (GTDB taxonomy): domain Bacteria; phylum Pseudomonadota; class Alphaproteobacteria; order Rhodobacterales; family Rhodobacteraceae; genus JAPOXR01. The sequence continues at coordinate 40,217 of JAGWAS010000019.1, read as the reverse complement.
GTGAATTCACGCAAGCAGAACCGCGCCGGATCGCTTTCCGAAACACCCTGTCATGATTGAACCAATTGATTGATCGCGCGGAAAAGAACAGTCCCGAGCTGACATACGGCAGTGCGAAGTTGGCTCGGCGGCAACCTGCGGATCTCCGGCGAATGTTTGCCGCCCCAAAAGCCGTGGCCTCGAATTTGAACAATCGGGACTTCGCATCGCCTGGCTCCAATCTGATGACCGTTCTTCCCGGCACGCATGGAACAAACAGTTTGCATATTCGCGCTTGAGTCCTGTGGTTCAAAATATGAGGCAAAGTGAGACCTTTCACGCGACCAACCCCACACGGTTGCGTTCAAACCTACCTGCTATTGAATCTTCTCATCTGTCGAATTGGCGGTCACGACACTGCAAGCAGTGTTCACACCCCCAACTACCATGAACTTTTGTCGTGTTGCAGGCAGAGCCTCGCCGAGTTCCGGAATACTGCCATGGTTGAACTTTCCGCCCGCTCAATCGATGAAAGGAATGCCATCACAATCGTCTGAAGGATCGAACGGCATTGATCAATCGTTGAATGTGCGACTGACAGGCGGCAAGCGAGCCTCGCCGCCCGACTCTGGGTTCAACACCGATCAAATGGCTGGCATGGGTTGTGCTCTCTTCCTCAAAGATGCACCATATCGCCACGAGAAACAGCGCAATGATGGCAAAGCTTGTCGCCAAACTATACTCGAGACGAGGATCTGCGAGTTGAAACAGCCAAGTGAATCCGGGCGCACTGGCAATGATGAGGAGCGTTATCGTGGAATTGCATCGTTCCAGGCCCCTCTGCAGCGAATATATGGGAACAGCAATCCCGAATACCGCTATGAGCAAAGCGACAGCGAAGAGTTCCATGTCAATCGCCACACTTTCCTGCACGGCAAGTGCAATGCCGGCTCCGCCCACCAATCCGAAGAATCTGGCGCGCATTAAATCAAGTGCGGTATAGCCCTTTTCGTACAATTTCCTTGCCCGGGATGTAACCTGGGCAATCGCGGCAGCGCCGACTACACACAAAATCGATCCAATGGCGAAGTCCCGTGGCGAAACATGCCCGACGGCACTAAATCCAGCGAGTGTCGCGACGAGCAAAAATAGGGAAATTGCGGCAGAGGCAAGTGCCTTCCGAGCCAAGGTCGCATTGCCGGACTCGCATGGTGCAAAATGTTGGGCAAAGAGCGGACTCAAGCCGACGGTTACGGCGCTGACAACTGCTGGCTCCAGAAACCTCACAGCCCAGAAAAAACAACCCCAAGCCAGCATGGTCTCGACATTGAGATGGACGAAGCTTGGCAGTGATTTTCTGTAACCGCGCCACGCGGCACAGTACTGTTTGCGCTGCCATAGCACTGAGGAATTGAAAATCAGGATCACGAAACTGAAGGAAACGAAGACCAGAAGAAAGGGATCAATCTCCTGAACGTAGTGTCCGATAACCACTTCCTTGGCAGCCGACAGGATGCAGTAGGCCAGAACGAGCAAGGCACCGAAAAGCGTGTAATCGTTGGGAGTGATGGCGGACTGCCGATTGAAGCCTTCAACAGACATTGAAAATGTCTCCATTGCGCTCCATCTGCCTGATGATTTCGTGATCTCCACCGACCGTGGCCTCATCGCCGACGAGGTAGATTATTCCAGGTGAAGAAAACAGATCATGCGTTTTCGACATGAAAGATCCCACTTGCGGTAGGTGTATGGCGGAGTGAAATGATCTCAACGACCGCACCCGCTGCAAGCCTTGCACATCCCGTATGCAGCCTTCCTGATGAGACACAAGGCTGATGCACCACAGGCACATCTGCTTTTCGATGGGTTTCTGCATCCGTGCAACAAATTCGTCCGGTTGCGCATAACGAAGGACGTTAAGGCTGACCAAATCGACGCCGGTGGCCCTGCGAACGGCGGACTCATCTATCGTGCCCTGCATTCGCGCCGCGCTTTCAATCAGGACGGGACCTTCGCGAGTCAGCATTAGTTCGGTATGACTTGCTCCTTCTCGAATACCCAGCGCATCCAAAACGGCATGGGTATAGTGAATGAGATCGCTTTGGGGCTTTCCCTCCAAAGCCAGTAGTTCCTCTTTCCAGCACACGATAGAGCCATCGTGTCCCGGACGGCGTTCGTCACGCCAGACCTCACTGACGAAGTGCCGGCCGCCCAAGCTGGTGCAATTCACGAAATACTGTTGTCCATCAAGATAGTCCTGGATGATCACGCCGGTGTTGACCTCGCCGATTGCGTTCATGCGCCCCAAAAGGCAGGCGGCGTGCTCTGATATCTCGTCAGCATGGTGGCAGAGCTTGAATCCATCACCTCCGGCGCTGTTGATGGGCTTGACAACAACGGGCATCTCGAAGCCGTCCGCATTGAAATTGCGCAGACCTGCCATGTCCACAATCCGAACCTGCCTGGGCGCCTCAAGGCCGGCAGACCTGACTGCCTCCATCATTGCGTATTTGTTGCGGCGAACCGCTGAACCTCCCGGAGTATTGCTGGGCGTTGAAAGATGGTGACTAAGCGATTCGGCCAGTTCGACACCGGACTCCGTCCCCGCGATTATGAAATCCGGATTGTGTTTTCCCAGTACCGCCGCCACCCCCTCAATGCTCTTCCCGCCATAACCGAGATCAACATCGAAGTCGTCCTGCCCAAATGTAGCCAGGAAATTGGCTGGCGGATCTTTGCTTGAACGAAGGTGTATTGTTATGAACCCCAGTTCCTTGAAAAGCGGCGCAAGTTTGGCGCCGGTCGAAAACGCATCACAGATGGCAACTGTTCTCATGGGTACTCAGCCACGATTGCGAGGTTGTCAGAGGAGTTCGTCAACTCGAAAGAGGAACTTGCATGATTTTGCGTAGAATGGAATTCTGATCTCCTTGGTCACCTGCCAAACCTGAGCCGCAGCCTGATATCAACAAAATCAGTTGGTTGAATTCATATCCCGCTCGTCGCGCCCGCACGACAGAGAATTTGCCCAACCTTGCTTCGGTCCGGCGCTTCTCAATTGAAAGGTACGGGCAAATCCGGAAACGACCAATGCAATCAGATTCCAGCGGAAACCAGAGCGTCGGCGAGCATTGGAACAGTGTCCTTGCTTAGACCTGCAACGTTCACCCTGCCATCACCAACCATGTAGATTCCAAATTTTTCCCTGATTGCATTCACCTGTTCCGGACTTGCACCCATGAGCGAGAACATTCCCCTGTGCTCGGCAACAAAGCCAAATCTGTCTGATCCGGTGCGTTGGTGCAATTCGGAAGCAAGCATGCTCCGGAGCATCCGCAGGTTGTCCCTGATTTCCGCAAGTTCCGCCTCCCACTCCGATCTCAATTCGCCATCCTCAAGCACCATCGTAACTAGTCGGGAACCATGATCGGGAGGGAAGGAGAAGTTCTGCCTGTTGAGGTGCGTCAACGTGCCCTGAACGGAACCGGCAACGGATGCCTGTTCCGACATGGCGAGAAGGACTCCGGTCCGTTCGCGATAGATGCCGAAGTTCTTCGAGCAGCTCGCCGCAACCAGCATTTCAGGCAAACGGGACGCAAGATGGCGTACGCCAGTTGCATCCTCGTCAAGACCGTCACCAAAGCCCTGATAAGCGATGTCGACGAGCGCAACGGCCTCTCTTTCAAGCAGCAGGTCTGCCAGCTTAAACCATTGACCGCGATTGAGATCCGCTCCGGTCGGGTTGTGGCAGCATCCATGCAGTATCACAACATCGCCCCTACTGACGCCGGAGAGATCCTCACACATGCCGTCGAAATCGGCGTTTCTGTTCTCGAAATCAAAATACCGATAAAATTCAACATCAAAGCCAAGATGTGCAGCCATTGACCTGTGGTTTGGCCATGAAGGATCCGGCACCCATATCCTGGCATTCGGCGAACCTTCCTTAACAAGTTCAAGGCCTTGATGAATTGCGCCGGTGCCACCCGGAGCCGATGCTGAGGCAATGCGGTCGAACGGTGCGTTCCTTCCCAAGACAAGTCTGACCATGGCGTGTCTGAAAGCCGCCTCGCCAACCATGCCTGTATAGGTTTTTGTGGACTCAGTTTCCCAAAGACGCTTTTCGGCCGTCTTCACCGCCCTCATTATTGGAGTGATGCCTGAAGCATCGCGATAGACGCCAACGCCCAGATCAAGTTTCCGATCGCGCGGGTCATCCCTGAACTCCTGTATCAGCTTGATGATCTTGTCCGGCGGCCGTTTTGGAAGTGAATTCAGCATTGTTGTTCCTTCAAGGGTGGGGAAATTTCAAAGCACTCTTCAGAATGCGCGACCTTGCTTCACGCCGGACCGGCTTGAAGCCCCTGCCAACATATAGCTTCAACGCTGCCGGATGATCCAGTGTGCAAGTGTTTACCGTGAGTTTGACGACGCCCGAACCATTCCAGCCCTTTGCGATGGCATCATCCAAGAGCCAGCCGCCCAACCCACGTCCGATCGCCTGCTCAACCAGACCAAAATAGGCAATGTCACAGATTGACGGGTTCCGGCGGTCGAGCAGATAAAATCCCTGCGGCCATCCGGAACGCATCATCGAATGGAGACTCGTCTTCGGGTGCCCGAGCAACGCATTTGCCTCGTCAGACGCCAATTCATGCATGTCGTCCCAGGCATATCCAACTCCGACTGCGTCATAGAGGGCAAAAAAGTACCACTCGGGAAAATCAACCGCCTCAACCACCTCCACATCTTCGCCATCAGGTTTCGGTGCCGGATTCAAATTTGGCCTGTCGTTCATTTCCAGCCAGGTAACATGATAGTCGATCCTGTCCCCGGCCATACCCGGCGTCATTGAACTTCCACCGGCCAAGCCCCGCTGCCCCATTCCGCCCAAGAACCGTCATAAACAGCGTGATTGCGATGCCCGGATACCTCCAACGCCAAGTCAATTATGGAAGCCGTTACCCCGGAGCCACATGAGGAAATCACCGCAGCGCGCAAGTCAACGCCGGCGTCCGCAAACACCGCAGCGACCTCTGGAGGCGATTTGAATGTCTGGTCTGCATTCAGAAACCTGGTGAAGGGAATGTTGATTGAACCTGGAATATGCCCAAGCGCCAAACCTGGCCTTGGCTCGGCTGCCTCTCCATTGAATCGCGCAGCCGGTCGTGCATCAAGTATCTGTACGTCCTTTCTGGCCGTTGCGGCCAAGACCTGGTCAGCATCGCAGACAAGGTGGCCCTGAAGCCGCGCGGTCATGTGCCGCCTTCCAGTCATTGGCGGTGTGTTTTCCACCTCATGCCCGTCCTGCTTCCATTTGGGCAATCCGCCATCCAGCACCGCGACGTCGAAATGTCCCATATGGCGAAAGAGCCACCAGACACGAGCTGCGGAAAACATCCCAACACCGTCATAGGCGACAACCTGATGGCCGTCGCCAATTCCCATGTCACGCATCCTCGACATGAACTTCTCCGGCATCGGTGCCATATGCGGAAGACCTGTCAAAGAACCTTGCGCCGGGAATATGTTCAATTTCATATTCCCTGAAGCCGTCCCTGCCCCATTCGGGAAGATGCCAAGATCCGTCGACCAACCTCAAGTCCGGATCGGTCAGATGCTCCGACAACCATCTTGTCGAAACCAGGGTTTTCGGATCCCTGTACTCCATAACGTCCTCCCAGTGCTTTCAACGGCAACGCGTGCATCCGACCTAGCCGACTTGGAACAGCAATTCCATCCCGCAGCTCCCCAACCTGACCCAGGTCACCCTCTGTTGTCGTCAAACCTAATTTGCGGCCACCTTGCCAGTGCCTTTACGTGGAGGTCAACCTCCCTTCGCATCACCGCGTGTTCTTTCCGCTGCATCGTGTGGTTTCATCTGGAATGCCAATTGTTGCCTGCCATTCCAGCCACAGAATGGGGAAATCCGATCCTGTGTGAAGAGTTGTCGAGTTGCAAAACCGGACGCTTCACCAAGGAACCGCCAACCCTGCATAATCGAAGAATCGGCCGTTTTGCTCTGCGGTCAACCTGTCAAGAACTGACAGGAGAGACCGCGCCGCCACGCCAGGTTCAAGTTTTCCGCGAGCTGCATAATCCGCAGTGAAGGACGTTGCCACCGTTCCCGGATGGAGCGCAACGACAACTGCTTCTTTCGCGGCAGTGCGAACGATCTGGTTGGCTGCAGCCTTAGAGGCGCGATAACTGTACCAACCACCCATTCGATTGTCCCCAATCGATCCCACCCTTGCGGTCAGCACTGCGGTTACCGAACGGCCCTTTCTTGGCAACAGGCGCGGCACCTCCTTTAGGATGAGTGCCGGCCCGATTGCATTCACCACCATAACATGTGTCATGATATTCAATTCAACTGATGCAAGGGATTTCTCTGGCCTGCATCCATTCGGTGCGAGGATGCCCGTAGCCACGAAGATCAGATCGAATGGGCCTTCAAGTCGGCCGAATACGTCAGAAACGCTTGCCGGTTCGGTCAAATCAAGTCCATCTTCCTTGCGCGACAGCCC
>JAGWAS010000019.1:0-33633 GCA_021296235.1 Paracoccaceae bacterium | reverse complement strand
TCCCAACTGAAATGTGCTCAAGGGCAATACGCAACTGGCCAAATCACCCGTAATTTGTCCAACATACGCCGAAAGCAACAACCGGCGCCTTCGGAAAAACACGGTGAAGGCCAGAATGCTGAATTCAACCATTTTCGGTCGAGCGCATTGGCCAGTTCTGCAGTCCGGTGCTTCAGCCTGAAGGTTGCGTCTCCCTTTGATGGACACGACCGGGAACCATCTGAACACCATTGTGCAGATCCGGAATTGGGGTGCAGGCAGCAACATGGCATCACCAGCAGTCGGAAGCATGGAACAGTCCGGATACCGGACCTCAAACTTGCCGGCGCGCAGCACAGAATGACACCCCACCACCTGCCAATTCAGTGACTCCGCATCAATTTCCTGATTCCGATTCGGCCCACTGGACATGGAAAAGTGACCTGTCATGAATAAGGAAAATTGATTCAACAACCTGGAATCACAACAGTTGAAAATTGAGATTATTGGATATCTGCTTCATCTTTGCGTTCGCGACATAACTGAAACAATTCCGGTTGGCTTGGCAGGGATCTTCCGACCTTGCCCAACACTGTCTTCATCCGGTTGTGGATTTCCTTGGGATGAGTCTGGTTGCAGTGCAGATCAAGCATTGCAACGGGTTGCAGCTGATCGTCATGACGCGCCTTCCATTCAAGTCACCAGATCGCCGATTGAGATTTTTTTGAGGCTCAAAATTCATGCGTTTCGTCGCAAATGCCGCATGATTGTCGAATTGATCCCGGAATCATCAATTCCTCAAACCTGCCCAGTGCCCGCGAGCAAGAGCTGGCTACAATTGCACACTGAGATCAACAAAGCGACAATCAAGTTCGTGCCAATCCGAATTCCTCGGCGGACCATTTGCCACAACCGACCTAGAAAGGTGCCTCTTCAACGCCTTCCGGGACGCCATTTGCATCCAAAGTTATCTTTTCGATCTTTTCCTGAGCCGCCTTGAGGGTGAATTCACAGCGCTTCTTGAGTCGACTGCCATATTCAAACAGACGGATTGATTCATCAAGCGGGGTATCCCCGGATTCAAGCCGGTTTACGGTTTTCTCAAGTTCGGCCATTGCCTGTTCAAAGGACATTTCCTCAATCGTGCCCAGATCGGTCATCCGATACGCTCCAGTTGTTTGTCCGACCGCACCACTGGTCAGCCGGAAACTTGGTCACAGGATACAGGCAGCTCCCTGTCAAGACAACGATTCAACGGCCGGCGGGGTGAGTTGATGAAAGACGCATTCCGCCGCAAGTTGAGGTTGTGGCACCTGAACGGTGGCTTTCGCCGATTGTCAGCCATTCAATCTCAGACATGGCAGCGCCTTTTTTTCACGCTCGCCAATCAAACCGGACGTCCCAAATTTCATCATGCACTCTAACCACAACAGTACATTTTGGAAACGATCTCCATGTTAAGCTGAGCCTGTTTTGACCTGTGGCACGTGTTCCACAGGCCGAAAATGTTCACATGACCATTCATCCATGCAGAGAGTCGTCCGCCTGTTTCCGATCCCAATCCCATGGTTGCAGGTGACAGCGTGCACAAGTGCCCACGCCTCCTGAAGGATGAATCTGTTGTGTCCGAAATTTGAGAGGCAACGGCCAACAGGATTGCGTGTTCGAATTTGACGCCCAGCACACCGTCGTCCAGAAGCACTTCCTCATGGCTGCGAACCCTTGGCGTTGCTTGCCACCAACCCTTGACCCGCTTCCGATTCTCCATCTCGCGTCCGAGAGTTCAGTCAACCGCACCATGCGCCAAACAGTCGCCAACCAGGATGCCACTGCTGCCGGTCGCAGGAAATCTCCAGCCAATTGCGCCGGTTCCAGTCTCCGATCGAACTGCAATCCAGCTTCGCCTGGTCCGTGCGTCAGGAACTGCGCCTCATCAGCACTTCCAAATGTGCCGCGACTGAATCCGAGAGGCCTTCCAAGTCATAACCACCCTCAAGCGTCGACACCACGCGACCGCTGCAGTGCTCATCAGCTACATCACACAACGCTTCGGTGGCCCAGGCGAAATCCTCCGTTTCAAACATCAAATTGGCCAGCGGATCCCGACTGTGTGCATCAAACCCCGCCGAAATGAATATGCAGTCCGGCCTGTGGGCCTCCACTCGGGGCAGAATCACGTTCAACATTGCCCGCCGGAATTCAAGCCCTCCTGCGCCGGGATCAAGCGGAACGTTAACGATTTGCCCGTGCGCACCGATCTCCGCGGAATGCCCCGTTCCCGGATAGAGCGGCATTTGATGGGTTGACGCAAACAGTGCACGTTGCTCGTTCCACAAGAGATCGCTGGTTCCGTTGCCGTGGTGGACATCGAAATCGATGATGGCCACCCTTTCCAAGCCGCAAACCTCCAGTGCGTGCATGGCCCCAATTGCGGCGTTGCCAAACAGGCAGAATCCCATCGCTCTGTTTCTTTCGGCATGGTGCCCCGGGGGACGAACCGCACAGAATGCATTCCGAACCTCACCTCCAAGAACCTTCTCAACCGCCATGACATTGGCTCCGGCGGCGCGCAGCGCCGCATTCAGTGATCCTGGAGAAAGATGCGTGTCCGCATCCAAGGAGCTAAGACCATGATTGGGCAGCTTGGCACTTATGTGATCGATGTGAGATTGCGGGTGCAACCCAAGGAGATGTTCAGGACCACAAAGCGGCGCCTCCAGCCGAAGCAGGTTGCGGAATTCCGCCGCATCCAATCGATCATGGATGGCCTCAAGCCGTGCGACGCGCTCGGGATGTCCCGGAGGAGTAATATGGCCAAGACAGTCGGGATGAGTGATGAGTGCCGTTGTCATTGAACGTTCCTCTCAGCTTGCACAAATTTGATGTTGAACCAATCCGACCGTCATCTGCGCTCAATCGCTCAGTCGGTCATAAGTTTGTAGCCCAATCCCCTTACGGTGATCAGGTGGCGCGGATGTTTCGGATCCTCTTCGAATTTCTGCCGCAGGCGCGAAATCCGCACGTCGACCGCTCGGTTCTGACTGAATTTGTCAGTGCAGTCGGCATCCTTAATCAATTCGTTCCGGTCAACCGGCAGGTTCGGTGTTTCGGCCAGCCGAGTCAGCAGCATTGTATCCATCTCCGAGATCGGAATTTGTGTCCCATCGCGCCACAGTTCTCCGCGCCGCATGTCAAACCTGTGATTGCCGAATGCTATCTCCTGTTCTTCCTTTATGTCATCGTCCGTTGGAGGCACCCGGCGCAGAAGTGCCTCAATCCTTGCGACAAGCTCCTCCGGCTCGAACGGCTTGGACAGATACTCGTCGCTTCCTGCTTCAAATCCTTCAAGGACATTCGCAAGCCCGCCGAGTGCGGTCAGCATGACCACCGGAACTGCATTATTGTTTTTTCGCAACTGCCGAACAAATGACTTGCCGTCCATGCCCGGCATCAGGATATCCACTATCAACAGATCGAATTTCAGAACATCCATCAACCGGCCCGCGGTTTCGGCATTCTGAGCCGTGTTGCACCAGTATCCCTTTCCCGAAAGATAGAGCTTGAGCTGCTCGCGAATGCCTTGATCGTCCTCGACGATCAGAATGTGTGCCTTTGCCGCCCCGGTGCCGTTCATTCGGCCTGCCTGAACCTGCCGCCAAGCCGGTATTGCGGGTCCATCAATTGTTCAAGCACCGTGCAAAATCCGGCAACCGCCTCAGGTCCTGCAGATCGGTACGCCGCCCGCATCCTGCTGCGCTGGGATTCGGACAACCTTCGTTCAAGATTTCTGCCCGTCTCGGTGAGATTGAGCTTTCTGGTGCGACGGTCGCCATCGCCGACCCTTGCCTCGACAAGGCCATCCTCCATCAGCTTCCTTAATACTCGATTAAGCGACTGTTTCGAAACGCCCAATATGGCGATTAGATCACTGACAATCATGCCGGGGTTGCGATTTATGAAATGAATGGTGCGGTGATGGGCGCGTCCGTAGTCATGCTCCTGCAGAATGGTGTCCGGATCAGCGGTGAAGCCGCGATACGCGAAATACATCGCCTCGATCCCGTTGCGGAGTTCGTCATCGGTCAAAAACAACAGTGTTTCGTCCCGCGAGCGTCCTTGTTTTCCCCTTTCTTGCATCCCTTTCCCCGTTTGCCGGGAATGCTCTTAGCAGAGAAAAAATTTATGTCAACCTTGTTGACATTATGTGGAACGGTCAATATTCGAACCACGGTTACGCCTGTGCTTTGGCAGAGAAGAATTGGCAAAGTGTCGGCTCAACTGAATTGGAGGACATCAGGATGTCCGGCTCCTATGATGATCGAAACGGCCTCATTTGGCTTGACGGTGAACTCGTTCCATGGAGAAGCGCAAACGTTCACCTGCTGACGCACGCGCTGCACTACGGATCATCGGTGTTCGAGGGCGAGCGGGCCTATGGCGGCCGGATTTTCGAAAGCAGGAAGCACACCGAGAGACTTATGAACTCGGCGGAGCTGCTGCAGATTCCGGTTTGTTACACATTGGAGGAAATTGAGCAGGCGAAAGTCGAAGTCATGAAAGCCAACGGCCTTACCGACGCCTATGTTCGGCCCCTGGTCTGGCGGTCATCTGGAGAAGACATGGGCGTCGCGGCCAAGCGCAATCCCAGTCGGCTTGCGATCGCAACCTGGGAATGGGGTGCCTACTACGGGGATGAAGCCAAATTCAGGGGAGCAAAACTCGACATTTCGGATTGGAAGCGACCGAGCCCGGAGACCATTCCCAGCCATGCCAAGGCATCCGGATTGTACATGATCTGCACCATTTCCAAGCACAATGCCGAGGCCAAGGGATGTTCGGACTCAATGATGATGGATTACCGGGGTTACGTCGCCGAAGCTACTGGAGCCAACGTTTTCTTCGTCAAGGACGGCGAGGTGCACACACCGCTGCCCGACTGCTTCCTGAATGGAATCACGCGACAAACCGTCATGCGCCTGCTCAGGGAACGAGGAATTGCGATACATGAACGCCACATCCTCCCTTCCGAACTGGAGAATTTTGAGCAATGCTGGCTGACGGGCACGGCGGCCGAGGTTACGCCGGTCGGACAGATCGGTGATTACAATTTCGAGGTTGGCACTCTGACAAGGGCCATCGCCAAGGAGTATGAGGAACTGGTTCGAGCCTGAATCCGTTCCTTGTCTGGCCTGCTGCGGTTTCAGGCAGCCGAACCGCGGGGTGGAATGCGGCCATTCAGAACATCGGTCAGCCATCCGGCATCAATGTTGCCACCTGAAAGGATCAGCCCAACTTTCCTTCCGGACATCCGGTCCGATTCCTTCATCAACCCCGCAAGCGGAGCGGCCCCAGCCCCTTCGGCGACGTTGTGTGTCGCCCGGAAATAAAGACGAACCGCTTCAACGATCTCCGCATCACTGACCGCCAAGATGCGATCGGTACCGCGGGAGTAGATCTCCACTGCCTCCGGCACAGGAACCCTGACGGCAATTCCATCCGCGAATGTATCGGCTGAATTGGTTTCAATCGGCCTACCCGCCTCGGCCGAGAGTTTGCCGGCGCTGGCGTTCTCGGAAACAACACCCACAATCCGTGTTGCAAGGCCCAGCGCGTCGCGTGTCTGTATTAACCCGCATACCCCGGAACCACAGCCAATTGGAACATATACCGTGTCGAGATCCGAATATGCGGTCAGGAGCTCAAGGGCATAAGTTGCAACACCCCTGACCAACTCCCGATGAAAAGGCGGAACGAAGCACAAATCCTCGTCGCGGGATATTCTGTGAGCCTCAATGCGGGCTTCATCGAAATCATTGCCATGGACAATCAGTTCGGCACCAAAACCGCGCATGGCATCGTTCTTTTCCTGGGAATTGCCGTTGGGAACCAGGATTTTTGCGATCAATCCAACCGCGCTTGCCGCCCGAGCGATGCTTTGTCCGTGGTTGCCTCTTGTGGCCGTTACGATCCCGCGCGCGTCCGGGCGTGTCCGCTGCAACCAATCGACGAATGTGATTCCTCCCCTGATTTTGAATGCCCCAATTGGCGTATGATTCTCGTGCTTGACAATAACCTGGGCGCCGCTCGCTCTGTTCAGCAAAGGCCACTCCAATTGCGGAGTCGCACACATTTGGGTCGCCACGATTTCGGCGGCGCTTTCAATTTCCTCAAGCTTCAGAATGATCTCTACTCCCCTCAACCCCGAGCGCCTGGACCGACCGCCTGTTCAACCAGAACCGGGATGCCACCGGACGACCAAATTCACAATACCCTTTGATCAGTTTGCAGATTCAAGCGAAACTCATGAATTGAATATGCCGGGGGCACCAATGCTGCAAAGCTTAACACAATCGCCATCAGAACCGCAGTTCGTCCAGAATCCATATCAATTTTACCGAACCGCCCGGAAGGCTGGGGACCTGTTCCTGTGGACAGATTACGACCGGGTTTCTGCCGTCTCTCACCAGGCGGTGAGTGCAATTCTGCGGGACAGGAACTGGGGTCGGGAGATTCCGAGCGAATTCAGGCAGGCCAGCCCGGAGCATCTGGAACCATTCATGCAACTGGAACGCAATTCCATGCTGGAGATGGACCCGCCGGACCATACAAGATTGCGGGGTCTTGTGAACCGGGCATTCACGAGCCGTCGCGTGAACTCCCTTGAACCGGAAATCAAGAGGATTGCCGAGTGTCTTGCCACAGGTCATGAAAGCCAGACGATCGAACTGCAAAGGAGTTTTGCCGAGCAACTGCCTGTCATGGTTATTTCCAGCCTGCTTGGGGTTCCGGAAGAAATGTGCGGCCAGTTGCTGTCTTGGTCGCATGACATGGTTGCGATGTACCAAGCCAACCGTGATCTCCCCAAGGAATTGCAGGCGGCAAAATCTGCGGGAGAGTTTGCCGCCTTCGTTCGCGAGCAGATTGAGCGAAAGCGAGCAGAACCTGCGAATGACCTCATCTCTGATCTGATAACAGCGGAGGACGAGCACGGAAGACTGACCAGCAACGAAATGGTATCGACCTGCATCCTGCTTCTCAATGCCGGCCATGAAGCAACGGCCTACTCCATCGGAAATGGCATCAAGGCGATTGTCGAATCAGGGCAAGACCCGGCCGACCTGCTGTCGCCTGCCCGTCGCGATGCCACGGTTGAGGAAATACTCCGGTTCGACCCACCTCTGCACATCTTCGAGCGCCACGCCAAAAGGGACCAATCCCTGTTCGGTCAACGATTCTCCCGGGGCGACACGGTTTCCGTTTTGCTGGCCGCGGCGAACCGGGATCCGAATGTCTTTAGATCGCCCGACGACTTCATACCCGGCAGGACGGTCGCAGGACACACATCCTTCGGTGCTGGGATCCACTTCTGCGTTGGCGCACCCCTCGCCAGGCTCGAACTGGCGGTCGGGCTGTCGACACTCTTCGAGGTGCATCCGCAACTTTCCCTGACCGAGGCACCTCGCTACGCCGACCGGTACCACTTCCACGGTCTGGAAGAACTCTGGGTATCACTCGGCAATCGACCGACAAATTAGCTTGCGGGTATTTCAGCTGAAATGTCATCGCAAAACCACAAGACTTGTCCGTTCAACTCTGCCAATGTGCCATGTCTCCTGCCACCGGAACCGGGATGTTGGGCTTGGCTATGCGTCCGATCTCTGGAGGTAACTCAAGACGGCGATGGACCTCGTTTTTGGTTCCGACAGAAGGATTAACTGCACCGATGCCACCGATTTACGAAAGTCATGGCACACACCAGTTTCTCAAGTTGGTTCCGCTTGTTTTGAATTCTCTTGCAACGGCTGGCATTGCAATCATTGATGAACTGAATGCCGACCGGCGCAAAGAATCTCCGAACCGACCAGAATTGGTGATTTCAGGAGCTTAAACTGCTCCATGGATGTTGCGAGCTCTACGTTCTGGAGAATTCGGTGCACAACTCTAACCCAATTGAGAATTCCTCTTGCCGCAGCGGAATGATTTGAGAATCCGATCTCAGAAACAGCAGATGGATCCGAACCCAAACGGCTGCGTTGCCAAAGCCGGCTCCATCGTTCATCCCCACAACGGCTTCAGCATCGAATGTAGCACAATTGCCTCATACCCCACGGAATACCAGTTGCCGTCCACTGCCGACCGCTCTGGTGCTTGAACCGGGCATGAAGCTCGACTATCTTGGAACTGTACCAATGAAACTGTTCCCTGCACGGCAGGGCATTCAGGCAGCAAGGAGGAAAAAGACTGTCGCAAAAGGTGCAAGCAGCCCATGACGAGGCTGCTCCGACCGCCCCGGTTGAACCGGTGGTCGATGGAATGGCAAGCGACTCACTTGCCGAACTGGTTAGGAACTCACTCGAAGACGACAAAGCCGAAGACGTGGTCTCCATAGACCTGCGCGGGAAGTCGGACCTTGCGGACCACATGGTCATAGCCTCGGGACGCTCCACGAGGCAGGTTGTTTCAATTTGCGAAAAGCTCGTTGAACGGATCAAGCATCAGTTGGGGATCATCTCACGCGTTGAAGGCAAGAACCACGGCGACTGGGTGTTGATTGATGCCGGAGACGTCATTGTCCATGTCTTCAGACCTGAAGTTAGGGAATTCTATCAGCTTGAGAAGATGTGGATGCCCGCGGCTCGGGACATACCGGTTGATTGAATGAAAATTCGCATTATCGCCGCCGGGAAGGTTCGAACCGGTCCGGAGGGAATGCTCGAAAAATCATACCTTGAAAAGTTCGGAAGGACCGGCCGATGCATTGGACTGGGCCCGGCTTCTTTGGTGGAATTTGATGCGGGCCCGCTGGGACGGCCTCCGGAATCACAGATCGCTCGGGCGGTTACTGATCCCGATGCGGTCCTTTGCGCACTCGACGAGAATGGAGCCAAGCTGACCAGTCCCGAGTTTGCGGGCCTCCTTGCCAACTGGCGGGACCGGGGCCTGAAGGAAGTGAAGTTTCTCATCGGGGGCGCTGACGGGCTCCAGGAGGACATTGTCGACAAAGCCGAAACCTGCGTTTCGTTGGGTCGAATGGTTTTCCCCCATCTTCTTGCCCGGGTCATGCTTGCAGAACAGCTTTACAGGGCGGTTTCAATCCTGCGCGGAACGCCCTATCACCGCGAATAGGATCAAGGGGAGATTTGCGTGGCAGTCAACGGACCTGTGGCTCTTTGCGTGCTTGACGGATGGGGCATCCGTGCCGACATGGAGGGCAATGCGATCGCACTTGCGAGCACGCCGAATTTCGACAAAATGAGCGCATCATTCCCGACGGCGTCGCTGGAGACACATGGTGAGGCAGTTGGATTGCCGCCCGGAAACATTGGGAATTCCGAAGTGGGACATCTCCACATCGGTGCCGGCAGAACCGTGTTGATGGAGATGCGGCGAATTGATGCGGCGATCGAAAATGGCGATTTCGACCGAAATCCGGCGATTCTGGAGTTTGCCAGCCGACTCAAAGCCTCCGGTGGCACTGCCCATGTGATTGGCCTGGTTTCCGATGTCGGTGTGCACTCATTGCTTTCACATGTCGCAGAGACCGCCCGTGTCCTTGAACATCTCAATGTGCCTGCGACAATTCACGCCTTTACCGATGGCAGGGACTCCGCACCGGGCATGGCACCGACATATCTCTCCGAACTACAGGGGTGCCTTCCCGGACGGGTGAGAATTTCCACTGTTTGTGGCCGCTACTACGCAATGGACCGTGACAGGCGTTGGGATCGGGTCGAATTGGCTTGGCGGACAATTGTTTTTGGTCAGGGCAACCGGGCTGCATCGGTCAATGCGGCGCTCAAGGCATCGTTCGATGCCGGGATGTCCGACGAATTTGTTCTGCCGACGGTGATTGGCGAATTTGACGGCATGCGCGAAGGCGACGGCATTTTCATTGTCAATTTTCGTAGCGACCGCGTTCGCCAGATGGCCGCAGCAATTTCTGATCCCGAATTCGACGAGTTCGACATTTCCGGTCGACCGAAGATTGCAGCTTCAATCGGAATGGCGGATTATTTCAATCCGGCCAAGGACTGGATGCCGGCTGTTTTCAGGAAACAGATTGTCCAAAATACCCTTGGCGAGGTCGCGGCTCTTGCAGGGCGCCGTCAGTTCCGTCTTGCCGAGACGGAGAAGTTCCCCCACGTAACCTATTTCCTGAACGGAGGCAGGGAGCAACGCTTCGAGGGGGAGGATCGGCACATGGCACCCAGCCCAAAAGTGGCTACCTATGATTTGGCACCGGAAATGGCGGCGGCCGAAGTTGCCCGGGAATTTGCCGCCGCTGCCGCGAATGGCTACGATCTCATCGTGGCCAATTTCGCCAATCCCGACATGGTTGGCCACACAGGCTGTCTTGAAGCTGCAATCAAGGCCTGCGAAGCAGTTGATCTCGGCCTCGGCATGGTGACAAAGGCAATCCGGGATGCTGGCGGCACCATGATTGTTACCGCGGATCACGGAAACTGTGAATTGATGATCGATCCCGAAACCGGGCGCGCCCACACGGCCCACACCACCAACAGGGTGCCGGTTACCCTGCTGGGCGGGCCGTCAGGCAGGCAGCTGCGGCACGGCACGCTTTCGGATCTCGCCCCTACGCTCCTGGAGCTGTTGGAACTGGAAGTGCCGGCCGAAATGACCGGACGCTCCCTTGTTCTTGCACCCGATTGACGGGCATTGACACGGGATGCATTTCCCGGACGGTCACAAAAGGTTCAGGTGCAATGTTCGATCCAAACCCGCATTGGCAAAGGATTGATTGGCAAGGCAAACGAAATGTTGAAGGGACAGCGGCACGATGGACATGCAGGCAAACGAAGTTCCAATTTCATGAGCTTTCGGCTATGGACAGCTAACATCAACAGGAGTGTGGCGGCGAGATGCCTCACCAATGGGAACTTTCAACGGAATTTTGAAAAATGCGCAAAATAGCATTTGCCATCCTTTCTGGAACAGTGCTCGGAATGTCATCAGTATCTCCGGCCACGGCCCAGGAGCCGGAAGCCGGGCTCACCATCTATGAAAACATGGATTTGTTCAGCGATGTATTTGAAACAATTCGGCGCGATTATGTTGAGGAAGTGGACGTATCCGACCTGACCGAAGGTGCACTGAAGGGCATGCTGCGGTCCCTCGACCCCCATTCGGTCTATCTTGACAGCAAACAACTCAACGAGGAGATGGAAAGATCCAGCGGTGAATTCGGTGGACTTGGCATCGAAATCACCATGGAGAACGGGTTTGTGAAGGTGATTTCGCCAATTGACGACACACCTGCCGCAGAGGCCGGCCTGCAAGCTGGAGACTATATCATCAAGATAAACGATGAAGCTGTGCTGGGGTTAACACTTGATGAGGCCGTGGATAAAATGCGCGGTCCCGTCGGCTCGGAAGTCGTTATTACAGTCGATCGCGAAACAGCTGAAGCTCCATTCTCGGTGACCATAACCCGTGCCATAATCAAAGTTTCTGCAGCAGAGGTGAGATTGATTGGGGATGCGCTTGTCGTCCGGATAAAAACATTCAGCAACAACGCGCT
This sequence comes from Paracoccaceae bacterium, assembly GCA_021296235.1. GTDB lineage: Bacteria > Pseudomonadota > Alphaproteobacteria > Rhodobacterales > Rhodobacteraceae > JAPOXR01. Next base: position 22,115 of record JAGWAS010000019.1, on the reverse strand, counting down.
CGGCAACATTGCAGAAGGAATCGCCGAGATGGCGGAGGAGGCTGGTGGGATCGACAACGTCGCAGGATTCGTTCTTGACCTGCGCAACAATCCCGGCGGCCTGCTCCAAGCGGCCGTGCACGTTTCCGATGCCTTTCTGGACCAGGGGGAGATAGTATCGGTCCGGGGGCGACGGGATTCCGAAACCGAACGGTTCCTGGCCGAACCGGGTGACCTTGCCGAAGGCAAACCAATTGTGGTGCTGATCAATGGCGGATCTGCTTCGGCCTCGGAAATCGTGGCAGGCTCCCTGCAAGATCACGGTCGTGCCGTTGTCGTCGGCACAAAGAGCTTTGGAAAAGGTTCGGTTCAGTCGCTGTTGCCACTCGGGGAAGGGAGAGGAGGCATCCGCATGACGACGGCGCGCTACTTTACGCCTTCCGGTCGGTCAATCCAGGCTCAGGGAATCCAGCCAGACATCAACATTCGCAATCGAATGAGTTCGGAAGATGTCGATGAAGACAGGTTCGTTACGGAAGCCGAACTCCGAAACGCACTTGAAAACGAAAGCCCGGTTGCGCCGGATCCGGATATTGAGCGGACGGAAGCAAACATCCTTGCTATCGAAGAGGTGCGCGGCACTGACTTCCAGCTTGCCTATGCTTTGGACGTTCTAAATGGTCTCAAGGCGTTTACGCAGCGGAACTGAGGAAGGTTGAACCCATCGAATTCCGGCACAAATGGCGGTCCTGAATTTGGCGCAAACAGCTAACTTGCCCTACCGCCCCTGTGCCGGAATTATGCTTGCCAATTGCAACGGTCTGGTCTTTGCCGGAAAAAGAATCGACAGCGAATTCGATGCTTGGCAAATGCCGCAGGGAGGAATTGACAGGGACGAAGATCCGCTTTGTGCAGCCCAAAGGGAACTGGAAGAGGAAACCGGCGTTGTTCCCAATCTTGTTTCCCTTGAAGCTACCATGAAAGATTGGCTCGATTATGACCTCCCGACGGAACTGATTCCAGTGCTTTGGGGCGGCCGGTTTCGTGGGCAAAGGCAGAAGTGGTTCCTGTTCCGTTTTCTCGGCGACGATACCCAGATAGACATCCACACTGAACACCGCGAGTTTTCCGATTGGCGATGGGTAACGACAGCTCAACTTCTGGGTTCCGTCGTTCCGTTCAAACGAAAGACTTATCGGGCGGTTGTTGATGAATTCGGGGGGCAGCTTTGAACGGACAGACCACATCAGCTCGGCAGGACTTCGTCGACAACGCCGACTTGATTTGTTGCCGGTGAAATGATCCTTGATGTCAACCAAACGGGGCAGGATCGACACGCGTTCGCTGGGGCTTGACCTGGGAACAAGCCTCATGCGCTTCCTTACAGGAAGGGAAATTCTCCATTACGGCCTTTGGAAAAATGGCCAGGATGTTTGCGCTGCAAATCTTCGGGTGGCGCAGGAGGCATATACCGAGAAACTGTTCGGTTTTCTCCCTCCGGGCAGGCTGACCATCCTCGACATTGGCGGCGGCTGTGGCGAAACAGCCCGTGGTCTGCAGGCACTCGGCCACAGCGTCGAAATAGTTGTGCCCAGCGAGGTGCTCGCCGAAAGATGCAAAGCCATTGCCGGGCCGCTGACACGGATCCACTGCGTCCCTTTCGAAGGGTTCGCATCCGAACGCCGGTTTGACGTATGCTTGTTTTCAGAGAGCTTTCAGTACATTGCGATCGACTTGGCTTTTGACAATGCAGCGGCACACTTGACCGACCGCGGTGAAATACTGATTGCCGATTGCTTCAGGACTGAAGCGTTCGGACAGGATCTCACGGAGCACGGTCTGGTCGGTGGCGGACATTCGCTGGCCTCCTTCCGAAGAATTCTTGCTTCCCGTCCACTCGAGATTGTCTTCGAGGAAGACATCACCGAACTGGTGGCCCCGTCCGTTGAACTGGAGCAGCAATTCTTCAACATGATTGGGAGTGTATCGCTCCGGATCGACCAAGATCTCAGGATCGCATTTCCGAAGTCGCGCTGGCTCGCAACCAAGGTGTTGTGGGCATTGCTGGGAAAACGCAGGCGCACCCGGCTTGAACGACGACTTCTCGGCAACCACCGGAATGCCGAGATGTTCTGCAGGTACAATCGATACCTGATGATGAAGATTCGGCAGACACCAGCCGGCAGAGGATAAATTCGTCCCGAAGACCGATCAGGGACAACATGCCATGCGGGCTTGCGGTTGCAGTCGCCGAAGTCCTTTTCCACCGTCCAATGCTTGCGGTTGGCCGTGAACGGTCCTGTGGAAATGCACTGCATGATCGGAAGGAAAATCCAAAGCGTGGTCACCTGCTGGGCGCGTCGAACCCTGACAAACACCAACCGACACAATTTCCCGACCGGAGAGGACGCAAGCCCACGAGCACTTCCCCGTTCCAGTTAATTCACAACCGGCGACTGGATGGCGGCACCGGCAATGAGGATTCGTGATCCATCATGGCTTCACACCCCATTTCGCTGCCAGAAGCCGGATTCTGAAGAAAAACACTTCGATCGGACTGCCAAGATCGGCGCAGTCGACTACCAACCACGGCCAGCAGAAATTTCGGGCCGTCAGATCAACCGGTTGTAGGCAAGTCCGGCGGCTGCCATTGCGATCACGCCCGCAATTCCTGAGAGCACAATTTTCGTGAGCAGCCCCATCGCAATGACATCCAAATCAAACCAGGGTGCAACTGCGACCAGAAGGCAGCCGGCGGCGATTCCGGCAACCGAATTGCCGAGCAGGCCGAGATTGAGTTCATTGAGGACGAAGGCCCCTGCATTCGCCCCGACAATTCCGGCAATCGCCGGCGCAACCAACCCTTCCAACATGTCAGCCCGAATGCATGGGAACAGCACTCGGGATCGAATGGAAATGACCTTTGCCGGTTAAAGTGAATTTCATCGCTGTGACACCGGGTTTCCAAGACCGGGGCATCGAGTGCCCTGATTGCCGCATGAAAGTCAATACGATGTCATTCCAAGCAGGCATGCTGATCGGCAGGCTTTTCCGAACTTGACGGGCTTGGATTTTATGCCGTTGGCAGACAATCTTCTGTCGGTTGGTTGCCGAGCTTGGCCATTTCCCATGCCGAAGATGGCCGATAAGGGGTTCGGTTAACTTTCAGCATGATTGCCGGATTGCGCGGTTCGTTCGACGCGGACCGTGACAATATCCGTGTCGTGATACTGCTGGTGGTGAACTGAAGAGGCCATGTGGCGCAGTAGCCGCAGCGAAACCTGCAGTTCGGCATTCACCTCACCAGACCGCTTACCCAGCATGGCAATCCGGTCTTCCAGGTTGTATTCGCCTGTTGCGGCAGCAAACTCGAGCACTGCATCGCCACTTTCCTGACGGACGGTGAGCAACAACCGCTTCGGCGTGTTTTCTGATTTTTCGCCGCTGTCATGCCGCAATAGCGTCAGCATTGTTTCTTCTGCAACAGCATCAAGTCGATGCTGCATTTCGGCATCCCAGCCGCTGCGGGACGCAAACTTGGCAAGAAATTCCCTTACCTTGGGCAACTCAGTGATTTCGAAGGGTGTTTCAAGACGACGACGGGGTTCAGCCAGTTCCACGAACATTGTCAAGGAAATGATGATGAGGCCGCCCGCCGTCATTCCGTTTTCCAGAAGTCCGCCCGCAAACCCGGAAATGTACTCCGGAAAGATCATGCCGCTTTCAAAGCCGACTCCAGCCCAAAAACCAACGCCAGTAATCAGTCCCTTGCGGTAATCAATGCCGGCGTCGACCACGATCTTCAAGCCGAGAACAAAGAGCATTGCCATTAGAATTGTTATGTAGGCCGCTGCCACGGGACCCGGGATGGCCAGCACAATTGCCAGAGCCTTGGGCAAAAAGGCCGCGACTATGAATATGGCCCCAAGTGCAACTCCCACGCGCCGCGACGCAACTCCTGTAAGTTCGGTGACAGCCACGCTCGTCGAATACGTCGTGTTGGGCATCGTCGCGGCCAGGCCGGACAGCAGATTGCCCACTCCATCCGCAGCCACCGCTCCCTGGACAGCCCGGAAGTCAATCGCTCTTGGTTTGCGCCAAGATACACGCTGGATGGCAACGGAATCTCCGATCGTTTCGACGGCCCCGACAAGCGTCACAAAGATGAATCCCGGAAGAAGCGCCCAGAACACGGGTCCGAAACTGAGATCGAACCCCGGCCAACCGCCGTCTGGAAATCCGAACCAGGCAGCGCTTGCCACACGATTGATGTCATAAAGGCCAAAATAGAGTCCCACGAGAGAACCCGTGACAACTCCAATAACAGGTGCCCATAGTTGCCACTTGCCATTGGACTTCAAGGCAATTGCGCCGATGACAACAATCGTGGCCAGCGCGGACAGTGGTGCAGCTGACGCCGAGCTGCCCTCAGGAACCTGCTTAAGCATGTCGAACGCGATCGGCATTACAGTAACGGGAATCAGCATGATCACCGTTCCGGCAACCGTGGGTGTCAGGATTCTCCGAAACAGGGAGAGCCGCGCTGCAAGCGCAAACTGGAACAGCGCAGAAATCGCAACCAAGGTTGCAAGCATCGCTGGCCCTCCCTTCGCGATTGCCGCAGCGCAGATCGCGATGAATGCCCCGGATGTCCCCATTCCGAGCACGTAGCCCGCACCGATACGGCCAACTTTCACGACCTGCAGTATTGTTGTGATTCCACAGATTGCTGCTGCTGCAAAGGCAGCCCAGTTCAGGAATTCTTCACTTCCCCCGCCAGCCCTCACAACAATTGCCGGGGTAAGTACGACGCCGCCGGCGATTAGAATCGCAAATTGAAGACCGAGCCCGAAGGCAAGCGTTATCGGCGGTTTTTCATCGGCCTCGTAACGTATGGAACTGCGGCGTACGCTATCGCCAACTGTCATTCCGAATTCCCTGTTGCCGGTAGGTGCAAAACATCAAGTTCGAAGTGCATTCACATGCAATTGCGGCCCACTTTGACGAATCCGTTGTTTGATCGCAAGCGGTTGCTGAACTTCTGTCAAAGGAGTTTGCTGTCATCACCGAAGGCATGAAGCATTGGCACATGAAACCGAACGGTGATGTCTCCCATCGGGTTTCTCCTTGGAGTGCCATGTGGTGCAACCGATCCGAAAATTGAATGGTTGCGTATTGTCATCTTTCTGACGGTGGATCCTTCGCGCCCTGCATGTCACAGAAGGATTGCCGGTTTTCCCGCCTTGTTTGGGGCAGTCGCGATGTTGAAGGTCATTTCGGGTTCTGTGTTATGGGAACACAGTGTCGTGACAAATGACCAATCTACTGCGTGAAAACGGCAATATGTCACAATTTGTGGGTCGACCATTATGGAAAAATATCCGGTTGCCATCCAATCGTGAACACAAAACTTGGTTAATTCAAATTGATACGCAACCTACGGCGCACTGACGTTCAGGTTTAAATGCAATCAACCGCTCTGCCGAAGAAGTCGCGCCTTTTCGCGGCCCCAGTCGCGTCTCTTTTCAACCTGTCTTTTGTCAAACCGCTTTTTCCCTCTTGCTACCGCCAGCTTGATTTTGACCCGCCCGGCGCCATTGAAATACATGACCAAAGGAACCAGTGTCAGCCCTTCGCGTCTCGTGGCGGACCACAGTTTTGCCAGTTCTTTCCGCCTGACAAGCAGTTTTCGCTTTCGCCGCTCGTCATGCCTGAAGGCACCCGTGTTGGCGTACGCAGCGATTGAGCTGTTGATCAGCCACAATTCACCATCCTCGACTGCGGCATAACTCTCGGCAATCGTCGCCTTGCCGGTTCTGAGGGACTTGACCTCGGACCCAAGCAGCGCAACTCCGCATTCGATTTCATCATGAACCTCGTAATCGTAGCGAGCCCGGCGATTGGCGGCGAGAACCCGATGGTTCTTCTCTTTGCTTGAAGTGGACATTGCCGTTCCGTTTCATGCTTGCAAAGGCTCCAGCCGGGTTGCCGTCAATCCGGCAGGATCCCGGCATGCCGCATCGCCGCCTCAATTCTGCTGCGGGTTGCCTCGGAGACCGCAGTGAGGGGCAGTCTGACCTCGTTCCGGCACCGGCCAAGAACCGATAGCCCATATTTGGCGCCAGCCAGGCCGGGCTCAAGGAAAATTGATTCATGCAGAGGCAGAAGCCGATCCTGAAGTTCGAGTGCCTTCACATAGTCTCCATTGAGCGTTGCTTCCTGCAATTTGGCGCAAAGGGCCGGGGCAACATTGGCGGACACTGAGATGCAACCCTGCCCTCCATGGGCATTGAAGCCGAGGGCCGATGCATCCTCCCCGGACAGCTGAACAAAATCAGTGCCGCACACGGCACGCTGCTTGGAGACCCTTACGACATCTCCGGTTGCGTCCTTTACGCCGACTATCCTCGGCAATTCGGCAAGCTTGCCCATTGTCGCCGGAACCATGTCGATGACCGAGCGTCCGGGAATGTTGTAGATGACAATCGAAATGCCAGATGCATCATGCAGGGTTCGGAAATGCTCATAAAGTCCCTGCTGAGTGGGCTTGTTGTAGTACGGCGTTACGACCAGCGCAGCATCGGCACCCACCTCCTCGGCAAAATTGACAAGCCGGATTGCCTCGGCGGTTGAGTTCGACCCGGCCCCGGCAATTACCGGAATGCGCCCGCCCACCGTTTCAGTCACGGACCGGATGACGTCCTCATGCTCCTCGTGGCTGAGGGTTGGACTTTCACCGGTGGTCCCAACCGGAACAATCCCGTGAGTCCCTTCGGCAATGTGCCACTCCACAAGGGATTCCAACGACCCGAAGTCAATCTTCCCGTCCTCAAACGGAGTCACAAGGGCAGGAAGTGATCCGCTGAACATCTGTGCACCCCAAAACAATTTGGTTTCAATATCGGCTCGGCAACCTACCCGTTCGCAATTCCATTGCCAAGCGGCACCAAAATGAATACCGGAAACGGTGCATTCCTGCTTAAGGAAAAAAAGTGATCGGCTTGCGGACCAATTCCATTCAGGGTTTCGGGATCGCGGTCTTCGCTTTGCTGGTTTTCGCCTCCGCACTGTCTGCAAAGAGCTGGGAAAGCGAAGGACAGGCATTCGCGACAATGCTCAAGCAGGCACGCCATCAGGATTGGAACGATGCCCGCCAAACCGCAAGCCAGATATCCGACCCTGTTGCACTTTCGGTTTTCCAGTGGCTGCACCTGCGCAATGGCCGGGACGATTGGGATGAATATACCAACTTTCTTGCAGGCCATTCGGATTGGCCAGGCCTGAAGATTCTGAGGCAATCCGGCGAACAGGCAATTGAGCCCGACGACGATCCGCACGCCGTAATTGCCTATTTCAGGGATCAGCCTCCTCAATCCGGTCTCGGTGCACTCAGGCTGTCCGAGGCGTTGCTCCAACTGGGCAGGAGGACGGAAGCGGCGAAGGCCATTGTCGACGGATGGCTGTCGCTGCAGTTTGAGCCGGAGGTTCAAGCGGAAGCGCTTTCAAAATTTGGTCCGGCGTTGCAGCCGCATCACGCCAAGCGACTTGACAATCTTCTTTGGCAGGGCCGATTTTCCGAAGCTCGCCGGATGTTCGATCTGGCCGGGCAGGATCTGACCCTTTTGGCCCGGGCGCGCGAAGCGCTGCGCCAAGAGGAAGGCGGCGTCGACGCAAGGATCGCTTCCGTTCCCGACCGCCTCAGGGACAATCCCGGCTTGGCATATGATCGCGTTGTATGGCGCCTCAAGAATGATGAAGAGGACAGAGCGATATCGTTGCTTCTGGACCGGAGCAAATCTGCGAAATCCCTCGGCAAGCCGGAATTGTGGGCGTCCCGCAGGCTAGGCGTTGCACATTCACTCATGTTGGAAGGAAACGACCGGCTTGCGTACAAAGTCGCTTCGAGCCATCACTTGAAGCCGCACCGTGCGGGCCCGCTGTGGCTGTCCAGCTCACAACGGGAGCGCGCCGGGCGCAAATCCAATTCGGAACTTGCCGAGTTGGAGTGGCTGTCGGGCTACATCTCGCTGCGAAAACTCAATGATCCGGTTGGTGCCGCAGCACATTTCAGAAAGTTCGGATCACAGGTGGAATCGCCAATCAGCACTGCGAAGGCAGAGTTCTGGCTGGGCATTTCACTTGCTGCGGCCGGAAATGACGAGCAATCGGTGGCAGCCCTCAACCGGGCAGCGGAACATCAGACTGCCTTTTACGGCCAAATTGCCGCACAGCTCACTGGCACGGCAACAGATCCGAAACTGTTGGGGACGGGACAAGTTCCAGCCGGCACAAGTCAATTCGAGCGGGTGCCGGTCGTAAGGGCCGGGCTACTGGCCCACCATGGCGGCGAAGATTCGATGGCGGCATGGTTTCTGGCGCATTGGGCCGAGGAACTTGACGTTGCCGACACTTCGGACCTCGCAGCGCTTGCAAGGCGCCATGGAGCCGAATTCTCGGCTGTCAAGGTGGCCAAGGAGGGCGTCAAGAACGGATACAGCGATATTGATCACCTCTTTCCGCTGACAGGCATTGAGAAATACAAACTTCCGGTTCCGGTGGAATTGGTGGTTTCCGTGGCACGTCAGGAAACCGAATTTCGTGACCGTGCGGTCAGCAGCAAGGGTGCGGTCGGCGTCATGCAGATCAAACCTTCCACCGCCAGGGAAGTTGCCGGAAAGATTGGCATATCCGGCAACATCGAGAGATTGCTGAGGAACCGTGAGACGAACGTTCTGATTGGAGCTGCCTATCTGAGTGAGCGCCTTGAGGAATTCACCGGTTCCTACATCCTGGCGACCGCCGCCTACAATGCCGGTCCGCGCCGGGTAACCGAATGGCTGGCGGAGATTGGAGACCCCCGAGACCCGCAGGTTGATCCGATCGACTGGATTGAGCACATTCCCTTTGGGGAAACGCGCAATTATGTCATGCGTGTCTTGGAGGCGATCACAGTTTACAGGATGAGGATCAGTGCGGCGGTCGAGCCAATCGACATCATCTCCTATCTGGAAAGCGGCTGATTTCACCACCATGGGAGGCCTGTTCCCTCCACCAAACGAAGAGCCCGGCCAAGACGATGACAAGGCCGCCCGCAACGACATTGGCCTTCAGCGATTCCCCGAAAATAACAATTCCAATCATGGATCCAAACACCATGTGAAAGTAGGCAAAGGGCTGAACAACCCCCGCCTCCGAAATCTCATAGACCTTTATCAGGATATAATGGCCGGTTGCGCCGCTGACGCACAGTATGCCCATCCAGATCCAGTCAGGTGCGGCCATCGGCTGCCAAAACCATATCCCGGCGAATGTTGCCCCAACTGCGCCGGCAAACCCTGCCCAGAAGAAACTCGTCTCCGCCGAATCCCGGCGTGCCGCGTAGCGCGTCAAAAGAACGTAAACGGCAAACATCACAGCTGAAGCAACAGCAAGGAGTGAATGGGGGGAAAACACCCTGAATCCGGGTTGAAGGATCAGCAGCACTCCCGCAAGACCGGCAAGAATTGCCATCCAACGCCGCCATCCAACGCGTTCACCCAATATTGGCCCGGACAGTGCAGCAACGATCAGGGGATTGCAGGCGAACAGGGCCAGACTTTCGGCCAGTCCTATCAGCGCAATTGCAGTGATCATGATGAAGATTTCCGCAGCCAAGAGCACACCGCGACAGATTTGCAGCAGTGGCTGATTTGTGCGCGCGACCACACGGATTCCACCTTGACGGGTGGCCGACAGGGCAATCACGAATGAACCGAAGAACCAGTATCGGATCATGACCACCATCATCGAATTGTATTCAACGGCAAGGTGCTTGGAGATGCCATCCTGAAAGGCAAACACGAAAGAGGTGAGGATCATGAGAGAGATCCCGAGACGGTGGTTCATTTGGATCTGCTCTCTGCATTCAATCTTCCCCGCAGCATGTGGCGTTTTCGGCCAAAACCGGCGGTGCGCTCGACAGAGAATCCGACTGCCGTCAGCGCCCGCCTCACCCTGCCGGCAGCCGTAAAGGTTGCGAAGGTGCCGTCTGGTGCGGTCCGTTCCGGCAGTTTGGCCAGAAGGTCATCTTCCCAGAGTTCGGGATTGCACGAAGGGGAAAAGCCATCCAGGAACCAGGCATCGGCGCGACCATCCCACAAGGGAAGAGTTGTCCGGGCATCTCCCGTAACCAGCTCGGCTTGTAGCGACGGGGTTTGAATGACCCTTTGTCCCTCCCGCAAAGCACTGAGCACCGGATGCAGATGGAAGGAGAGTTCCGTAAACGGCGAAAGCGCCCGTTCGATGTCATTGACTTGCAATGGATGCGCCTCGAAACCGGTATAGGTCAGACGACCCTCAATTCCGCTTGCACACCATTCCGCCAAAACCGCCAACATGTTTAGACCGGTGCCGAATCCAAGCTCGGCAACATGGAACCCAGGCCGGAACCTGCCCGGAAGCCCGTTCCCGGCCAGAAAGACATGCCTGGTCTCGCCCAGTGGATCGTCCGCCGAAAAGTAGATGTCGCCATAGCGGGCAGAAACTGGAATTGATCCTTCCAACCAATCCGGCCGGTCTGCATTATATTGATTGAATTTCACTACGCGATCCGGGAACAGTTTTGCGATGAAGGACACGCTTAACGAATGACCAGTGTGGATGTCGAGGTACGGGGCGGCGGCATTTTTGGCCTCGCTGTCGCTTGGTCGTGCGTCAAAATGGGCGCATCCGTCCGCGTAATCGAAAAGCGCACCATCGGCAGCGGTGCCAGCGGCGGTCCCGTGGGTGCTCTCGCCCCACATGCGCCGGATAATTGGAATGCAAAAAAGGCGTTTCAGCTGGAAAGCCTCCTAATGGCCGAAGATTGGTGGAGTGTGGCATCTGAAGTCGGCAAGATAGATCCGGGATATGCAAGAATTGGTCGCATTCAAGCCGTGCCCAACCGTCCAGGAGCCGAAGATCTGGCACAAAGGCGGGGCAGGGAAGCAGTTGCCAATTGGAAGGGCAAGGCCGAATGGTCTGTTACCGGAGCTGGCGATTCATGGCTTCCTCAGCCCGCGTCAGGATTGGTTGTCCTTGATTCCCTTTCCGCCAGGATAAACCCAGCGCGCGCCATGCTGTGCCTAGCCGAGGCACTGCGCCGTTCGGGTTGCGACATTCTGGAAGGAACATCCGAAGGCGGAAAAACAGAATTCACCGTATGGGCCACCGGCCATGAAGGATTGCAGCAAATTAATCGTGACTTCGCAGCGGAAATCGGACGCGGCGAAAAGGGACAGGCCCTGATGATTGATTATTATGCCGGTTCAATGCCTCAGATTTACAGCGACGGCATCCATGTCGTTCCGCACGCGAACGGAACGACCTCGGTCGGGTCAACCTCAGAGCGATACTTCACTTCTCCGTCCACGGTCGATGCAAAGCTGGATGAGCTGCATTCACGGGCAATCAGAACAATTCCTGCGATTCGGAATGCTGCCGTGATTGCCAAATGGGCTGGGGTCCGACCCAGGACCGCAAACAGGACCCCATTGCTTGGACGGCATCCGCGAAGAAACGGGCAGTTCATCGCCAATGGCGGTTTCAAGACCGGCTTTGGATTTGCGCCGTTGGTCGGCGAATCAATGGCGCAATTGATCCTCGAAAACACATCCCGGATTCCCGAGGAGTTTCTTTGCGACTACCACCTCGGGCCGAGACTGGTCAAAAGCAATTGATGTTTGCAGCAGTTCCGGCCGACGGATTGGGCAATTTCAAGACTGTTGGACCGGGATTGTGCACCGTGCAGTTTTGTTGATAACGGAGATTGGCCGCAGCGAATGCCGGGATCGGCATAGCGACATTTGGGCAGCAGGGAGACCGCAGTGACCGCCAATACCGCGCCGAAGGGCGTTTTTGCAGCCGTTTCGACACCGTTGACCAAGGGGTTTGAGCCCGACATTCAGAGGTTTCTCGATCATTGCAGCTGGCTGTTGTCCAACGGCTGCATTGGTCTTGTCCCGCTTGGGACAACCGGCGAGGCAAATTCACTCGGCATGGCCGAACGGCAGCGCCTGATTGAAACAATCGGGGCAAGCGAACTGCCGAAGGACCGTTTGATAGCGGGAACTGGGTGCGCATCTGTTGCCGACACGGTGCACTTGTCCCGTGCGGCCTTGGATACCGGAGTCAACGGTGTCCTGCTGCTGCCTCCCTTCTACTACAAGGACCCTTCCGAAGAAGGTCTCTTCAGGCACTTCGCTGCCGTGGCCGAGGGTCTGGAAGCATGTGCCCCCAGGATTTTCCTCTATCATTTTCCGCAATTGTCGGCGGTTCCGATTACGACAGGACTGGTCGGTCGGCTCCGCTCCGCCTTCCCCGGCGTCTTCATCGGCCTCAAGGACAGCAGTGGCGACATGAACAACACATTGGCCTTCATCAAGGAGTTTCCGGGATTCGAAGTTTTTGCCGGCATGGAGACTTTTGCCGCCGCGACGCTTGATGCGGGTGGATGGGGCTGCATTTCCGCAACAGTCAATCTTTCGGCCCCGATTGTGGCCCGGAGAATTTCGGGAATTTCCGGCAAAGAGGCAGAAAGGCTTGACCGAACCATAGCCGATCTCAGATCTGAGATTTCTGCACTTGGCAATGTCAGCGCAATCAAGGCAGCCTTGGCGATTTATCGCAACGATCCGGAATGGGCGCGCACGGCTCCACCGAATGTGCCGCTTGACAATGCCTGCGCCCGTCAGCTTGCGAACAGGCTTGATGAAATCGCCGGTTTGCGAAGCTACTTCGGCCACGCCCCGGCCAGTGTTCAGCCGATAGCATCCACCGCCGCCTGAATTCTTCGGCATTCTTCGGCCAAGTTGGAAACGGGTTGTATGCATGAAATGACTCTTGCCCTGCGGCGTCCCGGTTCGCGCCTTCCTGCATGAACAGGAGGGGATATTGTCGACCGCTTTCTTGGCCCGAACGTAATAGGGGCAACTTGCCGGGTGCTATCGCAACGTGCCCCGCCTGGGAGTGCAGACCGCGGCGCGCTGCGTGATGAGATCCGCAAGCCTCAACTGCTGCGAATGGGTTTGAATTCGCCACGAACGGCAGCGATCTTCCACACTTTCCGTTTATACAGTGATTTGCTGGACCAATTCACCTCGGGTTATGTCGCCCACTTTGCATTCCAACACAGAGCGCCCATTATCAAGGACTTGAAAGCCATCGGCAATTTCTTCAGCCAAATGCAAGTGCTGTTCGACAACAAGAAATGACTGCCCATTGGCTTTGTGCTTGCAGATGAAATTTGCCATATGCTCGATATTTTCCGGCTGCACCCCCTCGGAGGGTTCATCCAGCAGGGTCAATGGAGCGTTGTCCTTGAGAGTTCTCACAAAGGACAGGATCTTACGTTCTCCGCCGCTAAGTGTTCCGGCCAATTGGACGAGGCGGTCTTTCAGCACGGGAAATGCATCAAAGAACGGCTCACAGCCCTCTAGGTCTTGATCACTTTGCATCAGTGTCAGGTTGTCCTTCACAGAAAGGCCGTCAAAGACAGGCCGTTCCTGCAACCCCGTATTCACGCCCAGATCGTGGCGCTTTTCCGGGGCCAGTGATGTAATGTCCCGACCGTTCAGGGCAATCTGCCCAGACATGGCAGGAAGATGCCCGGACAGCATTTTGAGCAGGGTGGATTTGCCCACGCCATTTCGCCCCAGAACGCATAAACAGGACCCGCGCTCAACGCGTCCCGTTATCTCTCGAATGATCGGGATTGAACCATAGCCGCCGGTCAGGTTTTCAAAGCGAAGCACAGGAGCATTCATTTTGAACCGCCCCCATACACTGTTTTGACTTTTTCATTTCCCTGAATTTCGGCGACTGTCCCTTCGGCAAGAAGATGTCCCTGATGCAGCACAAAGACTTTGTCGGCCAGAGCTTTCACAAGCGCCATATCGTGTTCGATGATTATCGCCGTTGCGCCCAATGAAGCTGCAGCCCACTGCACTGTGTCAATCACATCCTGCGTTTCGGCTTTTGACAATCCTGCGCAGGGTTCGTCCAGCAGGATCAACCGCGGTTCTGTGCATAGCACGATTGCCAGATCAAGCACCTGCCGCTGTCCGTGGGACAGGTCCCGCACGAGCCTGCTGCGCTCCGTCAGAAACGGAAAACGCCGCTCCAACTCCTGCCGAATGACGCTGGTCCATTGCAACGCTTCAAATCCAAGCAGGGCGGGGCGGTCAATGCGCGCAGTCCAAAGCGCAAGGCTGAGATTTTCGCTGATGCTCAGCGCGTCAAACACACAAGGCACCTGAAACTTGCGCCCCATCCCCTGCTGCGCAAGGGTTCGGGCGTCAGGACTTGCGACGACCGACTGCATGATGCTCATCTGGCCCGATTGCGCCGATAATTCGCCTGTCATTGCGTTGAACGCGGTTGTTTTGCCTGCACCGTTCGGCCCGATCAGGCAATAGATACCAGGCGCATCGATTGACAGCGACAGATCATTTAGAATGCGTACCTGCCCGACTTGCAGTTCCAGCCCCTTGATGTCTAGTGTCCCGACCCCGGTCGGGTTGCGCGGAGGTGCTGGGGTCAAAGGTGCGGTGCTCCGGATCAGAATCTGTTTGATGAATGGCTCAACATAGCCAAGCAGACCCCATTTGAAATAAAGCACCGTCCCCATGAAGATCATCGCCAGTATGATCTCCCAATAGTCGATTGTTTCACGCAATTGCACCGTCAATAGGCCGATACCCACGGCACCCAAGACAGGGCCATAAACTGTCGCTCTGCCACCGATTGCCGCCCAGATGATAAAATTGGTCGAAAGTGCAAACCCGAACAGGTCCGGCGTTACAAGATTGTTGATTGGTGCATACAACACACCGGCAAGGCCACCAAGCAGTCCGCTGAGCCCAAGTGCGACAGACTTCAGCAGGTTCGGATCAAACCCAAGATAGGCCACACGGCGTTCGTCTTCTGCAACTGCGCGCCACAAAACACCCAAAGGAGTGGCCAACAGCCAGGCCACCATAAGGATCGCGACAAAAAGTGCCGAAGCCGAAATGACATATGCGTGTTCGAACCCATCCAGGCCCGGCAGGCCCGGCACACCCAAGAGCCCGTTGAAGCCGCCGGTTACCGAATTCCACGAGGTCGCGATCAACGAGGCCAACAAAACAAGACCAAGCGTAATCAATGCAAAATATGCACCATTCAGGGTACGCCCCCGAAATATCAGCTGACCGATGCCAAACCCCAACGCCCCCGGCACCATGCAACAAGAAACCAAAAGCGGGTACAGGAACCACTGATCGGAAAATGCAATCAGGCTTAGACCCGAGAGATAGGCCCCTACACCGACAAACAACCCTTGACCGAGCGACAGCAATCCTGCCTGCCCCCAGGACAACCCGACTCCGAGACAGGCAATTGCATACAGAAAATAGAGCGCAAGCGTGTAGGCAATGAAATCATCGACAACGAACTGTAGAAGAAAAAGTCCCGCTCCGGCAAATGTTGCGTTAGCGAGCAACCAGACCATTCGGACGCCTCCACAAAAACAGCAGCGACAAAATTAGCACGAAGGAATAGCCCGATGTACGATCAATGATCGCTGACACCGTTGCCTCGGCACCGCCTATGACGCCTGAGCCGATAACCAATCCCAGAATGTGGCCAAGCCCACCGACAACCAGCACGAAAAAAGACTTCAGCACATAGTCAATCCCCATACTGGGATGAACCGCCACTATAGGTGCCAAAAGCACGCCCGAAATCCCGGCAAGGCAAAGGCCCGCCACGAAGGTATTGCGCGCAAGTGCATCAACGGGGATGCCGACTGCTTTGGCTAGGTCGGGATTGTCGACCATGGCCTGAATACGCCGCCCGGTGACACTGCGCAAAAACCAGAAGACAATTGTCGCGATTAGCGCAATCGCTGCCAGCATCACAACGATCTGAAAGGCAGGGTAGTCGGCACCAAGGATGTTCACCGTGCCTTTGATGGGCTGAGCAACGCTATTGAACCCACGTCCAAAAAAGAACTCGACCATTTCGCGCAGCAACAGGCTCAGCCCCCAAGTGGCAAGGATGGCGTCAAACGGTCGAGCGTAAAGGGGACGGATCAGAAACTTCTCGACCGGCCAGCCGATAGCTCCACAGGCCAAGATGGCCACAGGGAAGGCCGCGAGATACGGCCAACCCTGCGATTGCACAAAAAATGCGCTGAACGCGCCGATCATCACAAATTCGCCGTGGGCGAGGTTCAACACGCCCAACAGCCCCAATGTGATTGCGAGGCCCAAGCTGACCAAAGCCAACACCACGATCTCGAACGAAATGTTCAAACCGTGAGCCACCAATAGTCCGTCCATTCCTCACGTTCCTTCAGTTCAGACAGAGCAGGTCTCGCCGTGCGCAACCCCTTTGAAGGATTTGACAATGTCAAACGCGACGCCATTGCATTCTGCCAGATAAATATCCTTGTTCACATGGCGGTTGGTCATCACAGCCGTGCCGGTCGCAGTCGTATAACTTAACCCATTCGAGGCAGACATGACCGCACTGGCATCATTGCTTCCCGCCGCATTCAGCAGGGCGGCTGCGCAATGAGTGCCGGAATAGGCATCAGCGCCAAGCATCGACAGGGGTGGACCGTCCGCACCAAACTTGGCTGCGTATTGCGATTTGAATGCGTCGTTCTCTGGACTTTCCACAGCGGTGAAATAGGACATGCTCGAAAACAAACCATCGCTGTTTTCCGCACCTATCCCGAACAATGTCAGTTCTTCAAGCAGCACCGACAGTCGCCTGATCGAACTGTCCAGGCCAAAGCCCGCAAATGAACGGTTGAAATTCACATTGTCGCCACCGACCAGTGAAATGAACACCAGATCAGGCGCTGCAGCCCTGATACGGGTCACGGCATCGTCGAATTTGTTGCCCGGACCCAAAGGCGCGTATTCTTCGCCCACAATCTCGCCACCGAACGCGGCAATATATTCTTTGGCACGCTCATTTAGCTTTTGCGGCCAAACATAGTCATTCCCGATCAGATAGACCTTTTGTGTGCCATACATCTCATTCAGAGCATTCAGCGCGGGTTTGACTTGCTGTTGCGGCGTATCGGCGGTGACATAGGTGTTGGGAGCACATTCGCCCCCCTCGTAAAGTGGGGTGTAAACATAGGGAACACGTCCCTTGATCGCCGCAATGATCGACTGACGCACAGCGCTGTTATGCGATCCCACGATGAAATCCACCTTATCTTGCAAGGTCATTCTGATTGCGGCCTGCGCAGCCTCGGCAGGCGACAGACCGCCGTCCCCGGCCACGATTTCCACCTGTTTGCCCAGAATGCCACCCATTGCGTTGATCTGATCCACCGCCAACGCGGTGCAGGCGGTTTGGGTCGGACCAAACAGTGAGGCCGGCCCAGTCAGTGAAAAGAAGGTCCCCATTTTGATGGCTTCGTTTCCTGCGGCCCGCAATACTGCCGGACTTGACAGCAGTGCCGCCCCGCCCGCCATTCCGGCAAGCACTTCGCGCCGTTTAAGTTGAGTGTTCATTGTATTATTTCTCCCAGTTTTGTTGATCTCATGGCCACTCGGCCGGTGGCAGGAATCGTTCCACAACTGCGGCCACCGCCAACAGATGCCTATCGCTGCCTGCAGGTCCGTCGAGTTCAATTCCCACCGGCAGACCTGTCCCGGTCAAACCGGCGGGAATCGAAATTCCGGGCAGCCCTGCAATACTGCCCGGGTCCGTATTGTGGATAAAGGTAGGGAAGGTTGGCAATCTTGAACCATTCAATATCGTCGTCTCATCATCGCCGATCGGAGAAGCCGGCAGGATCGTGGTCGGAAAGATCAGCGCATCCAGGCGGTTCACGGCGAAGCAATCCGCAAACATTTGCCGAAGCGCGGGTCGCTTGATCTTGATTGCTTCCTGATAGGGAACTCGCATCTCCTCAAATTCGGGTTTCAACAGACTGCCAAGCACAGATTTCACGTCTTGGCTGGCGATGTCCGCAATTAGGTCCTTCAGCGACAACCCGACGGGGCCCAACTCTTCCAAATAGCCGGTCAGACCGGTCTTGGTTTCCCACATTGCAATCGGAAATCCACAGCTTTCGCCCGGCGGCAAAACACCGGCCACATCCACCGGCACGATCTGAAATCCCGCATCGCGCAACTCTGACAGGCGTGCTTCGAAAACGGAGCGGGTGTCGTCGTGCAGGTTTTTGGTGTAGTGCTGATTGGGCAGGCCAATTTGAATGTCCTTCGGTGCCAGCAGTTCAAGCTCGTCCATATTCCCGGCGATGACTGCATCCAGCATTGCAGCATCGTCAACGCTTCGGGTCAACGGACCTGCTGTATCGCGCGTGTGTGACACCGGAATAATCCCGGCTTGCGAATAGCGTCCAGTGCTTGGACGAAACCCGACCGTGCCGCATAGGGCCGCAGGTATTCGTATCGATCCGCCTGTATCCGTTCCGATCGCCGCAGGCACCATTCGCGCTGCAACCGCCGCCCCTGCACCGCCACTGCTGCCACCGGCAATGCGCGCCGGATCGTGCGGGTTGCATACGGCGCCGGTGGCCTGGTTGTTCGATGTGATGCCGTAAGACAATTCGTGCATGTTGAGCTTGCCAAAGACATAGGCCCCGGATTTGCGCAGCCTTGATACGACGTCGGCATCTTCGATCGGCCGATGCTCGCGCAAGGCCGGAGTTGCGGCCGTGGTCGGCAGTTGCCGCGTCCCAATCGCATCCTTGAATGCGACGGGCAGGCCTTTCAATGGCCCTGTGATCTGCCCTGCATCCGCTGCTTCCGCTTGGTTCAACACATGGTTCTCGTCAAGCGTTACAAAGGCATTCAGCTTTTCACGCGCAAGACTTTGATCAAGTAAGGCCTGCGCATATTCCGCGGCTGTGATATCCCCTTGCACCATGGTGGATACAGCCTCGCGCGCGCTCCAACTGTTGACAGGTTTTGGGGGCGTCACAAAAAAAACTCCTGTTGCTCAAAGATAAATCCTCACTACTTTTGATAGTCAAGCGTTTCGCTTCAGCTATTCGAATTTCGTAACTGGGCATGCCAAAACCTGCCTGAAATCAGGGGCGAAATTGCAATACACAATCCTCGGGAGGACGCTTTGCAGATAAGGTTCAAACGAAAAACTCCGGTTCTGGGCGCAGGCGTCTACGTTGCACCAACAGCAGCGATCATCGGTGATTCACACATCGGAGACGAAAGCAGTGTCTGGTTTGGCGCCTGTGTGCGTGGTGATTATGGGCCCATTCGGATCGGCAAGAGATGCAGCATTCAGGACAATGTTGTAGTCCATGTGAACCATCGTCCCGATGGCAGCGTTCACCCGACCTTCATCAAGGATGACTGCGTGATTGGTCATGGCGCAGTGCTCGAAGGTTGCGAGATTGACGCAGGATGCCTGATAGGGATGAACGCCGTTATCCTGCCGCGTGTGCATCTCCGTCCTGGTGTGATCATTGCTGCTGGGGCAGTCGTCACCGAAGGTCAGGACATCCCGGCCCATTCGCTTGTTGCCGGCGCACCGGCGACAATCAAGCGCAGGATTGACGGGCCATCGGACGCAATCTCTTGGGCCGCCAATGAATATGTTCGACTGCGCCAATGCTATATTGACGACTCCGAAATCCTGGAGGACATCACGGAATGAAGCATGCCCGGTACTATGTCCCCGAGATCGAAACGATGTCAGCGGACGCAATCCACGCCATGCAGATGAAGAAGCTGCGCGAGCAATTGATCTATCTGTCAAATCGCTCGCCGTTTCATCAGGATATGTTCGTCGCAGCGGCCATGAACCCTGATGATGTCAGTTCATTGGATGATCTGGCAAAATTGCCTTTCACGGAAAAATCCGACTTGCGCAAAAGCCAGGAAATCTGCCCGCCTCTGGGGCGTCATGCGGCGGTTGATATGATTGATGTCGTAAGGGTTCATGCGTCTTCGGGCACGACCGGTACACCTTCCTATGTGGGAATCACGCAGTTTGACAAAAAACGCTGGATCGACTGCATTGCTCGCAGTTACTGGGCGCAGGGGCTGCGGCCGGATGATGTATTCGCCATGGGCATGAGCATCGGGTTCTTCGTTGGCGGATTACCCCTCTCCAACGTAGTTGAAGAGATCGGAGCAACGTTGCTGCCAATTGGCACCGGCGCATCCGACCGGCTGATTGCCTCGATCCAAAGAATGCGTGCCACGGTGCTGGCAACCACGCCTTCCTATGCCAACTATCTTGCAGAAATCGCGTGCGAGCAGATGGGTGTCGAAACCTCTGAGCTTGGCATCAGACATGTCATGGTGGGCGCAGAGCCGGGCGGCGGCATTCCGTCAGTTCGCAAACAGATTGAGGCGAATTGGAACGCAAAATGCACCGAAGCGATTGGCAACGCGGATGTTATCACCATTCACAGCGCAGAATGCGAGGCACAGGATGGGTGCCATTTCATGGTACCTGATTATCTGCTGATGGAGATCATTGATCCTGAAACCGGCGTTGTTCAATCCATGGCTGCGCCAACAGTTGAAGGCGAGATGGTGTTCACGCATCTGGACAGGCAGTGCAACCCGGTTCTGCGGTTTCGTTCCCGTGATCAGGTGGTTGTTGACACGACGCCCTGTTCCTGCGGCCGCACCGGCCCGCGCTTGCGGTGTATCGGACGCTCGGACGACCTGCTGATTGTGCGTGGCGTCAACGTCTGGCCCTCGGCAATCCGCGATGTGGTTTTGGGGTTCCAGCCAGAGGTTTCGGGCGAATTGCGCATAATCCTTGACCAGCCTGGTCCGATGGTCGCCCCTCCGGTCCTAATTCAGATCGAAACGGCGGATGCCAGCCCAGCCGGTAATCTAGCAGAGCGCATCAAACAGGAATTGCGAGCAAAATTGATTTTTTCTGCGCAAATTGAACTTGTTTCACCCAAAAGCCTGAAGCGGACCGAAATGAAAGCGGCGCTGATTGAGCACAGATACTGAAGGGGGCAGGCAGCATGAGATTTCAA
Source organism: Paracoccaceae bacterium (assembly GCA_021296235.1). Classification (GTDB taxonomy): domain Bacteria; phylum Pseudomonadota; class Alphaproteobacteria; order Rhodobacterales; family Rhodobacteraceae; genus JAPOXR01. Next base: position 1,123 of record JAGWAS010000019.1, on the reverse strand, counting down.
GGCACCTACATTCCCTATCGCGCCTATTGGAGCACGCCGTTTTGCAAATGGCAGGGCGCTCTCAGCCGGGAACATCCGCTGAAGCTGGTTGCAAATTGCGCTTCGACGCTGCTGGACAGGTTGCCGATTCACGCCCGATCCCTTGATGCGCTGCACTTCGGGGCCACGGTTCCGCAACATCAGTGCTTTTTCGGCGCGCCTTGGATCGGTGCCATGCTGGGCGCAGAACATATCACCGGGCCAACCCTGTCACAGGCCTGTGCCACCTCAGCCCGAGTTCTGGCCTCGGCTGCAAGTTCGGTGACGCTGCGTCAAAGCAAACTGGTGCTGGCATTGGCCGCCGATCGGATCAGCAACGGCCCCCATATTTATTATCCTGATCCCAAAGGACCAGGCGGCATGGGCGTGTCGGAAAACTGGGTCTGGGACAATTTCAACAAGGACCCGCACGCCAAAGTTGCAATGGTGCAGACAGCGGAGAACATTGCCTTAAGGTTTGGCTTTTCGCGCGAAGAACAGGATGATCTGACCTTGCGTCGTTTTGCCCAATATCAGATGGCGCTGGCGGATGATCGTGCCTTTCAGCAAGGCTATTTGCAACCGGTGGAGATACGTCAAGGGCGCAAAAGCGTGACCGTTTCTACCGATCAAGGCGTTGCCGAATCCACCGCCGAAGGTATCCGCGCGCTTGCGCCGGTAATTGACGACGGCACGGTAACCTATGCCACCCAAACCCACCCCGCGGATGGAAATTCTGGCACGCTCGTTGCCAGTCGCGAACCCGGATGCGGATTTCCATGTCGAGATTCTGTCCTATGGCGAAGGACGGGCGGAAAAGGCCCATATGGGAATGGCCCCGGTACCAGCGGCACAGTCGGCCTTGACCTCGGCAGGCTTGACGATGGCGGATATCGCTGCGGTAAAAACCCACAATCCATTCGCCGTGAATGACCTGTACTTTGCACAGCAAACCGGCTTTGACGTGCAAGAAATGAACAATTTTGGCAGTTCGCTGATCTTTGGTCACCCGCAAGGGCCAACCGGGTTGCGACTGATCATTGAACTTATCGAAGAACTGGCCCAGAAAGGAGGTGGGATCGGGTTGATGACGGGGTGCGCTGCC
>JAGWAS010000005.1:81707-117648 GCA_021296235.1 Paracoccaceae bacterium | reverse complement strand
TTTACCGACACCATGGAATCGATCGCGGCTCAATTGCGGCCATGGCGCAGGCAATTTCGCCGGGAAGACCAATCAGGCTGGCAGCGTCGGGATGAGCATGAGGTGCACTGAAGCGTGGCAAGCCTTCGAATTCGTTGGACAGGTCAACAAAAATTCAGCCATATGGGGTGGCAGACTTGGCGGTTGTGGCGCATTTGATGCGGATGGCCGCGAGAGCGGTCGAGATTGAATTGCAGGACAGGAGCGATCCGGTCAAGGTGTTTCTCTACAAATGGGCTGGCTCCTGGGGACCGTTCAAAGTCAAAATTCCCTGCGGGGAATGCTCACTTACGCTGGATATCATTCAAGACACATTCGCAAATGAACTTAAGGGGATTCCAATCGACTTCGAAATTCGGGAATGGCTCACCGAGTGGTGGCGTCCGTTGCCGAAGGGTGGATGGCATGCACCGATCGTCTTGGTCGACGGGCGGGTCGTCAGTCAGGGCAATGCACTCAACAGAGGTGTGCTGACTGAATCCGTAGTCAATTCTCACGCGAAAAGGTCGCCACTCACCGGAACGCAGCTCTTCGGCAAGGAAACATGCCCGCACTGCACCCGCGCAAAGTCGTATTTCGCCGAGGCAAAAATCGAATATGAGTACCGGGATGTCGTCCGGGAGCCGCTTTCGCTCTATGAGATGCTGTCCAGGGTCAAACCTATCGTTGGCCACAAGACTCCGATCACGGTTCCGCAAATCTGGATCGACGGAAACTATGTCGGAGGCGCCGACCGGCTTGCGGACATTCTGAAGCACCCGGTCGAGCCCAACCCCGATCGTGGCCAGTGTTCAATGTCGCCAAAGAGGTAAAAGCTGCCACCTTGTTCCTTTGATCATCCGGGAGACTTCATTTTAGGTTCCTGGTGGCCGGTCGCGGCTGCGCCGCGACGAAAAGCCCGCGGCGAAACTCCATATGATGAACTGAATACCCGTGAAAAATGTGATGAATCCGCAAATCCCGATGCCAGGGCGATATCTGTTAGGGGAAGTGACGAACCGGTCAGCATGCCAGCTGCGACCCTGAGTCTCAGCGTCCGATAGAAACGCATCACGCTTACGCCGAATTCGGCAGCGAACTGCCGGCTGAGTTGACGCTCGCCGACTTCGGAAAGAGAGGCGAGTTGCGATAGCGATAGCGGGTCGGCCACATGATCTTCCATAGCCCTGATGGCATTCAGAACCGCCCGATTGGTGGTTCCGTGGCGTTCGACCAGGCCCGCCCGCTGAGGCTGGCGCCAATGCCGGACCTCCGTGTGCATGAACCAATCCGAGACAAGTCGGGCAAAATCGGGCCCATGCCTTTCAGTGATCAAGGAATGCATCAAATCCAACGGTGCGGTTCCGCCGGCGCAGGTAATTCTGTTCCTGTCTATTATGTAGAGTGCCTGTTCCAGAAGAACCTCTGGCTCCAATTCCCGAAGCGCAGGTGAATGCTCCCAATGAACCGTCATCCGCCGGCCCTTCATCAACCCGCAACTCGCCAGAATTACCGGCCCGCCCGACACGCCCCCAATTGTCGTCCCGTTCTGATCCTGCATCCTCAGCCATGAGATCAATTCCCGAGGCGCATCGAACTTCAGGGGATCGCCACCTGCAACAACCAGGAGAAGGTCGAGTCCGGCTGGCACCGAATGAAACGAAACACCCGGAATGACCGCACCGGATGAACTTCGTGCCTCCTCCCCCGCAACCGTGATGGTCCGAATGCAGTAGAGCTCGCCGCCACCAAGCAGATTGGCGGCGCGCAACGGTTCAACCGCGCTGGCAAAGGACAGGAGGGCAAACCCGTCGATCAGCAGAAACCCGACCCGCTGTGATCGCTCAACTGGATTTATGTCCGGAAAATTCATTGAATTGTCCTTTTGAGACAAGACTTACCCTTCTGACATCGGCAATGAAAGCTGCATTGGGAAGCAGGACTTCGCATGCGCTATTCCGCTTGGAAAATCTTCACCGAGGGTCTCTCCGGAAACAGGGGGTGGACGAAGCTGTGGCGAGAGCCTGAACCGAAGCCCGACTATGACATCGTCATAATTGGTGCCGGGCATGGAATGGCGGCAGCACACTACCTTGCCAAGACCTTCGGCATCCGCAACGTGGCAGTGCTCGAAAAGGGGTGGCTCGGTTCCGGCAACATCGGCCGAAACACGACCATCATACGATCCAACTACCTGCTTCCCGAAAATGAGCCATTTTACGAATTTTCGCTGAAATTGTGGGAAGGGCTTGAGCAGGATGTCAATTTCAATGCCATGGTGTCTCAACGCGGCATCCTCAATCTCTGCCACTCCGACCCGCAGCGCGATGCGTTCGCCCGCAGGGGCAACGCCATGAAACTGGCCGGAGCCGATGCAGTTCTGCTGGACCAGGACCGGTTGAGGAAAATGTGCCCCTATCTTGACTTTGACAATGCACGCTTTCCGATCAGGGGCGCCCTCTGGCAACCAAGGGGCGGAACGGTCAGGCACGATGCCGTGGCTTGGGGATACGCTCGCAGCGCCTCATCCCTCGGGGTCGACATTATCCAGAACTGCGAAGTTACCGGATTCAGGATCGAAAACGGAATTTGCCGAGGGGTCGAAACCACGAAGGGCCCGATCGGCGCCCGGAAGGTGGTCGCCTGCGTCGCCGGCTCATCCGGAAAGCTCATGTCCCTGGCCGGAATGCGGCTTCCAATAGAATCTCACGTGTTGCAGGCTTTCGTTTCCGAAGGGTTAAAGCCGGTGCTGCCCGGGGTCATCACCTTCGGTGCCGGCCACTTCTATGTCAGTCAGTCCGACAAGGGCGGACTGGTATTCGGCGGCGACATTGACGGCTACAATTCCTACGCACAGCGCGGCAACCTGCCGGTGGTCGAAGATGTCTGCGAAGGCGGAATGGCAGTGATGCCATTCATAGGCAGGGCCCGCCTCCTGCGGATGTGGGGCGGGTTGATGGACATGTCGATGGACGGCTCGCCATTCATCGACAAGACTCACATTGAAGGTCTCTACTTCAATGGCGGCTGGTGTTACGGCGGATTCAAGGCGACCCCCGCCTCGGGCTATTGCACAGCACACCTGCTGGCGAAGGAGGAGCCGCATCCAACTGCCGCAGGATTCCGGCTGGATCGGTTCCGCCGCGGTCAGGTCATTGACGAAAAGGGCGCCGGCGCCCAACCAAACCTGCATTGAACGGAAGCGAACGGTGATAATCGTACATCCATTGCTGGGACCGCGGGACGCCGCCGAATTCGTGTGCCTCGGTGACGCCTGCCTGATCAATCGACCCGACTGGGACGACCAGAACGCCGCCGAAAAGTTTCACGACCATGTCCACCTGCGCGACAATCCGGCCGGTGAGCACCGCGAACTCTGGTACCATGAGCAGGGCGACCGATCTTGGTTGGTCGTAACCCGAAACACGGTCACCCATGAGGTCATATCCGTTGAACTGGCCAGGGATGTTGCTGTCAGCCAAGGGCGACATCGATGACCGAAAGGTTCCGAATTGCCGGTGGGCTTGATCCCGACGCAGCTCCAGTCGGATTTTCATTCAATGGCAGGCGTTTCACTGGCCGGGCTGGTGACACGCTGGCATCGGCCCTTCTGGCCAACGGAAAGTCGCTGGTGGGAAGGTCATTCAAATATCATCGACCGAGAGGGATATTTTCGGCCGGACCGGAGGAGCCGAATGCCCTCGTTGAACTTCGCACTGGTGCGTTCAGGGAACCCAACACAAAGGCGACCGTGATCGAACTCTTCGACGGCCTTGAGGCTGCAAGTCAAAACCATCGGGGATCGCTTGAGTTCGATTTGCTTGCCGTCAACGATCTCCTGTCGCCCTTTCTCACCGCGGGGTTTTACTACAAGACCTTCATGTGGCCAAAATCGTTCTGGGAGAAACTCTACGAACCAGTGATCCGGGCGGCGGCCGGTCTTGGCAGCCTTTCAATGCAGCCTGATCCCGACTGTTATGACAAGGGCTTCATCCACTGCGACGTGCTGGTTGTCGGCGCCGGGCCAGCCGGTTTGTCGGCGGCGCTGGCTGCCGGAAGGGCCGGCGCAAGGACCATACTGGCGGATGAGGATTTCCGTTTCGGCGGAAGGTTGAATTCGGAAACCCACGAAGTGGGCGGCAAGCCGGGCCATGAATGGGCCGTCGATGCAGTTGCTGAACTCCGATCCCTTCCGAATGTTCGGCTTATGCTCCGCACAACGGTTTTTGGTGCATATGACCACGGTGTGTTCGGAGCACTGGAGAGACGAACCGATCATCTGAAAGACTCGGGAGGAAAGCCGAGGCAAATCCTTTGGCGCATCTATTCGAAGCGGGCTGCAATCTGCGCAGGTGCGATTGAGCGTCCCATTGCGTTCCCCGGCAACGACCGTCCCGGGATCATGCTTGCCGGGGCGGTGCGCAGCTACCTGAACCGTTTCGGTGTCGCCGCCGGAAACCGGGTTGCGGTGTTCGCAAACAACGATGACGGCGTGCGAACGGCCCGAGATCTTGCGGCCAAGGGCATTGAGGTCGCTGCAGTCATAGAACCGATGGAAAATGCAGGGGCAACTGCCCCGCCCAATGGCGCGCGCCGCATAAGAGCCGGCGTTCTGGCCACCACCGGGCGCAAGCAGTTGAGATCAATCCGTCTCACCGACGGCACCAGGTTGGATGCCGACTGCCTTGCGGTCTCGGGCGGGTGGAATCCCAATGTCCACCTGACTTGCCACCAACGCGGCAGGCCGGTTTGGAGCGAGGAGATCGCCGCTTTCGTTCCGGGAAGCGATCTTCCACTCGGCATGATTGTGGCAGGTGCCGCCAATGGCTCCTTCAATCTCTCGCGCTGCATTTCGGAAGGGCTGGAAGCCGGTGCTGGAGTCGCAGAATCCACTGGCCACAGACCGAGACCAATCGAAGTGCCAAGAACATCCGAGGATTCCGTCCGGATTGCTCCGTTCTGGCAGGTGGGCGGGAGCCGGGGGCGAGCTTGGGTCGACCACCAAAACGACGTTACGGTGAAGGACATCGACCTTTCGGTCCGCGAAGGAATGCACTCGGTTGAGCACCTTAAGAGATACACCACCCTCGGAATGGCAACCGATCAGGGAAAGACCGCGAATGTACTGGCCCTTGCGATCACGGCTGAACTGACGGGAAAGTCAATCGCGGATACGGGCACAACGATTTTCCGCCCTCCCTATACGCCCGTTCCGATCGGTGCTTTCGCCGGACGTTCCCGAGCCAAGGAATTCCGGCCCTGCAGGCTTACCCCGAGCCACAGATGGGCGGAGAAGCGGGGGGCGGTATTCGTCGAAACCGGCAACTGGCTTCGGGCACAATGGTATCCCATCACAGGTGAATCCCATTGGCGGGAAAGTGTCAATCGGGAGGTGCTGGCGACCCGGAACTCGGTTGGCATCTGCGATGTTTCAACCTTGGGCAAGATCGACATCCAGGGCCGGGACGCGGGCGAGTTTCTGAATAGGGTTTATTGCAACGGCTTTGCCAAATTGCCTGTGGGCAAGGTCCGATACGGGCTGATGCTTCGCGAGGACGGGTTTGCCTATGACGACGGCACAACGGCCCGGCTGGCGGACAACCACTATGTTATGACGACCACGACGGCCAACGCGGCCCTGGTTTTCCGCAACCTTGAATTCGCCCGCCAATGCCTCTGGCCCGGTCTTGATGTCCATCTCATTTCGGTAACCGACGGTTGGGCTCAATTCGCAGTTGCCGGGCCGAATTCCCGATCCCTTCTTCGCAGGATTGTCGATCCGCGGCACAACATTTCAAATGAGGCGTTTCCGTTCATGGCATGCTCCGAACTCTCGGTGTGTGGCGGCATCGGGGCAAGATTGTTCAGAATCTCGTTTTCCGGCGAGTTGGCATACGAAATCGCTGTTCCCGCCAAATTCGGGAATTCAATGATGACAACCCTGATTGAAGCGGGTGCGGAATTCGGGGCTGTTCCCTACGGCACCGAAGCACTGGGTGTGATGCGAATTGAGAAGGGTCATGCCGCCGGAAACGAACTGAATGGCCAGACCACGGCGCACAATCTCGGTCTCGGGCGGATGGTATCCCAAAAGAAGGATTGCATCGGCAATGTTCTTTCGCAGCGCCCGGAAATGGTTCGTAACGATGCGATGAGGTTGGTCGGCTTCAAGCCGCTTGACCGGAAGCAGGAACTGCGTGCCGGGGCGCATTTCATCGCCTGCGGCGCTGAACCAACCACAGCGAACGATCAGGGCTGGATGTCATCGGTGACCTACTCGCCAATGCTGGGACACCATATTGGCCTTGGATTCATTCGCAACGGATTGGACCGGTTTGGCGAAACAGTTGTTGCCGCCGATCCGCTGCGCGGCGGCAGTGTCGATGTCGAAATTGCATCACCACACTTCTTTGATCCAGACGGGGAGCGCCTCCGTGCCTGAATTCAAGCTTGAGCCCGAGACTTTCCTCGACAATTGTCGGATGTGCTTCCAAAACACGCTTCTTGAGGAAGTTGCCGACCTCCAGATCGCCTCCGTATCATGCCCGCTCGGCGAGCGTGCACAACTCGAGGACTCGGTCCGGACATTCTGGTCAACCGAATTGCCGGAACCTGGTCGTTCGACTGCCTCCGCCGACGGGCGGGTGAAAATCTTCAGCATGGCGCCCGATCAGTTTTTCGTTTTCCCGGCAGCGGCACCGCAAGCAGCTGGTGCATTTGTTTCCGAAACGTTGGGGTCAGCCGGCTACGTAACCGACCAGTCGGACAACTGGGTGGGTCTGCGCATTTCTGGCGAGCTTGCCCTGCCGGCGCTTGAACGAATATGCCCGATTGACCTTGATCCGTCCGTTTTTCCCACTGGTGCGGTTGCCAGGACGCTGATGGAACACATGGGAGCGATCATTCACCGCGAAAGCCCAGAGCGGTTCCTTCTACTCTCTGCCAGTTCCTCAGCAAGCTCCTTCCTGCATGCAGTAGCCACTTCGTTGAGGAATGTGGACATTCCGCAGGAATAATCCCGACTGCCTGTCGTTCCCTCGTTTGCTCCTTGGTTGTCGCTGTCCTGTCATCCTGAATGACGCCTTGTCGCGGCGGGACCAACTCGAGCAAATGACCAAGTCCAGCGCACTGATCCCCAATGAAGTTCACAGCCGCAAGCCTCCATCAGAACTCTGCAGTGCGAAACCTCGGACAACCAAGTTCGGAGCCCACGGCAGCGCAATTGTTCCAGCAAACCCAACATACTGATTGCCCCGCGCGCTGTTCCTGCATGCCCTGCCCAGAAAATTCGGGAATCCGCTGACATGGTGCGGACTACCGATTTCCGACTCCGAGTTGCCGGACATCGGCATGGATCAATGTCGAACACGTTTTCTTCAGTGCAATCCCGACCGCCTCAGCGAGTTCAGGTACCGAACTGGGCCGTTGGTAATGCAGGCCGAACGACTGCGCGAGCAATTTGAGGTCGGGCATGAACGCACTGGTTGCCGTCGGCTGGATCTGGGACCGGATCATTGAGAGTTCAATTTCCTTGAGACCTGCGTTGTCCCATACCAGCAAGGCAACCGGCAGCCCAATGTCAACGAGCGTTCCGAGTTCCTGAATTGTGTATTGCAGGCCGTAATCGCCTGCGATCGCCAGCACCGGTAAGTTCGGTTGGGCCACCTTTCCGCCAATGGCCGCCGGCAGCGCATAGCCCAGCGTTCCAAAGCCGCAGGGGTGATGCCACTGCCCTGGCGCGTCAAGGTCCACAACCTCCTTTGCCACATAGGCAAACTGCGTCATGTCGGAAAACACCCTGGTGCCGGCAGGCAACTGTCGGGAAACCGCAAGGGCTACATCTGCGATGCCCGGTCGCTCCGCGTTGCACGAATTCAGCATCATTGATCTTGTGCGGGCGAGTTCAGTGTGGCTCCAACCACCCCCGCCGCCGGATTGAACCAAGGGAAGCAGTGACCCAAGGAAGTGTCCAGCATCGCTCAGTACCGGAATGTCGCCCTGCTGCAAATTGAGAAAGGCGCTTGGATCAACATCGACGCGAATCATACGGCAGCTGTGGCCCAACTCCTCCCGCCACAAATCTGTTTCCGACAGCGAAGTCCCGACGGCGATTACCAGATCAGCGTTCGCCGCAACTTTTGCGCTCTCTGACCGGGCCAAAAGCGAACCAAGATTCAAACCGTATTCGGGCTGAATGACCCCCCTGCCGGCATAGGTCATGAAGACCGCTCCGCTTGATTTTTCGACAACCGCCCTCGCCGCTTCGAAGGCGGTTGTTGAGCCGCCGCCAAAGATGAAGAGAGGTCGCTCTGCCGCCCGAAGCAGCTCGGCGACCTGCTCAAGAACACCAGGGTCCGGAAAAAGCCGTCCCGGTCGGATTGGCGGCTTGGGCGGAGCGGGTGCAGGCTCCGCGAGCAACCCGACAGGAACATTTATGATTTTCGGAAGGGGCCGAGCGCAGGCAAATTCGGTGAATGCCCGGTCGATCAGCTTGTAGGCGGCTTCGGCATCCGCTGCGACCAAGCTCCAATCGGCTGCGGACTCACCAGTCAACCTTTGGTCCTTGAGTTCGTGCAACCGAATGTTCCCCCGCAAGGTTTCAGCCTCACTGATGCAGGTTGCAATCACCAGCATCGGCACCGAATCGGAATGGGCCTGTCCGATTGGTGTAAGAATGTTGGTCAAGCCCGGACCGGAAATCACGAAGGCCACACCGGGAGCGCCGCAGGTCCGGGCGTAGCCGTCCGCCATAAAACCTGCACCCTGTTCGTGCCTGGCAAGCACATGGGAAATTCCGGCATCTTCAATGCCCCGATAGAGCTCCTGATTGTGAACGCCCGGAATTCCAAAAACGGTCCTGACACCCCTGGCTTTCAGGGCGCGGCAGATTTGGGTGCCGAGCGGAAGATGGCGTTGCTGCAATTCAACTCCTCCAGAACCTGATGGTCAGCATGGCGTAAACCGCAGTCAGTTCAAGCCTGCCGACAAGCATGACAAATGCCAACAGCAGTTTTGCGCCGCCGTCGAGCGAGGAGTAGTTTCCGGCAGGCCCAATCGTGTCTCCGAGTCCCGGGCCGATGTTGGCCAAAGCCGCCGCCGCTCCTGAAACCGAGGTCACGAAATCAAGACCCGAAGCTGCCAGCAGCAATGCGGTCCCTCCAAGTGTCGCAAGAAATATCACGAAAAACGCCATGACCGAGGACAGGACCTCCTCAGGCACTCTCTGCCCGCTGTAGCGGGGAGCCGATACGGCATGAGGCAACCTGACACGTGTGATGTTGGACCGCATCGCCGCAAACATCAGTTGGAACCGGAATATCTTGATTGAACAACTGGTCGAGCCTGCACACCCGCCGATGAGACCAATCAGGAAGAACAGAGCAATCGGGAAGCCACCCCAGGCACTGTAATTGTCGCTGACATAACCGGTTCCGGTCAGAATTGAGATGCCGTTGAAAAGTGCTTTCCTGAATGAACTCTCAAACCCCCAACTGTTCTCCAGCAGCTGCCAAATAGCGAGCGCAGGAACCACGGTGAGGATGACAAGGAGGAAGCCACGTATTTGGGCATCCCGAATCAGGGGGCGGTAAGTGCCGGTTATGAATTGAAAATAGCGAAGAAACGGTAGTGCCGACAGTGTCATGAACAGCGCGCCGACATACTCCGCCCTTGCTCCGAATGCAGCAAATGAGCTGTCATAATTGGCAAATCCTCCGGTTGCCACCGTGGTCATGGAATGGACAATGGAATCGAATACACCCATTCCGGCATAGGAATAGCCGAACGCGCAGGCCACAGTGAGAATGATGTAAATCACCGAGATGGATCGAGTTACCTCGACGGCCCTTGGCAGGATTCTCCCCAGCGTGTCCAAGCTCTCCAGGCGGAACAGTTGCATGCCGCCAACGCGAAGGAAGGGGAGGAAGACAACCGCCACGACAATAATGCCGACACCTCCAAACCACTGGAGCAGCCCGCGCCACATCAGAATTCCGGGCGGCAAAGTCTCCAACCCGGTGATGACCGTTGCCCCGGTGGTTGTCAGGCCTGACATCGTTTCGAAAAAGGCATCCACAAATCCAATTCCCGGCTCGCCAAGCATGAAGGGAAGCGCGCCGAAGCAAGGAAGGACGACATAAATTCCGGTCGTCAGCATGAATATCTGCTTTATTGTCAATCCCTTCCCGACGGTGCTCCGTGTAGACAGCGTCAGGGCAAGACCGAACATCGTCGTTACGAACGTGGAAACGGCAAATGCCAGCCAATTCTGATTGCGACCGAAAAGGTCGACAATCATGGGAACGATCATCGAAATGCCGAGGCCGGTAACGACAAGGCCGATGACGTAGGCAACCGGTCGGATATCGAGGCTGGAGCCGGTACTCAATTGCAGCTCCGGAATGGACGCGTTCCGGATGGTGAGTGGATCCCGGACCTAACCGTCTTCATTGTTTTAAGCTGCCTCGGTTCAGGCTGCGTCGAGGGCGGCTTCAATGTCCTTTTCAAGGTCCGCCGAACTCTCGAGCCCAATGGATATTCGCACCAAGCCTGCGCCTATGCCAAGCTCCGAGCGGAATTCAGGTGTCAAGCGCTGGTGGGTCGTGGTGGCCGGATGGGTAACCAGGCTTTTTGCGTCTCCAAAATTGTTCGAAATCCCGATGATCTTCAGGGCGTTGATGAAGCGAAACGCCATCTCCTTGCCTCCTTCGAAGTCGATCGAGATCACGGTACCGCCCTTGGTCATCTGCGAGATCGCGATCTCATGCTGGGGATGGTTCGGCAGATGCGGATATATGACCCTTCTGCATTTCGGATGTCCGTCAATCTTCATGGCAAGGGCAAGGGCGGAATCCGCCTGCGCATTGCATCTCAACTCGACTGTCTCCAACCCCTTGAGCATAACCCAAGCATTGAACGGGCTTATGGCTGCACCCGTATGCTTCTGGAAAGGCTCCAGAACCTTCCTGATGAAATCCGAAGTTCCAAGCACGATTCCACCCAGGCACCTGCCCTGCCCGTCGATGTGCTTTGTCGCCGAATAGATGACCACATCCGCCCCAAGCCGTAAGGTATCCTGAAAGACCGGCGTTGAAACCGCATTGTCAACAATGGCCAATGCCCCGTGTTTCCGGGCAAGCTCGCAGACAAATTTGATGTCAATCACCTCAAGCACCGGATTGGAGACCGACTCCAGAAACACCGCCTTGGTGCCGGGCCTGATTTCGCGCTTCCACTGCTCAGGGTCGGTGCCATCCACGAGTGCAACATCGACACCAAAACGCGGCAGAACATTCTGAAGAATGAACAGGTTTGATCCGAACAGTGCCCGCGACGACACAACCCGGTCGCCCGCTGACAGGACCGACATCAAGGTTGCGTGAACTGCCGCCATTCCCGATGCGGATGCGAAAGCATCTTCCGTGCCTTCGATTGCCGCCATGCGTTCCTCAAACATCCGGATGGTCGGATTTCCATAGCGGGTGTAGATGAACTCATCCTCACCGGCTTCGATGAACCTCGCCTCTGCCTGCTCGGCGGACTCGTAAGCGTAGCCCTGCGTAAGGAAAATTGCCTCGGAGTTTTCTCCGAATCCGCTCCTGCGAATGCCCGCCCGGACGGCCATTGTGGATTTATCCATTGCTGATCACACTTGATTCTGGGGCACCGGATTGGCACCAATAATGCATCCGATGGGCCATGGCCATTGTTTGTGTCCCCCGCGGGCCTGCGCAACGGAAAGCAGCACAAAATCCGGTTGTTGAAAATCCTTGGCATGATCCAATATTGGATCAATCTTGATCCGATGGGCAAAGCGTCTGCGGTCGCTGGCAACCATGGGTCAACACGATTGTGAAAAGAGTCCCGCCAAAGGGCTTGGCCACCAAAACTCACTGCGGGTTCCATACGGACCTTGGGGGCTCAACCTCCAACACCGCAATGTCAACTGAGAGGACACCATGCGCGCTTTTTCGAAGATGCTGTTGGCTGCGTCTGCCGGCCTTGCCCTTGCAACCGCCTCAAACGCCGTTCACGCGGAAACGCCCGACGACACCTTGGTTGTGGCACTGCGCATTGACGACATCATAACGATGGACCCGGCGGAGAGTTTCGAATTTGCAACCGCCGACGTTAACCGCAACATCTATCAGAAGTTGGTTAATTTTGACCCGCTGAACCTTGAGGCCGGTTATCAGCCCGAAATCGCCGAAAGCTGGAGCATCTCCGACGACGGCCGGACTCTGACCTTCAACATCCGCGAAGGATTGAAATTTGAATCCGGCAACCCGGTAACGGCAGAGGACGTGGAATTTTCGCTGCGGCGCGCCGTGCTCCTGAACAAAACACCAGCATTCATACTGAAGCAACTTGGGTTAACGGCCGACAATGTCGCCGAGACGATCAAGGCCGAAGGCAACACCGTCGCCATTACCACCGACAGGCGCTATGCAACATCCTTCGTGTTGAATTGCCTCACCGCCACTGTCGGCGGCATCGTCGACAAATTGACGGCCATGGCGCACGAAATTGATGGGGACATGGGCAATGAGTGGTTCAAGACCAATTCGGCCGGCTCGGGCCCATACAAGCTAACCGGCTGGATACCCAACGAGAGCGTCGACCTGACGGCCAACCCCAATTTCCACCTCGGCGAACCGGCAATGAAGCGCGTGCTCTTGCGTCATGTGCAGGAGAGCGCCAATCAGCGCCGGTTGCTTGAGCGGGGCGATATAGATGTCGCCCGAAACCTCAATTCCGAGGATGTGAAAACTGTCCGCAATACCGGTGGTTTGCGCATCATTGAGGAGTTGCGCGGTCGACTGATGTACTTTTCCCTGAACCAGAAACATCCGGAACTTTCCAAGCCCGAAGTTCGCCAGGCGGTCAAATATTTGGTCGACTACCGGGGCATGGAAAGCAGTTTCCTGGACGGTCAGTATGTCGTTCATCAGAACTTCCTGCCCAAGACCTTTCCGGGTGCGGCAACCGAAAACCCCTTTTCGCTGAATGTGGAAAAAGCCAAGGAGTTGCTGGCCGAAGCCGATGTCGATGGTCTGGAGTTGGAGGTCGGTGTGCGCGACGCGCAGGACCGGGTCGAGATTGCAGAAACACTGAAGACCACCTTTGCAAAAGCCGGAATCAAACTCAGCATCACGGTTGGCCCCGCCAAACAGATACTCGGGCGATACCGAGCGCGCGATCTTGATGTCTATCTTGGAGCGTGGGGGCCGGACTATCCCGACCCGCACACCAATGCGGGCACCTTCGCATACAACCCGGACAATTCGGACGCCGCAAACGCAACTGGCCTGCTGACCTGGCGCAACAGCTGGGACACCGGTGGGCTCAGCGAAAAGACCGCCGCCGCCCTGGTTGAAAACGATCGCAATGCACGCGCAGAACTTTATGGTGAAATCCAGGCAGCCTTCCGGGAAATCTCGCCCTTTGCGGTAATGTTCCAGAAAATCGAACAGGCCGGATTGCGCAATGCCGTGCAGAACCTGAACCTGGGTGGTGCGACCACTGCCGCGTCCTATTGGCCGGTTACCAAGTCGGGCAATCAAAATTGACGGGATATCGGAGGGGCTCGCTTATGCGGTCCTCACCCCGCAACCCGAGGGATCAAGGATCATGCCGGGCTTGGCCGTCGAGGCGGTGCCGGAACCCAGTTCTGCAACATTTGTCATCTTGAGCGTCAAGCCAACCGGAAAAGTTCGGACAAAGTCCTTTGTCATGTCGCACTATGCTGCACGTCTGGCGGGCTCGTAGCCCAAATTGGGTGCCAGCCACCGTTCGGCTTCTTCGACCATCCAGCCCTTGCGGGCGGCATAATCCCCAACTTGATCGCGACCGATCTTTCCGACACCAAAATATCGCGCTTCAGGATGACTGAAGTACCAACCGCTGACGGACGAAGCCGGAAGCATGGCACAGCTTTCGGTCAGGGCTACGCCGGTGTGCCGTTCGGCATCAAGCAGGGCAAACAGGCGACGCTTCTCGGTATGCTCAGGGCAGGCCGGATAACCGGGTGCAGGGCGAATGCCCTGATACCGCTCGGCGATCAGATCTTTGTTGGCCAGGTCTTCGTCGGCGGCATAACCCCAGAATTCCTTGCGCACCCTCTCATGCAGCAACTCGGCAAAGGCCTCGGCAAGCCTGTCCCCCAGCGCTTTGGCAAGAATTGAATTGTAATCGTCATTGCGCATCTCAAATTTGGCTGCAGCATCTTCGATCCCCTGCCCGGCCGTTACGCAGAATCCGCCAACCCAGTCCGGCACACCGCTGCCTTTCGGCGCGACGAAATCCGCCAGGCAGTGGTTCGGGCGCTTTGCTCCGGTGGTCTGCTGGCGCAGCATCCTCAACGCATCACGAACCTCGCTGTGCTCTCGGTCCCAGTAAAGCTCAATATCGTCACCATTGCCGGCCGCGGGCCAGAACGCCAACACCCCCTTCGGCCGGGTCCAATCCTCAGCCGCCATCCTGTCCAGCATTGAAACTGCGTCTTCATGAAGTGCGCGCGCCGCTTCACCGACAACGGGATCGTCGAGTATGCGCGGATATGAACCGGCAAGCTCCCAAGTTCGAAAAAAGGGAGTCCAGTCAATCTTTGGCACAAGTTCTTCAATCGCCACCGCATCAAGAACAACCGGCCCGGCCACGGTCGGTTCAGGAGGTTCATATCCGGACCAGTCGAATTGCAACCGGTTGGCGCGCGCCGAAACGAGATTGGCCTGCACACCGTTTCGCCGCCCGCGAGCGTGGCTCTCGCGCAGTGCGGCGTAGGCCGAACGCGTTTCGGTAACGAATCCCGCTCTCTTGCCGGGAGACATCAGCGACCCGGCGACCCCGACCGCGCGCGACGCATCGGTCACATGGACCACCGGCCCCTCATAAGAAGACTCAATCCGGACAGCGGTATGCATGCGGCTGGTCGTGGCTCCGCCGATCAGCAGGGGCAATGTCATGCCGCGCCGGTCCATCGCTTCGCCAACGCGGCACATCTCGTCCAGACTGGGTGTGATCAATCCGCTCAGACCGATCATGTCCGCGTCCACCCTGTCCGCCGCGTCCAAAATCCGGTCGGCGGGCACCATTACCCCAAGATCAATAACTTCGTAGCCGTTGCAGCGCAGCACGACGCCAACAATGTTCTTTCCAATATCGTGGACATCTCCCTTGACTGTTGCCGTCACAATCCTTCCGGCAGAAGCTGTTTGCCGACTTTTTTCGGCTTCCATGAAGGGTTCCAGCCACGCAACGGCCTTCTTCATCACCCGTGCGCTTTTCACCACTTGGGGCAGGAACATTTTCCCTGCACCGAACAGATCACCCACGACGGACATTCCGTCCATCAGCGGCCCTTCGATCACGGACAACGGCTTGCCGAGTTTCAATCGCGCCTCTTCGGCATCCGTTTCGGCGTGGTCGGCAATTCCATGGACCAAGGCATGAATCAACCGGTCTTCAACAGGGGCATCACGCCAGCTGTCATCCTTCGCCTGCCGGATCGCACCGCCCCGGAAATCATCGGCGATCTCAAGCAACCGATCGGTTGCATCTGCACGGCGATTGAGGACCACATCCTCCACCCGCTCGCGCAGGATGGGCGAAATTTCGTCATAGACATCAAGCTGTCCGGCATTGACGATCGCCATGTCGAGGCCTGCAGGAATGGCGTGATACAGAAACACCGAGTGCATCGCCCGGCGCACCGGTTCGTTGCCGCGAAACGAGAAGGACAGGTTCGACAGGCCGCCGGAAACATGGCTGCCGGGCAGTGTTGCCTTGATCCGGCGGGTCGCTTCGATGAATGCGATGCCATAGCCGTCATGTTCCTCCATGCCCGTGGCGACAGCAAAGATGTTGGGGTCGAAAATGATGTCTTGGGGCGGAACGCCGGCCAGGCTGGTCAGCAATCGGTATGCTCGCGCACAAATGTCAACCTTGCGGCTTACCGAGTCAGCCTGACCGGACTCGTCAAACGCCATGACCACCATCGCCGCGCCATAGCGGCGTACGAGCGTGGCCTGCTCAAGAAATTCCTCCTCGCCCTCCTTAAGACTGATTGAATTGACGACAGCCTTGCCCTGGACGCATTTCAGTCCCGCCTCAATGACCGACCATTTTGACGAATCAATCATGACCGGCACGCGACAGATGTCGGGCTCGGCCGCGATCAGATTGAGGAACCGGGTCATTGCCGCCTCGGAATCAAGCAACGCCTCGTCCATGTTGATGTCGATGATGCTGGCTCCGTTTTCCACCTGCTCGCGCGCAACGCCGAGTGCAGCCTCGAAATCGTCGGCAACGATCAACTTCCGGAACTTTGCCGAACCGGTTACGTTGGTCCGCTCGCCCACCATGACAAAACGCTGGGCAAAACTGCTGGCGGGAGTCAGTCCCTGTTCGCCTGTCATCACTTCACTCATTGGAATCGACAGCGACCGTCAGGCAGCCAGGTGGAAGGGTTCAAGACCCGAGAGCGTCAGGCCGGCTGGCACTTCGGGCAACTGCCGCGGGGCGACACCATCGACGGCTTCCCGGATTGCTGCAATGTGACCGGGCGTGGTGCCGCAGCATCCACCAACGACATTGACCAAACCGTCCCGCGCCAAAGCGCCGATAATGGTGGCCGTCTGATCCGGCGTTTCATCATAACCACCGAAGGCATTCGGCAGTCCGGCATTCGGCACGCGACAGATCGCCGACAAAGGGCGCCAATTGTTCGGCACCGAGGGCACAGTTGAGACCAATGGCAAATGGCCGGATGTGCTGAACTGAAGTCCAGAATGCCTCGACCGTCTGGCCAGACAGGGTCCGCCCTGAGCGGTCGGTAATCGTGCCTGATACCATGACCGGCAATATTCTGCCGTGCTCCTCGAAAGTCTCTTCAATCGCAAACAGGGCAGCCTTGGCGTTCAGCGTATCGAATATCGTCTCGACGAGGATGATGTCGGCTCCACCGGAAACAACCCCATCAGCATTTTCCCGATAAATCACAACAAGCTCGTCGAAAGTCACGCTTCGGTGGCCAGGATCGTTGACATCCGGCGAAATCGATGCGGTGCGGCTGGTTGGCCCCAGAATGCCGGCTACAAAGCGGTGGCGCGCCGGTTCTGCCGCCATGGCCGCATCCGCCGCCTCCCTTGCAATTCTGGTTCCGGCCAGGGCGATTTCCCGGGCATTTGAGGCAAGACCGTAATCGGCTTGGGAAATGGCGTTCGCATTGAACGTGTTGGCCTTCAGTATGTCGGCGCCGGCGGCAAGATTGGCATCGTGTATGCCGCGGATGACATCCGGCCGGGTCAGGTTCAGCAGGTCATTGTTGCCCTGCAGCGCTTGCGCGTGGTTTGCAAAAATTCCGCCCCGGAATTCGTCCTCCGTCAACCCGTTCGCCTGGATCATGGTGCCCATGGCGCTGTCCATGACCAGAATGCGTCGCTCCGCCATCTCCTCCAATGCGGCTGAGTACGAAGAACTGACCAATTTGATCTTGCGGCTCACGGCTAGGCGGCCCTGTCCAGCGGCAACCGAACGCCCAACCGACGGCAAATCGCAGTTGTGAGCGCTGGCCGGTTGAGGGTGTAAAAATGGAATGCGCCAACACCTTCGGACTGGAGCCGCTGGCATAGTTCCGTTGCTTGGGCGGCAGCAACCATTGACCGGGTTTCCGGATCGTCATCCAAGCCCCGGTAGAGTTCGGCGAACCAAGCCGGAATTGTCGCGGCACAAACCTGAGCAAACCGAACCGCCCGCGAAAAGTTGGTTATGGGCAGGATGCCCGGCACGATCGGAACGTCGATGCCGGCGGCGCACGCGCGATCCCGAAACCGCAGGAAAGTCGCCGGTTCAAAAAAGAACTGGGTAATCGCTCGGGTCGCACCGGCGCCAAGCTTGCGCTTGAGGTTGTCGATATCCGCCTGCGGCGAAGATGAATCCGGATGGCATTCGGGGTAAGCGGCAACCGCAATGTCGAAGTCGGCAATTCGGCGCAGACCGGCCACAAGGGCGGCGGCATTTTCATAGCCGCCAGGATGCGGCAAATACCCGATCGAATCGTTGGGCGGGTCGCCGCGCAGGGCAACAAGATTCCGAATGCCGGCATTCCACCATCCCTGCGCAATGGCATCAACCTCTTGGCGGGTGGCACCGACACAAGTCAGGTGAGCCGCCGGTTCCATGCCGGTATCACTCCTTATGACGCGCACGATCCGATCGGTTTTGGCGCGGGTCGAGCCACCGGCACCGTAGGTTACCGAAACAAAGTGGGGTTCGAACGCCGACAGTGCCTCCAAGGTGCGCCACAGTGCAGCTTCGTCCCGTTCGGTTGCCGGTGGGAAAAACTCGAAACTCAACTCCAACGGAGGACTCATGAAACTGCACTCCTTGCGGCAACCGACACCCCGTCATTGGCGGGTCGGGCAGCGGGCCAGATCACAACGGTAAGCGGATCGCCATCCAGCAGAAGTGGCTCTTCCGGAGACAACCCGGCGGCACTGAACCAGCACTTGACAACGCTTTCCTCGAATCCGGGCCAGCGGTGGGAGTGCTGGTCAAGCAACACCGTCATGCTGTGAGGCGCAAAGTCGACAACAATAACCCGGCCACCGGGATTCAGAACACGCGCTGCCTCCGACAGGACCTGTGCCGGCCGCTCCGAATAGTGCAGAACCATATGCAGCGTCACCGCATCGAACCGATTGTTTGCAAACGGCAACTGGTTCATGTCGGCTTGCCGGACCCGACAGTGGCGCAGCCCATCCTTGTCGAGATTGTGTCGGGCAACGGCCAGCATTTCACGACTGAGGTCAATGCCGATCGCGCTTTTTATCTCCGAACCAACCAGTTCGAGCACGCGACCGGTGCCTGTTCCGATATCAAGCAAACGTTCGACCGGCCGTTGCAACACCACTTGGCGCAAGGCTGCATCAACCTTGGCCGGATCGACGTGCAGGGCACGGATTTCCGACCAACTGTCCGCATTGGCCCGGAAATAGTCGGACGCCACCCGCGCACGTTCCGCCTTAACCTCTTCGAGGCGACTCAAATCCAGCGCCTGAATCTCATCATCCTCCGGAATCAGATCAACCAAATATCGAGCGAATTCAGCGTTGTGAGCTCCCCGGCGTGCCTCGGCCAGTCGGTACCATGCCCGGTTGCCTTCCTGATGCCGCTCAAGGAGACCAGCCTCAACAAGCAGCCTCAGATGGCGGGAAACTCGGGGCTGGGACTGACCCAACACGTGAACCAGGTCGGAGACCGTGAGTTCGACATGCGCACAAAGGGAAAGAATGCGCAGGCGTGTTGACTCCGCCGCCGCCCTCAGGCCCATGAGCAGCTGTTCCATTGTTCGATACCTCCTTCGGCGAAGATTCTGAATCCAGCGCAACATAAATCAGCATCACATAAACATATTGTTATGTTATTATCAAACCAAATGTGAGTTGGTCAATCCGTTTCGATCGAATTGTGCCGGTCACTCGGCCAAACTCGACAGCATCACGGTCTTCCATCCTGCAAACCCCTGAATTTCTTGGAAAATTCGAGGGAGTTGCAATCTCGGCCTTGCAAACCCCGGGACTTCATCCCCACCGCGCCCCATCGGGCGGCGGTGTAACCTGAGCCCAAATCAATCCTGATGGGCTGGATTCTGCTTTCCACCAATTGGCGGTCGGCTCCGTCATCAGGAGTTTGCCCTGCGCAATACGGACTTGTTGCGCCGCCACAGAGCGGATGAATTTTCCAGGCATGCCCCATGCGTTTGGCCGCCGATCAGGCATCAAAGACCTGATCGGGATGCGATTCGTCGAAACGGAAGAGACGCAAACGGGTCAGAGGGATTCCCAACGCTTCTCCAAAGAGCCGAAGCCTATCAATGCATGCAGGCATTCCCGAACGGAACGAAAATCGGTTGACAAACAGGTGAATTAGCATGTTTTCACCGTCGGCTCGGTTGCGTTCGCCGAACTTCCCGCCGGATTTGATTCCAGTTGGCGGTGGTCGAATTGAAACGCCGACGACCGCCGCGCGGGCGATCAGGAAACACTCAATCTGAGGGAAACAATCCGATGACGAAACCCATTGACCTCTACTATTGGCCGACACCGAACGGATGGAAAATATCGATTGCCCTTGCAGAGTTCGCACTTCCCTACAAACTTCATCTCATCAACATTGGAAAAGGCGATCAGTTCGACCCGGATTTCCTGAAGATCGCCCCGAACAATCGCATGCCGGCAATTACCGACCATGACGGGCCGGATGGAAAGCCGATCAGCATATTCGAATCGGGAGCAATCCTGCAGTATTTCGGGCGCAAGACCGGAAAGTTCTTCGGGCGCAACGAACGTGAACGGGTTGAAATTGAGCAGTGGCTGATGTGGCAAATGGGCGGCGTCGGACCGATGGCCGGGCAGGCTCACCACTTCATCAAATACGCACCGACAATGGACCCCCCGCAGGACCTGCCATATGCAAAGGACCGCTACCGCAATGAGGTGTCGCGCCTCTATGGAGTTCTCGACCGCCGACTCCGGAACCGGGAACATGTCGCCGGCGACTATTCAATCGCCGATATGGCAATTTGGCCATGGGCAAGCCTTTGGAATGGGCAGGAGCAGGACATCGATGAATTTCCCAACATGGCGGCATGGCTTGAACGTGTCGGTTCCCGACCGGCGGTTCAGGAAGGCCGAAGTTTGGCGGAAGAGTTGCGCGGCGGCAAGCCGGACAAGGAGGCCCGGAAGGTCCTGTTCGACCGGAAATAGCATGCTGCGGCTGGAAGATTGCACCGGATGATGCCGCGTCAGGAAGGCAAATTCACATAAGTTTCAGGTTAGCGGGCCATGCGGAATATTCTGCCCCGGTTGCAGGCACAGACCGTGTGGCAACTTCCGCAAAGGTCTCGCTGATGATGCGCCTTCCACTCTTTTTTCGTGTGTCGATCCTCGAAAGCAACCCGATGCTGCGGAACAGCGGCGGTGAGCCGAATTCGACCAATCGCAAACCGGGAAGCATCTGCCAGGGTGCCGTGCCGACCGGAATGACCGAGGCACCGAATCCCAACCCAACCATCATCTGGATCGCTTCAATCGATTCAATCTCGGCTGAGATGTCCGGGGTAATTCCAAGATCCAAAAAGCGCTGCTCAATCATTGGTGCCACCCAGGCACGCCTGCCGAAGCGAATGTATGGCTGGGACTCGAACACCTCGCAGGGAGTTTCGCCAATGGATTCCGGTGGAGCAATGATCCTGACAGTTTGACGGGCGATGTTGCTCCAATGAAACTCGTCCGACAGGATGTCCGGCTTGTGCAAGACGGCACCGTCCAACTCGCCGGCTCCAACCAGCCTGTGAAGCCGACCGGAGAGACCGGACGAAACGTTGACGGTCAATTCAGGTTTCTGTGCCCGCAGCTCCACCAAGGCAGCCGGCATCAGATTGGTGAGGACGGTTGGAATTACGCCAAGGCTGAACGTGCCGCGGGCAGCGGAAGCCTCGGTGATCTCATCGACAATCCTGTCGTACTGCATCACAATTGGCCGCGCCCTGTCGAAAACCCGCCGCCCCTGACGGGTGAGATGCATCGGCCTTTTCTTTCGGTCGAAGAGGGTTACGCCCAACGATGCCTCCAGTGCGGAAATCTGCATGCTCACCGCGGACTGTGTCAGGTTCAGCGCTTCCGCCGCAGCAGCGAAGGAGCCACGCTCGCAAACCATGACAAGAGTCTTGAACCGCCTTATCGACATGATCGCCGTCCCGCTTTGGGCATGCTTCTGTGATTGTTGCGCACTACCCCTGCATCTGCGCCGCCCGCTCCGATCAACCGGAATTCCCGCAAAGCCCACCCGGCTTGGATGGCAGCAGGCCCAAACCGTACAAGGCAGGCCACTACCGGGTTGACGGCATTCTGCGGGAAGCGGTCTTCCAAGCCATTGTGCAAGCCGCCAAAATCGTGGGTGCCGCGCAGCATCTGCAATCCGAATTGAACCTTTACATCAATTGGATTGAACTAACTGTCAAATTATTGCCATATAATCAAATTTTCTTTGTGTTTATGTTGAGCCGTCAACTGCAAGTGTGGCCCTGCTTGGCGATCAGCGCCATAGCTTGGCCAATTTGCACCAAGATGGGAGGAGGAAATCTTGAGTACAACCAAACATGCACTTCGCATTTCTGCAATCGCCGCACTCGCTTTCGGCCTGTCGTCGGCATTGCCGGCCAATGCATTGGAAAAGCCGGCCGGATTCGGTGCCCGTCCGCTCACCATGATCGTTCCGTTCGGAGCCGGGGGCGGTTCGGACCAGCTTGCGCGCGCCATGGCCAAAGCGATGGAGGAAGCGGCGGGACTAAGCTTCCAGGTCGTGAACAAACCGGGCGGCGGCGGCACAGCGGCAATTCCGGATTTCATGTTGGCGCCTGCCGACGGCTACACCGTGCTTGAACATATAGACAACGCCATTTCCGCCTACGCGGCGGGTGACATCCGGGAAAATCCGGCTTCGGACTGGATACCCCTCTGCATGACGCAGATCACCTTCAGCCAGATATACATGCGCGCAGATGAAGACCGGTTCTCGGATTGGTCATCGTTGGCAGAGCACGCAAGAGCGAATCCCGGCGAGGTAACGATGGCGAATGTCGGCAAGGTCGGATCCATGGAACTCGTCGTAACCGAGCAACTGGAAACGGCTCTCGGAGTTGATTTCAATCTGATCGCATTTGACAAGCCTGCCGAACGCTATGCCGCCCTGATCGGCGGCCATGTCGACCTGCTGTTTGAGCAACCGGGGGATGTTCGAAATTTCATTGATGCCGGGCAAATGGTGCCTATCTTGACCTTCCTCAATGATCGGCCGTCCGTATTCGCCGATGTTCCAACCCATCGCGATGTCGGCGCCGATTTTGAACCCCTGACGCGGTTCCGAGGCTTCTATGTCAAGGCCGGCGTGCCCGATAACGTCGCCGAATTCCTTTCCGACGCCTGCTTGGCCGGTTTCGAGACCACGGACTATCAGGCTTTCAACAAGTCAAAGTACATGCATTTGATTGACAGCTTCCGAGACACGGAAGGATCAAAGGCGCTGATCAATGAAGCGGTCGCAACCTACAGGGCAATGTACGAGATGATGGGAATCGGCCAATAGGCAAGCTGCTGAACCGAGGCTGAGGCGCGCGGAATTTTGATTGTGCGCCTCACTCACCCCAACCTCAATGATCGCGAACTTCCGAGCATTTTGTTCCATGCCCTCAGATCGCACTGAAACAACTCAGTCGGTTCGACTGATCGCATTCCTTTCGAATTCCCGAAAGGCCATCCTCGAATGGCTGGCCTGGACAGCAATAGCGGGAGTGGCGTTCCTGCAGATAGGCAATTTCCGTCGTGAAATTGCCGATTATGCATTCGGCGCCGATGGTTGGCCCCTCGCAATATGTTCGGCAATTTTCATCGGCGCAACCCTCCAGTTAGTCGTCATGCTGCTACGGAACCGGGCAGGCATGCAAAGTCAGCTTGAGAGTGCCGGAAACTCAAGGGAGACCGACAGCACCCCAGGCTGGCCATCTCTGCAACTGGTCGCGATCTTCATGCTGCCTTTCATCTATCTCTTCCTTATGCCCCGTTTGGGCTTCTTTGCCATGACGCCGTTCTTCATTGTGGCTCTGCTTTTGCTCATGCAGGTCAGATCGTTTGCCACGATCGCACTCGTTACCCTTTTCGCATACGGCATTGCACTCCTGATCTTCACCAGATTGTTCTATGTCGCGCTGCCGGTCGGGCGGATTGAGCCATTCTATGGCATCAACAATGCGATCGTCTCCCTGGTTCGAGCCGGAATGTAGGAGGCCCAGTTGGAACCGTTCCTGACCGGCACCGCAATGCTCTTCACCGACCCCACAGGGTTGATGATCTTTGTTTGCGGACTTCTCGGGGGAATGTTGTTTGGTGCCATTCCGGGCGTAAACATGCTGACGCTCGGAGCCGTCCTGCTCCCGTTCACCATCACCATGGAGCCGGCGCACGCAGTGATGCTGTTTTCCGTGATCTACTGCTCCGGCGTCTTTGGAGGCGCCATCACCGCCATTCTGTTCAACATTCCGGGCGCTCCGGAAAACGCCCCGACCTGCTTTGACGGCTACCCCATGACCATGAAGGGCCAAGCCGGCAAGGCCATCGGTGCTGCCGTTTGCTGCTCGGCGCTCGGCGGCGTGGCCTCGGCCTGCCTCATGATGGGTGCAACGGGGGCCATTGCCAACTGGGCGGTGCGGGCATTCGGTCCACAGGAGATCTTCGCCCTCATCTTCTTTGGACTCGCGGTGTCAGCGTCAATCGGCGCATCATCATTGTGGAAGGGCTGGCTGTCCGTGTTTGCCGGTTTGTTGATCGCAACGGTCGGAACGGACCCCGTCGGCGGCATACCTCGATTTGACGAATGGAACCTGTTCGGACTTGAGTATCGTTCCTATTACCTTTCGGCCGGCATCCACTTCATTCCTCTGATACTGGGCTTCTTCGCCGTTTCCGAGGTTCTGGTCCAAGCAACCAACATCTCGCGAGGCTTGCGGGAGCGTCCGAAGGCGGCGTTGGAGTTTCCAACATTTGCTGAATTCTGGCGTGTCCGCTTTACCGTGCTGAGATCAATTTGCGTCGGCTTCTTTGCCGGCATTCTTCCCGGAATTGGGGCAACGCTCGCAGCGTTTCTTGGATACAGCCAAGCTCAGCGCTGGTCGCGCAATCGCGATGGGTTCGGCAAGGGGGAGATCGAGGGGGTCGTCGCCTCGGAAACGGCAAACAATGCGGCCACGGGCGCCGCCATGATACCCTTGCTTGCACTCGGCCTTCCCGGTGGCGCCCTAACGGCCATGATCATGGGCATATTCCAAATCCACGGCATGGAGCCGGGCCCACTGATCTTCATCAATTCCGGCGATCTTGTCTGGATCACCTTCGCCGCCATGTTCTGGGCAAACCTGCTGATTGTCATTTTGGGCTGGATCCAAACCAAGACCGTCGTCCATATCCTGCGGGTTCCGTTCCGGTGGCTGGCACCCGGAATACTCATGCTCGCAATCATAGGTGCGTTTGCGCTGAGAAATCTCGTGATTGACGTCTGGGTCATGTTCATCGCCGGAGTCGCCGCCTACTTCATGCGGGCAACCGGATATTCGCCGGCCGGCATTGTTTTGGGGCTAATTCTTGGCAAGATCGGTGAATCGGCGTTCTCAAAATCCATGCAATTGATGCACTACGATTTTACCGGATTCCTTGGCAGGCCGATTTCCGCCCTGCTTCTCATTCTGGGCATGATCGCCATCGTTTCGTCAATCATGCGTGAATTGCGCGGAAAGGGCCGCGTCCATGCCCCTGCGGACTGAACCCCAGGCGGATATCGAACGGGATTGAAAGGAAACCGACTCAAATGAATGTCGAACGCACCTTTGAACCGGGTCTTGAACCGGGCACGGTCGATGAACTCATCCAGCGGGCGCACTTGGCGATGGAAGTCTACGAAAACCGCGACCAAGAGCGCGTGGATCAAGCCGTGCGTGCTGTGGCTTGGTCGATATTCAGACCGGACCGAGCCCGCATGCTGGCCGAATTGGCGGTTGAGGACACCGGTCTCGGAAATGTTGAATCAAAGGTCGTCAAGAACACGCGCAAGACATTCGGAACATTGCGCGACCTCCTGCGGGCAAAGACGGTTGGAGTTATTGAAGAGGATCCCGCACGCGGCCTCGTCAAATTCGGAAAACCTGTCGGCGTCGTGGGTGCGGTTTGCCCGTCCACCAATCCCTCCGCCACTCCGGTCAACAAGGCCATGATGGCACTCAAGGGCGGAAACGCGGTCATTATCGCGCCCTCTCCTGCGGGCTGCAGAACGACGGAAACCGCGGTTAACTGCATGAGATCGGAACTTGCACGCAGCGGCCATCCCCCTGACCTCGTGCAGTTGCTGCCGGCACCCGTGTCGAAGCACGCCACGAGGGAACTGGTGGAAAAGGTGGATCTTGCGGTCGTTACGGGTTCACAAAACAATGTCCAGAGTGCCATGCGATCGGGAACCGTGGCAATAGGGGTCGGCCCCGGCAACGTTCCAGTGATCATCGATTCCTCCGCCGATCTTGACGCCGCCGCCGGCAAGATCGCCGACTCCAAAACCTTCGACAACGCCACGTCCTGCTCGTCCGAAAATGCGTTGGTCATTCTGGACGATGTGTACGACGCCGCAATCGCGGCACTCGAACGCGCCGGAGGATGGAGATGCTCGCCGGATCAACGCGACCGTGTCGCTGCAAGGCACTGGAGGAACGGGATCCTCAACCGCGAGGTAATCGCCAAGGACGCAGATGTGGCTGCGGAGATCTTTGAGTTGCCGAAGGAGGCCGCCTCGCGCCGCTTCTTCATGGTTGAGGAGTTGGAGCCCGACGGCATCGGAGGATTCGCCGACGAAAAGCTGTCGCTGGTTCTTACCGTTTACCGTGCCGCAGATTTTGAAGGCGCACAGCGAATCGTACGGAGAATTCTTGAGATCAAGGGAAGAGGTCATTCAGTGGGCATCCACACCAGGAATGCCCGACATGCCCGCAAGCTGGCCATGGACACGGATGTTGTCCGCGTTTTGGTAAACCAAGCACACACCTTCGGCAACGGCGGCAGTTTCGACAATGCCATGCCATTCACCCTGTCGATGGGCGGCGGGACCTGGGCCGGGAACACGATCTCGGAGAATCTCAACCATCGGCACTTCATCAACATCACGCATCTGGTCAGCACCATACCGGAGGACAGGCCCTCTGAATTGGATCTCTTTGGCCCCTATTGGGACAGGTACGGGAAGTAGCATCCCGGGACAGCAACATGGCGAACCTTTGTGAATTCATTGCAAAACCGCTGCTGCAGAGGGCAGGCATACGGATCCCGAGGGGTGAAGTTGTTCATTCCCCGGAAGCCGCCTTCTCCGCTGCCCGAAGAATCGGTCCGTGCATGGTCAAGGCCCAGGTTCCGACCGGAAAGCGCGGCAAGGCCGGGGGGATTCGCCCGGCTAAATCAGCCAAGCAAGCGCAGTGTGCCGCAGAAGAGATACTTGCGATGGAGATCGAAGGCCACAAGGTCGACACGCTACTTGTTGAGGAACAGGTTCTGCTGCTGGAGGAACATTACATCGCAATCGTCAGCGACCCTGTCCACGCCGGCCCGCTAATCGTTCATTCGACAGCCGGGGGCATGGATGTTGAAGAATCCAGTGCAACTTCGCCCGATGCAATCCTGCGATTCCCCGTGGACATTGATTTTGGGCCGGATGCCGGCAAGCTTTCCAAACAAATCGCTGCCAATGGCGTCAGGGCACCGGCAACGAAGATCGCCGAGGTAGCCTGTGCGCTCTATCGGGTCTACCGCGGTTGCGATGCCGACCTCCTCGAAATCAATCCCCTTGCCATACTGGAGGATGGCGGCGTTATGGCCCTCGACTGCAAACTGGCTCTTGATGACGCCTCGCTTCACAGGCAGCCGGAATTGGCCGACCATGCCGCAGCCGAGCACGCATCGGCCCGTGAGGCTGAAGCTGACGCCGCCGGCCTGAAATATATCGAGCTCAGCGGCAACGTCGGCATACTTGCCAACGGGGCAGGTTTGACGATGACAACGATGGATGCGGTTTCGCATTTCGGGGGCAGTCCCGCCAATTTCCTCGAAATCGGCGGCGAGGCCTACACCAAGGCGAAGGATGCTCTCGGAATCCTCCTTAGAAATCCGAACATTGGGTCAGTCCTTGTCAACTTCTGCGGAGCCTTTGCGCGCACCGATGTCATGACCGAGGGTTTTGCCGAAGCATGGCTGGATCTGAAGCCGGAAATTCCGGTCTTCTTCTCTGTTCACGGTACAGGCAGTCATGAGGCGGTTCGGTGCATACGCGAGAAGTTGGGAATGGAACCCTTCGAGAGGATGGATGACGCCGTCAAGGCGGCTGTCGAGGCGGCGCATGGAGCGGCCCGGTGATTCTCCGCAGGAAACACCGGGTTCTTGTCATGGGCCTCACCGGAAGGCAGGGGACGTTTTGGGGCCGGGCCATGCTTGAGTATGGAACTCGAATCGTGGGCGGCGTAAATCCCAGGAAAGCCGGGACCATCCATTTGGGCATTCCAATTTTCGCGTCGGCAACGGAGGCAGCCGGCCAGTGTCCGTTCGACACGGCATTGATGTTCGTGCCACCCCTTTTGGCCAAAGATGCAGCGATAGATGCCTGCGAGGCCGGCTCCAAGTCCGTGATTTGCCTTGCAGAACACATTCCAGCCCATGACGTGATGGAAATGCTGGCGGCGGCACGGAGCACAGGAAGTCAAATCATTGGCCCCAACACGTCCGGATTGGTTACACCCGGGGATACTTTCGCCGGCATCATGCCTGCATTCAACTCGGATGTGTTCCAACCAGGTGGCATCGGCGTGATTTCGCGTTCGGGAAGCCTCGGCACACTGATCTGCCTGCAGTTGACGGCAAACGGGCTCGGGCAATCGGCATTCTACGGCGTTGGCGGTGATTCAATTGTTGGAACGCGAACCCTCACCGCCCTGAAGTTTTTTGAGAAGGACAAACGCACGCATGCCATTGTCATCTGCGGCGAAATCGGTGGGTCAGCTGAAGAGGAAGCTGCCGAATACGCCGGCACGATGAGCAAACCGGTGGTTGCATTCATCGCCGGCAAGACAGCGCCGGAAGGGCGCAAAATGGGACATGCAGGTGCAATCGTGTCAGGAGCCGGCGGTGGATATGGCAGCAAGAGAAAGGCCCTTGAAGCCAACGGGGTTGCGGTCGCAGATCTGACCAGTCAAATTCCTCAACTCTTGCGGGAAAGACTGCCCCACCGGCCGAATGCCGAGGCGATCATCTGAGTTTCCCGGGTCACGGCAAATTCAAACGGACCATTTTCTGTTGAACCTGATACGGCTGCCGCCAAACTTGGGACATCAATTGATGCTCCGGAATCCCTACTGATGCCCAAATTCGAACGGTCGCGAGAAGTGGATTGCCGACCTCCCTCAATCTCCTGATTCAGGCCGTTTTCCATCTGCTTTGCCATCTGTGGCCTGCTGCTCCTGCCGTACCATCAGAATTGCAGTCTGCGAAAACAGAAACACAAACATCACACCCGGAATTCCGAATGTCTTGAAATAGACCCAAACATCTGTCGAGAAGCTGCGCCAGATGACTTCATTTGCGACGGCCAGCGCAGCAAAAAGGATGGCGCAGTTGCGGGTTAGGACCGTCCACCCTCTTTCATCCAGGGGAAGGGCTTCAGCCAAGACATACTGGATGGCCGACTTGCCGCGAAAAAGCCCCACTGTCAGAATGCCTGCGAACAGCAGATAGATTATGGTCGGTTTGACCTTGAAGAACCTCTCGTCATTGAACCAGATCGACAGGCCTCCAAACACAACAACCAGCACGGCAGTCACGACCTGCATGCGTGAGAGCTTACCGGTCAGTCGCCAAAGGACAGCACTGCAGACAAGGAGAACCGGAATGAACCCGGCGGTTACCGCAACAAATCCGGAATATTCAGCCCCACCCACAGAAAAGGTGCGGTCTCTGACCATAATGTAGGCCACAAAAAACAGCAGCACGGGCCCCAGTTCCAAGGCCAGCTTTGTCCCCTGCCCGATTTCCTTTTTCTCTTCCATTTCAACCTTCCGTATCATCCGCCCATTTCAACAATCACCGCGCCGGCAGCAATCAACGCGATCAAGACCGCTCGAAGCGGACCGAGTGTCTCCTTCAGAATCAGCCAGCCGATAATTGCGGCGAACACCGTCGAAGTCTCCCGAAGAACCGCTGCCTGCCCGACTTGATCAAGGCGGGTTGCAAGCATTATCGAGCCGAAGCTGATAACCGCAATTATGCCGCCGATACAGCCATGAGGCAGCAATCTCAACACAGTTCGCCTGCGGGGCAGTCCATTCCGGGCCGCCACGAGAGCGGGTACCGAGATTAATCCATCAATGAAAAAGAGCCATGCGAGGAATGTAAATGGATTCTCGGTTGCGCGCACACCATACGCATCAATGGTCGTGTAGCCGGCCACCGCAACACCCGTCAGAACGGCGAGCAGCAACGCCTGTATCAATTTACCGCGCTGGTAGCGGTTGCGGTACATGTTGAATGCGGCCAATCCGAATATTCCGGATGTGAGAGTCAGCACGCCGGCCCACTGGATTGCCGTAAACGTTTCGCCGAACACAAACCCTGCTGCCAAAACCGTAACCAGCGGTCCGATGCCTCTTACAACCGGATAAACGACGGTGAGCGCCCCAATTGAAAATGCGGAACCCTGCAGCAGCTTGTAGGTGGCGTGCACGACCCAAGCGATCGCAAGTATGGACCACAGGTGTGGCTCCGGCCATGGAACCACCAGCAGCGCAAAGGGAGCGGCCATTACCCCATAGCAGATGTCGATTGCCGCCCGGGTTTTCCAGGGGCCGAACCTGCCTTTCTGCATTGCTGAAACCGCTGCATGCAGCACCGCAGCGACAATGGCAAGAATCAGAGCAAGACGGCGTCCATCATCCGTTCCGGCGAGGGAGACTATCCATTCGCCCAATTTGTTGTCCTCCCTGCCGGCAGCGCGGCCACTCCGTGTCCATTTGCTCTGCCGAAGAGCGACAATTCGTCAAGACACTGATGCCCGCTTCAAGAACTCCCGGTCAGGGCTCTTGCGAATTCCCCCGGATCAAATGCGGAAAGATCATCAATGCCCTCACCGACACCAATTGCATGAACCGGCAATCCGAATTTCGCCGCCAATGCCACCAGAATGCCACCCTTTGCGGTTCCGTCCAATTTGGTCATCACCAGACCGGTGATCTCCGCCATCGCCCGAAAGGTTTCAACCTGCGAGATGGCGTTCTGTCCGGTTGTTGCATCAAGCACAAGGAGAGTGTTGTGCGGAGCCTCACTGTTCAGTTTCCTGACAACGCGAATGATCTTTGCGAGTTCCTCCATCAGATCCTTGCGGTTCTGCAGGCGCCCTGCCGTATCAATGAGCAATATGTCAGAGCCGTTTCCTGCTGCAATTTCCATGGCATTGTAGGCAAGCGCGGCCGGGTCGGAGCCCTCCGTTGCGGTCAGAACAGGCACGCCGGCCCTCTCGCCCCAGATCTGGAGTTGCTCCACCGCCGCTGCACGAAATGTGTCCCCCGCCGCGATTGCCACTTTCTTTCCCGCAGAACTGAACTGGCTTGCGAGCTTTCCAATCGTGGTTGTTTTGCCCGACCCGTTCACACCGACGATGAGTATGACCTGCAATCCGTCGGGGAAGATTGGAAGCGGCCTGGCAACCGACTCCAGGATGCGTTCGATTTCCGCAGCCAGCAACTGCTTGATATCGGCAGCGGTAACCCTCTGTCCGAACCGCCGCTCTGCCACATTGGAAACAACGCCGGCTGCGAGATCAACGCCCATGTCTGAAGCCACGAGCAGATCCTCCAACTCCTCAAGCATGTCGTCATCAAGCCGTCTTCCCGCCATTCCGGCCCCAGCGCCAACCGCTTCGGCAATGCGACCCAGAATGCCACGCTTGGTGTCCGCTGAACTGTCTTCGGAGACCTCCTCCGCATCCTCGTGCCCTTCCTCCACAAGCTCTTCGATTCCGGCATCAAGCCGTGAAGAGGAGCGGCGGAGCCTCTGCTTCAGTTTTGAGAAGAACGACATTTTCTCGGGTACGGATGGGCCAGGGCGTTCATGCAGTATCTACACCAGACCGAATGTGCGTCTCTCCGGAACACCCAAATCGCTCGGTCCGGTGGGATCTCACGCCCGACTGCCGTCGATTTCTGATGAAAAATGTTTGATTGTCAGGCGAATCGCATTCGGCGCTGCCTGACCAAGCCCACAGATCGATGCGTCCTCCATCGTTTGACAAAGTTCTTCAAGAAGTCCGGTGTCCCATTTATCGGCGGACATCAACTTGACTGCCTTTTCGCAACCGACCCTGCACGGCGTGCATTGCCCGCAGCTCTCATCCTCAAAGAAGCGAAGCATGTTCAATGCCGCCGCCTTGGCACTGTCCTGATGTGAAAGAATGACGACCGCCGCTGACCCGATGAATGTTCCCAGCGGCTGCAACGTGTCGAAATCCATTGGGGTGTCATTCAATGACGCAGGCAGCAGCCCGGCCGACGGTCCACCGGGCTGGTAGGCCATGAATTCGTGTCCTTCGGCCATGCCGCCGGCAGCCTCAATGATGTCAGAGATCGTGGATCCCGCCGGAAGCATGTGGACACCGGGATTGGCAACCCGGCCCGACACGGAGTAGCTTCTGATTCCGGTTCGTCCATTCTTGCTCACCGAGGTGAGAATTTCCGAACCTTCGCGACAAATGCGGGCGACCCAGTGGAGCGTCTCGACATTGTGAACCAAAGTCGGTCGATTGAACACACCCACCTGAGCAACGAAGGGGGGTCTATGGCGCGGAAGACCGCGCTTGCCTTCGATGCTCTCGATCATTGCACTCTCTTCGCCGCAGATATACGCACCTGCGCCGCGCCTCAGAACAACGTGTCCGGCCTCAATGATCCCAGACTCCTCCAGCTTTGAGATTTCTGCGGCAAGTATGGTCCGGCAGGCCGGGTATTCGTCCCGCAGGTAGATGTAGATGGTTTCGGCCTCCACCGCCCACGCCGCGATCAGCATTCCTTCAAGGAAATGATGCGGGTGGCGTTCGATGAAATAGCGATCCTTGAATGTTCCCGGCTCACCTTCGTCGGCATTGACTGCCATCAGGCGCGGTTTTGGCTCTGCCCTTACAAACGACCACTTCCGGCCCGACGGAAAACCTGCGCCACCAAGGCCGCGCAGCCCGGAATCAAGGATCATCTGTTGGACCTCGTCCCTCGACCTTTCGCCGTTGCGGAACGATTCCAGCACCTCGTATCCACCGCCGGCAGAATATTCCTTCAGGGCGGTGTATTCTGGAATTTCGGGATGCAAGTGACCCGAGTTCATGATCGTCAGCGTCCTGTCAACGGACGCGTGGTCGACATGCCTGTGCCCAACCTCCAAGGCGGGCGCAGTGTCGCATCTGCCCATGCAGGGAGCTCGGACGACACGCACCTGCAAAGGGTCGGTTGCAGCCGTTAGTTCCTGAAGAAGTTCCCGGGCACCGGCCAATTCGCAGGACAGGGAATCGCAAACCCTGATCGTTATGTCCGGCGGCGGGGTCTCATCCTCTTTGACCACATCGAAATGTGCATAGAATGTGGCAACCTCATAGACTTCCGATTGGGCCATGCGCAGTGCATCTGCAAGTGCGCGGAGGTTTGCAGCCGAAATATGGCCGAACCTGTCCTGGATGAGGTGCAGATATTCTATGAGCATATCCCGCCTGCGCGGTTGCTGGCCAAGCAGCCCTCGCACCGTCGCTAGGGCATCATCGTCAACCTGTCGGCCCTTTGGCGTCTTCCTGCCCTTGCCGCGCCCGGATTTCCAGACACCCTTTTGGTTCGATCTCACCTTGTCAGCCATTTGAATGAGACATCCCCCAACATCAGAAGAGCCGCGAGGAGTTACAGTCATTTGCCCATTGCCGCAACATCGGATTGTGATGCGAATCGGAAAGCAGTCAAACCGTTCATGCGGCCCGATCCATGGCTTCATCATTGCATTATTGCAACGACGCCGCCGCACGGTCAGGAATTCAAAACCTACCAGCAGGACAAGAAGCCCGAACGGCGACAGCGGCTCGCCCGGATCGTAGCTTAACGAAGATGTTTGTGCTCGAGAGAGAATTTCCGGACCTGTTTGCTCGTGTGCGGGAGCAAAACCTGAAGCGCCAGTACGAATTGCAACAAAATGCATCGAAATAGACCTTCAGAAAGGTCCAACTCCGTTCGACAAGTATCTGCTGTGGGCCCTCAACCAGGTAGCGGTCGCGAGTATTTCACAAATGGGCGGAAGGTTCCGGAAGGAACCAGTCTATGTGGGAAACCATATTCCACCGCACTTCAATGAGGTGGATATCTTGATTGACCAGCTCATTGTGACCGTTCAGGAAAACTGGGGCACGTGGTCGGCGACGGAACTCGCCGCATATTGCCTTTGGCGGTTGAACTGGATTCATCCGCTTGTTGACCGCAATGGCCAAACTGCGAGACCGGTCTGTTATTTCCAGCTGTGTTTCAGGAACGGTCAGGACTCAGGATTAAAGACAAGATGACTTGCAACGGCAACAAAAGCGGCCTCAACTTCAAGAGTGAACAAACTCACCAAGTATGCTCCGTAAGACAAAGCGATCGCGCCGGGAAATCAATTTGCTATTCTCCGCGACGATGGACAATAGAGAGTTACGGATTCTGATCGAGGTATGCACCAGCAAAATTTGAGCAGCTTGCTCCGATCCGGGCAATTCAGCCATTTCGTTGTTTGACGGGAAGAATGCCATCGCGAAACTCAATTTCAAGGTGCTCTCGCCCTGCAGCATCGCTCCTTGTGGAGATGACCGACCCCTTGTCTCTCACAAGTGCAAAGCCGCGTCCGATCACACTCTTGTAACCAAGCGATTCAAGCATTCTTGTGGCGTGAGCCAGTCTATCCGTGTTCCTTCGTCCTGCTTCGGCTGCATTGCGAACTATCCTGTCTGACAGCGCTGCAAGTCCAGATCTGCCCACGGAAATTGCAATTTCAACAATCCGAGGCCGCAGCCGGGCCTGCGCAGCCGCCAATCGGCGCTCAGCACTGCCTACAACTGCCGGCACAATCAACCTGCCGGTAAGTCGCCTCAGAGTGAGTTCCTGATCCTGAACCGACACCCTCAATGCGGACGGAAGGCGGTCTGAAAGGCCATCCAATCGCTGCGACGCCACGTCGAGCAATCGTTCCGGCCTCGAGATGCCCCGCGAAAGATCCTGCAACCTTTCCTTTCGGCGCCGGGTTGCCCGATCCGCGCCTCCGACCATTCTTGACTTGAAAGCCGCAAGATCCGCCAACAGTTCCGTTCTTGATGGAACCGCCCTTTCGGCTGCGACGGAAGGCGTTGGCGCCCTCAAATCCGCGGCGAGGTCGATGAGCGGCGTGTCGGTTTCATGTCCAACTGCGGAAATGATTGGTATCGTGGACTCGAACGCGGCCCTGACCACCTTCTCCTCGCTGAATCCCAAGAGATCCTCCATCGAGCCACCTCCGCGCGCCACAATCAGGAGATCTGGACGCGGCACATTCGAATCCCCTCCAAGGACGTTGAAGCCCCTTATCGCCCGTTCGACTTCGTCAGCACAGTTCTGACCCTGAACCGCAACCGGCCACAGGAGAACACGCCGCGGAAACCTGTCCCGCAACACCCTTGTGATGTCCCTGATGACTGCCCCCCCGGGCGAGGATATGACACCAATTATACCGGGAAGGTAAGGCAGGGATTTCTTGTGCTCCGCATCAAACAACCCTTCAGCCTGAAGCTCGCGCTTCCGTTGTTCAATCATGGCCAGAAGCGCGCCTTCACCGGCCGGTTCGAGACGATCAATGATCAGTTGGTACTTTGATGTGCCTGAGTAGGCTGTCAGGTTACCGGTTGCGATATATTCAATTCCCTCGCGCGGCGGCTCGGCCAACCTGGATGCCTTGAATTTCCACATGACCGCCGCAAGTTCGTGGCGTTCCTGCTTGAATGTGAGGTAAACATGTCCGGACCTTGGCAGTGAAACACTGGAAACCTCACCGCGAACCCTTATCCAGCCGAAGGCCCCGTCAAGCGTCGATTTGACCTGCTGCGAAATTTCCTCGACGGAATAGGTTTGGATGTTGCCGCCCCGACCGTCACCTTTGCCTTCATCCTGAAAAGTCATCCACACGCATCCGGCCAGCCACCACGCCGCGCCTCAAATCTGTTTTTCGGGCATTTGAACAATCAGGCCATCAAGGTCGTCGGTTACCCGCAACTG
>JAGWAS010000005.1:0-81604 GCA_021296235.1 Paracoccaceae bacterium | reverse complement strand
CATGCGCAGGAACCGCCACAGTCGGCCTCAATGCCCGGAATGTTGTTGTCGCGGGCACCCTCCATGACCGTGTATCCGTTCGGAACCTCAACCTCATGCGGCGTGCCGTTGAACTCGATGTAGGTAATCCTCGCCATTTTCCCGCCGCAACCGATTCCGTTGGCCCATTTAAAGCAGGCACCGGGCATCCGCCATATGAATTTGGACCTGCCTTTGGCATGGCAAGATCTGTGTCTGCATGAGTTTGACAGCTACCCGACGGCAACTGCCTGTTGGCGGAAGGAATGCGGCGAACCCGCCAATGTTATCGCCCGGACCGGCACAGAACAACGTTTCCGCAGCAGCAGAGCCGACAAGTTGGCTGACGAAATTTGGCAGTGCGTTTGGGTCGGCACTGGAATCCAAATTCTTAAGTCTCCGGAACCGGGATTTTTGTTTGCAGGAACCGCTCACTCGTTTGCAGCGGCGGCCTTCAAAAGGTTACGGGCGCCCGAGAGCGCCCGCCTCCTGAATTCGAATGGCGAATTCAGCCGCTGTCAACCGGAAGGGCAACAAAGCGCCGGTCATTGTCCCTTTCGATCAGAATGAGAACCGTCTGCCTGCCGGCACTCCGAACTTCGTCGACGCTTTGAAGCACCTTGTCGACCGAATCCACCGAACGGTAGTCGACCTCGACGATGAGATCACCTTCCCGAATTCCCTTTTCAAACGCAGCAGAATTCTCGTTGACCTCCTGAACCAGCACTCCTTTGGTTCCATCGGCCAAGCCCGCTTCCTGACGCACCTCAGCAGTAAGCGGCGACAGCACAATTCCAAGAACTTGCTGCCTGATTGGCTCGCCCGTCGTTGTCGACGCCTGAACAAGAATGCTCTCGGCTTCTTCCCTTCTTGCAATCTTCACACTGAGAGTGAGTTCATTGCCATCCCTCAATACGATGATGGGAGCCATCATTCCAACATCGGCATCACCGATATCCCGGACAAGCGTCCGAAGGTCTTCGGCCTCGGTGCCATTGAAGGAAAGGATGATGTCACCCGGCTCGAGCCCTGCATCTTTGGCAGGCCCGTCGGGAACTTCTGCGACAATTGCGCCCGCGGCACGGTCAAGACCGACCGCCTCGGCAATGTCCGGTGTTACCTGCTGGAGTATGAGACCGACCCATCCCCTGCGGGTTGTTCCAAACTCTTCCAACTGGGCAATTACTTTGGTTACGACCGCCGACGACATCGAAAACCCAATGCCAAGCGAACCCGGAGCGCTGGAGCCTGTTCTTCCAATTATGGCGGTGTTGACGCCGATGACCTCGCCGTCCTGATTAAAGAGGGGTCCGCCCGAATTGCCGACATTGATGGCGGCATCAGTTTGCAGGAAATCGTCATAGGTTCCGTTGAGTGACCTGTTTCGGGCCGAGATGATGCCGGCCGATACGGAAAATCCCAGACCATGCGGGTTACCGATGACCAGAACCGGATCGCCCACCCGTGCCGTTTCACTGTCGCCAAAAACAACAGCGGGCAGAGGTTCGCCTGCATCTACCTTAAGGAGCGCCAAGTCGGTTTTGGGATCGGCACCGATCAATTCAGCAGTGAATTCACGCTCATCGT
The DNA here is from genome assembly GCA_021296235.1 of Paracoccaceae bacterium. Lineage (GTDB taxonomy): Bacteria > Pseudomonadota > Alphaproteobacteria > Rhodobacterales > Rhodobacteraceae > JAPOXR01. The sequence continues at coordinate 79,999 of JAGWAS010000005.1, read as the reverse complement.
GAAGTCGGATCTTGATCTTGCCGGCTTCCTTGATCACATGGTGGTTGGTTACGATGTAGCCGCTTTCATCCGTTATGAAGCCTGAACCGAGGGCCATTTGCCGGGAGTTTCTTTGTTCCGGCTGAAGTTGCCGATTAAACAGCTCCCGGAAGAGGTCACCCATCGGAGAGTTCTCCGGAAACTGGAAATCCGGAACCGGCATGTTCACCGGTGTGTTCTTCATCACATAGATGCTGACCACTGTCGGTTTGAGTTCTTCGACCAAGTCTGCATAGCCGTCATGGGCCGCTGCATTGCCTGCGGTGAACCCCTGCAGGGCCACCATCGCCGCTCCGACGAGGCACGATTTGCGAATCCCGGAGCCAAAGCCGGTTTCGCTGATTTCTGCACTCACTGCATGTGGCATTGTTCTTCCTTCTTGCTTTGCCATTCTAGTTTCCCTCCCACCGAATCACGGGATTCGGCACGATCCGAACTTTATTCGGATCGCGAGGAAACTCCCCCTAAAGTTTTCGCGAATGACCCAATTCGGCCTAAGCCAGAAAGGAGCGCGCAACCCAGACTATGAAGACACCCACGGCCACTGCAACCAAACCAACTATCCGTCGCGCCTCCACCGATATCTGGGCAATGCTCCGCAGAACATCCTCCATGCGACGGGGGGCCAGAACGAGAACCAGCCCCTCAATTACGGCGACAAGGCCCAGCGCCAGGACGAACTCTTCAATCACTCCGACTGAATGCCCTTCAGATGATTGAAGAACTCACTGTCTGGAGTGATGACCAGCGAGGTGTTCTCCTCTTTCAATGCAGTCTCATAAGCTCTGAGGGACCTGTAGAAATCAAAGAACCCGGGATCCTGTCCGAATGCCTCGGCAAAAATCGCATTTTGTCTTGCATCCGCTTCGCCGCGGGTAATCTCGGCCTGTTTCTGCGCTTCGGAGACAATCTCAACTTGGGTTCGATCAGCTTGTGCCCTGATCTTCTGTGCGGCCTCCTCACCCCTGGCGATCTCGTCCGCAGCTTCCCGCTCGCGTTCCGCCCTCATTCTGCCGAAAGTTGCCTCAAGGTTCTGCGTTGGAAGATCGGTCCGCTTCAGCTTGACATCAATGACCGCGACTCCAAGATTTTCCGCCTCGATTTTGGCTGTGTCCCTGATGCGGTTCATCAATGCCGCCCTGTCGGCCGAAAGTACCGTATTGGAGGCTACGGAGCCGAGCGCTTCCCTCGTTGCGGCGTTGAGGATCCGCTCCAATCGGCTCTCCGCAGATCGCACACCGCCGACACCGACGGCTTCCCGGAACCTCACAACATCGACAATTCGATATCGAGCGAACGCGTCGACCACAAGGCGACGGTCATCAAGAGGCGTTACTTCAAGAGATTGTGTCTCAAAGGCCAGTATCCGGTCATCGTATCTGACGACCTCCTGAATCAGCGGGATCTTGAACGCCAATCCTGGCGATTCCTTGACCGAGCGCACTTGGCCAAACTGGAGCACCAAAGCCTTCTCGCGTTCGTCAACAATGAAGACCGAACTCAATCCCACGGCAACAATCACTGCCGCAATCACTATGATTATCGTTGATCTGCTCATCAGTTTGTCCCTCCTTGCGAGGTTCCTCTGCGAAGTTCATTCAGCGGCAGATAGGGCACCACGGCCCCGGTTCCACCTTCCGTGTTCTGGTCCAATATGACCTTGTCAACCGAGCCCAATACGCGTTCCATGGTCTCAAGATAGAGCCGCTTCCGGGTAACGTCCTTCGCTTTCAGATACTCTTCAAGCACAGCAATAAACCGGCTGGCTTCGCCTTCGGCGACATTCACGACCTGAGCCCGATATCCCTCGGCCTCCTCAAGCAGCTGTGCCGCCTCACCGCGAGCACTGGCCAGCACCCGGTTGGCATAGGCATCGGCCTGCTTTTCAAGCTTGTCCCGTTCCTGTTCGGCGGCTTGGACCTCGCGGAAGCTGTCAATAACCTCGCGCGGCGGGTCGGCCTTGTCGAAGTTAACGCGCACAACACTCATTCCGGAATTGTAAGCGTCCAAGGTCGTCTGTATCAACTCCTGAAGATTTGTGGCAACGATGCCGCGATCGCGGTTGAGTATTGGTGCAAGGTCTGACTGCGCCATGATTTCGCGCATTGCCGATTCCGATACCGCCCGAATGGTTTCCGTCGGATTGGCAAGATTAAACAGGAATTTTGCCGGGTCACTGACGTTCCAGACGATTTGGAAGTCAACATCAATGATGTTCTCGTCGCCCGTGAGCATCAGGCCGTCGTCAACGCGTCCGCTGCCCCCAACCCCGATGTCTTCAGTGCGCTCCCGCGTAACCGACACGATTTCCTTGGTAACCAGCGGCCACGGGGCAAGATTGAGACCTGGCTGGCCCGTTTGCGCATACGTTCCAAGAAAGAGCTCAACCGACCGTTCCTCGGGCTTCACGGTATAAAAGGACAGAAAGCCCCAAACACCAGCGAGAAGAATGACGCCGAGAAGCAATTGGGACTTGGAGAATCTTGGGCCCCCTCCGCCGCCGGAGCGCCCCCGACGACCGGACTTGCCGAAAATACTGTTCAGCCTGCTACGCCCGCGATTGAGAATTTCATCAATGTCCGGGATTTCCGGATCCTGGGCTCCCTTGTTTCCCCAAGGTCCACCACCGTTGTTTCCTGCCATTTGAGGTCCTTCCTCTTGGAAATCAGCCGCAAGGGCTATTCACATACATGGTCAACTTGCAACCAGAAATCAAGCTTCCCCGACCGGTTCCGTCAGCGTAACCAATTCCTCGGCTGCCGTCGGGTGCACTGCAACGGTGCGGTCGAAGTCCTCTTTTGTGGCGCCCATCCTGACAGCAATGCCGACGGCCTGAATGAGTTCCCCAGCCCCCGGACCCACAATATGGACCCCAAGGACAACCCTGGAGGCGCGATCAACCACGACCTTCATGAGCACTTCCTCCTTCGAACCGGCAATAACGGCGGAGAGCGGGCGAAACCTGGTTGAATAGACAACCGTCTTTCCGCGTGCGTTCGCGGCCTCCTCAGTCATTCCTACGGTCCCTATTTCAGGACGGGTGAAAACCGCGGTCGGAACGTTCGCATGGTCGACCGGTGTCGGATTGTTCATGAACACGGTCTGGGCGAATGCGGCGCCTTCCCTGATCGCCACCGGTGTCAGGTTGATTCTGTCCGTTGCGTCACCCACTGCGTAGATTGAGGGCACCGGCGACTGCGAATAGGAGTCAACCGGAACCTTTCCGCCACGGCCCAACTCAATGCCGACCGCCTCAAGTCCCAACCCCGCGGTGTTCGGGCGACGTCCCGTGGCATACAGCACAAAATCGAACTCGGAGAGCGATCCACCCGTCGTCCGCACGGCGAGGGCAGGTCCGTTGCGGTCAATCGACTCCGTTTCCGCATTCAGGCATACCTCAATGCCGCGCGCCGACATTGCTTCGGATACGTGCGAACGAACGTCGCCATCAAAACCGCGCAGAATTTGCTCTCCCCGATAATTCAGCGTGACCCTGCAGCCAAGCCCGTTCAGGATACCTGCAAATTCGCAGGCAATGTAGCCGCCACCTACGATCAGCACCCTGTCGGGCAATTTGTCCAGAAGAAAGACGTCGTTCGATGTGGATGCAAGGCCGGCTCCCGGAAGATCGGGAACGAAAGGCGCACCCCCGGTCGCCACAAGGATGTGCTTTGCGGATTTTGTTCCACAGGAGGCAAGCGATACGGCATGCGCGTCGGCAAGAACCGCCCGTTCCTCGAAAATCTGCACGCCGGCGGCAGCAAGGTTCTTTCGGTATATGCTCTCGAGCCTTGATATTTCCCTGTCCTTGGCCGTCCGGAATGAAGGCCAGTCAAATGAAGGTTCACCCGCACTCCACCCGAAACCCGCCGCGCCCCGGAATGCATCGGAGTAGTCGGCGGCGTTCACCATGAGTTTCTTGGGAACACATCCGCGGATGACGCAGGTCCCGCCCAGCCTGTCCTCTTCCGCCAGTCCGACCCTTGCACCGGCATTTGCCGCCATTCGGGCGGCCCTGATGCCACCTGAGCCACCGCCAATTACGAAGAGATCGTAATCAAACACATTCCCGGTGTGTCGTTTTGCCATGATTCAATCCTTGATCCCAACCGGAACACTGAAGGTGGCCACCGAGCCGTCATTGTCGCCGAGAATCGCAAGATCGCACATGCCGGGAAACAATCCCGTTTCCAAGACACCGGCGATTGAGATGAGTTCGGAGTGCAAACTTGACGGATCCTCGATCCGTCCAAGACGGTAGTCGAGGATGAAGTTTCCCTCTTGCGAAACGAACGGGCCTTCACGAGCCATGCGCAGATTTCCGGGTACGTCCCCGAATCCCATTGATTTGAGGTATTCACGGATACGCGAATTAATGGATTTCCACCCAAACTTCGCGACCTCGACGGGCAAAGGGAAGCTGCCCAAATGCTCCGACATTTTTGAGCTGTCAGCGATGACGACCATCCGGTCCGAGTTTTCGGCAACGATCTTCTCGGTCAGGAGAGCTCCTCCACCGCCCTTGATCAGGTCAAGCCGACGGTTGCACTCATCCGCACCGTCGATGGTCATGTCCAACCTTCCAATGTCGTCGGAATCTTCCGGCACCATTCCTGCGGCCCGGGCAAGGGCATCACAACCTTTGGAGGTCGCAACGACAGCCACATGTAGCGATTCCTCGCGCATGCGTCGTCCAATGGCCTCAACCAGAAATGCTGACGTCGATCCGGTTCCAAGCCCCACCCGCATGCCGGTCTCGACAAGGCCGGCAGCATGCTCGGCAGCGGCGATCTTTGCTTTCCGATTGGAGTCCTGAGCGGCCAACATTACTGATTCCCCAACGGCGACGGGGCGCTTATAGTCGCCTGGGACGCCGAACATAAGCGGAAGTGCGACCTGAACCCTTCAAGGGCACAATACGGGGAACCCGCCAAGGACGGCACAGAAGATGCATCTGCACTGTTTTCCGAGTGTCGCAGGGCAACGGGGGCCATTATGTTCTTCAGCACGTTTGAGATTTTCAAGATAGGAATTGGACCCTCAAGTTCACATACGATTGGACCGATGCTGGCGGCAAACAGGTTCGTCGAACTCATGCGCGACTCCGGCACGGTTGCGGTCGGACTCCGAGCTTCGCTTCACGGGTCCTTGGCCTTCACCGGGCGCGGGCATGCAACTGATACGGCAATCATGCTGGGTTTCGCGGGATTCAAGCCCGAATCCTTCAACGCCGCCATGGCCGAAACGTCACTCAAGAATATCCACAGCCGCAGGATCATTGACGCGCCGGGGTTTCCGGGCATGCGGTTCGACCCCGAGCACGATCTCATCTTCGACTATGAAAGATTGCTGCCGGGGCACTCCAACGGCATAAATCTCTATGCAATCGGTCCGGACGGAGACATCGCTCTTCGCGAGACCTACTATTCGATTGGCGGGGGTTCGGTGGTAACCGAAGCCGAACTGCAGACAGTCGCCGGACAAAGCCGCGACCGAGACATTCCACATCCATTCTCCAGTGCCGCCGAGTTGGTGAATGCCGCCTTGCGGCACCCCGGGGGGATTCCTGGGATTGTCCGTGAAAATGAATTTGCCTTGCTTCCGGAACGTCAGGTGGACGACGAAATTGAGCGACTTTGGGAAGTCATGGACGACTGCATCGAGCGGGGCCTCACTGCGGATGGCATCCTGCCCGGAGGCCTGGGAGTGAAGCGCAGATCCAAGGCGATACATGAAAAACTGATGGCGGAACAGGGAACGAACCTCGCCGCTCCACACACGATCAATGATTGGATTTCAGTCTATGCCATGGCCGTCAATGAGGAGAATGCCGGGGCCGGCAGGGTTGTAACCGCACCGACCAATGGTGCCGCCGGGGTAATTCCGGCGACAATCAGATACTATGTTGGGCACGTTCCGGATGCCCGGAAATCACGAATTGCCGACTTCCTTCTCACCGCCGCAGCGATCGGTGGGATCATCAAGCAGAACGCATCGATTTCCGGAGCAGAATGCGGATGCCAGGCAGAGGTGGGCTCGGCTGCAGCCATGGCGGCAGCCGGTCTGTGCCAGGTTCTGGGTGGAACTCCGCAGCAGGTCGAGAACGCGGCGGAGATTGCGCTTGAGCACCATCTGGGGATGACCTGCGATCCCGTGAAGGGGCTGGTTCAGGTTCCCTGCATCGAACGCAATGGCCTCGGTGCCATCAAGGCCGTGTCGTCAGCTTCGCTTGCACTGAGGGGGGACGGCTCGCACTTCGTTTCCCTGGATTCCTGCATCGACACCATGAGGCGCACCGGTGCGGACATGAACATGAAATACAAGGAAACCTCTCTCGGCGGACTCGCGGTCAGCATTCCGAATTGCTGACCATGAATCCTGCGCCCTGTTAGGGCACGACCGCCTCCCATCAGGGACAGGAGTTCGCAGGGGCATGCGCGGCCGCCCAGCCCTGCATTGCCGATTCTGAACCTCCGTTGGCCGGTGCCAGCGGTGACGGCGAACGGCACATCTGACATCAACCAAAGGGCTGATGCTGTTCGGCCGGTATCCTGACTGCGTGGAGCGAGGCTGCGATGCCCATCCGAAACGGGACCTTAGGTTGAACTGCAGCCCGAATTTGTGCATCTGAAATGCTTTGCCCAGTTGCAGGAGGTCCAACTTCAATGAACAGCTACCTGATTGTCGGCGGCGGCGGCATGATCGGCCAAAAGATCGCCGCCATGCTGGATGGCGAGGCAGACAGCATTCCGGGTGGAACCGAATTGGCACTGTTTGATCTTGCGGTTCCGGACCGTTCCGGAATTTCCGCCGGAGCAATTCTGGGCAGCCTCGACGATGACGAGGTCATTTCGAAGCTTGCGGCCACCCGCCCGGATACGGTCTTTCAGCTTGCCGCCATACTTTCCGGTGAATCCGAACGTGATTTCGACAAGGGTTGGCGGATAAACCTATTTGCGAACTGGAAACTCCTAGAGGCCTTGCGGCGAGAGCATGTCAAAAGCGGCAGCAAGTACCGGCCGCGCTTTGTGTTTGCCTCATCGGCGGCAGTTTACGGTCCACCAATAGACGGGGCGGTCGACGATTTGAGAATTTGCGAGCCGCAAACTTCATACGGTGCCCAGAAGGTGGCGGCGGAATTGATGGTGTCGGATTTCAGCAGGAAGGGTTTCATTGACGGCATATCCCTTCGCCTGCCGACCATAACCGTTCGGCCCGGAAAACCGAATGCAGCTGCATCGTCCTGCTTTTCGGCAATCATCCGCGAACCGCTGAACGGCAGGCGGACGGCACTTCCGCTGTCAACAGATGTCAGGCACATGCATGCGTCACCGCGTTCAGCGGCCCGTTTCTTCCTGCATGCCGCGCGGTTGAACACCGACCGTCTCGACGGCAGAAGGGCCCTCAACATGCCCTCCATCACCTGCTCGGTCGAGGAACAGATCGAGGCGTTGCGGAGTGTCGCCGGAAATAAGGCCGTCAGCCTTATCGACATGAAGCCGGACCCCTTCATCCAATCAATCATCGCCAGTTGGGCCGAGGAGTTCCGGACGGACCGGGCCAGAGCACTGGGATTTGAGGTGGAAACCAGCTTTGACGAAGTGGTTCAGGTTTACATTGAGGACGACCTTCCGGGCGAACCCGGCTCGCCGCATGTGAAACCGTCATGAAACTCAATCCGCCAAATTCCGCCGTGCTGCTTGCGCGCGTGGAGGTTCCCGGCATCGGGCCGAGCGTGGCAACGATCAGGGACAACACCGTATTTGACATTACATCCGACCGTGCTCCGACCTCCCGCGACATCTGCGAGCTTGACGATCCGGCCGGGCATGTTGCGAAATCCGACGGTGCCCCTTTGGGATCGCTGTCCGAGATTTCCGCAAATTCAGTGGAACCGGGCCGTCCCACCACCGGTGTGAGGTTTCTTGCGCCCTGCGACCTGCAGGTGGTCAAGGCCTGCGGGGTTACGTTCGCCGGATCAATGGTGGAGCGGGTCATCGAAGAACGCGCCGGCGGCGACCCGGCATTGGCGGAAGATATCAGAAGACGCATCGGGGAGCGCATCGGCACTGAATTGAAGAACATCAATCCAGGATCTGCGCGCGCAAGTGAAGTCAAGAAAGCGCTGCTTCGGGAGGGGCTTTGGTCGCAGTATCTCGAAGTTGGCATCGGACCGGACGCCGAGATTTTCACCAAATGCCCGGTGATGTCGTCGGTTGGACCCGGTGCAAAGGTCGGCATCCATCCCAACTCCCGCTGGAACAACCCCGAACCCGAACTTGTGCTTGTCGTCAATTCAAACGGTCGAATTGTCGGTGTTTCCCTTGGCAATGACGTGAACCTTCGAGACTTCGAGGGACGCTCCGCGCTGCTTCTGGGGAAGTCGAAGGACAACAACGCCTCAAGCGCGATTGGACCATTCATCAGGCTGCTGGACAGGAACTTCACGCTTGACGACGTTCGCCGGATGAACATTCGGATGCGCATCGAGGGAAAGGATGGTTTCGTTCTGGATGACACCTGCCGAATGGCCGAAATCAGCCGCAATCCGGAAGACTTGGTGAAACAGACAATGAATGTGAACCATTCCTATCCGGACGGGTTTGTCCTCTTTTGCGGAACTCCGTTTGCTCCGACCGAGGACCGGGATTTTCCGGGCGAGGGATTCACGCATCACGTCGGCGACACGGTTGCGATTGAGGCACCGGAAGTGGGACGCTTGGTCAATGAGGTTGACCTCTGCGGTTCTTGCCGAAGATGGGACTTCTCCGCGTCTCACCTGATGCGCAACTTGGCACAGCGGGGACTGCTCGGGGCCGATCACTGAACTGAGCAACCGGAAAACCGTTGGGGCATCCGACAGCGGCTGCGGGAGGAGTACAGAATGGAACTGGCCATCAGCATGGGTCCAGGCGGAGAGCTTCTGGACATTCTCAACAGTGGGTTTCGGGAAGCCGATAGTCTTGGCATCGCCGTGGCATACATGACCGGTGGAGGGTTCGGTAAAATTGAGGAATCCTTGGAGGTTGCACTTGCCGGCGAAGGATCCGTCCAGATCGCGCATGCTGCCGACGGGGCGGTAACCGAACCGGCTGTGATTCGCAGTCTCAGGAACTGGAACAGCCGGTATCCGCGGATGACGTACCGCGTCCAGTTTGACCGGAAAATGACGGATGTGCCGTTGTTTCATCCAAAGATCTATTGGTACGAACGATCTGACAGAACAACAACCTGCGTCATCGGATCGTCGAATTTGACCACATCTGGTCTAACAAGGAACATTGAGGCAAACGCCATCATCAGCGGCACCCGGGACTCTGTACCGGTCAGGAAGTGCCGGGCGGCCTTCGATTTGCTGTTTGGCGGCAAAGATCTGTTTGAACCGAGCGATGCGTTCCTGCAACTCTACGAGCAAATCCACGATCGCGAAAAACATCAGTTGGTGCTGCGGCAAAGGAACAACGAACTTTCCAATCTCTACGAGGCCATTGGGGACCAGATTGCCGAAGAGCGGAAGCAAAACGAACCGGCCGGTTGGAAACCGAAAACCCAATTGGATGTGATTGTCCTTGCTCTGCAGCGCAACGTGACAAACACCAAACTTCATCTCGACGAGATATACGTCCGGGCACGTCAGATCGCTGACGAATTCGGGCTGGAATATGATTGGTCAACCTGGAAAAACAGCGTACGTGGCCGCATCAACGTGAACACGGTCGGAAAGGTTGGAGGTGGGAAGCTGTTCGAACGGATTGGCGGAGAGGACAGCAAGAGCGGAATTTATGGGCTTTCGGTTGCCGGAAGGAATTACCTCGGAAAGCTGTAAATGCCCGCTGCACTGCGCCTCGGCTCGAAACCAACCGGCAAATCATGCAACCCTCCTCTTGCGGAACCACCAAAGGCACTGACGCGAATTCAGAGCGGCCCGCCGACGATATGGGGCAAACGGCAGGGTTGTCGTGCAGGTGCCCGAAGCCGAATTGACGTTTCCTACCTGTCCAGACTGCCGTCCAAATTCACCTCTCGGACGGATCTGCCGGGAATGGTGAGAAGTTCACCGATAAGTACAAATTGAACGCGCCTGATGGGCTCCACAGGGCAAACTGAGCCGTTCGCCCGAAGGACACGATGCGGGCTGCTCCTGACAAGATCAATCGATGCACGACGACCAACTCCATCATGATGCTGTGCCGCATGGGGATCATTCATTGTTTTCTCAACCTCCAAGCCAATTGCGAGGCTGATCCGCCCGGCAATAAAGTCAATGGTTGGACCCACACTGATGCATTGTTCCGACGTTTCGAAGGATTCTTGCGGCAATTCAGGGAACATTCCCGTCGCAACCTGCTGAATTGCACATGTCAATCGGCGCTGCGTGCGGTCACCAGATTGCGGTTTCCAGAAGGCTGTCGATGACATTGTCAAACTGGACCGCCGGAAGAATGATCAGCATGCCCGGATCCCGAAAGCTAACCGATACCCGACTCCGTGATACTTGATTTGAAGTTCCCGAGACTCCGCCCGGTGAAAACAGCAACCCGTCAATCTTCCATTTTAGCCCCACGGATGTTCCGGTTACCTGCTTCATCGGAAACAGTGAAACCCTTGAACCGACCGGAAGCCGAAGCGCCAGTTCCGGCGGACACAGGAAACAGAGATCCGACCCTGTCAGGAGAACAATTCGCTGGCTTGGATTGCCGGCAAGTACGTTCAATGCCGCCAAGCCGTGATCCAATCGCGGTCCCAATACACCGGTTCCGACAATCATTGGGGCATTGATGGACCTGACGCACTTCGCAAAGTCCGTGGAGTTCTGCTCCGAAATTCGATGCAAACGATCCGCAGGTATCGACCTCCTTATGGAATCCGGAATGGAATCCATGTCGCCGATGACAGCCTCGGGCATCCTGCCAAGTTCAATTGCCAATGCCGCGCCACCATCCGCCGCGACAAGTAACGGTGCGCGTGCAATCGCCTGTTTGACTGTCGCCGCACCCGCCTCTCCACCTCCGAGGATTGTCGCGCCATTCGGCGCATTGACAATGACTTCTTCCCCAATGGACATCGGCACTCCTGCCTTCCCTGCATTTGGCACTGCAAAGCGCCTTCGGCCCGGCTGTTCAACTCCCGCCAAATGCGGCGAATTCACCTGCAGGGACAATCCGGATTTCGCTGAGCCCGTTTGTCTGCTGCACCGCACACCTGCAACGGGCTCCTGTCTCGACTGCCTCCAGAAAGCACAAAATTCAGATCAGGCGCGCCTGCTGCACCGCTGCACGAATAAAATCGGAAAACAGCGGGTGCGGGTTCAGCGGGCTGGATTTGAGTTCGGGATGGAACTGCACGCCGATAAACCATGGGTGACCTGATATCTCTACGATTTCCGGAAGCTCACCGTCGGGCGACATTCCGGAAAATACAACTCCGTGGCTCTCCAGCCTGCTGCGATATTCCAAGGCCACCTCATAGCGGTGGCGATGACGTTCCGAGATCCTTCCGCTGCCATAGATTCCGGCGACCCGGCTTCCTTCCGCGAGCAAGGCCGGATACTCGCCAAGACGCATTGATGCACCCCGCTCGCAATCTGGCTTCCGTTCAATCAACCTGTCGCCCTGCATCCACTTGTTGAGATGATAAACCACGGGCTCGAATCTTCTTTCTGTGCCGGCACCGTTCCCGGATTCGTGATCAAACTCCTCAGAACCGGCATTGTCGACACCAACAAGGGTGCGGGCCATTTCAATGACGGCCATCTGCATGCCGAGACAAATTCCGAAGAAGGGTATCTTCCGGTCCCTGGCAAAGCCGGCAGCCTTGATCTTGCCTTCGCTGCCCCTCTCGCCGAATCCTCCAGGGATCAGGATGGCATCACTGCCGTCCAGCCAAGGGGTTGGATCTTCCCTCTCGAATATTTCTGCTTCGATCCACTTCGCATTCACCTTGACCTTGTTGGCGATACCTCCATGCGTAAGGGCTTCGACAATCGATTTGTATGCATCTTCAAGCCCGGTGTATTTGCCGACAACCGCTATCCTGACCTCGCCCTCGGCATTCTTGATCCGATCGGCCACTTCCCTCCATTTGGACAGTCTTGGCGCTTTGGCACCCTTGATGCCGAACGCGGATATGACGGCATCGTCAAGCCCCTCTTCATGATAGGTTATGGGAGCATCGTATATGGATTTTAGATTTGGCGCGGATATGACCGAATCGCCCCTGACGTTGCAGAAGAGCGCAATCTTGTCCCTTTCCTTTTGTGGGATCGGGCGCTCCGAGCGGCAAACGAGAATGTCGGGCGAGATGCCAATGGACCTGAGTTCCTTCACCGAATGCTGCGTTGGCTTCGTCTTCAGCTCATTGCAGGCCTCAATGTAGGGTAGCAGGGTTACGTGAAGGAAGATGCAGCAACCTGGCTCACGCTCGCGCGAAAACTGCCTAATCGCCTCAAAAAACGGCAACCCCTCAATGTCGCCAACCGTGCCGCCGATCTCGCAGAGCATGAAGTCAACCTCGCCATCTCCAGCTCTGATGAAGTCTTTGATTTCGTTCGTAACATGGGGAATCACTTGGATTGTTTTGCCGAGGAACTCGCCGCGCCTCTCCTTTTCGAGCACATTGGAGTAGATGCGCCCCGACGAGACACAGTCCGAACGCTTGGCGGCAACACCGGTAAACCGTTCATAGTGGCCGATGTCGAGATCGGTTTCTGCACCGTCATCCGTTACAAACACCTCCCCATGCTCGAACGGACTCATCGTTCCAGGATCGACGTTGAGGTAAGGATCAAGTTTGCGCAATCTGACCGTATAGCCTCGGGACTGGAGCAAGGCGCCGAGTGAAGCTGCCGTAAGTCCCTTTCCGAGAGACGATACAACGCCGCCGGTGATGAAGACGTATCTGGTCATGGTAAGTCATCCCCGCATGTGATGGAGCGGTCGGCCCTGCTTTTCCGGCCAGCGTCAACCACTACGGGAATCGCAGGATAACAACTTTACCGGTCAGCGCAATAGCATGAACACCAAATGCAGAACTTTCCCGTGTCGCGACCCATTGGACACTGTGATCTGCCGCTATTCGATGGATCCACCGAACCATCGAACACCAATGCCACCCGCACTCCAGCATCCAGACAAACGAGTTTTGCATACCTCGGAAGGCCCGGATCAAGGCCGAGAATTGGCATGTGCGGCAAACCGGAATTTCAAAAGAGCCCGGAGTGGATGCATCAACAGAATTCCGGGCATAAGAAACCGTCGTCAAATTTAATGGCACCCAAATCGAGCGCGCAGGTTCCTGAGGAAGTGGTTACTCAGCTTTAGGCGGCGTCGCCGGAGCATCAGGCAAGCTCGGAGGCAGTAGCGAATCTCCTCCGAACTGGTCATCACCCTCGGCCTCTTCGGAAGCAACTGTCGAATCGCCGATTCGCTCAATGACTGAATCTCCAGACTGCTGGCGCGCCGTAAGGATGGTCAATGTCAGGGAAGTGATCAGAAACGCGATCGCGATAAGCCAAGTAACCTTGCCGAGTGCAGTTGCCGCTTGCCTTCCCGACATCACGCCACCGCCGCCGCCAATTCCGAGGCCACCGCCCTCCGAACGCTGCATAAGCACGATGCCAATGAGCACCAATGCCAAAATGAGGTGAATTGTCAGTGTTACGTTGCTCATCGTCGGGACAGCCTGATCGGGATGTGTCCCCGGATGGGGATAATCGCAATTACTTGCATTCCTCGCTGCCCGCAACACCGAAACAGTCAATGGTTTCGCCGGGCGTTCAACAATACGGGTTTTTCTTCCAGTTGCCCGCTGATATCTGCCGTCGGTTGAATCCTGTTCGGGGGGCGTTGCTCGTGAATAACACCGTTGTGATCGGAATCCAGTGGGGCGACGAAGGCAAGGGCAAGATCGTTGATTGGCTCGCCGAGAAGTCGGATGTTGTGGTTCGATTCCAGGGCGGCAACAACGCCGGCCACACGCTTGTGTTGGACGGCAAAGTCTTCAAGCTGTCGATGTTGCCTTCAGGAATAGTCCGGCCGGGAAAACTCAATGTCATCGGCAATGGTGTGGTTCTGGATCCGTGGTCCCTTTTCGCCGAAATCGATTCTGTCATTGAGCAGGGCATCAAGGTTTCCCCCGAAAATCTGGTGATCGCCGACAACACACCGCTGGTTCTTCCCCTGCACCGGGAACTGGACATTCTCCGGGAACAGCGCGCCGGGTCGAGCAAGATCGGTACCACCGGCAGGGGAATCGGCCCGACGTATGAGGACAAGGTGGCAAGACGTGCCGTCAGGGTTGCGGATCTGGGGAATCAGGGCTCGCTTGATTCCATGATCGGACGCCTTTTGGATCACCATAACGTTCTGAGAGCCGGCTACGGTGCCGTGCCTGTTGACGGCAGCAGATTGAAAACTGAACTGTTGTCCATTGCCGGCCGTTTGCTCGAGTTTGCAGGGCCCGTATGGAGAATTTTGAGCGAACGAGCCGAACAGGGCAAATCCATCCTGTTTGAGGGTGCACAGGGCTCCCTGCTCGACATCGACCACGGAACCTACCCGTTTGTTACCTCGTCATCGACCGTGGCCGGTGCCGCCGCCGCCGGAACCGGCATTGCCCCCGGAAGGCTGGGGTACATTCTTGGCGTGTGCAAAGCCTACACGACCCGCGTTGGCTCAGGTCCATTTCCGACCGAACTTTCGGACAAAGTTGCCCATCACCTCGCAACAGTTGGACACGAAAGGGGCACCGTAACGGGTCGGGCCCGTCGCTGCGGCTGGTTTGACGCAGTGCTTGCGGGTCAGGTTTGCAAATTGGCTGGAGTGGACGGTTTGGCCTTAACCAAGCTTGATGTGCTGGATTCACTCGAAACGCTGAAAATCTGCACAGGCTACAGACTGGACGGCAATATTGTTGACCGGCTGCCGGCAACGGCCGATGAGCAGGGGCGGTTGGAGCCAATCTATGAAACTCTCCCGGGATGGGAGGGCAGCGTTGCTTCGTCGAGGTCGATTGGCGACATGCCGGAAAACGCTCGAAACTATGTCGCCAGGATCGAACAATTGACCGGAAGACCGGTCAATATCATTTCAACGTCTCCGGACCGACTCGACACCGCAGCGGTTTCTGGGCCGTTTGCATAACCTGTTTCCGGATCCGGCTAACCCACCAATTCCACCGTGTCCGGCTGCCCATCCGGTCAAAATTCTGTGACTGCCTGCGGGTGCTGGACAAGCAGCATCAGGGTTCAGGATCAAATCGTGGTCAGAATCTCTGTCAACTGGGTCGCAATGCATGATGGACGTCATTGCCCACAGCGGGCAAATGCAGTCAAACTCGGGTTTTGCCAACCCGGCTTCGCCAGCTGGTGCATTCGTGATTTTTTGTTCAGGGTTTTGGCAGGTTGGTCCTGACCTGCGAATTCTCAGGCATGCACAGGCTCGGTCATCCCTGAATCCAATCGAAGATTGGTATTGTGCCGGCGTCGGATTTGCGTTGAATGGTTTGATCGGAAGTCGAACGTGTCCAACCTTGACGCCAAGAGGAAAGATGAAACTCTCACTTCGAAGCAGGAAAGTGTTTGCACTGCTAATCCTCTGTGTCGCTCTGCCGGTTTACATTTTTGTCGCAGTTACGATTGTCGGATTGTTCGAACGACCCCACATGCTGGTCGAATTTGGGATCTACGCTCTTGCAGGCATACTTTGGGCGTTGCCGTTCAAGTCCGTATTCCTTGGAGTTGGTGCAAAGGATGCACACCAGAATGCCAAGGGACAGGACTGATCCATTGAACCGGTTGTCGCCCATATTCGCCTCCACTGTCCTGATCGCGGTTCGGTGCTGCGTTCGGCATTCCGTGTCGGGCTCGGGTTCGGACGGGTCCGGCGCCGGATCGTGAAGTTGATTCCCGCCACCCCCTCCAATAGTGACCGAGCATGATCAAATCTCTGTTCCCCGGCCTGTTTGCTCAGCAACCTGAGCCGCTGCCCGAAGCCGATTCCAGGCTCGCCCTGGCCGTACTGTTGGTCCGGGTAGGCAGAGCGGATGAGGACTATTCGGAGGAGGAGCAGGAGCGCACGGACATGATCCTGTCAACAAGGTTTCAATTGCCGCCCGCAGAAGCTTCCGAATTGAGGCAAGAGGCGGAACAGCTGGAATCCGAAGTTGCCGACAATGTAAGTTTCACAAAGGCACTGAAGAACACCGTGCCCTTTGAGGAGCGCGTGGGTTTGGTTGAGGCCCTTTGGGAAGTCGCGATGGCCGACGAAAGAAGGGACTACACGGAGGACGGTTATCTGCGGTTGGCCGCAAAGCTGCTCGGCGTCAATGATCGCGACAGTGTGCGTGCACGCCAGAGGGTCATCGCCCGAATGAGGTGATCGCAAGCCTGCAGATGTACGAGAGGCCGGAGACGATACCGGCCACAGACAGATTCTGGCAATTGATAAGAACGCAGCTTGCAGAGCGCGAAATAGTGTCACCTGCTGCCCTTGACCGCTCCTCCGATATCAGTGCGGCCTGGTTTCGCAGCGACCTGTTGCTCTCGCAAACCTGCAGCCTTCCGTTTCGGACCCAACTTGCCGACCGGGTTCGGATCATTGGCACGCCTGACATCAAGCTTGGCGGTTGCCCGAGCGGCCACTATTGCAGTGTATTGCTCGCCTCGGTTGATGACAGCCGAATTCGAGTTGAGGAATTCGATGGAGCCGTTCTTGGCTACAATGAAGAAACCTCGCAGTCGGGATGGGCAGCGCCAATGGCCGATGCAAAACAGCGCGGCATCGCCTACGGTGGATTCCGGAAAACCGGCAGCCATGAGAATTCAGCCGCCGCAGTTGCCAACGGGATTGCGGAAATTGCAGCAGTTGATGCGCATTCCTGGCGATTGATTCGCCAGTACTGCTGCTGTGCCCCGAAGCTGCGAGTCATCGGCAGAACCCGCCATACCCCGGGATTGCCCTTGATCACCGCTCAATGCCAACTGGTCGAGCAATTGTTCGACTCTGTCAGCGCCGCAATCGAACTGGCTGAAGCCGCGGACCTTGAGGTTCTTCCGTTTCGCGGCCTTATCCGGATCCCGAAGGAACACTATTTGCGATTGCCCGAAGCACCTTCGGTCCCGGATTGCTGAATCCGTTTGCGACCGACACAGAAATCCCGGGATGTGGATTTGGAGCTTGCCGAAACGCCCGCAGCTGAAGTAGCGTCCGGAACCCGCGCCTGAACGGATTGATTGCATGGAGATTGGAATTCTGCAGACAGGTCATTCCCCGCCCGACCTGGTCGAGCGGCATGGCCAGTACTCCGACATGTTCCAAGAGTTGTTGGCGGGAAATGGATTTTCGTTCCGGACTTGGAACGTCGTTGACGGCCAGTTTCCCGAAACAACCGGCGATTCCGATGGTTGGCTCGTTACCGGCTCAAAACACTCGGTCTACGAGGACAGCCCGTGGATCAGAATGCTCGAGGAATTCCTGCGAAACTGTTACGCGGACCGTATTCCCGTGGTCGGCGTTTGCTTCGGCCACCAAGTTTTGGCGAGTGCGCTGGGCGGAAAGGTCGAGAAACACGACGGCGGATGGGGCATCGGAAGGCAAACCTACGAGTTCGAGGGCAAGGAAATTAACCTGAATGCCTGGCACCAGGATCAGGTAACCGAGGCACCACAGGAAGCTGAGGTTACCGGATCGTCGCCCTTCTGCCGAAACGCAATGCTGTCGTACGGCGATCGGGCAATATCGGTTCAGGCCCATCCCGAATTCGGTCATTCATTCATTGAGGGGCTGATTGAAAAAAGGGGGGTGGGTGTTGTACCGGCGGGCAGGCTCGACGAGGCACGATCCACATTGGGGCTGGATATCCAAGCCGACGAATTTGCCCGCGTGATCGCCGGTTTCTACTGGAGCGCTCGGAAAGGAAGTCGGGGGATGGCAACGAAGCTGTAGTTGCTGCGCAGCAACCGCTGTCAACTACACGAAATCAACTCGCAGTTCACCGAGAGGTCCAAAATCGGCCACAGCCGAACTTCCCTTCCCGACCGGGAAATATCTGGTGCACGAGCCTGACATTATTATGTCGCCGCGAGAGATTGCGCCTTCTCGTCCATTGGTCTCCGCCAACCTGTTTGCCAGCCAGGCGACCGCAGCGGCCGGATTTCCCATGACCTTTCCGGTCACGCTTTCCTCCGACTCACCGTCAACCATGATCTTGACCGGGGTGTTTTCCAGATCGACCTCGTCAGGGCTGAATTCACCGTCTCCGAGAACCAAGCGTCCGAAGAGAACATTGTCGGCCACCATATCCACCGTTTTGGCCTTGAGCAGTCCGATCCGGGAATCAACAATTTCAATGGCAGGCCGGATGCATTTCACTGCATCCAGAACGTCATCCACCACAACGCCCGGCCCCTCCAAATCCTTGGCCATCACAAATGCCAATTCCGGCTCGGCATAGGGTTCACACAGGGAACCAACATCGACCGGAGTTCCGTGCGCTATCTGAAATGCCGAAAACAGGTAGCCGAATTCCGGCGCATCAATTCCAAGCACCTGTTGCGTGGCCGGAGACGTGAATGCAAGTTTGAAGCCGGATGGCAAGCCGGCGTAGCGCCCCAGCAGGTTGGCCATTCTGCGCCGCACTTCGACCGCCGCCGCATAGTCAATACCATGGGTTTCGCTGGGTGGATCTATTGAGTTCCTGTTCTTGACTGCGTCGTGCAACTGCAGGGCGATGTCATCAAGGATAAGTTCCGAAAACCTTTTCTTGGGAGTTGACATGATTCACCGACCTAACCGTTGCCACCTAGAGATTGGACACTTTGGACTGAAGTTCCGCAAGCTGTTTCTTGATCCGATCAAGTTCTGAGTCGTCTCCTGTGGCCTCCTTTGGCGCTTCATCCCGCATTTGGCCATTTCCACCCTTCGTCCAAAACTCCATGAACGAGGCAATTGCATCCTTTTGCTGACGTTCGAACCCACGGAACGCAAACATTGGATCCGACATTGCCCGCATGTTCTCCACGATCTGGGATTGGTTCTCCTTCAGCATCCGGAAAGACATGTCCAAGAACCGTGGAACCACTTCGCCGCCCTCGTTGTTGTATGTCCTGACAACCTCCATCAAAACATCAAGCGGCAACACTTCCTCGCCCTTGGACTCGTGGTCGGCGATGATCTGAACAAGATACTGCCGTGTCAGGTCGTCGCCCGTCTTGCGGTCAATAATGCGGACGTCTTTGCCCGCCCTGATGAACTCAGCGATTTCCTGAAGTGTAACGTATTCGCTAGTTTCCGGATTGTACAATCGGCGGCTGGCATATCGCTTGATGATAAGAGGTTCTTTTTCTGTACTCATGCCATCCCCAAACTTGCCTTGGCGTTCCCTGCGTTCGATCAGGCGCCGGCAAATGAAGCTATCACATTTCCATGGCAACATGAACCCGGCCACAGACACGAGGAATCATCCGCAGGCTTCTGCATGAAAGGAGGTCCGGATTTGACCTGGATGCTGCTTTCGCGGACGGCGAACCGGATTTTCTGCAGCGCGGCGGAATCTCTGCAGTCAGTAGTCGATTCAATGAAGTCCATTGGGAAAATTGCATTCAGTGGAGCGCGGCGGTTCATCGGTTTGCCTTCTCATGTCTGTTCGCACTGCAGGGTGGTCTGCCCTGTCCAGGCATTCCTGCTGAGCTTCTGTGAAAATAATGTCTGGACACATCCCGAGAACCCAGCAGGCATCACCAATTGTCTTCAGCGTGAGATTCCTCTGACCATTCAAGATGCGCGACAGCGTAGACTCTTCGATCCCCATTTGATCGGCAATTTGGGATTGGGTCAGATTCCTGTCTCTTTTTGCCTTCGCCACCGCCTCAACCAAAGCTCCATTGACGCGGCTTTTGAATCGACCGGTCGCCTTATCTTTCGCATTGACTTTCATGCCAAAGCACATCGGTCAATTTTCAATTTTTGGGAAACGGAGCATTTTCGCAGAACCCATCGGTTTCGAAGTCAACCAAGAGGAATGTCGGATTCTCGCGGGCATCCCCCTTACCGATCATCAACCGAAGGTTCCGGAACGAATGTTCCGGCAAGCCGCACTTTCAGCAGTATTGCTCCGGGCCGACCGACTGCGACTCAGAATAGCGTGGCCCATGAGCCCATCCCGGCGGCATCAGCGATTCAATTTGCTCAAGCAATTCGTTCGAAAGCTCAAGCACACATCCGGCAGCGAGTTCGCGCAGATGGTCTGCACTGCGCGTTCCGGGAATTGGCACCACGACCGGGCTCCGTGCAAGCAACCACGCAATTGCAACGGCGGCGGCCGGACGGTCGATCTTGCGGGCAATCTCCCTCAGCGGCTCACTTGCCTTTAGGTTGCGGGGCAGATTCCTGCCGACAAAGCGCGGATTGACACTGAGAAATGAAGATTGGGCCACCCGATCGGGATTCGGCGGATCGTCGGTCAGCAATCCCCGTCCCACAGGTGAGAATGCAACCAATGCGGTTCCAAGCTGTTCACAGGCCTGAACCAGCCCCAATTCCGGAAGGCGCGTCTGCAGCGAGTATTCCGATTGAACGGCAGCGACATGGTTTATCGCAGCAGCGCGCCGCAGCGATGAGGGTGCGATCTCCGAAAACCCGATATGTTCGATTTTGCCTTTTTTGACCAAATTCGCCAGCGTGTCCGTAACCTCTTCGATCTCAAAGCGCGGATCACGCCGGTGCACATAGAAAAGACACACCCTTTCGATTCCGAGGCGGATCAGGCTCCGGTCAAGTTCGGCTTCAAGGTGTTCGGGGCTGTTGTCGAAGGGAGAATTTCCGCTCCCGCGTCCCCGGCAGTTCCCGGCCTTGGTGGCAATGCGGAACGGAATTCCTCCCTTGGTGCGATAGCGTTCAAGAAAACGACCGATTACCTCCTCCGACAACCCCATCCCATAGATGTTTGCAGTGTCGATGTGATCGATTTCAAGATCCAGCGCCGCGTCAAGAACTGCATGGCACTGTTCCTCCGATACCTCGCCGTAAACCGGCGAAAACGACATTGTTCCGACACCGAGCGGGAATATCTCAGGGCCGTCGCGACCCAACCGCCGCCGCATCACGCCAGATCCAACGGAAGGAGTTCGCCGGGGACATTTTGATAGCAGACCGGCCGCAGAAATCGGCGGATCGCCAAAGTTCCGACGGAGGTGTGTCCGAAGTTTGTGGAAGCGGGGTATGGCCCACCGTGAACCATTGCATCCGCGACTTCAACACCCGTTGGAAATCCGTTCACAAGAATTCGTCCCGCCTTCCTCTCCAGGATGGGCATGAGGCTCCGGCCCTGCTCAGTGTCAGCCTCATCCATCTGCAGGGTTGCGGTCAGCTGGCCTTGAAGGGCCCATGCGACCTCCTCCATCTGCTCCGGTCCGTCGGTGCGGACAATCAGTCCAAGTGGACCAAACACCTCCTCCCACAGCGCCTCGTTCGCAAGCAATGTATCGCCTGTGGTTTCATAGAGAAACGGAACTGCACTTCGTGTTCCGCAGGCCGAACTCAGAACTTCACGCACACCCGAAATGGCAACCAGACGCTCCCGACCTCCACGGTATGCATCCGCTATGCCGTCGGTCAGCATGGTCTGAGGCCCAACTGAGGCAAGTGCGGATTGTGATGAGGCAACAAAGGCATCGCCGTCGGGGCCAGCATCAACCATAACCAGGCCTGGATTTGTGCAAAACTGCCCCGCTCCCAAGGAAAGGGAATCCGACCAACCCCGGGCAATGGACGCTCCCCTGGATCTTACCGCATTCGGAAGAAGGAAAACCGGGTTTACACTTCCGAGTTCGCCGAAGAACGGGATGGGCTCTGGCCGCGCCGCACAGAGATCAAACAGCGCCCTTCCCCCGGCGAGTGATCCGGTAAAGCCAACGGCCCTGATGGCCGAATGGCGGACCAGCGTCGTTCCGACATCCCGCCTGCCCCCCTGGATCAAGGAAAATACACCGGGATGCATTCCGCATTTTCCGATGGCGGCACAAATTGCCTCGGCCACGATCTCCCCTGTTCCGGGATGCGCCGAATGCCCCTTAACCACAACGGGGCACCCCGCCGCCAATGCGGCGGCCGTGTCGCCCCCGGCCGTTGAAAACGCCAATGGGAAGTTCGAGGCTCCGAACACGGCAACCGGCCCGATCGGCCGTTGAACCACCTTGAGGTCTGGACGGGGAAGTGGTTGCCTTTCGGGAAGGGCAGCGTCGTGCCGGCTGTCCAAGTGGTTGCCGGAAAGAATATGTTCGGCAAACAGCCGCAATTGACCCGAAGTGCGGCCGCGCTCTCCCTCAAGCCTTGCCTGCGGCAGTCCCGTTTCCTGTGTTCCGATCAACGTGATTGCCCCGGCCCGAGCTTCGATTTCATCGGCAATGGCATGAAGAAGCGCAGACCTCTCCTGGCGGGTCGAACTTCCGAAACTCCGGAATGCCTCTTCGGCGCCTTTGCAGGCGCGATCAACAAGTTCAGGAGTGCCAATGGAGAACTCATGCGCCGACCCATGTGCCGGTGTCGACCTGAATGTCTCCTTACCCCTGATCAGTTTCCCTGCAATGAAATGCTTGCCATGCGGTTTGCGTGTGCCGTCATCACTCATTTTCAAGATCCTTGCCATCACCTGCCCGGTTGTCCGTTACAGGACTCCCCGCTTTTCTCGCGCGGTTCCATTCGTCAAATTTCCTCAGATTTTCCTCGTCCGTCGCCGGATAGAGACCAATTATGGATTCCCCGGCCATCACCTGTTCGGCAACGAATTCCTCGTAGGCGGTCATGCTGACCGCCTCTTCGGCCACCTCATCCGCCAAGTGTGCCGGAATCACGATGACACTGTCGTCGTCGCCAACAATTATGTCGCCAGGAAAAACCGGCGCATCGCCACAGCCGATCGGAACATTGATGTCGACAGCTTCATTCATTGTCAGATTCGTGGGGCTTGAGGGTCTGGAGTGATAGGCGTGCAATTCAAGCTCACCGATCCGCATCGCATCGCGAAACCCGCCATCGGTTACCGCACCGGCACAGCCGCGCATCATCAGTCGCGCAAGCAGGATGTCACCGGCAGATGCGGCGCGGGCATCCTGCCGGCTGTCCATGACCAGAACGTGCCCGGGCGGACAGGTTTCGACTGCATGCCTCTGCGGATGCTTCGGGTTGCGGAACACGGAAAGCTGGTTTCGGTCCTCACGCGCCGGAATGTACCGGAGCGTGAATGCAGGCCCCACCATGTTCCGGCCCTTGGCCTTGACCGGACGCACATCCTGAATCACCTGGTTCCGAAGGTTCCGCCGGAACAGCGCGGTCGCAAGCGTCGCCACACTCACATTCATCAGCTTCTGGATGGTTGCCGCTGCCACTTCTTTCATTTGCGTTTCTCAATCGCCGTCATTCCACAACAGCCCAGTCTTGACATGCATTTTCGGATCGGCAACGTACGGAATGGCATCAATAGATGGCCGGTTCGGGCACAGGGGCGCCGAACTCAGTCTTCAGGAAATCAAAGTCGCACCCCTTGTCGGCCTGTTCGATATGCCTTTGGAACATCCATCCATATCCCCGTTCATAGCGGGGCGGCGGCGGCACCCAGGCTGAGCGGCGCTCGTTCAATTCAGAATCCGAAACCCTGACATTCAGCGATTGTTTCACTACGTCCAATTCAATGATGTCGCCGGTTCTGATGAGTGCAAGCGGTCCACCGACATGCGCCTCCGGGGCGACATGCAGGATGCAGGCGCCGTATGAGGTTCCGCTCATTCTTGCATCCGACAACCGAACCATGTCGCGGTGCCCCTTCTTGAGGAGTGCGCTCGGCATCGGGATCATACCCCACTCCGGCATGCCAGGTCCGCCCTGCGGTCCCGCATTGCGAAGAACCAGCACGTGATCCGGGGTCATTGGATAATCCGGATCGTCGATGATTCGCTTCAATTCGGGATAGCTGTCCGCAACAATCGCAGGACCGGCGTGGATGCGGAATCTCGGGTCGCACGCCGCCGGTTTCATGACGGCACCATCAGGTGCCAAGTTTCCCCTCAGCACGGCGAGCGATCCTTTGCCGTATACAGGATTTGACAGCGGTCGGATCACATCCCGGTTGAAGTTGGAGGCCCCCTTCAGCCCCTCACCGAGGGATTTGCCGGTTACGGTGAGCGCACTGAGATCCAATTTCCCCGACAACTCCTTCATCAACGCCCTTAGCCCACCGGCAAGAAAGAAATCCTCCATGAGATACTCGCTGCCCGACGGCCGAAGATTGGCGATGACCGGCGTGTCGCGTGCAATCCGGTCGAAATCGTCC
Organism: Paracoccaceae bacterium; assembly: GCA_021296235.1. Classification (GTDB taxonomy): domain Bacteria; phylum Pseudomonadota; class Alphaproteobacteria; order Rhodobacterales; family Rhodobacteraceae; genus JAPOXR01. The sequence continues at coordinate 55,639 of JAGWAS010000005.1, read as the reverse complement.
AAACCCCATTCCACACCGGCTCGGCGAGCCATTGCTGTCAGGTGAATGATGGCATTGGTGGAACATCCTGTTGCCATGGCGACCACGGTCGCATTGTGCACTGACGCCTTCGTTATGACTTTGTCGGGCGTCAATTCCTCCCAAACCAACTCCACGGCACGACGTCCACAGGCAGCAGCCATGCGCTTGTGTGCCGAATCCGGTGCCGGAATTGAGGATGCTCCCGGAAGCGTCAGACCCAACGCCTCAGCGATGGACATCATCGTCGAAGCCGTTCCCATCGTCATGCAGGTTCCGTAGGAGCGAGCGATTCCGCCCTGCACACCATCCCACTCTTCCTTGCCGATTTTGCCTGCCCGCCTGTCGTCCCAAGATTTCCAGACATCTGTGCCCGAACCGAGCGTTCGTCCGGCATAGTGGCCCCGCAGCATCGCCCCTGCCGGCATGAACAGGAAGGGAATCCCCATGGAAATGGCACCCATGATCAATGCAGGAGTTGATTTGTCGCAGCCGCCCAACAGCACCGCCCCGTCAACGGGATGGGAACGCAGCGTCTCCTCGACCTCCATTGCGCCCATGTTCCGGTACAACATCGAAGTTGGCTTCAGAAGCTGTTCGGAAAATGAGGGAACCGGCAGTTCGACCGGCATGCCGCCGGCCTGAAGGACACCGCGCTTGACCCATTCGGCACGGTCCCGAAGATGATGATGGCAAGGCGAAAGATCTGACCAGGTGTTGATCACTGCGATGACAGGTTTGCCATGCCAGTCCTCATCCGCAAGTCCCATTTGCATTGCACGGGATCTGTGCCCCATCGAACGGAGATCGTCCGGAAGAAACCAGCGCGCACTCCTCAATTGATCCGGTTTCATGCTCAACGGAAACTCCTTGGGATCCAGATTCACCAGCGGCAGCCAACTGATCTCCTCAGACGCAGCGAACTTCCCAATGCGTCAACCTGCCGTGTTTATCAAAGTCAGTGGGATATAGGTGCCGTTGCCGCGCGTCAACGACCCGGAATGAAGCTCAGGCGGGTGCTCACTTGCGAACTGCGGCCGCTCCAGCCAGTTCATCGGAATTCCAGGAACTCCTGTATGCGCTCTGCAACAAGCTCTCCGCGATTCAGTTCACATTCCCAGATGACCAGAATCTTCCAACCCATTTCCTCCAGCTTCACCCGATTTTTCTGGTCTCGAAGAGCATTGCCTTTCAGCTTGGGATGCCAGAAGTCCCGATTGGAACTTGGCAGTGTTGCATTGCGGCAGCCCGGGTCGTCATGCTGGTGCCAAAAGCAGCCATGCACAAATATGACCTTCCGCCGTCCCGCAAAAACCATGTCAGGCGTTCCGGGCAGATCCTTTCTATGCAACCGGTAGCGGTAGCCCATTGCATGAACCATTCTGCGAACGGCCATTTCGGGTTTCGTGCCTTTGGCACGAATCCTCGACATGATCCTGCTTCTTTGCTCTTGGGTGATCCTGTCCGCCATTGGCAAACACTACCAAGGACATGCCTCGGAATTAAGTGCTGTTCACCAAGTGCTGTTCATGCATTCAGCCGGCTGGGCACTTCAGCCAATTCGAACCCAATCAAGATGTGCACTGCGCGGGTGACCGGCGATCCGGAGCCCTTGGAACCTCAAGGCCGGACAATGTTGTGGTTCGCCTTCCCAGCACGTGCGGCCGTAACAAGATCGCGTTACCGATGTTGGAATTCACTTGCCGCATCGCTGTGCATTGATCAATATCAAAGCCGGATGCAGGCGGATATGTTGAGATGCATCGGTGTGCCCTGTTCGAAACCTGAGACATGGCATAAGAAAACGGAACCGTTGGGCGCACAGGGTGCCGCCCCATTGTGATGGTCCACCAGCCCATCAATTGAGCCGGTCCATACGGCTGGCTTTTCTGGCGGAGGCGGAAAGAAGAGAGGAGTTTTCGGATGCAGGACATGGCGCTTCGCACGGCGGCAAGACTAAAGGGTCAACGAACGGACGGCAGGACATTGGCGATCCTGGCGTTTGCCGCAACGCTGCTGGGACCGGTCGCTTCCGCAAGCGAGGATTCTGTGGACACGGTTGTAACCTCCCACGGAATTTCAACTTTCGGGGACCTGAAATATCCTCCGGACTACATGCATTTCGATTTTGTGAACCCCAAGGCCCCGAAAGGCGGGGAATTGTCGACTTGGGGGTTCGGAACGTTCAACAGTTTCAACCGCTTCATAGTCAAGGGAGAGCCGGAGTTCTATTCTGACATCCTGTTTGAGTCGCTCATGGCCCCGTCCCATGATGAAGCGGATTCATATTATGGACTCCTGGCGGAGAGCATCACCTACCCCGAACCCGGCAGACAATGGGCAGAATTCAAGATCCGTCCCGAAGCAAAGTTCCATGACGGCTCACCGGTTACCGCCGATGATGTCGTCTTTTCGTTCGAAATGCTGTCAACAAAGGGCAGTCCGCAATACCGCATCACCTATGCGGGCATTGAAAAGGTCGAAGCACTTGACGAGACGCGGGTGAAGTTCACCTTCAGGGATGAAGCGGCGACGCGTTCGCTGCCGCTTGAGGCAGCTGCAATGCCTGTTTTTGCAAGATCGCATTTCGAAACTCGCGAATTCGACGAGAGTTCGATTGAGCCCATGCTCGCATCCGGCCCCTATGTGGTTGAGTCGGTCAATCCCGGACAGCAGGTGGTTTACCGAAAAAACAAGGATTACTGGGGCAACCACCTTCCGTACAATGCCGGCAGAAACAACTTCGACCGCATCATCATCGACTACTATGCCGACTACACTTCCGCCTTCGAGGGCTTCAAGGGCGGCGCTTACGACTTTCGGGAGGAATATTACTCGAAGATTTGGGCAACCGGCTATGATTTTCCCGAAGTTGCTGAAGGCAAGATCGTTGTTGAGGAGATTCCGGACGGAAGACCGTCGGGTGCTCAGGGTTTCTGGTTGAATCTCAGAAGGGAGATTTTCCGTGATCCGAGGGTGCGAATGGCTGTTTCCATGGCGTTCAACTTTGAATGGTCGAATAAGACCCTGTTTTATGACGCCTACGGTCGAACAGACAGCTTCTGGGAAAATTCCGTGCTCCAGGCAGAGGGCAAGCCCTCACCGGAAGAGTTGGCATTGCTGGAGCCGTTGCGGGGGGACATTCCCGAGTCCGTGTTCCTCGAACCGGCTTTCAGCCCCCTTAAATCCAACCCTGACAGGCTTGCCGACAGGAATGTGCTGCGCACCGCCGGGAGCCTTCTGGACGATGCCGGATGGCTTCTGGTTGAAGGAGTTCGCCGGAACGCTGACGGCGACATGTTAACATTCGAGATCCTGTCCGACTCGCCTGGATTCGACAGGATCATAAACCCCTACGTCGAAAACCTGGCCAATCTCGGAATAGAAGCAAGCCTTCGAAGAGTCGATTCGGCCCAGGCACAGCAACTGGAGGATCGGTTCGACTTCGATTTGACCACGCGTCGCTACTCTTTTGGGTTGACCCCCGGTGCAGACATCCGAGCGGCATTTGGGTCCGACGCGGCGAATGCGCAAGGCAGCGACAACATGTCCGGGGTGGATAACCCTGGAGTCGATGCATTGATTGCAGCCATCGAACAGGCGTCAACGCGAAAAAATTTGACGGTTGCGGTGAAGGCGCTCGACCGAGTTCTGCGGGCAATGCACATCTGGGTGCCGCAATGGTATGGCGGAACCCACCGGGTGGCCTACCGCAACAAATTTTCCCGACCCGAGAACCAAGCCCCGTATACGCTCGGCGAGATGACACTCTGGTGGTACGACGGAGATAAGGCGGCACAGTTTGGCATCAAATAGTCCGCGTTCCGCCGCCGCAACCACACTTTCCTTCCGGACTGCGGGCATTTCCTGCCCCGTTCCCCGGGGCGGGTGCGGTTCAGCACTACCCTGCCACTTCGGAGCCTTTGACGTATTTGCCGGGAGCTGGACACAGCACCGGATTCAACGGCCCGCCCGCGACCCTCGCAGGTATCCAACCTCCCGACCGGCGAACCACCCAATCACCCCAACGCGGCCACCAGGAACCCTCTGTCAGGTCGGCCTGCGAAAGCCATTCATCCGGTGTCGCTGCATTGCCTGAATTGGTATAGTGGCCGTATTTGCCGCCCTCAGCCGGATTGATGATCCCGGCAATGTGCCCCGACTGCGACAGCACGAAGGTCTTGCTGCGGCTCCGCATTCGTTGAATGCCGACGAACGAACTGCGCCAAACGGCAATGTGATCTGCCTCACATGCCACAGCCATCAGCGGATGACGTACATCGGCGAGTGACACCGTTTCACCCAGCAACCTGAACCCGCCCTTTGAGAATTGGTTGTTCAGGCACAGACCGCGCAAATACTCGACAGACATTTGTGCCGGCAGGTTGGTTGAATCGCCGTTCCAGTAAAGAAGGTCAAACGCCGGAGGAGGTTCACCCATCATGTATGAACGTATTGCAGGCCCGTAGACAAGATCATTCGCCCGCATGTACGAGAAGGTTCGGGACATGTGTATCGACGGCAAATATCCCTTGGCTTCAACCTCCTGCTCAATGGCGTTCAGAAAATCATCCTGCACGAACACCGAAAGTTCGCCAATGTCCTCGAAATCCGTCAGCGTCGTGAGGAAGGTTGCCGACCGAACCGACTTGTCGCCTGTCTTGGCCATGTATGCGAGCACGAGTGCCAACAGGGTTCCGCCAATGCAGTAGCCAACGGCATTGACCTGTTCCTCGCCCGTAATCGCCAAGACCTCCCGAATTGCGGCCATGCATCCTTCTTCGGCATAGGCTTCCATGCCAACATCGTGCAGTTCGGGCCCGGGATTGATCCAGCTGACCACAAATACGGTCAATCCCTGCTCGACCGCCCAGCGGATGAAACTGTTCTCGGGCTTAAGGTCGAGGATGTAGTATTTGTTGATCCAGGGTGGAATGATCAGCAGTGGGATTCTCCTGACTTCCTCTGTCCGCGGCCCGTATTGGATAAGTTCAAAGAGCCGGTTGCGAAACACCACCGATCCTTCGGTGGTAGCCAGATTGCCGCCCACCTTGAATGCTTCAGGGTCCGACAACGTTATCGAGAGCTCACCGTCATTGCGCTCAAGGTCGGCGACCAGGTTTTCGAGTCCCCGAACCAGCGATTCTCCCTCGGTGTCCACCGCCCTTGTCAGCGCCTCCGGGTTGGAACCAAGAAAATTCGACGGACTCATCATGTCAATGAACTGTCGGGCAAAAAATTCAAGGCGAGACTTATCCTTGGCGTCAAGGCCCTCAACTTCCCGAACGGCTGACGAGAACGCCTCGGAATTGAGCAGATACTGCTCCTTGAGCAATCGGAAATAGGGGTGCGTGTCCCAAAGCTCGTTCCGGAACCTCCGATCGCGTTTTCCGGCCTGTTGCGATTGCCCACCGGTGCTCTCCCCGGTAGCACCCTGCGCATCCATCCAAAGTTGGAGCGACTTGCCCCAATAGCCAACCTGCCGTTCGAGGAGCTTGGCCGGATTATTGATGGCATCATGCACGCCGGCTGTTGCGGCCTTGGCATAGAACTCTTCGCCGGGACCCTGCATCCTTGGATCCGCGGGCTTGCCTTTCGAAAGCGCTGCAAGGAATCGCCGGTTTAGATCCTCAAGCTTTTCGAGGTTCTGCTTGAGTTTATCACCGGCATCTCCGGTGTGCTCGTTGGAACTTTGCATGATTCAATCCAATTCCGTGTGGCATATTTGATTGCCAAGCACTAGAAGCCTCGGCGTTTGTCGCTTGTTTCACAGATAGGAAGTCATGTCCGTTATGCAACAGTTGAGCCAGACGCCGACCCATGAGTTGTTCGGGCATGCCCGAGCCGCAGGTCAGCACTTTGGTGCCCTGACCAGGAGCTTCTGGTCCAATCCGGCATTCAATCTCATCCCCAATGCCGGCCCGGCGCTGCTTGCCGCCTACGGTGAACTTGTGGAACGCTCCTGCTCAAGAATGATCGCAAAACCCGAGTGGGGCATTCGGTCCGTCAGGTCAAACAGTGTGGAACATTCGGTTTCCAGCGATCTGGTTGTCAGCAAACCATTCTGCGACTTGGTGGCCTTCAGGACCGAAGGAAGGGCCCCGCTTGCCCGAAGGGTTCTTCTGGTCGCTCCCTTGTCCGGCCATCATCCGACCCTTCTCCGAAAAACCGTGGCAGCGATGCTTCCCGAGTGCGATGTTTTCGTAACGGAATGGAAGAATGCCCGTGACGTGCCGGTTGCTGAAGGCAAGTTCGACATTGAGGATTTTACCAAATACGTCGCCGACTTTATCCGTGTCCTTGGTCGCGATACGCATGTGATCGCCGTGTGTCAGCCGGCGCCGCTTGCCTTGGCAGCAATTGCGGATCTTGCCCGGACCGAGCCGGAGGCACAACCATTGTCCCTGACCCTGATTGGAGGTCCGGTGATTCCAGATGCGGCGCCCACGGAAGTTACGGAATTCGGCAACAGGGTCACTCAGGGCCAAATTGAGCACTTCCTCATTCAGCGCGTCGGCGCAGGGCACGCCGGTGAGGGCCGAATGGTTTTTCCGGGATCAATTCAACTCGCCTCGTTCATTTTGATGAACGCAGAACTTCACCTGTCCTCATATGCGCGCCAGATGGGCCGCATTTCCAAGGGCCTTGCATGCAATGATGACCGCCACAACAGGTTTTACGATGAATATCTTGCGGTCATGGACTTGCCGGCGGAATTTTACTCCTCGACGGTTTGGCGGCTCTTCAAGGATGGTGAGATAGCGCAAAACAGGTTTTCGATTGAGAATCGCCCAATCGATCTTGGATTGATTTCGGCCACCGCGGTCATGACGGTTGAAGGCGGGCGCGACGATATTTCGGCCCCGGGCCAGAGTTCGGCGGTGCTGCCCATGCTGACCGGCATTCCCGACAGCATGAAGGCATCGCATGTCGAACCGGACGCCGGCCATTATGGGATCTTTTCGGGGAAAGCCTGGCGCAATCGGATACTGCCCGTCATTCTTGATTTCCTCGATTCGCGCATCCCGGAGGCCAACGTTCCATGAGGAATCCTTCTCAGACACTGCCGTGATGTGCTATCTTTGCGCCTGACTCGGGAGAGGCAGGCAGCAATGAGGATGATTGGCGAGGAAGCTTCCCACTTCAGCAAGGCCGCGGACCGGAAGGCATGATTGCGACACTGTTGTCTGCGCACGGACAGGCGATTCTGGTTCTGACCGTCATAGGCGTGATGTTTGCGCTTTTTGTCAGCGAATCGCATCCGCCGGCGGTTGTGGCGATCACCGGAGCGGCAATCCTTCTTGCAACCGGAACCCTGCCCTACCAAACAGCATTGTCGGTTTTCTCCAACCCGGCACCTTGGACCATTGCTGCAATGTTCGTTCTATCGGGTGCGCTGGTGCGCACCGGAGCCCTTTCCGAATTCTCATCGTGGATCGTCCGCCGTGCCGAAACCAATCGGTTGTTTGCGCTGGCCGGAATCGCGGTTTTTGTGGTGTTTGCCTCTGCATTCGTCAACAACACACCGGTCGTGGTGGTTTTGATTCCGGTTGTCATGCATCTTGCCCGCCGAATCAGGGTTTCCGCCTCCAAGCTCCTGATTCCGCTCTCCTACATGTCGATACTTGGCGGCGTATGCACCCTCATCGGCACGTCAACCAACCTGATTGTCGACGGTGTCGCCCGGGATGCCGGTCTTGAGCCGTTCACCCTTTTCGAAATCACGCCCCTTGCAATCATCCTTGCGGCATTCGGAACCGTGTATTTGGTTGTCGCCGGCCGGTTTTTGCTGCCGGATCGGGAGACACTCGGTGAATTGCTGCGGGACCGTTCATCCATGAGATATTTCACGGAGATGGTCATTCCGGAGGGCAGTTCGCTTGTCGGACGCAATCCGCGGGAAGTTGATCTGTTTTCCAACGAAAAGGCGCGCATCATCGACATTGTCCGCGATGGGACGAGGTTCGCAGAGGATCACGCCGACATGCGCCTGAAGGAGGGTGATCGCGTAATGCTGCGGACGGCGGCAACCGAAGTGCTCGGCCTTCGGGAGAGTGGAGGGATGTTGACCGCCGACATGGTTTCCTCGCGCGAATCGTGCACGGTCGAGGTTCTCATCTCGCCGAGATGCCGCATGGTCCACAAGACGATCGGCTCCGTGGACCTGACCGGCCGATACGGGATTTACGTTCTTGCGGTGCACCGGCCAAGGGAAGTCGTTTCGATCGGGCAGATCAACAATCTTGAAGTTTCAATCGGCGATACGCTGTTGATTGAGGGAGTTCCTTCCGACATCCGCCGGTTTGCCGCCGAACAGGACGTGTCTGAAATCGCCGAGCCTGAGGCGCGTTCCTACCGGCGCAGCAAGGCACCCGTTGCATGCATTGCCCTCGGTGCACTGGTGATTCTGGCTGCCTTGGGAGTCGCACCGATTCTGACACTTGCCATCATTGCTGTTGCCGTCGTTCTCTTGACCCGCTGCATTGATGTCGAAGAAGCGCTGTCTTCGGTGGACGGAAAACTGATGGCACTGATTTTCTCGATGCTGGCCGTCGGTGCGGCCATGAACTCGTCCGGAGCCGTTGCCCTGATAGCCGATTTTGTCGCGCCGCTCCTGCTTGGCCTGCATCCCGTCCTGGTGGTTTGGGCCGTCTACATGCTGACCTCGGTCCTGACGGAACTAATCTCGAACAACGCGGTCGCGGTTGTCATGACCCCGATTGCGATCGGTGTGGCTGCGGCACTCGGTGTCGACCCGCGCCCGCTGGTCATCACGGTAATGGTCGCAGCTTCGGCGAGTTTTGCAACGCCGATCGGTTATCAGACCAATACCCTCGTTTACGGGCCCGGCGGATACAGCTTTGCCGACTTCATCAAGGTTGGCTTGCCGCTGAACCTGTGCATCGGGATCCTGACCAGCCTTCTGGTTCCCCTGTTTTGGCCACTTTGACGGGTGGTGCCGGGACGGGAAATTCTTTGCCACCCGACCGACGGGTCGGACCTGGCGCCGCGTCTGAGGCCTTGACCGCAGGCGCACCCTGTGCAGGAAGGACCGATGCGCCGTTTCACAGTGGCAATTGACGGCCCCGCCGCCGCCGGAAAGGGAACAATCGGTCGCGCGCTTGCAGCGCGGTTTGGTTTTGCCCATCTTGACACCGGCCTGCTCTACAGGGCAGTTGCGCTCAAGATGCTGGAGGCGGGCGGCCCATTGGATGCCGGACATGCGGCAAGAATCGCCCGCGATTTGGTGCCGGCGGACATTGAGGCACTGGGGTTGCGCAGAAGCGAAGTAACCCGTGAATCATCAAGAATAGCGGCGATTCCCAAAGTTCGTTCGGCACTCCTGGACTTTCAGCGCAGCTTTTCGCGGCGCGACGGAGGTGCAGTGCTCGACGGAAGAGACATTGCCACGGTCATCGCCCCGGATGCCGAACTCAAACTCTATGTCACTGCCGAAGATGATGTGAGGGCGCGCAGGCGCCTCAAGGAACTTTCCAATTCGGGTATTCATACCACATTCGGCAAGGTTTTGGCGGATCTTCGGGAGCGGGACAGGCGGGACCAGAACAGGGGACTTGCCGCTCTCAGGAGAACTGACGATGCAATATTGCTTGACACGACCGAACTGAGTATTGCACAGGCGGTCGAGGAGGCGGCTGCCGCCGTGAATGAAAGATTCGATGCGGTTCGGTAATTCCGGACCGTCTGTTTTGTTTGTACGAACCGGAAGTTCAAATATCAAATCAATGCGGCCAATACGAACTGGTCGCGACAATGCAGGGGAGCGCTTGGATCCTTGTCTCAAGACATAATGACGGAAAACGGAATGCTGCAGCAATTTGAGGCCCTTCTCGAGGAGAGCTTCAACGTCGCCACGCCCAAGGAAGGCAACGTGGTAAAGGGCAAGATTATCGCAATCGAAGCCGGCCATGCGATTGTCGATATCGGCTACAAGATGGAGGGTCGCATCGAATTGCGCGAATTCACCGGGCCCGGCGATATGGAAGAAGTCGGCGTCGGCGATCAGGTCGAGGTTTTTCTTGATCGAGTCGAGGATGCCAAGAGCGAGGCCGTGATATCACGCGACAAGGCGCGCCGCGAGGAGGCTTGGGACCGGCTTGAGAAGGCCTTCGAAGGTGACTCCAAGGTCGAGGGAGCAATTTTCAACCGGGTGAAGGGTGGATTCACCGTCGATTTGGGAGGTGCAATCGCATTTCTTCCCGGATCCCAGGTCGATGTCCGCCCGGTGCGCGACGCAACGGCTCTCATGGGCATCAAGCAGCCGTTTCAGATTCTCAAACTGAATCGGCGCCTGAACAACATTGTCGTGTCGCGACGCGCAATCCTCGAAGAGAACCGGGCCGAACAACGCGCCGAGATTATCAATCGGCTTACCGAAGGCGATGCGGTCGAGGGCATTGTCAAGAACATCACCGAATATGGCGCCTTCGTTGATCTCGGCGGTGTGGACGGCCTTCTCCATGTAACCGACATGGCTTGGCGGCGCGTCAATCACCCTTCGGAAATCCTTAAGATCGGCGAAACCATCACCGTCCAGATAATCAGGATCAAGCGTGACACGCACCGGATTTCACTGGGAATCAAGCAGTTGCAGCAGGATCCATGGACCACGGTTGAAGAGAAGTTCCCAATTGGCTCACGGCACACCGGAACCGTAACCAACATCACCGAATACGGTGCGTTTGTTGAACTCGACCAGGGCGTCGAGGGACTCGTTCACAAATCCGAGATGTCGTGGACAAAGAAAAATGTCGACGCCGGCAAGATCGTGTCAACCTCACAGCAGGTGGAGGTTATGGTGCTGGGCATTGATCTTTCGAAGCGAAGGGTCTCGCTTGGCCTCAAGCAGACGATGGAGAACCCGTGGAAGGCGTTCGCCGACAACCATTCGGTTGGCGACAGAATCGAGGGCGAGGTCAAAACGGTTACCGAATTCGGCGTTTTCGTTGGTCTCGACAACGACATTGATGGCATGATTCACCTTTCCGAGCTGACATGGGAGAGGGTCGGTGAGGATGCCCTCAAGGAATTCCGCAAGGGTGATGTCGTGGAGGCCGTGGTTTCTGAAATTGATGTTGATCAGGAGCGGGTCGCATTGTCGATCAAGGACCTTTCAGGCGATCCCTTTGCCGAAGCCACAACCGGGCTGAAGCGTGGCGCGATCATATCGGTTCAGGTGTCCTCCATTGAGGACAATGGAATTGAGGTTACCTACAACGGCGTGAAATCCTTCATCCGCCGCTCGGACCTCAGCAGCGAACGATCCGAGCAGCGACCGGACCGGTTCAGTGCAGGAGACATCGTTGATGTCCGCGTAACGGCAATCGACAACAAGGCAAGGCGGCTGGGCGTTTCCATCAAATCAAGGGAGATTACTGAAGCCAAGGAGGCGGTCGAGCAGTATGGCTCATCCGACGCCGGTGCATCGCTGGGTGACATTCTTGGAGCTGCACTCAGAAGCAAGGATGAGAACCAGAGCGGAGATTCTTGACCCGGAACAGGCTGTCGGGACGCTGCCGGATTGTCTTGCGTCTCCACATCATTGAAGGTTTTGATTCGTTGTGAACAATTGTAATGTTGGTTTTTCGCAGTCGGCAGGCGGGCGTATCTTGGCATTGGCTGCCGCTTCATGGAGTGTTGCCGCCCGAGACAGGGAATAGGAGGACGGATGAACCGCAACGACTTGATTCAGGAAATTCAGGACAGGAACCCGGAATTGCTCCCCAACGAGGTCAAACGCTTGGTCAATGCGATTTTTGACGAGATCACCCAAACCTTGTGCGAAGGAAACCGGATTGAGATTCGCGGCTTCGGCGTGTTTTCGGCACGGCAAAGAAGGGCAAAGGTGGGCCGAAATCCGCGCACCGGCGAATCGGTGCATGTCGCCCCAAAATCCGTACCCTTCTTCAAGTCCGGCAAGCTCATTCGGGATCGGCTCAACCCCGAATCCTGACGCGTCCGATCGGGCAGCCAGATGCAGATCATCCGCTGGACCTTTTTGATCACTGTTGGAATTGGGTTGATCTTTCTGGCTTTGGCCAACCGCGATCCGGTAACTCTGCGCCTGCTGCCCGAAGAATTGGCCCATCTGGCCCCGATTCTCGCTCCAGTAACGGTTCCGCTGTTCCTGACCATCTTTGGCGGCATCATAATCGGCCTCCTGATTGGCTTCTTCTGGGAATGGATGCGAGAACGAAAACATCGGCTGACAGCTCGTGCCCGCCGGCGCGAAATTGCCAAGCTGGAGAATCAGGTGGATGGGTTGAAACGGGAAAAGGCAGGGGATCAGGACAGCATACTTGCACTGCTTGATTGATGTCTTCGTTGGCGTGCACCATGAGCAACCAAGTCAAGGTGAAGATCTGCGGCCTATCGGATCCGGAAGACGTCGCATATGCGGCTGACGCCGGGGCCGACTATTTGGGGTTCGTGTTTTTCCCGAAATCACCGCGAAATGTTGCGGCAGGCAGGGTCCGGGATCTTGTGGGTGCGGCCGGACAGGCAATCACTGTTGCGCTGCTGGTCAACCCGAATGACCAAGACATCGAAACCGTTTTGACCGGAGCCCCTTTCGGCATGATCCAGCTTCATGGCTCCGAATCACCTGAACGGGTTCGGGAAATCAGGGAAACATTCTCTGTCCCGGTCATGAAAGCACTCGGAATCAAGGACAGGACAGATCTGGACGCAATCGTTGAACATTCCGAGGCGGCGGACCAGTTGCTTGTTGACGCAAAGGCTGTTCCGGGTGCAATGCTGCCGGGTGGTTCTGGCGTCCGCTTCGATTGGCAACTCATCAGGGATTGCAACTGGAAACTTCCGTGGATGCTTGCGGGCGGCTTGAACCCGGGCAATGTTGCCGCCGCGCTTCGGGAAACGGGAGCCCGGCAGGTCGACGTCTCCACCGGGGTCGAAACGGCGCCTGGCCGAAAGGATCAAGCCAGGATCGGCGAGTTTATCAACGCAGCGAAAGGCCGCTGACATGCAAACTGAATTGGCAAATACCTTCATGAGTGGACCTGACGAGCGGGGTTTCTTCGGAAAGTTCGGCGGTCGATTCGTTTCCGAAACGCTGATGCCGCTGATACTTGCCCTTGAGGATGAGTTCGGACGGGCCCGAAACGACCCGAACTTCTGGGCCGAAATGGAGGATCTGTGGAAGCACTATGTCGGACGTCCATCACCGCTTTATCTGGCGGAAAGGCTAACCGAGCACTTCGGTGGTGCCAAGATCTACATGAAGCGCGATGAACTCAACCACACGGGAGCGCACAAGATCAACAATGTGCTCGGGCAAATCCTTCTTGCCAAACGCATGGGCAAGAACAGGATTATCGCCGAGACCGGCGCCGGCCAGCACGGGGTGGCAACCGCGACAGTTTGCGCAAGGTTCGGACTTGAATGCATTGTCTACATGGGCGTCCATGATGTCGAACGCCAGGCACCCAATGTGTTCAGGATGAGATTGCTGGGTGCAAAGGTGAATCCGGTAACATCAGGGCGCGGCACACTCAAAGACGCGATGAACGACGCATTGCGTGATTGGGTAACGAATGTGCACAACACCTTTTACTGCATCGGAACCGTTGCCGGACCCCATCCCTACCCGCTCATGGTTCGTGAATTCCAGTCGGTGATCGGCAGGGAGGCAAAACAGCAGATGCTTGAACGCGAAGGCAGGTTGCCGGACACATTGGTTGCCTGCATCGGCGGCGGATCGAATGCGATGGGACTATTCCATCCGTTCCTGGATGACAGGAACGTGCGCATCATTGGTGTGGAGGCCGGTGGCAAAGGCGTCGATGAACGAATGGAACACTGTGCCTCACTCACCGGGGGCAGGCCAGGCGTGCTGCACGGCAACAAGACCTATCTGCTTCAGGATGGCGATGGCCAAATCCTTGAAGGATTTTCGATTTCCGCCGGCCTTGACTATCCTGGCATCGGGCCGGAGCATTCCTGGCTTCACGACACCGGCAGGGCTGAATATGTTGCCATAACCGACGATGAGGCACTTGAGGCGTTCCAGCAATGCTGTGCCCTTGAGGGGATCATCCCGGCACTGGAGCCAAGCCACGCGTTGGCCCATGTCGCCAAGATCGCCGGTGGTCTGCCGAAGGATCACCTTATCTGCATGAACATGTGCGGCCGCGGCGACAAGGATATATTCACCGTTGCCAAGGCACTTGGCCTCGACATTAAAACTGAATGACGTAAGCCGAACGCCACTAAGGTGAACGCCTTGTCGGATTCAGCATGGTCCAACACCAGTCAGTTGACCGATAATGCGGTCGATGCCGCCTGAACTCCATGATGATGGCCGCTAATTTGATTCAACTGATTGACACGGAAGCGGCACCAGCCGGTAACGGACACGGATCTTGATGGGTGCGCGGTTGAGACTTCATTGACTGTTGTCAAATTCCTTTCCGAGGTCATGATCGGAAAGTCGGCTAAGTGCGAGATTGAACGGTTGACAATTGGCATAAATGTCAACGGATATGTCATGCTCATGTTTCACAGCCAGGCAGCAATTGCCTGCAATCCAAACCTTGTGTCTTTCACTCCGGCGAGCTTCGATTCTCTGAAGGAAGAGCTTGAGGCCAGTCCGGGCGCATACGGACACAACGGCGACCTGAACGGGATGTCCGGAACTGCGTTGTTCGGCTGTGCGGATGCATGTCCGATCCGATAGCAACAATCAGTTCATCAACGAACCGCATGCTCCCGGACTCAAGGGAACTTCGGACAGGACTTCGCAGATCTGAACGAATGCAACCTTCATGCTTGGCAATGCCGCGGCGATGGACATGATCAGCGACCGGTCCAAACCGGGTTTCTTTTTTCCGCGAACGCACGGGCACCCTCAATCTGGTCCTCGCTTGAATAAAGCCGGTCAACCGTCGCAAATTGCCTCTTGGTGATTCGGTTCAGCGCATCTTGAAACCGCATCGCCTCGGCTTCCCTTACGATCTCCTTGATCGCCGCTTGGACAAGCGGCGGACCCGAAGCCAGAAGTTCGGCAAGTTTCCACGCTTTTTCCCTCAGCTCTGCGGGTGCGACGATTTCCTTCAGCAAACCCCATTGCAACGCCTCCCGTGCATCGAACCATCTGCCGGTAAGGAGAAGATCAAGGGCGACATGGTAAGGGATGCGCTTCGGCAACTTGATCGACGCGGCGTCCGCAACGGTACCGGACCTAATTTCAGGCAGTGCAAAGGTTGCGGTTTCACTTGCAACCAACAGGTCACACGACAGTGCAAGCTCCAACCCCCCGCCGCAGCAGATTCCGTTGACCGCACAAACGACCGGCTTGTTCATGCTGCCGAGTTCCTGCAGTCCGCCGAAGCCGCCAATTCCGTAATCTCCATCAACGGCGTCGCCGCCCGCAGCAGCCTTCAAGTCCCAACCGGCCGAGAAGAACTTCTCACCTTCCGCCCGCAATATGGCAACGCGCAAATCGGGATCATCGCGAAAGCTCATGAATGTCTCACCCAACAGGCGACTTGTCTTGAGGTCGATTGCGTTCGCCTTGGGTCGGTCCAGCGTTACCTCAAGTATTTTGCCATCGCTTCGGGTCTTGACGGCTTCCTCCATTTTTCAGACTCCCTTTGATGTTGTACGGATCATCGCATCGACAGCGACCGCTCCCTGCGGAAGCACAAGCAGTGGATTTATTTCAAGTTCGATCAGCCGATCGGCTTCGCTTTCGGCAAATCTCGCAACGGAATCAATGATCATTGCAATCGCGTCGGCGTCTGCACCGACGCTGTCGCGGTATCCTTCAAGAACGGGCCACATCCTGAGACGTCTCAGCGCATCCCCGATCTCGCTCGGCGTTGTCGGCAAAAGAATGCACTGAACATCCTGAAGCAGTTCGGCCAATACGCCGCCTGCTCCGATGGTAAGCAACAACCCGCAATCTGGATCCGACAAGATGCCCACAATCAACTCGGCAACCGCCCCGGTGATTTGGCGTTCGACCAGAAAACCGTTTGACGGGTCCATCCCATTGATCGCAGCCAGCAATCCGCGTCGGTTGTTCAAACCCAGGGCAACTGCACTTGCTTCGGTCTTGTGTGCAATGCCCAGTTGCTTCAACACCACCGGGTAACCCAACTCTTCCGCGGCCTTGACTGCCTCTTTCCCGTCCCGCACGGCCAATCCCGGCGGCACCCGCACACCCGCCATATTGAGCAGTTGCTTGGAATCCATCTCATTCATGTCAATGCCAGGTTCTGTCGAATGCCAAGCACCTGCGAGAGGTGGGCGCAACGGATTTTTCCAGCACTCCCCAATATCGGCTGACACCTCGGCGGCGCCAAGCGCCTCGTCAATTCCCTGGAGTGGTGTGATCCCGGAGCGAAACAATCTGTCGGCCCAAATCTCTGGGAGTCCCTCCGGCAAGCTTGAAACAACCGCAACCCGCCGTCCGGTTGAATCGGCTGCATTGCCCAAAGCCGCAATTGCCGGCATCCAAGCTTGGTCTGTGCAGCGGTCGGGCCGGGGAAAATCCATGATCAGCATCGTCAGGTCATAGCTTCCCGACAGCATTGTCCGGAACACTCTTGTGAGCGCTTCCTCATCACCCCAGTGCCAAGTGTGATAATCAAGCGGATTGGAAATGTGCACCAACGGCCCAAGTGCCTGCCTCAACCCCATTGCCTGTTCTTCACCCGGGTCATCGAATCTGACTCTCCTCTTGATGGCGGCGTCGGCAACCAGAGCGGCCTCACCGCCGGAACACGACATTGAACCGAGGCTGCGCCCACTTAGCGGACCGCCACAATGAACAAGCTTCAAGGTCTCCAGAAATTGCGGCACGCTGTCGACACGCCCAATGCCCAGCCTCCTGAGAAGCGCATCAGCACCCAGATCGCTGCCAACCATCGCGGCGGTGTGTGATGCCAATGCCAGCTTTGATTTCTTGGATCGCCCGGCCTTGATCGCAACGATCGGCTTTCTCAACTCCCGTGCCTTCTGCGCCAGTCGGACATAGTCCCCAACATCACCAAATCCTTCAATGTAAAGCCCAATTGCAGTGATCCTCGGATCGCAAAGCAACTCGGCTGCGATTGTAGCCTGCGACAATTGAGCCTGGTTTCCGGCAGCAACGACGCAACCAATCGGCAATCCGCGCCTTTGCATTGTGAGGTTGATTGCAATGTTGGAGCTCTGCATCACGATGCCGACACCGGTCTCGCAACTGGTGCCGCCATGTTGATCCGGCCAAAGGACGGCACCATCCAGGTAGTTGACATAGCCGTAGCAATTCGGACCGAGGATCGGCATGCCGGATGCAGCCTTGACCAATTCTGACTGAAGTGTTGCCCCCCTGCCATCCGTTTCACCGGATTCGGCAAATCCCGAAGCGAAACAAACCGCACCGCCGGCACCTGCTCTCGAGAGTTTCCGCACGATGTCAACCGTGCTCTCCCGGTTGACGCCCACGAAACAGGCGTCGGGCGCTGCGGGCAATTCGTCAATGGTGCGAAAGCAGGGAACGCCTCCCATGTCGGCCTTCACCGGATGCACCGGCCAGACATCGCCCCCGTAATTGATCTTACGGCACTGCTCGACGACGTTTGCGGCCCAAGATCCACCGAAAACAGCAATGCTGCGCGGACGCAGCAGACGCTCAAGGCAAGTCATTCTTCGTCGTCAGCCACCGAGGGGCCTGAGCAGGCTTCGGCTAATGATGTGGCGTTGAATCTCGGATGTTCCGTCCCAGATTCGCTCCACTCGCGCATCACGCCAAAACCGAGCAAAGGGCAGATCATCCATAAGGCCCATCCCGCCATGAATCTGGATGCACTCATCCGTAATCCGGGCCAGCATTTCACTGGCATACAGTTTGGCACTGGCAATCTCCCGGTCTGCAGGCAAGTTCCGGTCCAACCTCCAGGCCGAAGCCAGCGTGAGCCAGTCGGCCGCATCGATCTCAGTTATCATGTCGGCAAGCTTGAAGCTGACCCCCTGGAACTTGCCGATTTGGCTGCCGAACTGCCTGCGCTCCACCGCATGCGGCAAGGTCAATTCGAATGCGCGTCTTGCCCTGCCCACACAGCTCGCAGCCACCGTGATTCGTGTGGCGTAAAGCCACTCCTCGGCCAACTGAAAGCCGCAATGAACCTCACCCAAGACCTGTTCAGACGAAAGTCTGCAGTCGTTGAAGCGCAGAATGCAGTTCTGATAGCCCCGGTGCGATATGGAACTGTAGCCCGGTGCAATTTCAAATCCGGATATGCCGCGGTCGACAAGAAAACAGGTGATTCTCTTTTTGGGGCCGCGCCGGGTTTCCTCCTCGCCCGTCGCAGCAAAGACTATGACAAAATCGGCAATGTCCGCATGGGAAATGAAATGCTTGGTGCCGTTCAGCACCCAGTCGCCACCATCTTGCCGCGCCGTGCATTTCATCCCCTTGACGTCCGAACCGGCTTCGGGCTCGGTCATCGCCAGCGCATCGAATTTTTCTCCCTTTGCCGCTGGCAGCAGATATTTTTCGCGCTGACTTCCCTCGCAGGCCATCAATATGCCTGATGGCCGGCCAAAGAACACCGCAAGCCCCTGCGAAGCCCGGCCGAGTTCCCGTTCGACCAGTGTGAATTCGAGATGCGACAACCCGCCGCCGCCAACTTCTTCCGGAAGATTGCTCGCGTAGAAACCGATCTCCCTGCATTTCCGGGCAATATCCCTGCCAAGATCGCGCGGCACCGCTCCGTTCCGCTCAATCTCCCTTTCGTGCGGATAAATCTCATTTTCAACGAACTCCCGAACCGTCGAGACGATCAGTTCCTGCTCGTCGGTCAACCCGAAATCCACTGCTGGCCCCTCCCCTTGCCGTACACGCCGAAGCAAGCAAGGCATTGGTCGCCTTTGCTTGTCAAGGCCCTTGAAACACACAACAAGCGTTGGGATTCGCTGGGGTTGCATTCGGCGGCAACAGATAGTTCCCTTCACAGGGATTCAAAGGCAGAAGTTGAAGGATGTTCGACATGAACATGCAAGGATACAAGCGACCGATAAGATATGGGATGGTCGGAGGAGGCCACACCGGGTTCATTGGCCACGTTCATCGCATGGCGGCCGCACTCGACCGAAACTTCACGCTTGTTGCAGGGGCGCTTTCATCCGACCCGAAACGAGCTCACGAATCGGCCGCCGATCTCGGAATTGCGCAGGACAGGAGCTACGCCGACTTCAACGAAATGGCTGCGCGTGAATCTCGGCGCGAAGACGGAATTGAGGCCGTCGTGATTGTTACGCCCAACGATCTCCATGCGCAGCCGATCAGAGCATTCATTGAGGCCGGGATTCATGTCATCTGCGACAAGCCACTTTGCACGACACTTGAAGAAGCGGTGAACCTTCATCGTCTTGTGTCCGAGTCCGGCAGGGTGTTTGTGCTCACCCACTGCTACACCGGCTATCCGATGGTCAGACAGGCACGACAAATGATCGCTGACGGGGAAATCGGCGAACTTCGCTTGGTGCATGTCGAGTACCCTCAGGGTTGGCTTGCAACAAGACTGGAGGATACCGGTGAGAGGAAGTCGGCGTGGCGGACCGACCCGGACCGGTCAGGCCCGGGAGGATGTGTGGCCGATATCGGAACGCATGCCTACCACATGGCAAGATTTGTTTCGCAACTGGGCGTGGATTCAATCTCCGCACAACTCACAACGTTCGTCCCGGGCAGGAGGGTCGATGACGATGTCCAGGCAAAACTCCGCTTTGAGAACGGCGCTCGCGGGATATTGTGGGCTTCACAGGTCGCTGTCGGTCACGAAAACGGATTGCGCTTCCGAATCTATGGCAAATCGGGCGGACTCGAATGGATACAGGCTGATCCCAACTGCCTTTGGCACACCCAACTCGACAAACCGAAACAAATGTTGTCTCGCGCCGGCATCGGCGGCAATTGCGCCTCTTTGCGCTGGTCGAGGGTCGCTGCCGGCCACCCGGAGGGCTACGTGGAGGCCTTCAGCACGATATATTCTGAAGCTGCTGAGGCGGTGCGTGCCTGGCAGAATGGAAAACGACCGGGCCCGGACGTGCTCCACCCGGGAATCGACGACGGCTTGGAGGGAATGCAGTTCATTGACACCTGCATCAGGAGTTCGGCCAATTGCGGTGAGTGGACGGGATTGGCCTGACCCAAATTCCTGATCCCCAATGTCGCCCATTCAGCGGCGTTGAAACAGATTTTCCCAACCGGTCGCCACTTTGAATTGACATCGGCAACAAATTTCGGTCGGGCTGAGTTTATTTGTGGACAAGCTTGCATGAATTGGTGTCAACTTTCCGAAATCCATCCCATTATGAGGATGCTCGAACCATGACGGAAGCAATTTCGAACACAACGGCACCGGCAGAATCCGGCCGACGGAGAGGCGCCGGCCGAAAGGCACGGATCGCCGAACGCATGAGTGCGCTGACCGATGAACTGAAGCCCGTCAAACCGGGGATATCGGGCGGGAAGTACAGAGTGCTCTCTGACAATCAGATTGCACAGATCAACGAGGCAATTCTTGAGGTTCTTGAGACCATCGGCCTCGCCAATGCGACACCTTCGGTAATTGAGCATTGCACTCGCGTTGGAGCGCAACTCGGCGATGATGGTCGTCTGCGCTTTCCAAGGAATGTGGTGGAGAATGCCAAGCAAACCGCTTGCCGAAAGGTTACGCTGTTTGCCCGCAACCCTGACCAGGATCTGGTTCTCGAAGGAACTCGTGTCCATTTCGGAACGGGAGGAGCCGCGGTCCACATTGTTGATGCCCGAACCGGCGAGTATCGTGACTCTCTGCTGCGTGATGTCTATGACATGGCACGGGTTGTCGATTGTTGTGAGCACATCCATTTCTATTTCCGGACAGTGGTGGCTCGCGATATTCCGGACATGTTCGAACTGGACGTCAATACACATTACGCCATCATCCAGGGAACAACCAAACATGTTGGCGGCTCATTTTCGGTTCCGGAGGCCGTCCACGCAACACTTGACATGCTCCACGAAATTGCAGGCGGTGAGGAGGCTTGGCGTGAGCGTCCCTTCGTTTCGACCAATTCCTGCTTTGTCGTACCTCCGCTGACCTTTGCGGAGGACGCCTGCAATTGTCTTGAAATCGCGGTCAAGGGGGGAATGCCGGTCAACCTGCTGTCAGCGGGACAAGCGGGCGCCACCGGACCGGCGGCGCTTGCCGGAACAGTCGTTCAGGAAATGGCCGAGTGCCTTGCGGCGCTTGTCTATGTCAACTCGATCAAGCCAGGTGCCCCGGCCGTTCTTGGAATGTGGCCCTTCGTTTCCGATCTGCGCACCGGAGCCATGTCCGGCGGTTCCGGCGAACAGGCTGTTCTCATGTGCGCGTCGGCTCAGGTCGCCAACTCCTATGGACTTCCCGTTAGCGTTGCCGGTGCAATGACGGACTCGAAAATGCCGGATATTCAATCCGGATTCGAAAAGGGGTGCAATCAGACACTGATCGGCAATTCGGGAGCGAACATGATTTACGAATCGGCTGGAATGCATGCTTCCCTGCTTGGTGCCTGCTACGAGTCACTCATACTCGACAATGACTCCTTGGGAGCGGCCATGCGGACGGTGCGCGGAATCGAGGTCGACAGCAACTCCCTGTCGGTTGATGTCATTGCGGACGTTACCATGAACGGCCCAAACCACTATCTTGGTTCCGAACAGACCCTCAGGCTCATGCAGACCGAGTACATCTACCCCGAGGTTTGCGACCGTTTGAGCCCGAAGGAATGGAAGGAACAGGGCCAGCAGCTTGCACTCGACAGGGCACAGGCCAAAGTAGAGAACATTCTCGCCGATCACTTTCCCAATCCGATTTCAGCAGCGGCAGATCATTCGATACGAGCCAAACTCCCCATCAAACTTGCCAAATCCGAAATGGGCCCCAACGCCAACTGACCACACCGACGCTGATCGTTTCTTGCGCACATGAGGTGCAGTACGTTGTTCACAGAATAACATTTTGGTTTAATGGTGATTGTTGGCTGGAACCCTTCCAAAAGCACCATCGACGCAAATGTAAAATAGAATTTGGCCTGCGCACCTCACTGAAAACCTGCGCCCAATGCTCCCGGTTCGGAATATTCCAAAACGGCATTGAATTGGGCGTTGATGTCGAGAACATGGAACATGGCAGTGCGGACGTGAACTTCGCACTCGCCGTGGTCAATCATGTTCCCGTTGCCGAATTGCTCGGTTGGATGAATGTCGATGGTGAGAACGTTGCTCGCCCGGTTCTGCAGCCTGCAAGTTCGAACGCATAATTTCTGCTGAAGCCAATGCATCCTTGATGAGCCACCTCTTGGTGGAGAAATGACTGACCAGCGCAGTTGGCAAGCAGGATATGCAAATGAATTTTCAGAAAATTGACCCTCTGACGATCTGCATGAATTGTCTCCACTGTGGATGTTGCGGGTTGTCAGGCTGCAATGGTGTTGGCCATGAAACAATTGAGTCTTGTCCCCTTCAGGTGCAGTCAAAAATATCTTTTCCCATCTGGCGCATAAGATCGCCCAAATCCAAAAGAACCCAGTTCTCCATGATTTTGGAGTTGCTGCATCGGTAGAAATCCATGACACGCAGGGTGAGCTTGCGTCCGCTCGGTAGAACGCCGAGATACTGTGAACGATGGGTCATGGTCATTGAGGGCCAGCCGGAAACCGCGGCGTAGTCGCCGTCGCCGATGCGGCAGTAGTGGTTGCCGCCAGCCCGGTCGGGAAAAGCTTCGAGGAACGGTCTGCGGTGATCCTTCACGAAGCCGTCCCACCGGAAGTTGGAACCGATTCCACCTGGCCCGTACCAGAGCATGTTTTCATGCCAGTGGCCGCCCTCACCGGTTTGTCCCGCTGAGGAGAAGGATCGCGGGTCGAATTCGTGCAGATCACCCAGCATCCCCTCGACCAGGTCAAGCGTCCTTCGTCCCTGTTCCGGATCATTTGGCAGAATTCCGTCATGCGTCGCCGGCCCGGGAAACAGCATCTCGGTTCCCATTTCCTTCGGAAAGGGATTGCAGCCAGCCTGTCGCATAAGGTCGGGAAGATCCATGAGAATTTTCGATTCAACGATTCTCCCACCGGAAATCCGATGAAACTCGCCGGATCGCAGAAAGGACAGCCTCCCGGAAGGTCTTATTCCGCAGAAAGGGGAGTTGAAGTTTCCGAAATAGTGGGAAACGGCGGCAACCCAATCACCGCCATTGGCTCGCCGATTGGTCCCGGCGATGAATATCTCGTCCCGGCGCATTGCCCCATTGAAAGCGGCACGGAGCGGCAGCACAAATTCTCTCAGGATTTGCCTTCGTCCCTCAAGGCGGTTGAACGGATGCGCAATGTCCCAGACGGCGTCCGGAGCCAACATGGTATCGGCAAATCCCTCCATCTCGTCGATGGGAACACGCATCAGACCTTCCAGAAAATCCCGGACGCGGGGTGCCGCAACATCCTTCACTTGCCTCTCCACTCCAGATTCGAGTTGCCGTTTGGCACCCCATCATGCTAAGGGGCTGGAATTGGCATTGCAATCGTATGCAAAGCGGCTTGCCGTCGGGGGGGATTGATGGCAGAAATCAAGCTGCGAAACGTCACCAAGACATGGGGCGGTTTCACCGGCGTCCATGATTTCAACCTGACAATTGCCGATCGCGAGTTTCTGGTTCTTCTTGGTCCGTCCGGTTGCGGCAAGACCACGACAATGCGCATGATTGCCGGACTTGAAGACGTATCCGAAGGCGAAATCGCCATTGACGGGCGGGTCGTCAATGACCTTGATCCGAAGGATCGGGACGTGGCGATGGTTTTTCAGTCCTACGGGCTGTACCCCAACATGAACGTACGAGAGAACATCAGGTTTCCGCTCAAGGTTCGCAAGATTGACCCCTCAACGCATGAGCAACGGGTCATGCGCGCTGCTGAAATGGTTGAACTCACTGAATTCATGCACCGCAAGCCGGCCGAGCTCTCAGGTGGCCAACGCCAGAGGGTGGCCCTTGCACGGGCCATCGTCAGGGAACCCAATGTGTTTCTCATGGACGAGCCACTTTCCAATCTCGACGCCAAACTGAGGGTTTCGACAAGGGCTCAAATCAAGAATCTCAGCCACGAACTCAAGGTCACCACAATCTATGTTACCCACGATCAGGTCGAGGCGATGACCTTGGCCGACCGGGTTGTCGTCATGGAAAAGGGTGTCGTGCAACAGGTCGGCACGCCTGCCGAGATCTATGATCGACCGACAAACACCTTTGTTGCCGGCTTCATCGGATCCCCTGCCATGAATCTCATGTCGGGCGAAATCTCGAACGGGGCCTTCGTAGGCGAAAATGTCCGAATTGAAGGACTCAATGCCCCCGATGGACCAATCTGCGCTGGATTCAGGGCCGAGGACGCCATGGTAACCAAATCCGGCGGAGAGATAATGGCCACGGTCTACACGATGGAATTGCTGGGAGATGCAACAATGTTGACAATGCGGGCTGGCGGAACCCTCGTTTCGGTCAAGGCCGCAAAGGATTACCGGGCGAAAATCGGGGAAACCGTCAGGATTTCCGCACCGGCAGGCATCTGTCACCTGTTTGACAGCAGGTCAGGTGCCGCGATCGGAACCGGATGACGGTTCCGGGGATTGGCGTCTCTCCGGATGAACAAGCCGAAAGCCGAAAGGACGCCCCTACACACCGAAGCTAGATCAGAGAGAACAGAAATGAAATTATCGAACATTTTCCTGGCTGGTGCGCTTGCACTCGGCACCGGCGGAGCGTGGGCAGACTGCGCCTTTGAGAACACGGTTCCGCTGAAATCCCTCACCGCCGGTTTCGAGGCATGGAAGGCCGCCACCTCCGCCATGGCGGAATGCGGCAATTTTGAAGCCGAGCTTGACCAGGAATTCCGCACAAAGCAGCCAGCGGCATTTGCGGCCGAGCCCTCGCTTTATCACATTGGCGGTGTCTCGAATGGAACATTCAACCCGCTATACAACGCCGGCACCATTCGCCCGCTTGACGACCTTGTTGCCAAGCATGGCCAGCATCTTGAACCCAACCAGCTGATCAAAATCAATGGTCAGACCTGGGCCATCGCAATGATGGTCAATGCTCAGCACTTGATGTTTCGGAAGGACATCCTCGCCGACCTCGGCATTGATCCGCCAACAAGCTACGATGAAGTGCTTGCTGCAGCCGAAGCCATCCGAGAAGCCGGCGTCGTCGACTATCCGCTCGGCGGCACTTACATGACCGGATGGAATCTCGGAAATGAGTTCATCAACAACTACCTCGGTTTCGGTGGCGAATTCTTTGACGAGAACAATCATCCTTCAATCAACAACGAGCATGGCATGGCAACGCTGGAGTTGATGGCGGCTCTTTCGGAGAACATGGATCCCGAATTCCTTCAGTCCGATTCGACCTACGTTCAGCAGCAGTTCCAGCAAGGCAAGATCGCAATGGCCAATCTTTGGGCATCTCGCGCCGGAAATGTTGTTGATCCGAACGAAAGCCAAGTCGTGGGCCTGGTCGAAATGGATTCTGCCCCTGTTGGTCCGGTTCGGCCGCATGCGGCGTTGTGGTGGGATGGGATCGTCATCGCCAAAAACATCACGGACGAAGAGGCGGATGCCGCTTTTCGGGTGGCAATGGAGGGAATCGACACGGAAATGGTCATGGCAAACAACGCCGCCGCAATTTGGCTGATCGACGGCTATGAACCCGGACCGCTGTCGGCCGGAGCGGCGGCGACGGCTGCGAATGGCGCAGTTCCATATCCCGCCAGCCCGGCGCTGGGTCTTATGCACAACGCACTCGGCACCGGCCTGTCCGATTTCCTGACAGGTGCCAAAGATGCAGCGGCCACATTGATCGACATCGAGGCGGCATACGTAACGGCGGCCAAGGAAGCTGGCCTAATCAACTAGGCGCCTGAACACCGGAAGCCACCGGTGCCGCCAAAAAACCGGAACGGGGACATGCTCCCCGTTCCGCAATCAACCGGCGCAGGCGGCAATCGGCGGCGTAGGGCGGAAAGGAGGGCAAATTGAAGTTTCGCGTTTTTGCGACGTTCGTCGGCCCATCCCTTCTGCTCATGTTCATCTTCATCGCTGCACCGTTGGCAGCGGTTTTCTGGCAGAGTTTCCATGTAACCCAACCGGTGTACACGACGGTGGTGGCCGAAACCTGCACTCCGGGATTCATCAACCAGATTTGCACTACGGAATCCCGCATCCAACTGGAGTTGGACGAAGACGGAATTCCGATAAGGACGACTGAATTCGTCGGTCTGCAAA
The DNA here is from genome assembly GCA_021296235.1 of Paracoccaceae bacterium. Taxonomy (GTDB): domain Bacteria; phylum Pseudomonadota; class Alphaproteobacteria; order Rhodobacterales; family Rhodobacteraceae; genus JAPOXR01. Next base: position 29,292 of record JAGWAS010000005.1, on the reverse strand, counting down.
CCTATCGGAGCGTACTCGAACTCGACAGGTTCTGGGCCGCCGTCAAGGACTTCAGTTGGTCGAAGCTGATGGTGATTGATTTCTGGAAGGCACTGCGATTCACGCTGACCTTCACGCTGGTTACCCTCCCGCTGGTCATCGGTGTGGGGTTGCTCATTGCGCTTGCGGTCAACAGTGCTGCGAAAACAGTGCGGGGGCAGATCATTTTCGTGTCCCTTTTGCCTTTCATCATAACTCCGGTCATCGGAGCCCTGTCGATCAGATGGCTGTTTGTCGGTGACGGCATACTGACGGCATTTCTCGAATGGGTGATTGAACGCGACATCGCAATGCTCGGACATGCCTGGACGATTGAACTGCTGATGCTGTTCTACCGTGTTTGGCATGTTGCACCGTTCGCCTTTGTCGTTTTCTATGCAGGGCTGCAGACGGTCAACAACGACACCGTCGAAAGTGCGGTGATCGACGGTGCAAACAGGATTGAACGGCTGCGCTATGTGGTCATTCCACACTTGATGCCACTGATCGTCTTCGTCTCGCTGATTCACCTGATGGATGCATACCGCGTATTTGAGGAGATCGTCGGATTCCGCTCGCAGGGTTATGTGATCTCCCTTCAGTGGCTGACCTACGACTTCCTGACTCCCGACGAAACCGGAAACCGGGCGGTGAGCAGTGCCTCAGCCAGCGCCATGCTGACGATGGTTGGCATTGTCATCATTCTTGTGCCGCTCCTGCGCAAGACATGGCGCGACCACAGGGCGGGTCTGAACTGATGGCCGCACCGCGCTCACTGCGAATGTCGACAGGCCTGCGCGTCGCCTCAATCGGCTTTATCGCCTTTTGGTGCCTTTTGGCAGCTTTCCCGATCGCCTGGATATCGGTCATGAGTTTCAAGCTGCCGGTTGACGCATTTGCCTCCAATCCGCTGCATGTGGTGTTTGGTCCATTCACGCGGGATGCCGGAAAGGGTTTGTCAATCCTGGACATCGCAATCGGTGGAACCGCCATCTGGCAATTTGTGAGGTTTGCGACACGGAGAATGCCGCATCTGGTCAAGGCCCATCCGCCCTTCGGCAGCACACTTCTCGGTTGGATATTCGGATCGCTGCTCTACGGCCTTGTGTTCGTTGTGGTCATCGCATGGATCCTCCCTTCTGTCATGCCTGCGATCAACAAGCTTGCCGGTCCACTGGGCAAGCCGATTATCGGCTTTACAATTGAGCATTATAAGTCAGTCTGGATTGGGGACGGCTTTTACCGCAATTTCTTAAATTCGCTCATGGTTACGACCGGGGTTGTTACCGTCTCCCTGACGGTTGGAACGCTGGCCGGCTACGGGCTGGCCCGATCCGGATCAAGCCTTGCATTCTGGATACTCATCGTTGCGCTGGTATTTCGCGCACTGCCTCACTCAGTTCTGGTCGCGGGCTATCTGCCGGTTTTCATCAATTCAGCTGAATTCCTGCGGCCGCTTCTTGGGGAATTGGCGCCGACACTTTACGGCAAGCCATTTGCGGTCATTGCAGTTCTCGTGTCGATCAATCAGCCCTTCACGATTTGGATGCTCAGATCCTTTTTCCAGAACATACCGGCGGAACTTGACGAAGCAGCCAGGGTTGACGGCTGCACTCATTTCCAAGCATTCCGCTGGGTCATAATGCCGGTGATGTGGCCCGGCGTCATCACAACCGGCCTGTTCAGCTTCCTGCTTGCCTACAACGATTTCCTCGTAACCTCCCTGCTTCTGGATGCAACCAACCAAACAATGGTTCCTGCGATTGCAGGTTTCTTCAACCGGGAAACAACGACCACGGACCAAGTCAAGGCCGTCGCTGCCGCGGTTTCGATAACTGCACCCCTATTTCTGTTGGTCATGGTGTTTCAGCGGCAGATCGTCAGCGGCCTCACCGCTGGAGCCGTGAAGGGATGACAGAGTTGAAGGAACCGCCCGGATGCGCGGCATGAAGGGGGCCAGACCCCGGCAGGCGGTATTGACACGCAGCTTTGATCCATCGAAGACGATGGAAACGCGCCGCGTCATCGAAGGCATGGTTGATGGACTTAATGACCACAGGATTGGGGATATCGATGAATTCTTCTCAGCGAGTTTCCGCTGGATGGGAAACTGCGGCTGCGGAGTCAAGAATGGCTTGCACGAATTTCAGGAAAATTGGCAGAAGCCGTTCCAGGCGGCGTTCTCGGAAAAGGTGTGCATAGACGAGGCCCGTCTATTCATGGGTGAGTGGGCTGCCGCCTTCGGACGGCAGGAGGCGGTGCACTCCGGCAGGTTTCTCGGCGTAGAGCCAACCGGCCGCCGGGTATCGATCCGCTACATGGATTTCTGGAGGGTCAAGGACGGGAAAATCGTCGACAATTGGGTCATGGTCGATTTTCCTGATGTGCTCAGGCAGTTGGGGGTTGATGTCTTCAACGGCGAGGGCTGGGAAATCTATGACCGGGGAGAGCGCAAGCCCCCGGTCCCCGATGAAGGAGCAGAACAAGTTGGCAGTTGAATATCTAAAGAGAGGCAAACCGGACTCGGAGCGATCCGAGGACGACGAGGGAGTAAAGGGGACAGTTGCGGCCGCACTCAAGGACATTGAGGATCGCGGCGACGCAGCGGTGCGGGAAATGTCGGCCAAATTTGACGGCTTCAATCCAGATTCGTTCAGACTGTCTGAAACCGAGATCGAACGGCTGGTCTCCACACTCACCGGCCAGCAGATTCACGACATCCGCTTTGCCCAGGAGCAGGTGCGCAATTTTGCGAAGGCACAGCGCGAATCGATGCTCGACATTGAAGTCGAAACGATGCCCGGCGTCATCCTTGGCCACAAGAACATACCGGTCCGATCAGCCGGTTGCTATGTTCCGGGGGGCAAGTTTCCACTGGTCGCGGCCGCTCACATGTCCGTTGCCACCGCTGATGTCGCCGGCGTGCCGCGCATCGTTGCCGCAACTCCGCCGGTCAATGGCGAACCGCATCCCGCGGTCATCGCCGCAATCCATTTCGGCGGTGCCCACGAGATATATCTGCTTGGCGGCATTCAGGCGGTGGGAGCCATGGCACTCGGCACCGAATCCATCAGTGCGGTCGACATGCTGGTCGGCCCGGGCAACGCATTCGTTGCCGAAGCCAAGAGGCAACTTTTTGGCAAGGTGGGAATTGACCTGCTCGCTGGGCCAACTGAAACGATGGTCATTGCTGACGACACGGTTGATGCCGAACTCTGTGCAACCGACCTTCTTGGCCAGGCAGAGCACGGATTCGATTCGCCGGCTACACTTGTCACCAACGACCGTCGGTTGGCGGAAAACACCATAAGGGAAGTCGAGAGGCTCCTTGGAATCCTGCCGACGGCCAGAACAGCAGCTCGGAGTTGGGAGGATTACGGTGAGGTCATACTTTGCGACACCCATTTGGAAATGCTTGAGACCGCCAATGAGATTGCAGCCGAACATGTGCAGGTCATGACCGACCGCGACGACTGGTACTTGGACAACATGACATCCTACGGGGCGCTGTTCCTTGGACCGAGAACCAACGTGGCGAATGGAGACAAGATAGTCGGAACCAACCACACATTGCCGACACGGCGCGCCGGCCGCTATACCGGCGGGTTATGGGTGGGCAAATATCTCAAGACCCACAGCTACCAGAAAATTGTTACCGATGAAGCCGCCACATTCGTGGGGGAATATTGTTCCAGGCTTTGCATTCTTGAGGGCTTTGCGGGACATGCCGAGCAGGCCAACATCAGGTTGCGGCGATATGGCGGGCTGAACATTCCATATGCCGGCTCGGCGGAGCCGGGAGGGCACGCATGAGCATGGACGCAAGACAACTGTTCATGCCAGCCGCCAACCAAACGCGGCTGACATGAGCAATTTGCCAAAAACTCCCTCCTTCCGCCTTGACGGAAAAAGCGCACTGGTTGCGGGTGCTTCCCGAGGGATTGGATTTGCATGCGCCACAGCACTCGCCGAGGCGGGAGCGGCGGTTGTCATGGCAGCGCGGGATGCGGACAGGCTCAGAGCTGCAGCGGAAATGCTCTGGAGTGAGGGATTCCATGCAAGTCCGGTGGAATTGGATATCACAGATCAAGCTGCAGTGGCCCAAATGTTCCGGAACAACGGGCCGTTTGACATTCTGGTCAATTCCGCCGGCACGGCGCGGCACACACCAGCCTTGGATGCGACCGAGGAAGATTACGACCGCGTCATGGAACTCAATGCAAAATATGCATTCTTCCTTGCCCGCGAAGCGGCCAAGGGCATGAAGGCGAAGGGCGGCTCCATAATCCAAATATCGAGTCAGATGGGACTTGTCGGCGGCCAGGAACGGGCTGTCTACTGTGCATCCAAACACGCACTTGAAGGAATGACCAAGGCGATGGCAATCGAGTGGGGAAGTTATGGGATAAGGGTTAACACGCTGTGCCCAACCTTCATTCGCACGGAACTCACGACCGACACCTTTGCCGACCCAGAAAAGGAAAAATGGATAAGGTCCAAAATCAAACTTGGGCGCATTGGCGAAGTTGAGGATGTCATGGGAGCTGTTGTGTTTCTTGCTTCGGAAGCCTCGGCAATGGTTACCGGAACCCATCTCCTTATAGACGGCGGTTGGACTGCCGGATGATTGTGTGTGGGGAAGGTTGTTGCCATGCGTAGAACAACGGCGATGGAAGTTGCGCGAATGGCCGGGGTCAGCCAATCATCCGTCAGCCGGGCCTACACGCCCGGTGCATCGGTTTCGCCGCAGATGGCAGAGAAGGTTCGGCAGGCGGCAGACCATCTCGGTTATCGGCCGAATGTGCTTGCAAGGTCTCTGATAACCGGCACATCAAGAATCATTGGCTTGGTCGTCGGTCATTTCGAGAACCATTTCCACCCGTCGGCACTGGAGCTCCTGTCTCGAGAGTTGAAGAAGAACGGCTACCACATTCTGGTCTTCCTGGCACCGAACGAGGAGTCGGATACCGAAGAAATTGTTGCCGACCTGCTTGATTATCAGGTGGACGGTCTCATTGCTGCGTCGGTCGCAATGACCGTTCCGCTCGCCAGCCGCTGCAGAGCCGAAGGAATTCCCGCCATTCTCTTCAACCGCCACCAAGGAGAGGACGGTCCAACTTCCGTTGCCTCGGATAATTTTGATGGTGCCAGGCGGGTCGCACACTTTTTGGTCGCGGGTGGCCATCAGCGCATCGCCCACATTTCGGGATGGAGGGGATCATCGACGGGCCGCGAACGGGAAGATGGGTTCAGGGCCGGGTTGCAGGATTTTGATGTCGCGTTGGCCACCTGCGCTGATGGCCGATACAGCCGCAGCGCGGCAGCTGAAGCATGCCGTTCGATCTTTGCCCGGGGCTGCCCTGCACCTGACGCAATTTTCGTTGGCGGCGATCATATGGCGTTCGCAGTAATCGACACCCTGAAAAGCGAACTCGGAATTAGGGTCCCTGAGGACGTCTCGGTGGTTGGCTTCGACGACGTTCCGTTGGCCGCATGGCCTTCCTACAGCCTGACCACCATGCGCCAGCCGCTGGAGCGCATGGTAGAAGCCACTGTCGGTAAACTGCTTGAGGCAATTGATCAGCGCAACACGCCGCCGGTTCATTTGCGCTTCCCATGCAGCCTCATGCTGCGCGGGTCCGCAAGGCTGCCGGAAGACCGGAGACATCACGAGTGAGCACCCCGAAATACACCGACTTTACTCAATTCATCCTCGGGATCACCGAGGAGATCTGGGAACAGCGAAAGATCGACCTGCTTCACCAGTACTATTCCGACGACATTATGGTGCGCTCACCGGAAGCGCTGACGCGGGGAAACAAGGCCGTGATAGCCGCCACAATGGCGACACTGGCTGAATTCCCCGATCGGCAGCTGCTCGGAGAGGATGTCATTTGGGGGCATACCGGGGAGAACAGCTGGATTTCATCACACCGGATTTTCTCGACCGCAACCCATGACGGCTCCGGCAAGTACGGATCCGCCTCCTCAACGAACCTTCGCTACAGGATAATCGCCGAGTGCCACGCCGAAGAGGATGAGCGGAACGGGTGGCGGATCAATGATGAATGGATCATCAGGGATCAGGGGGCAATCGCTCGGCAGATCGGCTATGAGCCGCGGGAATTTGTTCATGCAACCCTTGCCGGCGAATTGCCGCCTGTGAGCCATTTTGTGCCAAAGGATGATGTTCTCAAGGCTCCCTATTCCGGGCGCGGAAACAATGCCGAGCCGGGTCTTCGCTACCAGGCAATTCTCGAACGCATGATGGGTGCAGGGTTCTCCGCAATTCCGGAAGAGTATGACAGGGCCTGCCAGCTCCACATTCCGGGTGGCAGGGCAGCCCATGGATTCGCGGGTGCAGAGTCGTTCTGGCTTGGCCTGCGCGCGGCGTTGCCGGATGCGGAATTCCGGATTGAGCACCGACTCGGCCGTTCAGACCCCGGCCTGCCCGAAAGAGCCGCAATCAGGTGGTCGCTTGAGGGCCGCCACAGTGGAGGCGGAGCATTCGGTCCACCAACAGGCCGGGATATCCATATCTTGGGAATGTCGCATGCCGAGTTCGGCAACCACGGAATCCGGGCCGAATACAACATCTATGACGAGATTGCCATCTGGCACCAACTGCTGAGTTGAGGCACAGGGCAGCGAGCTGACTGAGATGGAGACAATGGCAGATGAACCATGAAGACATGAAGAAGCGAATCGTCCGCTATGGAGAACTGATTCCCTGCCGGACCGCATTCATCGACACGCACACGCCGGGGTCCAACCTCAAGGAGAACTTCTCAATCATCGGCGGTGGCGTTTCGGAAAGTTCGGGCCAGCATGTTCACATCCGCGAAACGCCGGGCTTCAACATTGGTGCCGCCGGTCAGCCGCCCAAGTGCAGGAATTCACTGCATTCACACCGAACCGCAGAGGTTTTTTGGGTTCTCAAGGGCCGATGGCGGTTTTTCTGGGGAAGATCGGGAACCGCCGGAGAGGTCGTGCTTGAGGAGGGAGACATCTTCAACATACCTACCGGGATCTTCAGGGGTTTTGAGAACATTGGACAGAAGCACGGAATGCTGATGGCAATCCTCGGGGGCGACGACGCCGGCGGCGGCGTCATTTGGGCTCCGCAGGTAATCGAAGAGGCGCGCGATCATGGCCTGATCCTGGCCGAAACAGGTCGCCTCTACGACACCGCAAAGGGCGAGCGCCTGCCGGATTCCGTCGGTTCAATGCCAGTACTTACGGAAAGGGAACTGAAGGAATTTCCCGAATTGCCGGTTTCCGAGGTCGTGCCGGCATACGTCGCCCGCCATTGGGACATGGCGGCCCTGGCCAGCGGGTCGCCGGCCAAGGTCATTGGTGGAGATGCAATGATCGTTGACCGGCCAGGTTTCGCGGTCGATTACCTGACCGGAAGTTCTGTCACGGGCGAACACTACACCACCGACCGGCATGAAGTACTGATGGTGTTTGAGGGTCACTGGCGGCTTGAATGGGAGGGTGGTTTCGAAATTCTGGCTCCCGGCGACACTTGTGCGGTTCCGCCCTGCGTGAACCGTTCGCTAAGTCCGGCCGTATCGGGCGAGAACGGCCTGTTCAGGGTGCGAAACACCGACGATCCGGCAGGACCAACCCGGCTTTCCTAGAGATTCCGGAAACCCTTCCGCAGCCGGCGAAATCAAGGAGAGGGATCATTTCAATCAGATCGACCCATGTAGGTAGCCTTCCGCGGAGCCAGCGGGTTGTGGATTTCATATTTGCCAGGGAAAGGGGCGAACAATTCGACCAAAGCGACTTCGACCTAACCATGACCGAGGCGGTGTCAGAGACGGTTCGCCGACAGGTTGAGGCCGGAATCGACATCGTTTCCGACGGCGAGACATCCAAGATCTCCTATGCAACCTATGTAAAGGACCGTTACTCGGGGTTTGCCGGTGACTCCCCAAGACAGCCACCGCGCGACCTTTTGATGTTTCCATCATTTCTCAAGAGACTCTCCGACGAAGGCGGAACGCCGCAATATTCAAGGCCCAGATGCGTCGGAGAGATCCAACCGCTGAATCAGGATGAGCTCCTGAAGGACATCGCCAACCTCAAGGCCGGAATGGAAATGCACGGTGCGGCCGAAGGTTTCATGAACGCCGCCTCGCCGGGTGTGATTAGCCTCTTCTTGCCAAATGACCATTTTCCGACCCGGGATGAGTATTTGGATGCACTCGCGGATGCCATGAGAGAAGAATACAAAACCATAGTGAACAGTGGGCTGCAGCTGCAGTTGGATTGCCCGGATCTTGCACTTTCGAGGCACATGATGTTCGCCGACCTGTCAGATGAGGAGTTCGTTGACATTGCGGGAGCCCATGTTGCCGCCTTGAACCGATCACTTGAGGGCTTGGATCCATCCCGGATCAGGGTTCACATCTGCTGGGGAAACTATGAAGGACCCCATGTCTGCGACATATCCATGGACCGGGTCTTTTCCGTGCTGTTGCAGGTGAATGCCAATCATGTGCTGTTCGAAACCTCCAACCCGCGTCATGCCCATGAATGGCAGATTTTCCGCGACCGGTTGGCCGAAATTCCGCCGGGGAAAATTCTTGTTCCGGGGGTCGTTGACAGCACAACGAATTTCGTCGAGCACCCCGAGGTGGTGGCACAGAGACTTCAGCGGTTTTTGGATTTTCTGCCGACCGATCGACTTATGGCAGGGTCCGATTGTGGATTCGGAACTTTTGCCGGATACGGTCCAGTTGACCCGGAAATCGCCTACGCCAAACTTGCCGCGCTGGCAGAGGGGGCCCGTATCGCATCCAGATGAGGCTGCTGCCTGAATGCCCTTTCCTCAGTCGGCGGTTGCTCTGTCAATTTTGGGGACTTGGGCCGGAATCCGCTTCGACAGGTAGTTGGCAAACTCAAAGTTCGGTCTTTCAAGGTGGGAAAGGTGACCTGGTTCGGCAAATTCGGAGAGGGAGCCGGCATAGACGCGCTCAGTGCATCCGCGATCCTCCTCGTTCACCTCGTCAAGCAGTTTGCGAAGCTCGGCAAAGTGCTTTGCGCCATTTGGATCACTCTTGAATTCCTTCGACATGCCGCCACCGAAGAAAATGCGAACCCTGCCCGGCGAAACCGGATGAAGTGACAAATACCAGAAATATCCGGGGGTCAGCGTGATCAACATGCTCGGATAGATTGCCAGTAGCCATGTCATGAATCGTCGATCACCCTTGAGCCGGACATTTTCTGGATGTGCAACCGAGAGTGTAAACCCGGGGTCCTTCTGCAACGTGTGGTAGTTAAAGGCTGGCCTGCCCTTGGGACACTCAACATCATCAACCAACGAAAGGCCGCCGATCGTTTTCGCATGGCAAACCGGAAGGTGATAGCTTTCCATGAAATTCTCGGCCAGAATCTTCCAGTTGGTGTCCCACTCCATGACTTCAAAGAAGCCTTGGGAATAGTCCTGCATGGCATAATCTTCGATCATGGCCTCAACTTCGGCCAAATGCTCTGCGACCTGTGGCGCGTCGGGATTCAGCGTAACCAGAACCCATCCAAGCCAAATCTCACATCTGATCTGTGGCAGCCTGTATCGGGATTTGTCGAAATCGGAGTTGCGGGCCATGCCGGGGGCACCGCGCAGACGTCCGTCAAGGCCGTAGGTCCAGCCATGGTATGGGCACACCAAAGTTCGGGTATTTCCCCTTCCCTCCACGATTTTTGACATGCGGTGTCGGCAAACATTCGCCTGTGCCCTGATTTTCCCGTCATTGTCCCGCAGCACCATGATCGGCTGGCCTGCCAGATCGAATGCCAGATAGTCGCCAGGCCTCGCAAGACCGTCTTCCCGTCCAACGCAAAACCAGTCCTTCCTGAATATGTGCTCCAACTCAAGCTGCAGGAATTCCTCCGAGGAATAGACACATTTGGGCATGGCGCGGGCGCGCTCAAAAGGCTGACTGACATTTTCGGCGAGTTCAGCGGCCGGACCTGCGGTCAAGACAAAACCATCCATGGTGTTGTTCCGGTCATGGCTTTCTGCAATGCGGGTTTGGTCGCACCCACCTTGACGTGCCTGATCCCGAATCGCAAATCAACATTATTGAAAATCCAACCTCGGCGCATCAAAATCCGCCGTTATGCACCATCGCTAAGCATTTGGAAGGCACTGGGCCGGGCCAATTTACCTCTGTCATTCTTCCGAGCCAATCCACGGCCACCTGAAATCAATGCAGGTCCGCCTGTTCAGCATGAGCCAATCAGTTCCGGTAACCGGACATGCCAACACCACAGATGCTAAGCTCCGTCGTCATTTCCCGCCGGTCCACATCGGGCACGGCTGCATGCTCCGAGGCCGCCGACACTTGTCCGGCCGCATGAACAAAGTCGTGAGCTTCATTGCAGGGCAACAATTCGGAAACCGATCGTTAGTACCGGGTACAAATCGCAATAATCGTGATTTATGCGATCAGCCATTGATTGAACCAACTGTGCACTTCCTTTTCAGTGGACAGGTTGGGCCCGAGTACATGGCCATCTTTTGGGCCATGTAAAGCTGTCTCGATGTGAACATTGGTGGACCCCAAACGCGTCCACTCACTTGTTGGACTCAGATTGCTGCCAGTTCGTGGGCCAGATCCTTCATCTCGGCACCGCCGGCCATCAGGCGTCGGATGTCCTCGCCAGCCAACTCTGTCTTTGTGCCTGCGCCAATCACCTGGCCCAGCGCCAGGAAGGTAAAGCGGTCCGCGACCAAGTTTGAGTGAATCTCGTTGTGCGTGATGAAGATGATGGCGATGTCGCCGCGGGCCCGCACCCGCATCATGGTCTTAAGCACTTCCATCTGCTGCCTTTGACCAAGTGCCGAGGTGGGTTCGTCCAGGATCAATACCTTTGCGCCGAAATAAATGGCCCGTGCAATGGCAAGAGTTTGCCTCTGGCCTCCGGACATCGTGCCCACGGCCTGTCGCGGATCCGAAATGTCGATGCCAATCTTGAGCATTTCATCATGGGCGATCTTGTCCATCTCCTTGGTGCGAAGAACTCCCAAGCGTCCCTTCAGTTCACGGCCCATGAAGAAATTCCTGGTAACACTCATAAGCTGGTTGAGCGCCAAATCTTGGTAGACCGTCCCGATTCCTGCCGCCGAGGCGTCGCGCGGCGACCGGAATTGCACCTCATCATCCTCAATGAAAATCCTGCCGGACGTAGGCTGATGAACCCCTGCCAAAATCTTGATCAGCGTTGATTTGCCCGCGCCGTTGTCGCCCAGCAGTGCATGCACCTCACCCGGAAATACCTCCAGATCCACGCCATTTAGGGCGGTGAACGGACCGAACCTTTTGACCAGTCCCTTGACCTGCATATAGGATTTGGCCATGGCTCAGATCCCTCCGGTAATGCGTTTCCGGATGCGTTCGTTGGCGAATACGGCGGCCAGAAGCACCGTGCCGACAAAGACCCGGAACCAAGATCCATCGATCCAAGGGATAAAGAAAACGGCGTTGGCCACGAGGCCCACGGTAACTGCCCCGAATACGACCCCAATGACCGAACCGAACCCGCCCGTCATCAGTGTTCCGCCCACGACCGCAATGGCAATGGCTTCCAGTTCCTTCAAATTGCCCTTGGCCGCATCAGAGGTGTTGGTGTCAAAGACCTGACAGGCGGCAAACATCGTCGCGCAGAAGGCGGTGAACATGAAAAGGCCAATCTTCACCTTGTTTACCGGAACACCATTGGCGCGCGCAGCCTCCTTGTCATCGCCGGTTGCATAGATCCAGTTGCCCAACTGCGTTCGGCTCAGGATGAAATAGGCCGCCCCTGCAATGATAATCCACCACATGAACCGGGCGTCGAATCCGGAAACCCACTGCTCGCCCTTGCGGTTGAGATTTCCGCCGAATTCAAACCAGAGGTCATAGAACCATCCGAATACCTCGCCTCCCATCAGTTCCGCAAACCAGCTGGTTTCCTTGAAATCAGGCAAGCCTGAGATCTGAGTGGACTTGTTTATGAGGCGGAAGGCAACCTCCGTCGTTCCGCGCAGGACAAACAGGAACGCCAGTGTAACAATGAAGCTCGAAAGGCCCGAGCGCACGACTATGTTGCCGATCATCCAGCCAAGAAAGAGCGTCATGCAGAGCGTAATCAGGAACGCCGTGAATGGCGTTGCCTCGCCCAACCCAAAGGGAAGGCCCCATTTCATCATCATCGCCATGGACATGCCGGCAAATCCGATCATGGAGCCGATAGAAAGGTCGAATTCTCCGGCAATCATCAGCAATGCCGCACCGGTCGCAATGATCCCGAATTGGGCGATAATCGCTATGTTGTTCTTGAGACCAAGTGCATTGAATGCCTGCCCGTCAGAAGCAAGTGCCAGCGCGATGATGACCACGATCATCACCACGAATGACCCGATTTCCGGGCGGCGAATTGTCTTCTGATACCAGCTTTCCTGCTTTAGCCGGTCAGACTCGCTTCGATCAGCCATGCGTTCCTCCCTGCACGAACAATTCGGTTGGCGCAGCCGGGTTAACCCGGCTGCGCCCTATAATTCAGAATTCGCTGATCAACGGTTCACGCCCGCCTGCTCGGCGACACCTTCAGCGTTCGAGGCATCCACAAAGCCGGGTCCCGAAGGAATATTCGCACCCGGCAGCATTCCGGCGTAGTTGTTGTAGAGGTGCAGAACCACGATCGGCATGTACCCCTGCAAATACTGCTGTTGGTCGATTGTATAGGCCACCATGCCCGCCTTGATCAGGTTGATCACTTCGGGGCTGAGGTCAAAACAGGCCAAATGCACGTCGGCACCGACCTCGTCGACAGCTGCGGCAGCTGCGGCACAGACATGCGGACCCACAGCGAGCAAACCGTCAATCGAAGCATCCGCCTGCAATGCGGCGGCGGTGCGGGTTTTGATCTGAGCAACATCGTTGGAGACATCAATCTGGTTCAGTTCGGCTCCCATGGCGTCGAAATACCCGGTGCAGCGATCAACCAGCGCGGTGTTGAAGGCTTCCTGGTTCAGGCACAGGCCTTTCGTTACGCCCTCGGCCATTGCGCGTCCACCCGCGGCAAAACCGGCATCGCGCTCGGGCTGGCCGACATGCATCAGTGCACCAACGTCCTTCGAAGCCTCCAAACCCGAATTCATCGTAATAACCGGGATACCGGCGTCCACTGCGGAGCGGATTGCCCCTCCCAACGCGTCCGCATCGGGAAGTGAGACCACTATTCCATCCGGTTGGGTCGCCGAGGCGGCCTCGATCAGCTTTGCCATGCCTGCCATGTCGCCCGACGGATCGAAGTTGTATTCGAATTCCGCACCAACGTCTTCAGCCGCATCACGCCCAGCCTTTTCAACCACCGGCCAAAACGGATCGGTGCCCTGTGTGTGGGTGATCATCACATAGCGCTCGGCCAGAGCGCCGGTGGTCATCGCTGCAAGCATTGCGCCTGCCCAAATCAAAATTCTCATCTAATTCCTCCCAAATGCTTTTGCTTGCGCATTCTGCAAGCGTTGGAAACGCAGGCTTTCCTGCTGATTAGGGAGATAAAATAACTGGCTTACGAGCGCAAATAGTTCTTTTTCGCACATGCATGAAAAACTTGTGATGAACCCGCGCCGGATGGCAACCGGGATCTGCCTGATCCTAACGCGCCACTCCTTCGGTCAAGTTCCTGAATGGGGTGTCCGGAACGTGGTGTGGGTTGGGACAAATGGAAGTTGCCTCAGGAGTCTTCTGCGAAATGGTCAAAAGATGCAGTGGGCGACAATGGCCTGAGCTTGATCACGGTTTTATGCCCTGCAGATGCCGCCTGATACCGTTCCCGGTTCAGGAGGAATGCAAACTGCTGAAGCGCCTTCTTCACTCCAACAGCAACTCGGCCATGTCTGGATCAGCCAGGAGCGCAACCACCCGGCGGCAGAACCAATTCGAGCACCTGACCCGCAAGACCGATTGATCCGGCACAGGCCAACGCATCCTCGGCGACAAGACGGTCAAGGCAGTCGAACACTGCCTTCATCCAAATGTTTGAATATCGCCGGTTCCACCCAATTTGGGTCGGCACACCTCAATCGGGCAACTGGCCACTGCATCGACTCTCCCATCCCGAAATGCAACTGCCTTGATGCCCGTGGATTCGATGTCAATGCCGATTGTCGAGGCCATAGTCAGGCCAGTAGCTGCCGCGCCATCTCGTCGTCAGTAACAAGCGTATCCACAAGGCCGAGATTAAGGATCGCCCTCGTCACCTGAAACTTGTGCGACCCGCCGGCTGCGAGGATGACGTTCGAAATTCGGGCAAGATCGGAAAAACCGATCCCGATCACCCGATTGTTGATCGGATGCTCCACCGGGTTTCCCTCTGCGTCGATGACCGTTCCAAGAATGTCGCCAACGGCACCAACACTACGCAGGTCCGCAATTGAAGTGTCCGAAGGCAATGCATCCCGCATCAGCATCGAACGTTCAGAAATATCACCCGCAGTCATGGCCAACGCATCGACGGAACGAATCTTGCCCAGAATCTCGGCGAATACTTCAAGCTGCATTATCGTGTCTCGGCTGGAGCGAGATCCGGCATAGAGTGGCGCAGTAAGAAAACTGTGCCGGGCATTGACCAAACCGGCAAGGCACACCGTAATCTCAAAGCTGTTCAGGTCAGAACCTCTCACCAGACCGCCCATGACCGACACAATCTCAAGATCCGGTCGATTCAGTGGAGCCATGCTACGGGTCGCGAGATTCAGCGTGTTGCCCCAGGCCATACCGAAAAGTCGGACTTTGCTGTCCGCAAGCACATTCAACAGCAGATTTCCGAGTGCAGCACCAACGACATTCTGTGTTTTCTCTGGATTGCTCGGCGCCGGTGCGACATAGGCTACCTTAAGGCCGAATTTTTTGACAAGCTCCGTCTCAGCTTCGGCGTACGCCGCGTAAGCTGTGTTGAAACAGATGCGCACAAGCCCAGTTTTCCGCGCCTCAGCAAGCGCTCGGTTGACGCGCAGGCGGGTAACACCAAGCTTTTGGGCAACCTCCGCTTGGGTCATGTCCTCTACGAAATAGGCCCAGGCGACCTGAGCGAGAAACCTCTCATTGGTGTCCAATGCAGGGAAGTCGGATTCAGACTCCATTTCCTACCGCACCACCCGAGTGGCCAAACCGCGAACCAATTGATCCGATGCAATGACCGAAAAAATCGCTGCTGGAATGACAATCAGCGTCGACATTGCCATGATCTTTCCGCAATGATGATGGCAACCTTCAACAAAAACTCACCACCATCGCAGGCGCGGTTTTCGTCGAATTTCGGGTCAGCACAATTGCATACATTAGATCGTTCCACGATAAAGACGAAGGATAATATTCCACCAACCGCCACACCTGGTACTTCCGGTGACAGGCAAATTGGGCGGAACACCCGCCAATGCGATGCACCCTAAAGTATCGCTGCTTTATCAAGGTAACGAAGTACCGAACCCAATTGATTTGGTGCAAATCCAAGTCACAATGAGAAGTTCAAAAGGACGTTAAGTCTAGACAAGCACCAGACGGGTGTCAAGCACCCCCAAGCACCGCGTGATCAAGCAGAAGGGAAATGCCAATGCGATTGGATCAAACATCCAATTTGTGATGGACCAGAGATCGCACTTCCCACGAAATTCAAGGCGGGCGAGTGCATTGGCAGCAGAACAACCAAATGCGATCGATAGTGCGGATGCAGTAGTCGCAACTGCGGGCGACTTGACCAGATTTTCCCAACCCCATCCCTGAACAGCAACTTGGTGCAGTTGGCCAACAGGGGCTCGAATATCCAGGCGGGAGGCTCCCGCAGCGCAATGGTCTGGGCCTCAAGGATCGTCGCCACCGTCCAGTTGAATGACAAGACACAGAATAGGAGAATCGCGAACAGCAGCGTGAATTGCGCATGGCGACCATTGGCTCGCATCCCCATGGAACGGGCGGACACAGAATTGGCTCAGTTGGAGGTTGCACTTGCGTTGCGGCGCCACCGCCCGACACGACAATCGTTGACCACAAATTTCGGCTGACGCCGCAGGATGCGCTGACGGCGCTGCAGACGCCCGCAGCCGCAAATGAAGCAAACGTGCACCACCCTCTGCATCCCATGGGGTGTGCTCCCCCGCCGGGCTTCAACATGCGGGCCGCGTACTCTATTGAAACCACTGAACCCATGCATGACGGACCGAAATGACCGCAGTTGAACCCACACCCCTGAGCGCCCATCCGGGGAATGCCCTTATCGGCGACATAGCGGTGCCCGGCGACAAGTCGATTTCGCACCGCGCGGTGATTCTTGGATCACTGACGATCGGAGCTACGAGGATCAGTGGATTGCTGGAAGGCGAGGACGTGCTCGGAACAATTGGGGCCGCGCGGCAGTTCGGCGCACATGTCGATCGGTCGGAAGACGGAAGCTGGGTCATTGAAGGTTTCGGAACCGGTGGATTTTCCCCTCCCGAAGATGTCATCGACTGTGGCAATTCAGGCACTGGTGTACGACTGCTGATGGGTGCCATGGCGACCTCACCTGTGACCGCCGTCTTCACCGGTGATTCGTCCCTGCGAAATCGCCCCATGGGCCGGGTACTGGGGCCGATTTCCAAGTTTGGCGCCAATTGCATTGCCCGATTGGACCGGTACTTGCCTGCGACCATTGTCGGGGCCGACGATCCGGTGCCCGTTCATCTTGAACTTGAGGTGCCATCCGCACAGGTCAAATCTGCCATTCTGCTGGCAGGCCTGAACGCGCCAGGACGGACGGTTGTAACGGAACGGGTGCAAACCCGCGACCACACCGAAAACATGCTGGCATTATTTGGTGCATCGGTTGAGATCGAGGAATGCGGGGGCGGCCGGGCAATTTCAGTTGGTGGTCATGCCGAATTAATTCCGCAGACCCTCACCATCCCCGGAGATCCCTCATCCGCCGCCTTTCCGGCAACCGCGGCGCTGTTGACGACGGGATCAAAGATCACGGTGCGCGGAGTATGCATGAATCCGACCAGAATCGGATTGTTTGCAACCCTTCAGGAGATGGGAGCAAATCTTCGATTTGAAAACAGACGGTCCGAATGCGGCGAAGAGGTCGCCGACATTGGCGCCGAGTTCTCAACCCTAGCCGGTGTTGAAGTTCCTCCTGAGCGAGCGCCGGCGATGATTGACGAATATCCGATACTGGCCGTCGCCGCCGCATTCGCTGAGGGCAAGACGGTGATGAACGGCGTGCAGGAACTCAGGTATAAGGAGTCCGACCGGCTGCACGCGGTGGCACGGGGCCTTGAGGCTTGTGGCGTTCAGGTTGAGGAGGATGAGGACAAGCTCATCGTCTTCGGAAACGGACCGAATGGAGTCAAGGGCGGTGCGACATGTCGGGCGTCCGCCGACCACCGCATTGCGATGAGTTTTCTTTGCTTGGGGCTTGCGTCGGAACTGCCGGTTGTGGTCGACGACACCAAATCAATCGCCACAAGTTTTCCGCAGTTCGCCCGACTGATGGCATCAATCGGAGCCGATATCCGCTGATGTTGCGGACTGCCGGGCGTGCTTGCGTCGCGCGTTTAGCGAACACATTGAATTGAAAACTGGTGAGGCCAATGCGCAGCGGGATGCATTCGAATGCCGGCGGTGCCAACTGTGCAGCCCGTGAGAATGAATGTTGTTGCCGCCGCGGCAATCGTTCAGAGCAGCGATTCAGAATTGGCCGGAGTTCAGGAATTGGCGGTGCCAACCATGGACCGGAAGCAGCATTGTTCTTGATGGTCACCAGTCAAGCTTGATGTCATTGATGCAATCAATGGCATGTTCAATTCCAGGGAAAGCAAGAATGCAGTTCTCGCTGCGCAACGGCCTTGCCGCCTTGAGCTTGATTGCAACGATTGGATCAGTTGAATCCGAAGAAGCCATGCCGATTCAGGATATCATCCATGACGACGGCAATCTGCGTTTGAAACTTGCCCATTGAAATGACAACAGCCGGTTCATCTCCGCGACAACTGTGAGTGTGAACAGAACAGTCAAAATTGTTTTCGCGAATCATGCACACAAAGATCTTTTGGCGCACGCCAATCTGCCGAAAGGAACCCATGGCCAGGCTGACGATCGGACACTGTCAAATTTGGCAATCGGAAAAAGGAGCCAGTTTTCCGCAAGAACAATCAATGAAGACGAAAACACGATCATCATTGTTGACCAAGTTCACCTGCGAACCAAGCAAAAACGCGTGCGCCGATTTGTCGAAACACATTGAAAAGGGGATGCCGTCAAACTGCAGGCAGCGGATCTGACTTGGCAATTCGATCTTCCCAATTCTCGGGTTGGGCTCTTTCTGGTTGCCGGGGTTTGTGGAGTCGCCCCCTCTTGACCGGCACACTTGCAATATTGATCTTCCTTGATTGCACGGCCCGCACATCAATGCGACGCCGGTGCAACCAGTACAACTCAGAAGGCCATTCATCTGCCGTCGCCTGCCGGTCCCAATCCTGCACGGAGAGTTCGGTGCGCAAGGACGAGTTTCTGCAAATCACGGTGACGTAACTTGCATTGCAACACGAGAGCGACGAACGGATTTCCTGCGACGGATGACGAACCACGCGGGGGAAACCGGACCAGCAGATTTTGGTGCCGCAGTCGGGACGACGCAAATCCCATGATGCGGTCGCGAGGAGGCGTCAAATTCAACGGAACCGGCCCGCAGATCAGCTGACAACCACAGACAGCCGGCAGAAGCAGGCATAATGAAGCGGCGAGTTCATTTGAACCTCCACGGCACATTCCCAAAGTCATGCACATCGCACATCATTGAGTCCTATCATTCATGCTCAGGGAAGATTGGGCCCGAGTGCGTCTGGCCAATTGCGACTAAGAATTCAGCTGCACTGCGCCAGTTGGTCCAATGAAGGCGTTGCAAAGGGTGAACTCGTCAACCTCTGGCCGCTCGCGGCAACGGCACCTGTTCAGCGGTCGGCAACGATAAGCGGCACTCCGGCCTCCGCATCATCAATGGCCGAAATGATGTGAGCTATCCGCCGATCGCTGCTTGGATGGGTCTGCAGGAATCCAACCCGTTGGGAATTCGACCCGTGTTTGTGCGCAAGATCAATCCGACTAAGGCGAATGATTGAATCCCGCATTGCGGTCGTCTGGTAGCCAGCTTTGCGCAGAATGTAGATAGCAGTCCTGTCGGCCTCAATCTCCATTTCCGGAGAATAGGCTTGGCTGCCTATTCCGTAGCCGAGGCGCAATATGTCTTCGCTCCGCTGCTGATCGTGGACTGAACCGTCCGAACCGACGGCCAAGGCTATGCCACCGGCAATTGCCAAACCGACGAGTGCATTGCTCATCTTGCTTTCGACATGCCCATACATGACATGCGCGAATTCATGGGCCAGCACGGCCGCCACTTCATCGTCTGATCCGGAAATCCTGACGATTCCACCGGTCATTTGAACATTGTCCTGCGCGTCCGCAAACGCGTTGGGATCGTCAATATTTGGACTTATGGAGACTTCAGCAATCCGAACCTGCTCACATCTTTGAGCCGGCAACGATAGCTCCGAGCAAACTTCAAGGCTCGCTGCCCTTATCGACGGAAGGATCCGTTCGACCGCCGACACCATTTCCGATTTGTGGATGTCGCGCGCAGGGGCAACAACCGTGCTGTTCAGTGCTTCTTCGGCGGATATGCGCTGCCCTTCACTCGGCTCGTCAATGTCAAGAACCGGTTGCGAACACCCGGCAAGAGCCAATGCCGCAACAAACACTCCCAGTTTGAACCGCGCTTTCATCATGGTCGGCAGTCCTTCCCAATTATCTGATGCGCCCGGAGCAAGTCGGTTGCATGCGGTTGTGATCCGGCCCACGAAATAGGCGGACGATCGCACATTGCCAAGCCGATTCAGTGATTGCGGTTCAATGCCTGGCAAAGTTCAAATAGATTGAGGTCCTTCCCTCGCGCTCGGCCTTTTTTTCGTACCGTGTCGACTCCCATCCTTCCCACCTGTCCATCCAATCAGCGCGTCGGGCAGCACACCACCGGAAGTTTCCGTTTCGTCGCAATTCGACCACGGCCTGTCTTGCGTAATCCGGAACGTCGGTCGCAATGCGAAGTTCTGCATCCGGACGCATCATCCGGGCCAAGGGCTCAAGATATTCGGGCGACACAAACCGGCGGCGGTGATGGCGCCTCTTTGGCCAAGGGTCGGGATAGAGCAGAAAAACCCGGTCGACAGAGTCCTCTGGCGCGACGTCGAATAGTTCCCTGACGTCGCCTGGATGAATCCGAACGTTGGACAGTCCTTTCGCCTCCAGCTTCGACAGGAGTGAAGCAACCCCGTTAATGTACGGCTCACAACCGATGAAACCAACCTCGGGATGCATGCCCGCCAGACGGGCAAGATTCTCGCCCGACCCGAATCCGACCTCAAGCCAGATCGGAGTTCCGAGGCTGAAGCAACCGGACAAATCTGCCGGCAGACGCTGCGGATTGGATTTCGGTTCAACTCCCGGGATCAAACGGTGCTCAAGGCAGTCTTCAAGCAGCCGCCTCTGACTGGGTCTCAGTGATTTTCCGATCCTACGTCCGTAGAAGTTCCTTGCGTGCCCGCCGGCTTGGTTCTGCGGAGGGGTCATCACTGTTGCCTTCCGGTCAGGGGGCCATAATCAGTGGTGCTTGGAACACTGCGTTCAGAACGCCTTCCGCAAATCCTCGACAAGATCCGTGCGCTCCCAGGAAAACCCACCATCCTCATCTGGCGTCCGTCCGAAGTGCCCATATGCGGCGGTTCTGCGATAAATTGGCCGGCCAAGCCCGAGATGCTTCCTTATACCGCTTGGGGTCAGATCCATCAATTCTGGAACCAGACTGGCAATCTTGCCGGGATCCTCCCTTTCAGTGCCATATGTATCAACATGGATCGCCAGCGGCTCCGCCACTCCGATGGCATAGGCCATCTGGATGCAACACCTGCCTGCCAACCCGGAAGCGACAATGTTCTTTGCCAGATAGCGCGCCGCGTAGGCCGCCGACCTGTCAACCTTGGTCGGATCCTTGCCCGAAAACGCTCCACCGCCGTGCGGAGCGGAACCGCCATATGTGTCAACAATGATCTTGCGACCCGTCAGGCCGCAATCACCGTCCGGACCGCCAATGACGAAGATGCCTGTGGGATTCACGTGCCAAACCGTATCTGGAGTAATCCAGTCTTCGGGAAGCGCTTGCCTGACATATGGTTCAACGATTTCCCGTACGTTGCCTGATGTCAAACTTGCGTCGAAATGCTGCACCGATACGACTATCGAACTCACCGCAACAGGTTTTCCATCCACGTATCTGACGGTGATTTGCGACTTGGCGTCAGGCCCCAAACGGGGCTCCATCCCGCTCCTCCTGGCATCTGCAAGCAACCGCAAAACCTTGTGGGAACTGTGTATTGCCGCCGGCATCAATTCCGGAGTCTCGTCAACGGCATAGCCGAACATCAACCCCTGATCGCCCGCCCCCTCGCTTGATCCGTCCACGGCGTCAACGCCCTGAGCAATGTCCACCGACTGCTCGTGAAGGTAGTTGTGAACCTTCATCGTTTCCCAGTGAAACCCGTCCTGTTCGTAGCCGATGGAACGGACGCATTCCCTGACAATCGACTCAACGGACCCGGTTACACGCTCCGGGCCGCGAACCTCACCGGCAACCACAACCCTGTTCGTGGTCGCGAGCGCCTCACAGCCAACCCTGGAGCCAGGGTCTTCCTCCATGAACGCATCAAGTATTGCATCCGAAATCTGGTCGCAGACCTTGTCGGGGTGGCCTTCCGCAACAGACTCCGATGTGAAGAGATAATCGCCTTTCGGCATCGTTCCAATATTCCTGCGCAACCCTTTCCGATCGGACCGTAGACCGCCAACGGCGGTGAGTAGCAATGCCCGGTATTTCGGTCAACGCCGAATTACCAGCTTCCGCAAGCCAATCAGCCCAATGATGAAAATGGCAACAATCAACAACGGAACATGTCCGAACCTTGCAAACAAAGTCGGAGGCAATGGAGCCGGCATCTCAATGTCCAGATAACCCTCCGAACCGAGTTCAAGACGCCCGATCACCCTGCCCTTTCCATCAACCACCGCCGAAATCCCGGTGTTTGCCGCCCTAATCAGCGGCACGCCGAGCTCAATCGCCCGCATCCGGGCCTGCTCAAAATGCTGCTGCGGACCCGAGAGCGTCCCAAACCAGGCATCGTTCGTGATCTGTATCATTGCATTCGGGCGTTCCTCGCTCCGGATTTGGCTCCAGAATATTGCTTCATAGCAAATTAGGGCGAGCACCCGGTCCAACGGTGCAACCCTGATGACCGCGGGTCTCTTACCGGGACTGAATGCGCCGGTTTGATCCGTCGCAAGCCCCGAGATGCCCAAACGAGACAGGAGATCACCCAACGGAATGTACTCGCCGAACGGAACAAGCTTGCGCTTGTCGTAGATCTCCTCCACTTCCCCGCCCGGACCGATCACCGCCATGCTGTTGTACAGTGCCGTATCCGAGTGACGTCGTATTCCAAAGACCACGCGACCTCCTGCGGCGGCTGCGATTTCGGCGAGCCTTTCCTCGGAACCCTCAAGCAGGAACGTCGCCGCGGTCTCCGGCCAAACAGTGATGTCCGGCCTGCGCTCCGACTCAGTTGCGGTCAGCGCAAGCAGCCGGTCATGAAACCGCTCGACATGAAACGGATTCCATTTGAGGGCCTGATCAGCATTCGGCTGCACCAGCCGGACGAGCGGGCGCTCAACGGCATCATCTTTCCGGTCCGCCATTCGGGCCGTACCAACCGTCCAAGCAGCGCCAATGCCGACGATGCAAATCGTTGCACCGACCCACAGCCGACGGCCTGCGACAAGGAGTGACGCTGCGAGGATGGTCAGGAAGGTAAGACCCAGCGGCCCCACATCGGCGGCAAACTGGGCAACCGGGGTGGTGGACCAGGCGTATCCGGGCAAGCCCCAGGGAAACCCGGTCAGCACGAACTCCCTCAACGCTTCAGCCGCGGTGAGCGTAACCGCGAGCGCAGCGCCACGGGATCGGGGACCGAATCCCACTGCGAACGCAGCGCCGAATGCACCCGCCCAGAACAGCGCCAATCCCCCCGCTGTTGCCAGCAGGGCAAACGGTGCAATCCAGCCGTGGCGGAGTGGGTATATGAGGAACGGCTCCACCAGCCAGATCATCACAACCAGAAAGTAGCCGGCGGCGAACACCCAGCCGTGCCACAGAGCCTTCGCGGTTGAACGTGCGGCCACAAACATGCGGATGGCAATGGCGAATCCAACCACCGTCGCAACCGGCAACGATGCAGGGGCATGACCGATGGCTGCAACGACACCGGCAACGAGCATGATGAGCAACGCCATTGGGCGCCTGTTGCCTGCCGGATCGGGGAGCGGGTGTGTCGTCAACGCATCAGGCTTCCGCCGCTGCGCTCCTGCGGATGCGAATTTCCTTTATGCGTCTAGAATCCGCTGAGACGATTTCAAATTCCATTCCGGCCGCCTCATGCCTGATCACCTCCCCGGCGATCGGCACCCTTCCGGCAAGCAGGAACACCAGCCCACCCAAGGTGTCGACCTCCTCGTCAACCTCGGCGTTCAGCAGTTCGTTGCCAAACATCCCCTCAAGCTCCTCCAGCGGACACCTTGCCTGACTCCGCCAGACACCGTCGCCTTCCTCCCGGATCTGCCAATCCTCCTCATCATCATGTTCGTCGGCGATCTCGCCAAAGATGACTTCGACCAAATCTTCAAAGGTAACCAGCCCGTCGGTTCCACCATACTCGTCAATGACAAGAGCCATATGAATCCGCCGGGCGCGCATCATGGCGAGCAGGTCCTCTGCAGGCATCGATTCTGCGACGTAAAGAAGGTCGTGAAGCGTTCCGTCGCTGAGGTTGAACCCATCGCTCACGCCATTGAAACCGTGCTCAAGTGCAAGGTCCTTGAGGTGAACGAATCCCTTCGGATCGTCAAGCGTGCCCCCGAAGACAGGCAGCCGGGTTCGGCCACTTTCCCTGAACACCGAAACCAACTCGTCAAGGCCGATATCAAGCGGCACCGCCACGATCTCCGCCCTCGGAACAGCAAAATCCCTGACCGGCGGATTTCGGGAGATGAACGGATTTTCCGCCGGAAACTCCTCGCTTCCCGTGCCATTGGAATGTGAGTTCGCATCTTGTTCCGGTTCGGTGCCGCCAAACAGGCGGTGAAAAAACCCGATCGCCTTTTCGGGGGAATTGCCTAATTCCGATTCGGTTTTCTGCGCGCCACGCGTCGCTCCAGAAGAACCCTCTGTTGTGCCGTCCATATTCCTCAGTTCCGAACAGGTTCCCTTGTTGATGTCATTTCCGCGCCGCCGTCAAGTCGAATGGGATCAACGATCCCAAGGCGCGCAAGTGATGCCAACTCCATTGCCTCCATCACCTCGGCCTCGTCTTCGGATTCATGATCAAATCCCACCAGATGAAGACAGGCGTGGACAATCAAATGGGCCAAGTGGCTAGCGGGTCTCTTGCCCTGTGCCTTGGCTTCCATCATGCAGGTCTCGAATGCCACCGCAATGTTTCCGAGTTCACTTACCCCCAAATCGTCCGCAACTGTTGGCCCGGCGGGCCACGCCAGCACATTGGTGGGGCCATGGACGTTGCGGAACCGCCGGTTGAGTCCGGCAATTTTTTCATCACTGCATCCCAGAATTCCGATTTCGCATTGGCCGCGATCAAAGCCTGCTGTCTTCAGGGCCACCTCGCACGCAGACCTGCAAACCACATCCAGACCCACCTCGTCCCATCGCCGGTCATCGACCACCGTCTCCACCGTGAGACGGAATTCCTCATTTCCTTGTGGCATAGGCATTTATGATTCTGGCTACCAAGGTGTCCCTCACAACATCTTCTGCCGTAAGTTCCCTGAAGGCAATTCCATTCACTGCCGACAGGACCCGCCTTGCCTCGACCAAACCTGATTCAACACCATGCGGCAAATCAATCTGGGTAATGTCTCCTGTAACCACCATACGGGAACCCACACCGAGCCGGGTTAGGAACATCCTCATCTGCATGCTCGTGGTGTTCTGGGCTTCATCAAGAATCACAAACGCCGAGGACAAGGTTCGGCCACGCATGAAGGCCAAAGGTGCAATCTCAATTCTCCGGTCCTCAATCAGGCGGGCAACCTGCTTGCCGTTCAGGAACCCGTGGAGGGCGTCGTAGAGCGGCTGCATGTAGGGATCGATCTTCTCCTTCATGTCGCCGGGCAGGAAGCCAAGCCTTTCCCCGGCCTCGACTGCAGGGCGCGAAAGCACAATGCGATCGACCTTGTTGTCGAGAAGCAACGACACCGCCACTGCGATTGCCAGGTATGTCTTTCCCGTTCCGGCCGGACCGATCCCAAACGGCGTATTCACCCTGTGCCCGCGTGCGCGGTTCAACCACTCTCCTTTTGGTTCTGATCCGGATTCCGTTCGCACCGGAATTGATTCGCGGCAAGCCGGTGTCCGAAGCATCCGGCCCCAATTGCGGATCGAAACGCACCGCCGCATCGACATCCTCCGGTTCAAGCCGGCGGCCATCCTCAAGAAACCCATAAAGTGAACGCAGCGCCCTTTCGCCCGATTCGCGCCCTGAGGCAGCACCCATCAAAATAAGTAGGTTTCCCCGGCGCGCGATCTGAATGCCGAGCGTTTTTTCGATTCTTTCGAGGTTTTGGTCATGCGCACCGCAAAGCTCAATAAGCCGTCGGTTGTCGGAGAACGCTACTCGCGTTTCTTGGGAAACTGATGGAGCCCCGGCTGCCAAGTCTGTCCTCGTCAGCTCAGTTCAACCATGTGCATACACCTCAAGTTCCCAAATCCTGCGGTTTACGCGCTCAATTGCACAGCAAATCAAGGGAATTCAGTATTTGATGCGGGACCAATTGTCGAGTGCTACCCGGAGTGGAAATATCGGCCTGCAGCCATCAGGTACCCTGCACTCGAACCAATTCCCCGGTAAGCGAGTTTGGTTCCGACCGTGCAATCCTGACCCTGCAGATTTTTCCCATCATGTCCGTGCCGCACTCGGCGTGGACTGCATGCAAATATTCCGATTTTCCGGCCAATTGCCCGCTGCGGCGCCCGCTCCGTTCAAACAGCACCGAAAGATTACGCCCGACCATTGCATCCTGGGCCAACCGCTGTTGCGATTTCAAAAGTTCCTGCAGCCGCTGCAGCCTTTCGGCCGAAACATCCGAATCGATCTGTGGCCGCTCGCTGGCCGGCGTTCCGGGTCGGGCCGAGTACCGGAACGAATAGGCCTGGCTGAAACCGACCTCCCGAACAATATCCATCGTGGCCTCGAAATCGCTGTCGCTCTCTTCGGGAAATCCGACAATGAAGTCGCTGGACAACAGAATGTCCGGTCGTGCGGCCCGAATCCTCTCGACAGTGCGCAGGTATTCAGACGCCGAATAGCGACGATTCATCCGTTTGAGAATTTTGTCGGACCCCGACTGCACCGGTAGATGAAGGTAGGGCATCAGCTTGGCGCAGGTGCCGTGGGCCTCAATGAGATCGTCTGTCATGTCGTTCGGATGCGAAGTGGTATACCTGATCCGCTTCAGACCATCGATCTTGGCCAATTCAGCCATGAGTCGCGCCAGTGGCCATTCGCCCCCGTCAGGGCCAACGCCGTGATATGCGTTCACGTTCTGACCAAGCAGGGTGATTTCGCAAACGCCTCGCGCCACCAATCGCTCTGCCTCGTCCCGCACTCCGGCAACCGGGCGACTGGATTCGGCTCCCCTAGTGTAGGGAACGACACAGAAGGTGCAAAACTTGTCGCACCCCTCCTGCACGGTAAGAAATGCTGTGGGGCTCGTCCGTTTTGCAACAGGCCCGCGGGGAAGTTTGTCGAATTTGCTTTCGGCCGGGAAATCGGTGTCGACCTGCCTGCCATCTTCGGTGGAACGCGCAATGAGATTGGGCAGGCGGTGGTAGGCCTGCGGCCCCACAACAACATCCACCATAGGTTGACGCCTGACTATCTCCTCGCCTTCGGCTTGGGCAACACAACCGGCAACAACGATCCGCAAGTCAGGATTGGCGGCCTTGAGGCTCTTGTAGCGGCCCAATTCCGAATAGATCTTCTCCGTCGCCTTCTCCCTAATGTGACAGGTGTTGAGGACTATCACGTCGGCATCCTCGGCATCGGATGATTTCGCATACCCGGATCCAGCAAGGGCATCCGCCATGCGCTCGCTGTCATAGACATTCATCTGACAGCCGTATGATTTGACGAAGGCCTTCTTCGACATCGTTGAACCGCTCTGGTGAAACTCAGCTTTCGGTCCCGTCTACAAAATCGCATAGTTTCCTTCAATCGGTTCCGGTGGAATTGCAACACACCGGCAAGCCGGCGGGGTTTACGGAATTTGAACAGATTGCCATCAGGCGAGCGCAGCGGGACTTTGAACGCGTCACGATCGGAAGGACGCGTCCGCTGGACCGAACTGCTCAACAGAGAGTACGCCGCCGCGGTGGTGCTGGTGTGTTTCGGTGTTTGGCTTCATGCTGCGGACGGCCTCTTTGTTGCCACAATGCTGCCGACCATCATTCCGGAAATCGGTGGCGAAGCATTCGTTTCCTGGACAGTTGTCCTCTATGAAATCGGCTCGATCGTCGCTGCCGCCTCAAGCGGTCTTTTGACCCTGAAATTTGGAATCAAACGACCGATGATCATGGCTGCCGCCATATTCGCATGCGGATGTTTTGCCAGCGCCCTTGCTCCGAACATGGCGGTGATGCTTGCCGGAAGGGCACTGCAGGGTGCAGGCGGCGGCGGTCTGGTGGCGATGTCATTCGTCGCTGTTGCTGTCCTGTTTCCCGCGAGGCTGGTTGTTCGAGCCATTGCGGCCATCGCTGCGCTTTGGGGAACTTCCGCATTCCTCGGCCCCCTGTTCGGCAGCCTTTTTGTGACCCATTCGGACTGGCGATTCGGATTTGCCTTTTTCGGAGCAAAGGCCTGCCTGCTCATTTGCTGGATCGCACTGGCGCCGCGGATCAACGAACGGGAAAGGGTAGAGAAGGTCGAGCGGCGCTTCCCGCTCATGAGATTGATGCTGCTTTGCGTCGCGGTGCTGCTTGTGGCCGTTGCCGGTCTTGAATTCGACGCTTTCACGACCCCGGCATTGCTTGCTGCGGGCACTGCGGCACTTGCCGGGTTCCTTGTTCTGGACGGCAGGCGTGAAGACAACAGGTTGCTTCCCGCAATGGTCTACGACATCCGACGGCCGGCAAACCTGACGTTGGCGCTCATCTTCCTCCTGCACCTTGCGACAACGGGCCTCATCACCTACGGCCCGTTTCTGCTGCTGGCCATACATGGCTCGGACGTCATTACGGCTGGTTACGCGATCGCCTGTGTTTCTGTCGGCTGGACGGTTTCGGCCATCCTGGTTTCGGGTGCGCCGGAATCGCGTGACCTCATCTTCATCTCCGCCGGTGTTGCACTGGTCGCCATCAGCGTTCCGGGGTTACTCTACAGCGTACAGTACGGGCCGGTTTGGCTGATTTTCCTGTTTGCCACCCTAGAGGGAACCGGTCAGGGGACTTCCCGCGCATTCCTAATTCGGCGTGCGATCCTGTTTGCAGGCCCGGACGACAGGGAACGAATTTCCGCTGCGATGCCGACGCTGGCCAGGCTAGGTTATGCGCTCGGTGCGGCAATTTCGGGAATCCTTGCCAACTCCGCAGGCTTTTCCGCCGAGGTGGATCCGATACAGGCGACGCGGGTGGCCCGGTTCGTGTTCCTGGGTGGCTTGCCCTTCGCCGCACTTGCCCTCGTTGCTCTCGCATTCCTGCTGTCGGCGGCAGGCGGAGCGCGGACCGGATGTCAGCGTTAAACCGGCGGGCCCGCTTGCGAAAATTCGTCCGTGCAGGCGGCCGCAAACTCGGCCATGCTGCCAAAAACAAAGTCCGTCTGTGGCATGGTCCCGGGATCCCTGGTTGCTCCGTATCCCTCCTTTCCTCGCCTGCGATGGATCCAGCAATTGGCAATTCCGAACCTGTTTGCCGGTTCGTGGTCATGAAACAGGCTTTCGGCGACATGGAGGATTTCATGCTTTTCGACGCCCCATCTGGCCAGATGCTCAAGCATGTATTCGAAGTTCCGGCCAGAGGGCTTGTATGAGCCAATGTCCTCGGCAGTGTAGACCGCATCAAATTCCACGC
>JAGWAS010000037.1 GCA_021296235.1 Paracoccaceae bacterium | reverse complement strand
CCCGTCCGGGTCCGCCAAAGCACGGCCTCAAGAAACTGCCGATTGTCCGCTGCAGTGGCGCCGGGATAGGTCGTCTTGCCGGGCCGCATGGACTCGACCCGCCTCCAAATGTCGTCGGTCAGTACCGTCCTGTCTGTATTCATAAGGTAGTTCACGAACGTCGATTAGATCAGTAACGTTCGCAGCCTTCAGGGTGAGTATGAAATCGGAGATCACTGCGCCTTCATAGCCAATGGTCATTAACCTCAATGCAGTGTCGCTGTTGCTGTCGAACATGTGACCCTCTCATTGGTGCACCACTGTTCAACATGCACCGCTCACAGTTTTGGTAAACTTAGCGTGCCGAAATCATTTGGCTATGCGTCATTTCGAGTCTGTCGCCGACTAGATTCCCCCTGTGCTTCCCGAGCCACCGACGAACCAAAGAGAGTACATAGCCGCCCTGAAAGATTGCGGATATCGTTGCGGCGGATTTTTGGGGGAGGCGTCGGGGGCTTGTTTTATTGGTCGGAGTGAGAGGATTTGAACCTCCGGCCCCTGCCTCCCGAAGACAGTGCTCTACCAGACTGAGCTACACTCCGATCCCGATGCGAACGGATCGTTTAGTCGCTGCGGCACTTGGTTTCAACCATCGAATTACTGGGCTGCACACTGTGTCGAGGACTCAAACAATTGGTGTGCGATCCTGCGGAGCAGGAACCAGCTGACAGCCAGACGCATGGCAGACAGAAAGTTGCAGCCAGTCTTGTCATAACGCGTGGCGACCCTGCGGAACTCTTTGGCTCTGCCGAAGAACCGCTCGACAAGATTGCGCCTCCTGTAGATCTCGCGATCAAGCGGCCGCGGCGACTTGCGGTTCGACTTTGACGGAATTTCCACCCGTGCGCAGACTGACTCAATCAGGCCGGAGCCGGCGTCAGTGTCGCAGGCTTTGCCGCTGATCACCGTTTCGTCCCCCTTGAGGTAGGCAAGAAGCGCCTTCGCCTGCGCACAGTCGGCCACATGGCCCAGGATCAGGAACAACACGGTATTCACCATTTCGTTCCTGTCAATGCCGAGATGGACCTTTGTCGTTCGCCTGCCGCGGCTCGACCCACTCTGTGGAGATTCGCTGTCCTGAGGTGCTCCGGCACCGTGCTTGTGAACGCTCACTGAACCGGCCGTGCCACCGACGCTTCCGTCGCCATCGCCCTCAAGCCTTTGAAGTCCTTTCATGACTGACGACCAGATGCCGTTCCAGGTCCGCCGGTTGCAGCAAGTCGTTTACGGACGTATCGCTCCGGGCACTTCCACCATCTCCTGTTGGTGTCTCCCGAATTTCGGCAGAGCAATCGAATGTTAAACCGACTCGTCGAGATTGCCGATGACAGAGTCTCCCACTTGCCTTGTGCTTGCCGGCTTGGCTCCTTTGACCTGGAGAAGATCTGCGGTCCGAATTCCCTGCGACAGTGTCCTTTCGACTGCAACTTCGATGCGGTCGGCCTCATCACCCCTGTCAAATGAGTATCGCAGTGCCATGGCAAACGACAGAATTGCGGCGCAGGGATTCGCGATGCCCTTACCCGCAATGTCCGGAGCCGAACCGTGAACCGGCTCGTACAGTGCCTTGGGGCACCCGTCCGCCGAAGGGGCGCCCAGGGAAGCGGATGGCAGCATCCCCAAGGAGCCGGAAAGCATGGCGGCCACATCGGAAAGCATGTCGCCGAAAAGGTTGTCGGTAACAATGACATCAAACTGCTTTGGCCAGCGGACAAGCTGCATGCCGCCCGCGTCGGCATACATGTGCGAAAGCTCAACATCCGGGAATTCGTTGTCGCCGACCCACTGGACCTCCTCCCGCCACAGCACGCCGGACTCCATCACATTGGCCTTCTCCATTGAGCAGACCCTGTTGTCTCTCCTTCGGGCAAGCTCGAATGCGGTCCGTGCAACGCGCCGGATTTCGTTGGTGGTGTATCTTTGAGTATTGACGCCGATCCGGCCGCCCTCATTGTCCGGGGTTATGCCTCTCGGTTCGCCGAAATAGACGCCGGAGGTCAACTCCCTCACAATCATGATGTTGAGCCCGGACACAATCTCGGGCTTGAGTGACGAAAACCCGGAAAGCGCATCGAAACAGATTGCCGGGCGCAGGTTGGCATAGAGATCAAGCTCTTTGCGAAGCTTCAGCAACCCCCTTTCCGGCTTCAGTCCAAATTCCAAATTGTCATATTTGGGGCCGCCGGCGGCCCCCAGAAGAATTGCGTCTGCCTTGCGCGCCTTCTCAAGCGTGTCGTCGTGCAACGGAATGCCGTGCACATCATACGCAGCCCCGCCCACGAGGTCTTCGACAACATCAAACCTGATGCCCCGGCGGTCACCGAGCCACTCGATTACCCGCAGCACCTCGTCCATTACCTCGGGCCCAATTCCGTCTCCGGCAAGGATCAGCAAAGAATTCATTTTCATTATTTACACCGATGATCAGAGCTTGCAGGCCGTATCGCCTATTCGGGAAATTCCGACCGGTCAAGGTGGGGAACCGCGCCGCAGCGGCAACCCTTCAGCCCCCGGAGTGGACTGGATCGTCGAGTTGATGCGGGAATCTCCTTGGGATCAGCCCGGACTGCAGCCAGCAAACAAGAGTGTATATCGAATAGACGGGTAGCCCGGTCATCTTGCGGATGTCGGCGGCGTAGGGAACCATGTTGGTGCACTCAAGAACGATCGCACCGACATCGTCATGCGACGATGTCAACTCTCGGGCCGCATCCAGTAGATCCATTCGGCAAAGCGCAAAATCGATCTCCGGCAGGTCTTCCAGGATTTTTCTTGAGAATTCCCGCCCGCCCTCGGTTCCAACAATCGGTGTATCCAGCGGAACCCCGGCCGCATTCAGATGATCCTCGGTCAGGTGCTCCTTCGAAATCGTGATGACACCGGCGCGCTGATCAGTTGGCAGCATCGCATTGACGGCAGGAACCTGCATGAGCGAAGATGTTACCACCGGAACACCGACTGCATTCTTAATTTTGTCCTGCATCAGCGACAGGAAACCGCAGTTTGTTGTGAGACCATCCGCACCATGAAATACCAGATCCTGGGCTGCTTCAACGAAACCGTCCAAGAGACCGTTTGCGCGCTCGCGGACCACCCTGTGCGGCGATGCCCCGCGCACGATCCTGTAGTGCAACGGAAACGGCCATGTGCAAGCATTGGCTATGTCACCATGAATTCTGGGAAAGCGGGTTTCCAGCATCATCACGCCAACGCTGGCACCAAACACCGTTTTTCCTCCGTATTCCATTGACAAAATCCTTGCTCTACTTGATCACCTCCCGGGTATACACTTCCGCCGGCAACGCACAAGAACAGGCCGGAACAGTGAGGGCCGGCCCCATCTTATTCTGCCAAATTAACCGCGGGCGCGCCAGGAACATGCCTTGAGAGTTTCCACATGAGCAACAGAACAACCGGAGCCGAAGCACTTGTGCGCATGCTCGACGCATATGGTGTAAACCATGTTTTTGGCCTTTGCGGCGACACATCCCTTCCGTTCTACGATGCCCTGCGTCGAATGGATCACGGCATTCGGCACATACTGGTGCGCGATGAGCGCACTTCCGCATACATGGCGGATGGTTACTCGCGGGTTTCCGGAAGGGTTGGGATCTGTGAGGGTCCCTCGGGTGGTGGTGCAACATATATCCTTCCTGGACTGATTGAGGCCAACGAGTCCTCCTCCGCCGTCATTGCAATAACTTCAGACATTTCCGTTGCATCATACGGCAAGTATCCGCTGACGGAGGTTGACCAGGAAGCGTTGATGCGGCCGCTAACCAAATGGAACACCGTTGTGACAAGGGCCGACCACATTCCCAGAATGGTTCGCGCTGCATTCAGGGCCGCAACGACCGGAAGACCGGGTGCGGCGCATCTTGGCATACCCTATGACATCCAGCACGATGACATGGATGCAGATGATCTCTGGTCCGATCCGAGGCACCGAAACTACCCGGCATGGCCCGCGGCGCCAGAACCCGAACTCGTCAAGGAGGCGCTTCGGGCGATCCTTTCCACTCAAAGGCCACTCTTCGTTTGCGGAGGTGGTGTCGTAATTGCCGGTGCCACCGGTGAGCTGGATCGACTGGCGACCCGCCTCGACATTGCGGTCGCAACATCCATATCAGGCCAGGGAAGCCTGTCCGACCTTCATCCAAACTGTCTGGGCGTCGTCGGATCGAATGGTGGAGCCGACGAAACATGGGAACTGATGCAGTGTGCAGACCTTGTTGTGTTTCTGGGCTGCCGTGCCGGTTCAACCACCACGGCAAGGTGGGAATGTCCCTCCAGCGCCACACGTGTGGTTCAGATCGACAGCGACCCGATGGTTGTCGGAGCGAACTATTCCGTTGAAACCGGAATCGTGGCTGACGTCAGGCTGACGCTGGCCTGCATGAACGCCATTCTGGACGAAAATCCGGAAATGGAAAAGAAACTCGGCGGCTCCAAACGGGTCAAGCAAAGCCGGGAGCGGAAGTTCGCAAGATTCCGAAGGCTAATCAAGGAGAACGGGCAGGATCAAATCCGGCCCGAACTTGTGGTCGATGCACTTCAGGCAGCCTTGCCGGGAAATGCGACCATTGTCGCGGACCCTGGCACACCCTGCCCCTATCTTTCCGCATACTACAAGCTGCACAAGCCCGGACGGCACTTCATCACCAACCGAGCGCATGGTGCACTCGGCTATTCACTTGGTGCAGCCATTGGCGCATGGTTTGGCAGGCCCAATTCGAAAACGGTGGCGGTCATGGGCGACGGGTCGTTCGGATTCACCGTCGGCGAACTCGAAACCGTGGCCAGACTGGACGTCCCCATCCTCATTGTCGTTCTATCCAATTCCTCATTCGGTTGGATTAAGGCCAGCCAGAAATCCGATTTCGCCGGCCGGTATCACAATGTCGATTTCAATGGTACGGATCACGCCGCGGTCGCGTCCGCCTACATCAGGCACTGCTTTCGGGTTACCGAACCGGGCAAACTCCACGAAACAGTGAAGAATGCGGCGATGATCGACGGACCTGCATTGATCGACATTGTATGCCAGCCACTTGAAGAATCAGAGGCACCGGTGCGAAAATGGATGGGATGAACTCCGCAAATGCCAGAGGCCGGGCATTGACGGGGAACATTTCCGGGACTGTTGTTGTTGTCGGTGCGGGAATTGCCGGAGTGTCGGCAGCCATTTGGCTGCAGAGGGCCGGAGCTGATGTTGTATTGATCGATCGCAAACCTCCCGGAGAGGGTGCATCCTTCGGAAATGCTGGCGTTCTGGCGGCTTGCTCGGTGGCACCGGTAACCGGTCCGGGGCTGGCAGTCAGGGCCCCATTTCTTGCTCTTGATCCCGATTTTCCGCTCTTTGTTGTCTGGAGGAAGCTTCCCGCGATTGCCCCTTGGCTCTTCCGCTACATGCTGAATGCCAATGAAGGTGACACAAGGCGGATCGCCGGGGCACTCACAGGAATCGTATCGGATACGGTGCAGCAGCACCGCGATCTGGCAGGCAACACCGGCGCGCAGCGCTGGTTGGAGGATTCAAGCTATGTCTTTGCATACGGGTCCCGCAGGGATTTTGAAAATGATCGCCATGTCTGGTCCCTCCGCCATGTTGCCGGTTTTGTGCCAGAGGAGATTGAGGGGGAGGCGGTCCGGGAATTGGTTCCGGGCATGGCTCCGGAAATCGGATTCCTGGCGGTTATGCACGATCACGGCTATGTGAGGAATCCGGGCGAATACGTCAAGGATTTGGCCAAGTCGGTGCAGGGTGCAGGAGGACGCATCGTCCGCGCCGATGTTATGGATTTTGATCTCTCGGGCGGGCGCATCCGCTCCGTCGGGACAAGTGAGGGACGCTTTGATTGTACAACCGCAATCATCGCAGCAGGAGTTTGGTCCGGTCCACTCATGCGCAAGCTGGGCCTGCAAATACCGATCCAATCGGAGCGTGGATATCATATCCTCTACCGTAATCCGTCCATCCGCATTCCGTTTCCAATCATGGTCTCGGCGGGCAAGTTTGTGGCGACCCCGATGGATGATGGGTTGCGCTGTGCCGGGGTGATTGAATTCGGGGGGTTGCAGGAGCCTCCCTCCGCGGCTCCCCCGACCCTGATCCGAAAACTTGTGGCGAAGACGTTTCCCGATTTGACCTTCGACGAGGTGGAGGAATGGTCGGGGCACCGCCC
The DNA here is from genome assembly GCA_021296235.1 of Paracoccaceae bacterium. Taxonomy (GTDB): domain Bacteria; phylum Pseudomonadota; class Alphaproteobacteria; order Rhodobacterales; family Rhodobacteraceae; genus JAPOXR01. Next base: position 4,768 of record JAGWAS010000037.1, on the reverse strand, counting down.
GGCGCCCAGCGACAGCCTGCCACTGATCGGTGAGATAGGTAAAACACGTGTATTTGCCGCTTTTGGGCATCACCATATCGGTCTAACCGGAGGGCCCAAGACCGGTCGGATCGTTGCCGCGCTCGCCGCCGGCACCGACCCGGGCATCAATACCGCACCGTACGCGCCCAACCGATTTCGGCAACGCCGGTGAATCCCAACCGGCGCGCAATCGACCATCACACACTCCTTGCAGGTACGGGAAGCGTCAACTAGGCTCGGCGCAGATCAACGGTAAAGTTGAAGACAAATCAGGAGGGTAATCATGTTGAAAAACAAAATCTCAGTCCTTGCCGCTCTGGCCACCGGCATTGTCCTTGGTGCAACCCCCGGGACAGCTGAAAAATGGGACATGCCGATGGCATATTCCGCAACCAATTTCCATTCTGCCACAGGCGCGGAATTTGCACAGTGCGTAACCACCGGAACTGGTGGAGATCTTGAAATTGTCACGCATCCGGGCGGCTCGCTCATCAGCGGCAACGACATAAAGCGGGCAATTCAGACCGGTCAGGTGCAGATCGGCGAACGTCTGCTGTCGGCGCACCAAAACGAAAACGCCCTGTTCGGATTTGACTCAATTCCGTTCCTTGCAACATCGTTCGAAGATGCGGCCCGTCTTTGGGAAGCAGCAAAACCGGAACTCTCAAATCTCTTGCAGTCCCAGAATCTGCATCTTCTTTATTCGGTGCCATGGCCACCCCAAGGGCTGTATTTCAAAAAGGAGGTGAATTCGGTTGCCGACATGGAGGGGATCAAGTTTCGGTCCTACAACACCGCAACCGCCAGGCTGGCCGAACTCTCGGGAATGATTCCGATCCAGATCGAAGCAGCTGAAATTTCGCAGGCTTTCGCGACCGGAGTCGCAGAGTCGATGATTTCCTCCGGTTCCACCGGCTATGACCGAAAGGTCTGGGAGAGTCTTACCCATTTCTACGCAGTTGATGCATGGCTGCCGCGGAACTACGTGATGGTCAACCAGGGTGCCTGGGACAGTTTGAGCGACTCGTCCAAATCCGTGATCAATGGCTGCGCATCCTTGGCAGAATATGCCGGAACCTGGAGGGCAATTCACTATACCGAGTTCACCCTCGGTGAACTTGCCAAGAACGGAATGGTCGTGCAGCGCGCGGGTGAGACGCTTCAGGAGGAACTGCGCGAATTCGGGGTCATCATGACCGACGAATGGCTTGAGAATTCCGGCGAGACCGGCAGTGCTGTCGTCGACGCTTTCCACAGCATGAAGTAGCGGTCCTCAGTAACTTGTCCGGCGGTTGCGGCCGCCGGACTGGAAGCCACGGAACATTGATGAAAATCGACAACCGTTCCGGACGTCTTGTGCGCCGGTGGCTGGACAGGCTTTATCTGCTGTGCGGTGCGTTTGCCGCATGCTGCCTTGTCGCAATCCTGACGATCGTCACCATGCAAATGATCGCAAGATGGACCGGGGAAATTCTTCCCGGCACCTCGGACTATGCCGGTTATTTCATGGCCTCCTCGACTTTCTTCGCTTTCGCCTATGCACTCAACAATGGAAGCCACATCCGGGTGAACATGCTGCTGAACGCCTTGGGCAGCAACAGGCGTTGGGGCGAACTTTGGTGCTTTGCGATCGGTTCGGTCCTTTCGATCCTCTGGGCCTACTACACAATAAAGACGGTCTACTGGTCGTACAGACTGGGCGACATTTCCCAGGGTCTTGATGCAACACCGATCTGGATTCCGCAGGTCGCGATGGCGGCCGGTTCGGTTGTGTTTGCCATTTCATTGATCGACAATCTGGTGAGGGTTGTCCTTTTCGGAACCCATTCCGCCCAGCCGCGCGGGATTGACGGCGAATAATCCGGGACAGACTCATGGAACACATCTATCTGGTCATGATATTCCTGTTCGTCCTGTTCCTGCTGTTGGGCACCGGGGTGTGGGTCGGGCTTGCGCTGTTCGGCGTTGCCTTCCTCGGGCTGGAACTGTTCACCACCCGGCCGGCGGGTGATGCCATGATCACCACAATCTGGACGACCTCCAGCAGTTGGACCCTTACGGCACTGCCGCTGTTCATCTGGATGGGGGAAATCCTGTTCCGGACAAGGTTGTCGGAGGACATGTTCAAGGGAATTTCGCCTTGGATGTCGCCACTTCCCGGCGGGCTGGTGCACACCAACATAGTCGGCTGCACCGTGTTTGCCGCGGTTTCCGGCTCATCGGCGGCAACACTCACCACCGTCGGCAAGATGTCGATCCCCGAACTGCGAAGCCGCGGCTATCCGGAATACATGATAGTCGGCACACTTACCGGAGCCGCGACGCTCGGTTTGATGATCCCGCCATCCCTTACCCTGATCGTCTACGGCGTCACCATCAATGAATCGATTACCAAATTGTTCATAGCAGGAATCCTGCCGGGATTGGTACTGGCGGCAATGTTCATGGCATATGTGGCGCTCTGGTCCTTCGTCCGGCGCAGTGAGGTACCCGACATCGGGAAGGGGACGCCGATCTTGGACAAGATCAGGAACTCGAGATTCCTGATTCCTGTTCTGCTCTTGATCGCCGTGGTGATCGGCTCAATGTATCTTGGCTATGCGACGGCCACCGAAGCTGCGGCCTTCGGCGTGATCGGGTCACTTGTCCTGGCAGCCGGCCAGGGATCGCTCAACCGAAGGACGTTCATTGACAGCCTGCTGGGTGCGACCCGGACTTCCGCCATGATTGCGCTGATACTTGGCGGCGCGGCTGCCCTTTCACTTTCGATGGGTTTCACCGGCTTGCCCAAAGCGTTGGCGGAGTGGATTGATCAACTCGGACTGTCGCCATTTTCGCTGCTGTTGGCGCTGATGATCTTCTACATCATCCTCGGTTGCTTTCTTGACGGGATATCTTCCGTTGTCCTCACGATGGCCATAGTTGAGACCATGATCCGCCAAGCCGGCATCGACGTGATTTGGTTTGGAATATTCATTGTTGTCGTGGTTGAAATGGCCCAGATAACACCGCCGATTGGATTCAACCTGTTCGTCATGCAGGGAATGACCGGGCACGAGATGGGATACATCGCCAAGACCGCCATTCCCATGTTTGCCATCATGGTGCTGATGGTATTCATACTCATATTCTTCCCGGAACTTGCCACCTACCTGCCCGAGAACATTCGCTCGCGTTGACACCGAAACCCATATTCCTCAACGCAACAGAAGCAGTTCGGCAACAATCCACCGACCCATCATCGGGCCAACGTGTCCGTATCATCACATGGGGAAGAGATGCGGTTGGCAATCCGTTTCGGCCAAGATGAACAACCTGCAGGTTCCCGACCCTTTTTTCGTGAGAATATCTCTGTGGTCAATATGCGCCGAGCAGCCGCGAATTGCAGCATCTCAAGACAGCAATTGGCAGCAGTTCCGGCAGCCGGAAACAGCCAGTGCCTGCATGGCGGTCAACCGCCGCCAACCGACCAAATTCTACAACCAAGGCATCGCCAAACGATGCTTGGCCTCGAAACCTGCAATCTGCGGCTCCTTCTGAAGGGTGAGATCTATGTCATCAAGCCCCTCAAGCAGGCACCGTTTTTTGAACGGGTCAACTTCAAACTCGTAGACGTCACCATCCGGTCCGGTTATCCGCTGCGTCTCCAGATCGACTGTGAAACGGGCATTGTCCCCGCTTTCGGCATGTTTCATCAATGCGTCAACCTCCTCCCGCTGCAGCATTACAGGCAAGATCCCGTTCTTGAAGCAGTTGTTGTAGAAGATGTCGGCGAAGCTGGTCGAAATCACGCAGCGAATTCCAAAGTCCTTGATCGCCCAAGGTGCATGTTCCCGTGAAGACCCGCATCCGAAATTGTCTCCCGCCACGATAATTTCGGCATTGCGCCATGCCTTTCGATTAAGCACAAATTCCGGAATTTCGGTGCCATCCTGATCGTAGCGCATTTCGTGAAACAGGTTGACACCCAATCCGGTCCTTTTGATCGTTTTCAGGAATTGCTTCGGAATGATCATATCTGTGTCGATGTTCACGAGTTGCATTGGTGCGGCCAAACCTGTGAACGTTTGGAACTTTTCCATGTCTTTCTCCTAAATCAGGTGCCGCACGTCGGTCAGGTGTCCCGTAACCGCCGCTGCAGCCGCCATGGCCGGGCTCAAAAGATGGGTTCTTCCGCCACGGCCCTGCCGGCCTTCAAAATTCCGATTCGATGTGGACGCACAGCGCTCGGCCGGGCTTAGCTGATCGGGATTCATGCCAAGACACATCGAACAGCCGGCCATCCGCCATTCGAATCCGGCTTCAACCAACTTCTGTGCGATGCCCTCTTCCTCGGCTTGCGCCCGAACGAGACCTGAACCGGGCACGATCATGGCCCGCAACCCTTCCTTGACCTTGCGTCCCTGCATGATCCGGGCAACATCGCGCAGATCCTCGATCCTTCCGTTTGTGCACGAGCCAATGAATACGGTGTCGATTGCAATATCGGCAAGCCTGGTTCCCGGCTGAAGACCCATATAGCTGAGGCTTCGCCGAACCGCGTCCGATTTCGGCCCGTCGAATTCCTCCGGATGCGGAACCTCTCCCGTTATCGGCAGCACATCCTCCGGACTGGTTCCCCAAGTCACCACCGGTGCGATTGACTCCCCGGCAATGGTGACTTCCCTGTCAAATCTGGCGCCTTCATCCGTCCTCAGAGTCATCCAATGGTTGAGTGCCGTTTCAAAAGCACCGCCCTTTGGTGCCC
>JAGWAS010000004.1:160177-190457 GCA_021296235.1 Paracoccaceae bacterium | reverse complement strand
AGCCTGATTGGTCTTCCCGGCGAAATTGCCTGCGCCATGGCCGCAATTGAGCCGCGATCGATTCCATGGTGTCGGTAAAGGTCCTTCACGGTTCCGCTCTGTCCAAAGTGCTCGACTCCGAGGCTTGCCACTGTGTGGCCATGCACTGAACCAAGCCAGCTCAGCGTTGCAGGATGCCCATCAATCACAGTCACGATGCGGCAATGCTGCGGCAGGTGTGAAAGCAGTCGCTCAATGTGGCTTTGAGCCGGTGTGCCGCGGGTGCGAGCGCGTTTCGCAGCTTGCCATCCCGCATTCAGGCGGTCGGCTGAAGTTACGGCCAGAACTGCGATGTCACGCCGGTCCTGACCAATCATTCCGGCTGCGGCGATGGCCTCGTTTGCGACCACTCCCTGATAGGCGATGACCAGGTCGCAGCCCGGGCCAGGCTTGCGCCACCAATATGCTCCATCAATGACGCCCTCACGGAACCTGTCCCCCTCGCGTGTCTTTGGCTGCTCCAATTCCAAGGTGGACAAGCGAAGATAAACCGATCCTCCGGTCTCGTCGCGCAACCAGGTGCGTTCGTTGATCACGGCATCACCGTCGCGCTGAAGATAGTCGAAGGCCCATTCCAAGACCACCGCGAGTTCATCGGCGAAGGCCGGCTCGAAGGCCGCAAGCCCGTCTTGGCTCATTCCAATGAGCGGGCTTGCTATGGACTGATGCGCTCCGCCTTCGGGGGCCAGAGACACACCGGAAGGCGTCCCCACAACCATGAACCTGGCATCCTGGTAGCACGCATGGTTCAATGCATCGAGGCCGCGCGACAGGAAACAGTCATAGAGGGTGCCGATGGGCAAAAGGCGCTCCCCGAACAGCGAATGGCTTAGACCGGCTGCACCAAGAAGCAGGAACAGGTTCATTTCAGCGATACCGAGCTCAATATGCTGCCCCGTTGGAGAGAACCGCCATTTCTGAAGTGAGGGAACTCGCTGCTCCCTGAAAGTGTCGCCGAGTTCCTGGCGCGCAAAGAGTCCGCGACGGTTCACCCAAGGACCAAGGCCTGTTGACACGGTTACGTCCGGCGACATGGTGAGCACGCGTTCGGCCAAGTCGCTGTTTCCACCGGCGATGTCGTGCAAAACCCGGCCAAAGGCCTGCTGGGTTGAAGTTTCCTTCTCCTTGGGAGGTGCAAGGTGTGGAACCGGGATCTTGGATGCGCAGTGCCGGCGCATGCCACGTGCATTGAAGGGGGCCGATTGAATCGCTTCCCTAATCAGTTCCGGATCTAAATCCAGGCCCGCAAACGGATCCCATTCCTGACCTTCGGGCACATTCATCCGTCGCCGAAATTCCGTCATTTGGGACATGGTCATGAGACCGGAATGATTGTCCTTGTGCCCAGCGAGCGGCGTGCCCCAGCCCTTTACGGTATATGCAACAAAGGCAATTGGGCGATCGTGTTTGACGCGCTCGAACGCATCGACGAGCGTCCTCAGGCAATGGCCACCGAGGTTTGCCATCAGTTCTGCGAGGGCATGATCATCCCTGGTTGCAAGCAGGGGTTCGATTTCGGCTCCAAGATCCGCTTTCAACCGTGCGCGCCAAGCCTCGCCCCCCTGAAACATCAATGCCGAGTAGAGGGCGTTCGGGCATTCGTCGATCCAACTGCGAAGCGCATTGCCGCCCTGTTCTTTGAATGCCGCCCGCTGAAGCGCACCGAATTTGATCTCAATCACGTCCCACTCAAAAGCACCGAATATTCTCTTGAGTTGGCCCGAGAGACCCTCGCGAACAATTCCGTCGAGGCTTTGGCGATTGTAATCGATTACCCACCAGCATCTCCGAAGATCATGTTTCCAACCCTCCTGCAGCGCTTCAAAGACATTGCCTTCATCCATCTCCGCATCGCCCATGAGGGTTACCATTCGGCCTTCCGGTTGCGCTGCGGTCTTCCAGCCGGGGCGGGACCTAACATAGTCCTGCAGCATCGATGCAAATGCGGTTATGCCTACGCCGAGGCCCACAGATCCCGTTGAGAAATCAACATCGTCGGTGTCTTTGGTGCGGCTGGGATAAGATTGCGCACCGCTGAATCCCCGGAAATTTGTCAGGTTTTCCCTGGTCTGATTTCCGAAAAGATACTGGATGGCATGGAATACAGGGCTGGCATGGGGTTTCACGGCGACTCGGTCCTCGGGCCGCAGGAGCCGGAAATAAAGCGCTGTCAACAGTGAAACCGCCGACGCACATGAAGCTTGATGCCCACCCACCTTCAGGCCATCATCATGAGGGCGCAGATGGTTGGCCTGGTGGATCATCCAAGCACTGATCCAAAGGACCTTGCGTTCAAGAGCCCTCAATACATCCAATTCGCGAGGTGTCATTTGCAGTTTCCTGTTCTGGCGCGGAGGTTAACGATTTCGTCAGTTCCTTTCAAACCGACAAGGCCGGGTAGATTTTACATCATGCAGTGTTCAGCAGACGACTGGTTGACTTTCTGTTACTGTTGAAGTGGGTTGGTTTAGTTCGCACCGCGGCAGTTGTTGTTGGCAAATTTGGGAAACGCTGAACATCAGGATCGCGGCAATAGGTTGAGGTTCTTTAGTGCAATGCGCCATTCCGTGCGTATTCCGATGCATTTGAACACGGTTCCAAACGGCTCTTCGAGCGGAACGACTCGTTCCAGTCAAACGACCTGATTTGAAGGGAAGGAATCACCGGAGTCAAAGTCGCCAGAGTTGGGACCAGGTGGGATGAGACCACCTGCGAATGTTGTGAAACAGTCGTTTAGGAGTCGTTTAGGAGACAACTAAACGGCAGTTACAGCGCGTTGGAAGGCGGGGTCGTAGAGTCGCCGGTTCGACGTTGTCGGCAAGCTCGGCCAAAAGTTGCGTTGGAAGCCCGTGCCGAGAAGTGGTAGGGACAGGGCCACCAAGGCTAGTTTCCTCGTGCGAATTAGGGATTTGGACAAATCCGGAAATTCGTATCGGAGTCTTGAGGGCCGTCATGAACTGGTCGATGATTCAATAAGTCGCATCGTGGAACAGGCAGTGCACGGGAGGACTTCTCAAGTAGCAAATTTTGCAAGAGTGTCATATGCAAAGACAATTCCTTCCTTTGAACGCACTACGCGCCTTCGCAGCAGTTTATGAATCAGGTGGAATCCGCTCGGCCGCACGGACGCTGGGTGTCACCCACTCCTCGGTCAGCCGGCATCTGCGCTTTTTGGAGGATTCCCTTGGCGTTGCCCTTCTTGACCGCTCCAATAACCAGCGGAAGCTTTGTTTCACGCCCCAAGGTGCCCGGCTGGGCGAGGCAACTGGCGAAGCGATGTCGCTCCTGAGCAATGCGATCATCAGTAGCTGTGAAACTCACCATCGGAATTCGATCTTCATTTCGACCGCACCCAGCTTCGCCTCTTGCTGGCTGATGGAGCGGATTCACAAGTTCAACGAGAAGCACCCCTGGATCGAAATCTCGGTACTGGTCGATCAAAAGCTCACGAGACTATCCGATCAGGGCGCCGATATCGGCATTCGAATCGGCGACGGCGCTTGGGCGGAGAGCGAATACCGTTTGCTGATGGACGAAACCTTGTTTCCTGTCTGCAGCCCTAGCTATGCAAAACGGCTTGGGAATGTCTGTGATCCCACTTTCTTGAAAAAGGCAAAGCTGTTGCATGACCGGGATTCCCAGACTTCATGGGAAATTTGGCGCAAGACCTTCGAACTGGACTGGTTCGACCCGACGCCGGGGCCACGGTTTACCTCGTCTGACATGTTGCTCGATGCGGCATCCAAAGGGCTGGGCGTGGCGCTAGCACGCGGGCGGATGGCCGAAAGCAAATTACGTACAGGCTGTCTGATCCGTCTTGCCGCACCTCAGGAGATCAGGATTCCGGGCGCCTATTGGATACTCTTAGCGCCGGATATCGCGGACCGGGCAGCCATCAAGACCTTCGTCAACTGGCTCAACGTGGAATGTGCCAAGCCTAGCGTGTGGTCGAAAAAATAGACCAATAGCCCCAGTCTTTAGACCGCCAACGATACTTCAGTGCTGCTATGGTCTTTTTTTCAATAGCTGGATGCTACGCGAATGGGCAGATTAGTCGACGGTCAATGGACAAAGGGTGAGGGAGACCTGTTTCGAAATGAACGCTCAGATCGTCTGAAGTCCCGGCATGGCGACGAGGTTCCCGACGACGTCATTGCCGCCATGACGACGAAGCCCAGTCGCTATTTTCTTATCGCATCGCTTAGCTGTCCCTGGTCACATCGTACGTTGATCATGCACAGGATCAAATCTCTGGAAATTGTGGTGCCGGTCCAGATTGCATCGGGTAAACGGGACAAGGGATATCCGGTCAATGACAACCGCGTCTGGCGCCTTCCGGGAACCGGTCGGGATGTCACTTATGTATATGAGGTCTATACCGCTTCGGATGATACCTATTCCGGCCGTGCCAGTGTTCCCCTGTTATGGGACAGCGTGAAGCGTTTGATAGTTTCGAACGAGTCCATGCAGATCATGAAGGCATTCGACCGCGTTCAATCCCGCGATTCCAACGGTGACATCACTCTCTACCCCGAGGATCTCCGGTCTGAGATTGACGAACTAAACAAACGGATCTTCTTGGGCCTTGCGAATGGCGTCTATCGTGCCGGTCTGGCGCACAGTCAGAGTCACTATGACGATGCCGTAGCGGATGTTTTCGAAACACTCGATCTGCTTGAAGTGCGTCTTGCCCGTGGTCGATTGATGTTTGGACAGCGACTGACGCTGTCGGATCTCCTGCTGTTTCCGGTGCTGGCACGATTCGACGTAGTCTACCACACGCATTTTCGGTGCACGCGGCACCGGTTGGTGGATTACCCGAGTCTCTGGGGCTATGCCCGTGATCTCTTTGGTTGGGAACCCTTCGCAGGTGACGTGGATTTCGCTGCCATTCGGTCCGGCTATTTCCACAATGACGGCGACCACAATCCTCATGGCATCGTTTCCGAACAACCGGATTGCGACTGGTCTGCGCCACATTCGCGGGATTCCTTCGGCGCGCCGTTGGTCAGCCTGCGCAATGGCGGGGTGCGTGAATTCGAAACTTTGACTGCGAATTCGAATGAAAGAAAAGGGAACTTGAGATGACTTCGTTCCTCGCGGTGCTGACCATAGTGACCATTGCCGCCATCACACCTGGCCCGAACAATTTCATCGTCATGTCTGCCTCGCTACGTGGTGGCGTTGCGGCGGCCTTGCCGGCACTGGCGGGCGTGATCGCCGGATCAATCTCCTTGTTGGTCCTAGTCTGGGCCGGTGCCGGAAAACTGTTCGAAGTGATCCCGGAATCTCAATCGATCCTGCGCATTTTGGGGGCCGCATACCTAATTTGGCTTGGTTTCCGCCTGATTCGCACAGCCAACAGATCGGACGAAAACAAGGGTGAACGGGCACTGCCCGAAACCATGTGGGGAGTTGCGAGCTTCCAAATGCTTAATCCGAAGAGTTGGGTTCTGGTGGTCACGGCGATCTCTGCAGTGGACGGAACCTTGGTCGGCATGGCGTCGCTTGCGATGATCTTCGTCGCGGTCATGGGGCTTTGCCTCACTATTTGGTCAGTGGCAGGTCAACTGATTTCCCATTGGCTGGTGAATCCGCGTTCAAAGCGCATATTCGACACCATAATTGGTGCAATACTCATGGCATCCGCTGCAACGCTATTGCCGTAAGTTCAGCTTTTTCCTGTCAATAGACCAAGACTTTCTCACGCTATTTTTGTTTGCGTTCGGTACGTGGTGGGTTTCGGGACGATGGCTGCAAAACGGGATTCAGTGCAAATGAAATCAAAATCTCGATCCGAATACTCAATTGGGATAATTTTGCTCGTCGCTGCGGCAATCGCATACAGCTCCGCAGGCATTTTCACGAAGGGGGTTGTAGCGGGCGCTTGGGAAGTGATTTTCTGGCGGGGTCTTTTTGCGGCCGCTTTCACTACGGTGTGGACGCTTGGACAAGGCACATTTCGGCACAATTTCTTTGCCATGGGCTACAGTGGCTGGGCCGTTGGCGTCGTTGGAGCTCTTGGGACCGCCGCATTCATCCCCGCCTTCAAGCTAACCTCTATAGCGAACGTCTCTCTGATCTATGCCGTTGCACCGGTCATGGCTGGGTTGCTAGCTTGGCTTGCAATTGGCGAGCGCATCACCGCCGGGACTCTGATCAGCTCAATCTGTGCTTTTTTTGGGGTGGGGATCATCGTGTTCGGGTCCATCGGGCAACTCAGCATTCAGGGTGATGCTCTTGCACTCGCAATGACCACTGCGATGGCCACGATCATGGTACTCTATCGCAAATACCCCGATACTCCCGGTGCAGGGCCGTCAGTTTTGCAGTCGCTGCTATTGCTTCCTCCGTCATTCGCTTTCGGTACCCCGTTTGAGATCAAGCTGTTCGAAGTAATGGTGCTTGCGGCGTTCGGATTGCTCTTTGCCATTGCATCCGTCACTTTGGCTGAAGGAGCAAAGCGCGTGCCCTCCTTGCAGACCGCTTTGGTAAGTGCCCTTGAAACACCGATGGCACCGCTTTTCGCTTTTGCTGTCTTTGCGGAGGTTCCGAACGTAGCAACATGTCTGGGCGGTTCCGTTGTCGTCTTCGCCGTTTTGATATCCATCCGAAACGATTCAAAGGCGTAAGCGGACAACCCACGACGTATTCGTATTCCATTGAGCCCGGAATTCCGTTTTCCGATAATTCAGGCGCGCGTGCGTTGAACGCAGTCAACCCGGAGAACCGGTATGCCGAGACTGGTTGATCACATGTGGCACGCAGGGCGAAGCCCGTGCGGGACTGGAGGAAGCCAAACGGATACTGTCCAAGTTGGGCGTGGCCTTGAATGCCAAGAAGACCCGAATTGTCCATGTGAAACACGGGTTTGAGTTTCTCGGCTACACGATCAAACAAGGCCAGGGGCCGCTCTGATTGCATCACTCGAAGATCAGGAGTGGCGGGTTCCGGGGATCGCGCTATGCGGTTTGGCGTGCAAATTCTGTCCGGCACCTCAAGGAACAAATTCGCAAGCGCACACGGTGCAATGCGCCGGTGAGCACGCAACAATTGATCAACGAGATCAAACCTGTCATTCGTGGGTGGGGCCAGTACTATTGCAAGGCCCATGTTCGCAAACTATTCCACCAGCTGGATGGTTGGATCATGCGACGCATCTGGTCGCATCGCTACAGGGGCTGGTCCAACGCAGGCTGGAAGCAACTTCCCAAGTGCAAGCTCACTGGCGATTGCTGACTCGTATGCCTTATCACACTGGTTCCCTCCTTGAGCCTTCGTTGAGACACCTTTGCAAATGCGGCCTGCGGGAAAACCGTACGGGCCGTTTGAGCTGCGGACCGAGGCCAGCCCCGCGGGCGTCTCCTCCAAGCCAACAGTATATGTGAATACGCAGTGTTGCCCTCGATTTGCAACCGGTTGCTTTCCCAGTGTCTGAACGCCAGCAACGTGAATTTGAGAATGTTCGGCGGCTAATTCTGGACCAGCCTCATCCTTCTGTGGATTGTCGGCAAGTTCGGTTGCGAATCCAGTTGGCAATTGATTGCATCCGAAGTTACACAATGCAGCAGTCAAGTTTGGCATTCGTCAAAACTGCAATTGGTGGTCGGTTGATGTTCAGCTTGACAATTCCAATGGCGAAACCATCCTAACGCTGATCTGAGAACCGGGAATTGGCGAATGTGCGGCATCGTTGGGCTTTTTCTGAAAAGGCAGGACTTGTTTTCTGAACTTGGACGAATGTTCGCTCCGATGCTGGCCGAGATGACCGATCGCGGGCCTGACAGCGCCGGGGTTGCCATATACAGCAGGCCGCAGGAATCTCTGACAAAAATAACTGCATTCAACCCTGACCCTGAATTCAACTGGAAAACCCTTTGCGATGAAATTGGTTTGGCGTTGGATGTTGAGTTGAGGCCAGCACCGGTTGACACGCATTGCGTAATCCTGACCAACGGCCATGTTGGTGCCGTTGCCGAATTGCTGGAGTCTTGCAATGATGGCATGCAGGTCATGAGCGTCGGAAGCGCCATGGAGATCTACAAGGAAACCGGCCTTCCCGACGATGTGATTTCAAGGTTTGGCATCACCGAAAGAGGCGGCAGCCACGCCGTCGGACACACCCGCATGGCGACCGAAAGTGCGGTCACCACCGCCGGCTCCCATCCGTTTTCGACGGGCGCAGATGTCTGCCTCGTGCATAATGGCTCGCTTTCCAACCACAACAGGTTGCGTGAGAGGCTGGAACGAACGGCAGGCATGCGCTTCCGGACTGAAAATGACACCGAGGTGGCGGCCGGGTTCATCACCAGTCGGCTTGTGGCGGGTCGATCACTGCATGATGCACTTGAGGACTGCATTGACGCGCTGGATGGCTTCTACACCTTCGTTGCGGGAACCTCGGACGGTTTCGCGGTGCTGCGCGACCCGATCGCCTGCAAACCTGCGGTGTTGGCGGAAACCGAGGATTTTGTTGCGTTCGGATCTGAGTATCGTGCCCTTTCCTCGCTTCCGGGAATTGAATCGGCGCGGGTTTGGGAACCCGAACCTGCGATTGTATACAGCTGGAAAATTGATTGATGACTGATCGGTGGAGCAACGAAGCCGTCATTGATCTGACGCAGGAGAGCTTGCGCGCTGCGAACACGCGCCTTCAATCGCAGAACGGGACTTCGGAAGGAGCGCAGTTCCGCGTCCTCAATCCGGGTGGTGCCCATGCGCTTGCATGCGGATTGGATTCCCCCGTGCGTGTCGAAATTGACGGTCATGCCGGTTATTTTTGTGCCGGAATGAACAAGCGCGCAATTGTCGAAATCAACGGCAATGCCGGTCAGGGTGTCGCAGAAAACATGATGTCGGGAACGGTTCGGGTACGAGGTGATGCAAGCCAGTCGGCTGGAGCCAACGGAAATGCCGCGGCGCGTTGCGGCATTTCGCTGAAGGGTGCCGACATAGTTGTCAAGGGGAACGTCGGGCACATGAGTATGTTCATGGCACAGGCCGGCCGGCTCGTCGTTCTCGGTGATGCCGGGGATGCATTGGGCGATTCAATCTATGAGGCGCGCATGTATGTTCGCGGCAGTGTGGAGGGCCTTGGAGCCGACTGCGCCGAGAAGCCGCTTGATGCGGAGCACCGGCGGGAACTGGAAGAGCTTCTTGGTATTGCCGGTTGCGAAGGGGTCGATTCCACAGGTTTCAAACGCTACGGCTCTTCAAGGCAGCTCTATAATTTCAAGGTCGAGAATGTCGGACAATACTGAGAACAGCAAGACCGGTTTCGGCTGGGGATTGCGGGAATCGGACAGTTTCGACCGCCACGCAGTGCACTATATCCATGAGGCGGCACGGACGGGGCTCTATCGAATTCGGGGATTCGGCGCTAAACGGAGGGTTCCGAATTATGAAGGGCGCGTCCATGTCGCGATATCCGCTTGAGGGCTATCGCGAGAAATGCGGCACCGATGTGCTGATAGGAACCCGTCATGCCAAAAATCCGATCCATCTCAGGATTCCGGTTACCATCGCCGGCATGAGCTTCGGCTCACTCTCTGCAAACGCCAAGGAGGCACTGGGCCGGGGAGCAAGCGAGGCAGGCACTTCGACGACAACTGGCGACGGCGGAATGACACCGGAGGAACGCGAGCACTCTACTACTTTGGTCTACCAGTACCTTCCGTCCCGCTATGGCATGAATCCGGATGACCTGCGGCAAGCCGACGCAATTGAGGTGGTTGTTGGTCAAGGTGCAAAGCCTGGCGGAGGTGGAATGCTGCTCGGTCAGAAGATCACCGAACGCGTGGCTGAAATGCGCACCCTCCCGGTCGGAATCGATCAGCGTTCAGCATGCCGGCATCCCGATTGGACGGGTCCGGACGATCTGGCAATCAAGATTCTGGAACTTCGGGAAATCACAAATTGGGAAAAGCCGATCTACATCAAATGCGGCGCGGCCCGTCCATACTATGACACCGCGCTTTCGGTGAAAGCCGGTGCCGATGCCGTTGTCATTGATGGAATGCAGGGTGGAACTGCGGCGACCCAGGACGTGTTCATTGAGCATGTGGGCCAGCCGACTCTGGTTGCCGTAAAGGAAGCTGTGCAGGCGCTGGTTGATCTCGACATGCACCGCAAGGTGCAGCTGATTGTTGGCGGCGGGGTTCGCACCGGCGCCGACGTTGCCAAAGCGCTGGCAATGGGTGCGGATGCCGTGTCGATAGGAACCGCGGCTCTGATCGCACTTGGTGATCAGGACCCTGCGCTTGACGATGAATACAGGGCGATAGGATCGGCGGCGGGCTGCTGGGAAGATTATCAGGCCGGAAACGATCCGGCAGGCATCACAACGCAGGATCCCGAGCTGGCTGCGCGGCTCGATCCTGTGGTCGGTGGACGAAGATTGGCGAATTACCTTCGGGTTCTTACGCTTGAAGCGCAAACGATCGCCCGGGCCTGCGGCAAGAGCCATGTTCACAATCTGGAGCCTGATGATATGGTTGCGCTGACCGTGGAAGCTGCTGCCATGGCGGGAATTCCGTTGGCGGGAACCAACTGGGTTCCCGGCACGGGAGGCTGATTTCGGCGCAATTCCCGGCAGGGATTGCGAAAGACAGGATAGGGAGTACGAAATGACAACGGACATTGCCTCGGAGGCGGAGAGCAAGGGCATCAAATACTTTCTGATGAGCTTCACTGATCTCTTCGGAGTCACAAGATCCAAGCTGGTGCCGCGCACCGCAATCAACGACATCGCTGCCGAAGGGGCGGGTTTTGCCGGTTTCGCGGCATATCTCGACATGACACCGGCGGACTCGGACATGCTTGTCATGCCTGATCTCAGCCGCATGATTCAACTGCCGTGGCAGAAGGAGACAGCTTGGGTTCCGTGTGATCCTCATCTTGATGGCTGCATTGTTCAGCAGGCGCCAAGGGTGGTTCTGCAGAGCGTCATCGGAAAGGTGGCCGATGCCGGCATGACCATGCTGACGGGTGTGGAGCCGGAGTTCTTTGTTTTGTCGGGTGAGGGCGACGCACTGGCCGATCAACGCGACGTTCGCGGCAAGCCCTGCTATGACCAGCAGGCGCTCATGCGACGCTATTCGCTTATCACCGGCATCTGCGACTGCATGATTGAATTGGGCTGGGAGCCCTATCAAAACGATCACGAGGATGCGAATGGGCAGTTCGAAATGAACTGGGGACCTTCAGATCCGCTCACAACCGCCGATCGCCACAATTTCTTCAAGTTCATGGTCAAGACCCTTGCCGAGGAGCAGGGCTTTCGCGCGACGTTCATGCCCAAGCCGATGGAGCGGTTGACCGGAAATGGATGCCACGTGCATTTTTCGATGTGGGACGGCAGTGGGAAGGTCAACCTGATGTCGGGCGACGGTGAGTTGGGGCTTTCGAGCTTGGCATACCATGTCGTCGGCGGGATACTGAGGACGGCGCGCGACATGGCGTTGATCACAAATCCCGTGGTCAATTCCTACAAGCGCATCAACGCTCCGGCCACGACGTCCGGCGCCACCTGGTCGCCGAACACCGTAACCTACGGGGGAAACAACCGGACGCATTTGATCCGCATTCCTGCCGACAATCGGATTGAGGTTCGATTGGCGGATGGTGCCGCCAATCCCTACCTCCTGCAGGCAGCGGTGATCGCCGCCGCGCTTGACGGAATCGAAAACAGCACCGATCCGGGAAAGCGCCTTGACATTGACATGTATGCGGAAGGCCACACGGTCAAGGATGCGCCGAAGCTTCCGCTGAACATGCTTGATGCAATCCGTTTGTTCGAGGCTTCCGAGTTCGTGGCGGAACGTTTGGGCGGCGAATTCAAGACGGCCTTTGCCAAGCTCAAGATGCTTGAATGGAATGAGTACATGTCGCAATTCTCGGACTGGGAGCGCACAAACGCATTTGATGTTTGAGGTAGGATTGGTCGAATGGAGCGGTTGTGTTCCGTGATGTTCCGTTGCAGTCGGGGCCAGTCACCGACTGTGATCTGTTCAATCGGAAACCTCATTGAAATTGTGTCGAGTATCTGTCTTGTCGACGGTTGTGCAGGTTGAACGTAGAATCATGTCAAATTCCAGGATCCCTGTTCTCTGTGCCGTCCAAAAACGGCTGAGGACGCGATGATGAGTGGCCTGATGCAATAATGTGCGTTTCTTGCTCAATTGTGGATTTCTCCATTGGCGGATAGTTTGAAATTGGAGATAAGCGAATAGGGCACACCGGAGGACACTTTGTGATTGCAGGCTTCCCAAATTGGCACAGCGGTAGAAATTCCGCAGTGACTTGAGACCCGATTCGGCCGCCGCGCCCACAATCAATTAACGATCAACGCCGGATTTGCCAAAGGCAGGAGTCCAATCCCGTAACTGACGACAGATCTCTTCGGCCTGAGTTCCCATAAAACCGGAACCGAAAACGTAACAAGATAGATTTTCAAGGGAATTTGGGTTAGTCCACAACCAGTCCGTGCGATGGGAGCAGGTCGCGAAGCACATAGGCACGATAGGTTTCGGCAGCCTGGCAAAACCGAAAAACGGGATCGTCAAGAACATCACTAGATTTTCCCTTGCCATTCAATCTTTCAAAGTTTTTCTGCCACTCTTCACCCTGATAAGGCGGGATTGACTCCGGCGATGTAAACAAGTCCCCATTTCGTGATGCAGCTTCCCAAGCTGCTTCACGCTTCTTACGATCAGTTTCTTGAGTTTTGAGAATGGTGGCCACCGCATCACGAATGCTGTCAAAACTGCGACCTTGACTGTCCTTGTGGGATGGATTGTCCTGCCCAACGCGGCAAAATACTCCGTGCAGCTTTTCACAGGCATCAAGATAGGTGGCCAAGTTATCTCTATCGCTGTTGCGCTGATTCCCGTCCGGATGTTCGTACGAAAATTGCCAACTAAGATATGGATAATCTGGATATTTCAAGACCGCACCATGCCCCAGTGCTCCGGTCCCACTTTCGGCTAAACCGGACTGCAATGTTTTCAAGAAGCTTTGCCGCCAGTTCGGGAGTTTGCCCATCGTCTTGCCATACTTCTCTCGAAATCGATCTTCAGCGCGGTTATCTTTCTTGTCGTTCAGAAGCGTGATTGAATTTCCGTCAACTTTGTTCCATCGCGAACTTACACCGGAGAAACCGTAATGCGAGAAAGTGTCGGCGTAGACATGGGTGGCGATTCCAATGAGATAAAAACCGAACGGTTTTTTTGCTAGAGATAAGCAAAAGTCAACCATTTGTCGAGCAATTTCGCTATCCTTTCGGCATATGAGACGCTCAGACATACAACCTCCCTTGTTTCCGGGAAGAAAATGAAACGGCAGCCAAACAGTTCTTTGATCCGAATCAAAGAGTTGGGAGTTGTCGATGTGCAATAGCGGGTGTGCTGTCGGAACAACATTTATCCGGCCTTCTCCGTTTGCAAAATCGATTACCTTTTCTTCATTGTTGTCGTCGACGAACTGTGCTGCCGTTGCGATAATCTTGCATGTTTCGGTATTCAGCCCGGTCGCGCGGGCAATGGCATAAGTTCCATAGTAGTGGAAGTCGCTATGCATTAAATTACTCCTTGCCTCCTTCGCCGGACTTCCGTCCAGCAAAGTAGAAACCTGTAACAGCACCGGCGAGTGTACCGAAGGCGGTGAATACCTGCCCTGTATTATCTCCCAATACAGTAGCGCCAAACAGAAGAACATTGACGAATGAACCAACGATCAACAGTGC
This sequence comes from Paracoccaceae bacterium, assembly GCA_021296235.1. Classification (GTDB taxonomy): domain Bacteria; phylum Pseudomonadota; class Alphaproteobacteria; order Rhodobacterales; family Rhodobacteraceae; genus JAPOXR01. The sequence goes on along the minus strand of JAGWAS010000004.1, from coordinate 176,677 downwards.
CAACATCGCGCGAACGGAGCCAGCGGGAAGGTTCAAACCCTTGAGCGTTTCGGAACCTTGAGAGCGTGATCGCCAAGCCGCATAAACGGGTAAAGCAAAGAGGATCAGAAAAAACAAACCGGCCTCAGTCCAAACAAGAGGATGATTGGCCCATTCAGTAGCGGTTTGGAATTCGTTTTCAATCACTTCTGTTACCTGTTGGGCGTTTGCGGAACCGACAAACATGTTGATCTACCTTGTGTCTTCATTACATGCTGCAGAATAAGGAGTTTTCAATTGGAAAAGTCAAGATGCTGTGCCAATTTTCTTTTCAAGCAGAACATGTTGTATTCAGCAATTCCGGATAAGCTGACTTTGGGCACCAATCTGCCGAGTGACGCCCGCCCGGTGGGCTGCCGGGACCGAATTTTGCCGGACCGAACCCGGTTCAAGCGTCCCGCAGGCGGTTTTTGTGGTGATTCAAGCCCCCGGATACGCGGTGTCAGGCGGTTTTTTGTCCCGCGGGCGCACCTCTCCCGTCGGCGCCACTGGGCGCCGTTCGGCTGAATCCCGGCGGGCTCAGGCGGAGGCGGACGGAGGCGAGCGCGACCGCTTGCCGGCAATCCGCAGCATGAGGTCATCCCAGCCGGACAGGTGCCGAATGCGCAGATGTGCCCGCATGAGATCCCATAGCGATGTTTTGGAGCTGAACTTCCGCCTTGCGACCTGGTATACGCGGCAGCAGCGTTCCTGGATCTGATCGATCAGGAACGTGAGCACCATCAGTCCCACCAGCACCGAACTAAGATTCCGATTCCCGTGCCCGTAGTTGTGTGACAGGTTCATGCCCTTGTTCTTCATGACGTTGAACATCTCATTCTCAATGCGCCAGCGAGCTCGGCCAGCCCGCATCATGGCCATCAGCTTGCTTGGTTCGATCTCGAAGTCGGTGATCCATCCGAAGCTCGTGCGCTTCCCCGGCCTGACTACAAACCGGCCGCCGGCCTTGCGCACCCTGCGCTCGGGTGTGAACTCAGTGCAGGACACCGCATTCACAAGAACATCCCGGTTGCTGTCGTTCAACTCGGCCCCGTTGCGCCAGCGGAAACTGTGCACGGTCCCGTCGGTGTCGGTGAACTCTCGGGATTCACCGTCGAGCTCAATCTGCTCATACAGGACGACATGGTCGTTCCGCTTGACGCCGATGATGAAGTTCATGCCGAGTTCCCGCAGCCTGCGCAACTGAGGCGCCTTGCCGTGAAGCCCGTCGAGCAGGATCGCCATCCGCAGGTGGGGATGTTCCCGCCGAAGGTCGGGAAGCAGCCGCATCAGCGCATTCCGTTCGCAGTCGTTCTTGGCCGAGCCGTCGCCCCTGTGCACCATCTCCGGCATGATCAGCGGAAAGTTCGCTCCGGTTTCGGTGCTGACCAGGCTGGCGCACACCATCTGGTGGAAATGCTTCACCTTCCCGCTCCGCTTGTTGTGCACGCAGCAGTTGGTGCAATGGACCGACTCCGGAAGAACTCGGTGCCGTCGATCGATGTCATGTCCGCCGGCCCCTTGTCCCGCTGGAGTTCCGAGAACACCGGCTTGAAGGCCAGGCGCAACGCCTCCCTTGCCCGGGAAAATTCGTCGAACCGGAGCATGAAGGGGAATTTGAACATGAACGTGGCCAATGCCGAAGAGCGTCTACAGGTTGTGAATGAGTTCGGGCAACGCCTCCCTTCCCCGGGCAAACCCGTCGAACTGGAGCATGGAGGGGAATTTGAACATGAACATCGCCAACGCCGCCATCATGTTGTCGGCGAGCGAGGCCCTGTGGCCCTTGACGGGGTCATCAATGCGTTCGAAGCACTTCCTCGTGAGCTTCAAGAGGCCCGGCGCGCTGAGGTGGCGGCGGAACCGCAATTCTTGGGGTCTGGTCATTGTCACTGCGAAACATTTGTTGTCGTTGTTGTCGCCACAAGGCCACAAACCGGCCCGAAAGTCTGCGAAACCCCTTCAGCTGGTGCCCCGAACAAGCCGTTGTTTTTACGCCGTCAATTGCTGCGATGAACCTGATGTTTCCCAAGAAATTGATTGACGGTCAGCGTAATATTGTAGTGGAAATGAACCTAGGACCCGACTGTCGCTTTGAGGTCGCCAGTAGAGCTGTGTCCAATTCCGTGAAACGTGTAGATTGTCATGAAAATCAATCGCCTGCCCAAGGACGACAATACCAATGGCTGGAGCCGGATTCTGCCGGCGCGAACGCCGCGTCCTTCGCTGTCCGGAAATGTGTCCGCCGACTGGATCGTGCTTGGGGCGGGATACGCTGGACTTGCGGCGGCACGGCAGCTTGCCCTGCTGAATCCAGAAATGAGCATCGCCCTTATCGATGCAGGGGAAATCGGCGAGAACGCATCTGGTCGAAATTCGGGCTTCGCAATTGATCTTCCGCACAATGTCGGATCGTCGCTGAACGAATTGGATGGGTCCCATCGATTCATGCGATTGGCCCGGGCCGCCATTGCACATTTGGACGAGGCGGTTGAGACACATGGGATCGACTGCGATTGGTCGGCCGATGGAAAGTACCACGCGGCAGTTTCGCTTCGGGGGGCAGATGAGGTGTTGCGTCCCTTTGCTGCCGAGTTGAAGGCGTTGGGTGAACCGTTCGAGTGGGTCGAAGGTGCTGAACTGCAGCGCAGAATTGGCAGTTCGCACTTCACGGCTGCCGTCTTCACGCCGGGCGGGCGGCTCATGAATCCTGCCGCGCTGACCCGCGGCCTCGCCGATAGCCTTCCCGGGAATGTCAGCGTCTACGAGCGGTCACCAGTCACCCAATTTGAGAACAGCAACGGCATCCGCTTGGGAACGCCCGGTGGACAGCTGCGCGCGCCCCGCATGATCCTGACGGCAAACGGATTTGCTGAGCAGTTCGGATTCTACCGGCAGCGATTTTTACACTTTGTGGCCCGGGCCAGCATCACCCGCCCGTTGACCGAGTCCGAACGAGAAGAATTCGGAGTTGAGCGGCCTTGGGGTCTGACCCCTGCCAATGCGTTTGCCGGCGTCACGATGCGATACACGAATGACCACCGGATCCTGATCCGCCACGGAATCAATTACTGTCCTGATCAGCGTCTCGAAACCCGATCCCATTTGTCTGCAATGGTTCGGCACAAGAATTTGTTCGACAAACGATTTCCCATGCTGTCCGATGTGCAGATGGAACACAGCTGGGCTGGGTTTCTCTGCCTGTCGCGCAATGCCGCCCCTGGATTCGGGCAGGTTGCGGACAATGTCTGGAGTGCCGTCTGCCAAAATGCAGTTGGCGTAACCAAAGGGACGGTTGGCGGTATGCTGGCGGCGGACATGGCCTCGGGCCGGGACAATCCGCTGATCGCCGACATGGAAAGTCTTGGATCACCATCGCAATTGCCGACCCAGCCGTTTCTGAACCTTGGCGTGCGGGCCAGGTTCAAGTGGGAACTCTGGCGCAATCGTCATGAAGCCTGAGACCGTCGGGAGCAGCAGAACGCGGTCGGAAAACGGCGCAGTTTCTGAACAAATTGCAATATTGATGAATTGCAGCACCAGGCTGTTCTCGAATCGGGCGTCATCAAGTTTTGGCACTCCGAATTGTGTTGAGCAGCTTGTGCATCGGATGCACTGATCTGCAGTTCGGAAATTCACGTTTCAGGGAGTCTTCCGAATTTGTGCGATCAGCCAGGAAGCGCACCGGACGGTCGAGCATACCGATTCAGACCAGTTTGAATCAGTCTTCCTGTCCGATGAGCTGATGCAGGGCGAATGCTACAGAGCGGCTACAGCATCCAGGGGAAAATGATTCAAATTTGGCTTCGACGCAGAGCGGGCCATTGGTCCTTGAACTTGGCAGTGTTCCACATTTGAATTCCGTTTCCGCCCGAGGCCTCATCGTCCCCGACTATTCACTCCAATCGAAACAGCTTTGGTAGAGTTCAAGCGTGCTCTCGAAATCCATCGGAACCGGATTGCCTCCTCCGCTGGGGTCCTGGATTGCCATTCGTGTCATTTCCTTGATGTTCTCTTGACCGACCCCAAGCTCGGTCAGATTAACGGGAATGTTCAATTCCCTTCTGAGCTTCAGCACGAATTCGAAGAAACCCTCAAATCCACCGGACAGGCCCAAATAGTTTGCCACCGCCGCAAGTTTGTCGGAGACCGCCCCTTGGTTGAATCGAAGAACTGCCGGCATCACCACTGCATTGGTCGTTCCGTGATGCGTGCCATGGATTGCTCCAACCGGATGCGAGAGTGCGTGGATGGCTCCCAACCCCTTCTGAAACGCGACCGCTCCCATTGAGGCTGCACTCATCATGTTTGCGCGGGCTTCTATATCTGTGCCGTCTTGATGTGCCCTGCGGATATAAGATGCGACGAGACGCATTCCCTCAAGCGCGATTCCTTGACTCATCGGATGGTAGTGCGGCGAGCAGTAGGCTTCGAGGCAGTGCGCAAACGCGTCCATTCCTGTCCCGGCGGTTACGGCGGGCGGCATGCCGACAGTGAGTTCAGGATCGCAGATCACCACCGAAGGCAGTACCTTGGGATGAAAGATGATTTTTTTCACATGCGTCCGGGAATTCGTGATTACGGACGCACGCCCGACTTCAGAGCCGGTTCCGGCAGTCGTGGGAATCGCCACTATCGGCGCTATGGTCGTTGAATTTGCTCGGGTCCACCAATCGCCGATATCCTCGAAATCCCAGATTGGCCGCGTCTGACCTGACATGAAGGCAATCATCTTGCCGAGGTCGATGCCGGATCCACCACCGAATGCGACCACTCCATCAAACCCGCCTTCGTCGAAAACCTGCAGCCCGGCTTTGAGATTTTCATCCGACGGGTTCGGATCGACGCCAGAGAAGAGAGAACGGCCCAACCCTGCTTCTTCCATCACAACAAGTGCCGTCTCAGTTACCTGCAAACGGGCGAGAACCCTATCGGTAACAAGGAGAGGGCGGTTGATCCCGGCCTCGCGGCATGCCTCGGGCAGTTCGGATATCCGACCCGCACCGAATCTAATGGATGTGGGATAGGACCAGTTGGCATTCATGAAAGAGCCTCGTCATTTTGGATTGAAGTTCTCCGGTGTGCAGTTTCCCTTCCGGGGCTTATCGAATCTTCATGTGGTAGGATTTCGGGCGGTTCAGATTGTGACAGCCTATATACGACAGAGAGATGCCGTGTCCTCACAGTAGTAGTGCGGCAATCACGGCCATGAATCCGATTGCCCCAAATGCCCTTTGACCCGTCATCAGCATCACGTTGGCAATCGTCTCATACGGCATCAGATCTTGAGCTCCCCAGTTTCACCAAATCCTTGAAATGGACGACCAAAGAAGGATCGCGGCGATCAAAAATTGCCGTACATGATGACACGGCCCAGCCGTAGATTTACCGCATCCACAATTCGTACGTATTTCAGCCGGAACACCGGCAACCTGCGACTCCACTTCATATGACGAACCAAAGGGTCACTTGCGACCGGGCTGGATTCCTATACGGAAATTGGTTCTCATTGTAGGCGAAAGATCAAACACGGAGTCCGGACCGGGCAATCTGGGATGAACGTGGGTGTTTCCGGCCTAAATCTGCAGTCCATATTTTCGGGCTGACAAATCTGGTTCTGTTCCAACTAGTGGTGCAAACGGGCCGAACCTGAATTGTCGTTTGAAGTGCCGAGCATCTTCTTGTTTGCAGAATCCACGCGGGACACAGTGAATACCGGCGACCGGCATTGATTCCCGAAAGGAAAATCCCGTTACCGGTCCACACCAATTGGGATAGTGTTGGCGGTCAAGTGGAATTCCAAGGAGGAAAATGGAGTGCACATTCTGGTTTTGCAACATGCCAGCGTGGAGCATCCCGGTGCGTTCAGGAGGCTTCTGAATGAGGACGGGCACAGCTGGACCGCGGTCGAGCTTGATGAGGGAGAACCCATTCCGGATTTGTCAGGCTTTGACGCGCTTTGGGTTTTGGGGGGGCCAATGGATGTATGGGAAGAGAGCACACATCCATGGCTCCGTCCGGAAAAGGAACTCATTCGAGAGGCCGTGCTGGGGCGCGGATTGCCGTTCCTTGGGCTCTGTCTCGGTCACCAGCTGCTCGCCGAGGCACTTGGTGGCTCATGCGGCAAGTCCGAGGAATCTGAGGTTGGTGTCATGGAAGTGGAGCTGACGCAGGATGGAGTTGAGAGCATCTTTCTTGACGGCCTGCCGGAACGGTTCAGCTGTTTGCAGTGGCATGGAGCGGAGGTTTTGACGCCGCCGGACAATGCTGTTGTCCTTGCCCGGTCGCCTGCCTGCGCCAACCAGGCGATGAGTTGGGGGCCTCGTGCATTTTCACTGCAGTTCCATGTCGAGGTCGAAGCAACCACCGTAACGGATTGGGCGGAGATTCCGGAATATGCGGCTGCGCTTGATGATGTGTTCGGATCGGGAGGGGCCGCGAAGCTCGCGCGCGATTGCTCGGCGAGCATGGTAGAGTTCGGAAAGACCGTCGAACGGATCTACATCAATTGGATGCACGCTTCGGCCCGGGCTTAGTTGCTAGACGGGCGGTTTCAAGGTGATCCTTCATGCGCTTTGCCGCTGGCTCGGGATCCCTTGCACGAATCGCTTCAACAATTGAGCGGTGCTGTCGGTTGTAGTTGGTGATGATTTTTGGCTCCAGCGTAAGGTGCCGCATGCGGACCCATTCGGGATGTCCCCGCACTGAGTTGGCTTGAGCTGAAATCCACATCAGCAGCTGGTTGCCGGTGATTTCGGCCAACTTGGCGTGAAACATTGTGTCGTGCCCGGCGAATGCAGAAGCATCATTCGCTTCGGCCTCCATTGTCGTGAGCAGGTCCTCAAGTTCGTCGAAATCGGTCTTCACCGCGTTGAGGACCGCAAGCCTGCAGATGTGAGGCTCCAACGCGAACCGGACATCTATGAGTTCAAGTGGCCTTACGTTTTCGAGGGTTGGGCCGACTGTGGATCCGTTGCCGGCCACATAGGTGCCGCTGCCCGGCCGGACGTCAACGAGTCCATTGGATTCCAGCTCCCCCAGCGCCCTCCTGATTGTGCCGCGCGAAACGGAAAAGCGCCGTGCAAGCTCCCGTTCCGCCGGCAAGCGGTCATTTGGCCTGAGTTGCCCGCCTTCAATTTCGCCGCGCAGCTCGCTGAACACTCCAACGGCATTCATGCGATTGTGGCGGGTGGGTTCCATGGTGCAATTCCTGACATGATTTTAGACCAAAACTATACCAAATTTTGCATTTGGTCAAATATTGGTTGACATTTGGATCGCACTTATTGCAATGCGGATCATATTTGGTATTTTCTGTGTCCGACAGTTTTGCAATAGATTTGTTGAATTGAGGTTGCCGGGGATGAGGGAGGAGAACGTGGCGCTACCCGATCATGCGGATTTTGTGATCATCGGTGCCGGAATTCATGGTCTTTCGACGGCTTGGAGGTTGGCACAGCGGCTGAATGCCAACGGCAGGGGGGCAGAGGGAAGAATCATTGTCCTCGACAAGTCGGGCGTTGGCTCCGGCGCATCCGGAATCGCCTGCGGTGTGGTGAGGAACAATTATTTTCAGCCGGCGATGCGCCGGCTCATGGCGCATTCGGTGAACATCTGGGAGTCAGATCCCGAGGAGTTCAGCTACCACCCTGTGGGTTACATGCAGGTCTCCTGCGAGGCCATGCGCGAAGATGTTGGCTCAATCTTCGAGCAACAGCGGGAAATAGGTTACGAGAGCGTGTTTGTTGAAGGGGCCAACGCCGCAACGAATTACATGCGCGGGTTCTTTGGTGATTGGCAGGCCAAGAACATAACAAGCGTTCTCCACGAAAAGCGGGGCGGCTACTCAAACAACTCCAAATCCATGCAGGGGCTTGCCAGGAAAGCCGAGCAGGAGGGCGTGAAAATTCTGACCGGCGTCGAGGTGGTCGGCTTCAGTTTCGATTCGCAAAGCAGTGCCGTGTCGGCGGTGGAAACCGATCAGGGCTCCATCTCCTGCGAGCAGGTCATCGTTGGAGCCGGACCCTGGGTCCGGGATTTCTGGCGCATGCTCGAACTGCCGAAGCGGATCACGGTTAGGGAATCGGGCGGCTGCGTTCGCGACAATGTAGACATGTGGCGATACTGGCAGCTGGAGGAGGGTGTGCTGTCGGTGCCGCCCGAGACCCTGCTCACCGATGACGGCAAGGTGCCGCCGGTGATACATGTCGATACAGATGCCACTCTCGTGTCCGATGTCGACGGAACAATCGTTACCGAGGGGATGTGGGGCATCTACTACAAACCCGACTGGCATTTTGGCGGTGTTCAGGGCGGTGCCTCTCCCTATCGGGTCGAAACCCCGGTTGATGAGGTGGCGATCGACCCCTACGGGCCGGAAAGTCCGGAATTTGTGGCAAGCCGGGATTTCGCCCGCATGTGGGTCTCAGCGCTGGCGCACTGCCACCGGCGGTTTGAGGGCATGATGCCGAAATACCATGATGAGCCGTCCGGTGGAATTGGCTGTTTCACCCCGGACAGTTTTCCGGTTTTTGACCGGTTCAACGAAAACGCAACGCTGATTGCCGATTCCAACCATGGCTGGAAGATGATCGGCGTCGGGCACTTGGTGGCGGACGAGGTTCTGGGCGACAGGCAGGAGTTGCTTGAACCCTTCCGGTTCTCAAGATTTGAAAAGGGTGAACTGCATCCTGTGTCCAACAGCCCCTATCCCTGGAGTTGATGTCGCGCAAAGCGGCGAACGTAAAACGGAAAAGGAGATTCAAATGCCGGAAACGGACATTGAACGGTTTGTGAACGGTCCCGGCAGGGACGAGTTGGTCAAGGAGGTCCGAGCCAAGATTGACGGGTTGGGCATCGAATACCTTTACCTACAGTTCGTCTCAGTTACCGGTAAGATTATGGGAAAGGGAATTCCGGCGGACCATTGGGAGAGCATCGCCCAAAAGGGGTTTCAGTTGGTCTACGGAGCCACCGTCAACCTGTTCACCAATCGCGGCGGCGACTATCTCGGCTATGGTCCGGAGGCAGCCGAATTGGTTGGCATCCCCGAACCGGAAACAATGATGCAGCTGCCTTGGGAGCCGAAGATCGCCAGGTTTTACTGCACGCTGTTCAGGAACAGGGAGGAACCGGAAAATCCAGGTGGCTTCCTTACCTCTGACTGCCGGGGAAACCTGCATCGGCTGCACGCCGAATTTCAGAGCAAGCATGGGCTTGAATTGCGGATGGGCACCGAACCGGAGATGATGTGGCTGAAGCGGGACGAAGACGGTCGGCCGGCCGGCGGATTCTCCAAACCCTTCTGCTACCACATCGATCAATTCGAGAGCCTTCGCCCGGTTTACATGAAGGTCATCGAATATTCCCGCAAGATGGGGCTTGACATGATTCAGGGTGATCATGAGGACGCACCCGGCCAGCTTGAACTCAATTGGACATTCGACGAGGTTGGTCGCAATGCCGACAGGCTGACGACCTACAGGCAGATTTGTGCCCAGGTTGCACGCGAATTCAATCTCATTGCGTGTTTCATGTCAAAACCGTTCATGGGCGTTTCCGCCTCCGGTTGCCATCACAACCTGTCCCTCTGGCGGGGAGGTGAGGCGCGCCTGCGGAGAACAGGCAATGATCCGGAAGCGCTTCCCGGTCTGGCACAGAATTACATGTATGCTGACGGCGGCGAGAACACCTTCATGCCGGACGGCGACGATCCCCGGTTGCCCGGCAAGGTCGGCCTGATGGCGATCGGCGGAATTGTCCATCACCTGAGAGCGCTGACTGCGATCGGATCGTCAACCGTCAACTCCTACCGCCGTCTTTGGGACACCGGTTTTTGGGCACCGGTTTTCGCTGATTGGGGTTTCCAGAACCGGACCACCGGCCTGCGGGTTTCTGCACCAGGCAGGTTTGAATACCGTTCGGTTGACTCGATGGTGAATCCCTACCTGATGGGCTCGACGATCCTCGCTGCCGCAGATGACGGCATCGTGAATCAGCTTGATCCGGGAGAGCCAGAGGAGCGCAACATCTATGAGGCCATCAAGGCAGGCAAGGATGTGAAGCGCCTGCCGATGTCGCTTGGCGAGGCACTTGACGCGCTGGCGAATGACGAAGTCGTAAGGCGGGGGCTGCCCGGGGAGATGTATCGCCTTTATCACGAGTACAAGACGGACGAATGGGAGCGCTTCATGCACACGGTGACCGACTGGGATGTCGACACATATCTCGATTGTCTGCCGTGACTTCCAAAATTCGAGTGCGGCGGGAAACTACTGCCGCATCTGATCAACTACGAAACCACAGGATTGGAAAATGTGCGGAATTGCTGGTTTGATTCACCGCGGCAAGGTGTCCGGCGTTGGTGCCGAGATGACCGCAATGCTGCAGGCCCTTAAGCACAGAGGACCCGATTCGACGGGATATGCCGTCTACGGGGAAGGAAATCCCGGTTCCAATGTTATGCGGCTCAAGGTGGCCGAGCAGGAGGACATGGGAAAGGGGCGCGGCATCCATGCGGTCATACGAAACCGGATTGATGCGGTCGAGGCCATTCTCGGTGAGCATGGGGTGGAAGTGCTTTCCAGGGAAGACGTCACCGAATATGCGCTGCGCTATGTCCTCGCCCATGAGGGGGACACCGAAGAGTTGGCCCGCCACATTGAAGAGGTCGACGGCGTTGAAATACTCTCACTTGGTTTCGGATTGGAGATGGTCAAGGATTTGGGGGACGCCGCAACCGTGTGCGGCGCATACGGGTTGGGGGATTTTTCCGGAACTCATGCCATTGGTCACACAAGGATGGCGACGGAGTCGGATGTGGACATCCGTTCGGCCCACCCCTACTGGGCCTTTCCCTACAACGATGTTTCGGTCGTCCACAACGGTCAGATAACCAACTACTGGATCATGCGCCGGGAGATGGAACGCAAGGGCCATCGCTTCATGTCGGATTGCGATTCCGAGTTGCTGGCCGTCTACACCGCCCACAATTTGGCCAACGGGGTGGCCCTTGAGGAGAGTCTGCGCCGTTCGGTGGACGAAATTGATGGGGTGTTCACATATCTTGTGGCGACCAAGGACGAACTTGGGATGGCCAAGGACACGATGGCGGCAAAGCCATTGGTGCTGTACGAGAGTGATGAACTGATAGCGCTGGCTTCCGAGGAGGTCGCGATTCGGTCAATCATTCCACAGGAAATCGAAACCCATGATCCCTATGACGAGGAGGTTCGGGTATGGACAGCCTGAGTGACGTGGAACTTGGCGGCATGAGCCAGGATGAAAGGGCACGCGCCCTCGGTATGACCACCGAGCAGCTCACCGGTCGGACCATGTTGCTTGAGTTCGATCCGGACGAAGAACCGAACCTGACCTACCCCTGGGCCCCGGATGTGGATTTCAACAAGCGAAATGAGCTTGATGCCGATGGGCTGACAACGACAGAGGTAAATACCCGTGTCCGGGAACTCATGGAGGAGGGCCACGGAACAATCGTCATCAGGAACCCTCGGGGCATGCACGGTCTGGGCGTCGGCATTCTCAATCGTCTCAACCTGATATTCGAGGGATCCCTCGGCTATTTCGGTGTCGGGCTGATTGACGGGCCGAATGTCAGGATCAACGGCAGGGTCGGATGGTCCTGCGGCGAAAACATGATGTCCGGAACAGTGGTGGTTGAGAAGAATGCCGGCTCAACCTTTGGCGCCGCGCTCAGGGGCGGTGATCTGGTCTGCAGGGGATCGGTCGGATCAAGGACCGGGATCGACATGAAGGGCGGCACCATCATTGTCGGCGGCGACACCGGTGCTCTGTCTGGTTTCATGATGCAGCGGGGGAGAATCATCGTTTGCGGCGATGCAGGAAAGAACCTCGGCGATTCAATGTATGACGGCAACATATTCATTGGCGGCAGCATCAGGAGCCTCGGCGTCGATGCGGTGGAGGCCGAACTGACCGACCATGATTGCCGCTGGCTTGAACGCAAGCTCGGCCTCCACGGAATGGTGCCGGAGGGCGGTGTCGGCGGCTTCACCAAGATCGTCGCAGGCAAACAGCTCTGGAACTACGACAATCTCGAACCGACTGAAAAGAAGCTGATCCTTTAGGTCCAGCAAGGGAGTTTTGAAATGCCGGATGGAAACGGGATTATGAAAAAGCCGCTCAGCCGCAATGTCCACAGGTTGGGCAATTCCTTCGTGTTCCCGCCGGAGGTTATCGACGACATTCATGTCAAGGCCGAGTTGGGACGCTACCGAATGCGCGGGTTTTCGCTGTTCAAGAAAATTCCGCATTGGGATGACCTGACCTTTCTGCCCGGAACCTTGACCAGGTTCGTCATTGAGGGCTACCGGGAGAAATGCGAGACCAGAACGGTGATTGGGCCCAGGGCCAAGCGACCGCTTGATCTCGACATTCCTGTTTATGTTACCGGAATGAGCTTTGGGGCACTTTCCTACGAGGCAAAAACCGCCCTTGCGCGCGGTGCGACCATGGCCGGTACCGCAACCTGTTCGGGTGAAGGCGGGATGATTCCGGATGAGCGGCGCTATTCGTCGAAATGGTTCTACCAATGCATCCAGTCGCGCTATGGGTTTAATCCGCACCATCTTGTGCTGGCCGACGGCTGTGAATTCTTCATTGGACAGGGCTGCAAGGTTGGCTTGGGTGGCCACCTGATGGGACAGAAGGTCACCGACCAGGTGGCTGAAATGCGTTCGCTCCCTGCAGGGATAGACCAACGCTCACCGGCGCGCCATCCTGATTGGCTGGGACCGGATGATCTCGCACTGAAGATTCAGGAGATTCGGGAGGCGACCGACTGGCAGATTCCAATACAACTGAAGCTCGGTGCAGCCCGGGTCTATGACGATGTGAGAATGGCGGTCAAGTGCAACCCCGATTCAATATACATTGACGGCATGGAGGGAGGCACAGGGGCCGGGCCGCATCTGGCAACAGAGGAAACGGGCGTTCCGGGCATGGCGGCAATTCGGCAAGCGCGCAAGGCCATCGACGATTTGGGAATGCGCGGGCAGATCAGTCTGGTCTATGCCGGTGGCATCCGCAACGGTGCCGATGTCGCAAAGGCCATTGCCCTCGGTGCCGATGCAATTGCCCTTGGGCATTCGGTGATGATGGCCCTCAACTGCAACAAGGACATTCCCGAGGCGAACTTTCAGGAGGAGATGGGTGTCGAGCCGGGCCATTGCTATCATTGCCATTCCGGGCGCTGCCCGGTCGGGGTGGCGACCCAGGATCCGGCATTGAGGGCACGACTTGATCCCGACGAGGCGGCAGAGCGGGTCTACAACTTCCTGCACACGCTTACCATTGAGGCCCAGATGTTTGCCCGGGCCTGCGGCAAAACCAACATACACTCGCTTGAGCCGGAGGATCTGGCTGCGCTTACCATGGAGGCTTCAGCGATGGCTGCTGTCCCTCTGGCAGGCACCAACCACACTGTCGGCGTCAACGACTATCACCACCTGTGAGGAGGCGGCCATGGCCGGAACAAAATACCGCGGATCGGAAATCAGGGACGTCAATCAGTTCATTGAGGACGCGGCGGGCCTCGGTTCGGAACGGGAAAAGGAAATCGGGCAGCACATCGGCTACCGCTATGATGTCAATTTGGTTCCCGACTACAGCCGACTGACGCCATTTCTGGAGTCATACATTGAAATCATGGGTTGGGACGATCTCAATTGGCTCGAGGATGTCCATATGGGCTACGAGGACGGCCTACCGGCGGTGTTCGACCGGAACATCAATGGCTGGGTGCGGGTGCCGGTTTCAATTGACCTTCCGGACAATCAGCAGGACCGGGACATGATTGCACGCGAGCTTCTGATCAAGTTCCAGATGTCCGAACGGCATCCACTTGTCGCGTTGAGGAAAGCTTACGGGAAGTTCTGAATCGATGCCGAGATTGCTGCCGACCGCCTGCATTCAGACTTGCCCGCGCCCCGACTTTGATTCGGCAATTGATGAGATGACGCCATTGGTCGGCGAGGCACTCGCTTCGGGAGCGCGTTTCATTGCCCTTCCCGAGTATTGCGGTGGGCTGAGGAGCGACGGACCATTGCTGGTTCCGCCCTCGGCGCCGGAGACATCACATCCTGTGCTGAGTGCGGTTTCGGAAATGGCCCGTAAGGGAAAGGTGTGGATTCTGCTTGGATCAATTGCGGTGGATGGCCCGGGCGGAAGGATGTTCAATCGCGGTTTTCTCATTGACGACACGGGCGTGCCGGTTGCCCGATACGACAAGCTGCACATGTTCGACATCCAACTTTCCAAGGACAGGGTTTACAGGGAAAGTGCGGTGATCGCCCCCGGAAGCAAGGCGGTGACCGCCGAGGCACCATTCGCCCGGGTTGGCATGACGATTTGCTACGATCTGCGATTTCCAGGCCTTTACCGGGATCTGGCCAAGGCTGGCGCCGAGATTCTCACCGTGCCTGCGGCCTTTGTTGCAGCCACAGGAAAAGCTCACTGGCATGTGCTGAACCGGGCGCGGGCGATCGAGAACGGTTGCTTTGTTGTTTCACCGTGTGCGACCGGATCGGTCCCGGGAGGCGGTGAGACCTACGGACACTCGTTGATCATTGATCCGTGGGGAACGGTGCTGGCCGATGCAGGAGAGGGACCCGGCGTGGCAATTGCTGAGTTGGATCTCGACATGGTTGGCACCACCAGAGACAGGATTCCAAGCCTTAGCCACGGCAGGCACTATGAATTTTCGGCCATGAGCAAGGTGAAGGTCGCATGAGTATGGCCGGACCCACGCCGGTTGCGGATGAGTGCAGAAGGGTGAGTTCCGCGTTTCTTGGCTGGCAGTGCCGTTCTCGGCAGGCGGCGATGCGTGACAGGCAAGGAATGCCGGACGATGCTGCAATGCCTGCACTCCGGGTTCACGGCACCAGCGTTCCCGGCAGGATTGTCACGGTTCTCAACCGCCGACCGGAACATTCCGTCCTGCCTGAGTTCAGGCAGATTTCCAGGCAAACAATGGATCCGGCCAAGATCAGGGAGGCGGCCCTGCGTTTTCTCTCCGCGGGATACTACCAGAAAGCTCAGAGATTCTCAGATGTCCTGACTGCAACATTCGCCGCCGATTCAGAGAATGCGGCCAGATTGATCCGGGTTGGGCACTGCAATCTCGAATTCAGTGCCCATTCGCACCGATTCAGTCTTGATTGCCGGGTAATTGAACTGAACCGATCCAATCATCTTCACGAAGCAACGCGGTTGCACAACAGCTTCTTCAACCCGGCAATGCCGCCGGATGTGCGGATAATTGGATTTCAACCGGATTGGGGCGTGTCGGGGATGTCCATTCCTGGACAAAACAATCTTCGGGCATCTGGATTGCCGGTGCGAGCGAAATGCGTGTGAAACTTGTTTGGTAAAGAGTAACGGCGCCGTCGTGCACACGGATTGCCGGAGGGTTCGTCTCCTCCGGCGGTCATTTGATTGCGGAACAAAATCCGCACAACTCAATAGGAGGAGACCAATGAGACGAATTCTTAAAATGGGAGCAGCTGCGGCTGTCGCCCTTACGCCGGCGGTCGTGTCCGCACAGGACAGCAGAGATCCGATTGTGATCGCCACACACAACTGGTCCAGCCAGATCGTTATGACCTATGCAGTCGGCCAAATCTTCGAATCCATGGGCAACAACGTCGAATATGTCTCGACCGATTCCCAAGCGGTCTATGAATCAATCCGTCTCGGCGATGTGGCGCTTGAACTTGAGGTTTGGGAAGGTGCCTTCGGGGTTGCATTCAATGAAGCCCTGTCCAAGGGCGGCATTCACGATGCCGGCGATCACAATGCAACAACGCGGGAGGATTGGTGGTACCCGACATGGACCAAGGATAGCTGCCCCGGCTTGCCGAGCTGGGAGGCGCTAAACGATTGTGCCGCCCTGTTTGCAACACCTGAAACAGGGGACAAGGGCCGCTTCCTCGGTGGTCCTGTCGACTGGCTTAAGAATGACGCTGAGCGTGTCGAGGCTTTGGGAATGGACTTTGTTGTGGTCAATGCAGGTTCGGCCGCCGCTCTTTGGGCTGAAGTTGCCGCCGCCGAGAAAACGCAGCGGCCGGTCGTGATCTTCAATTGGACGCCGAATTTCGTTGAAGCCGTTTGGCCGGGCGAATTCGTCGAATTTCCGGAGTATTTTGACGGTTGCAAGGACGATGCGTCGCTCGGGCCCAACCCGGACATGACCTATGATTGCGGGAATCCGGCCAACGGATACCTGAAGAAAGCTGCATGGGACGGAATGGCCGAGAATTGGCCGAACGCATATGAGGTCCTTAAGCGGATTTCCTTCACAAACCCGCAGATTGCGGAGATGGCAAAACTGGTCGATGTGGACGAGATGGAGCCGGAGGACGCTGCCACTCTCTGGCTCGAAGACAACAAGGATGTCTGGCAGCCGTGGCTTCAGGGCGTGAGCTGATATAGGCTATCCATGAA
>JAGWAS010000004.1:34568-160161 GCA_021296235.1 Paracoccaceae bacterium | reverse complement strand
TCCGGGAACGCAGCAAAAATGGAACCTGCTCAAGGCCCCGTCATTTCTTGCAGGAATGTCTGGAAACTCTTCGGATCAAATGCCGGAAATTACTTCCGGAAATTGAATCGGGACCGCTCCTTCGAGGACATCGCCAAGGACGGATACATTGCCGCGGTCAGGGATGTAACGCTTGACATATCCCGGGGTGAGATGCTGGTCGTCATGGGGCTTTCGGGCTCCGGAAAATCCACGCTTGCCCGTTGCCTTTCCCGTCTGGTTGACATCACCGGAGGGGAGATTTCGGTTGAGGGCAAGGATCTAATGTCCCTGTCCGAGAAGGAACTCATTGAGCTTCGGCGGAGCAAGATGGGAATGGTGTTCCAGAGCTTCGGATTGCTGCCGCACCGTACGGTGCTGAACAATGTGGCATTTCCGCTGGAAATGCGGGGGCAGGATCGTTTCGAGCGGCGCAAGCGGGCACTGGAGATGGTGGAGTTGGTCGGCCTGGCGGGACGGGAGGACTACTATCCCCGCGAGTTGTCTGGAGGGCAGCAGCAGAGGGTTGGGATTGCCCGGTCGCTGGCGATCGAACCCGATATATGGTTTCTTGATGAGCCGTTTTCCGCCCTGGATCCGCTGATTCGTCGTGAAATGCAGGACGAGTTTCTGCGGCTGCAGGAAATGCTTCAGAAAACCATTGTCTTCATAACCCACGATTTTTCCGAGGCGCTGCGCCTTGCCGACCGGATTGCCATCATGAAGGATGGCGAAATCCAGCAATGCGACACGCCTGACCAGATTGTCCTCAATCCGGCAACCGACTATGTGGCAAAGTTCACTGAGGACGTCGAGATTGCCAAGGTTGTGCATGCCGGTGTGCTGTGTTCTCCGATCAAGGGGGCGGAACCAGAAGGCGAGGCAATTCCGTCAGGTTCAACGCTGCTCTCAATTGCAAGACAACTTGTCGAGGATGGTCGTGATCGCATTCCGGTTGCGGATGAGGCCGGGAGGATCATAGGCGAGCTTGATCGTTCGGAGGCACTGAGTCTTCTTTATGGTGACAAATTGTGACCGCTCCTGCGGAAGATGTTCCTGCCGTTAAGCGAACGCCAGACCGAATTCGGCAAGGTCAACTCATTCTTCTCGCAGCCTGCGTGCTGGCCGCCGCAAAGCTCTGGCTGCCGGAGTTTCTGATCAGGCCGGCTGAGTGGCTTGTTCTGCCCTTTGCCGATTGGATTAACTGGCTGTTCGTTTTCGTCAAGGACGATCTTGGCTTTATTCATGTCACCAGGGCGTTTGCGGCCGGGATTGAGTGGATGCTGGACGTAACGGCGAACCTACTCTACGGGCGCAACCGCTGGCCTCGCATCGGACCGATTCCGTGGACTGTTGTGGCAATCACCGCCGCGGCCGTTGGATATGCCCTGAACGGTTGGCGGCTTGCGGCATTGTCCGGTGGCACCTTCGTTTGGATTGCGGTGATGGGCCAGTGGAAGTGGTCAATGGAGACCCTTTCCGTAATCGTCGTGGCCGCCCCAATCGCCATCCTTGTCGGCCTTCTGCTTGGAATTGCCGCTTGGCGCCGCCGTTGGGTCGAGCGAACCCTTAACCCCATCCTGAACATCGCCCAATCATTGCCGCACTTCGCATACATGATTCCCGTTGTCGTCTTCATCGGTGTGGGGCCAAAATCAGGCGCTGTCGTTACAATCATCTTTGCGGCACCGCCGATGATCAGGATGACACTTCTCGGTCTCAAAAAGGTGGCCTCGGAAATCACAGAGAGCGGGAAAATGTGCGGTGCCAACGACTGGCAACTCTTGCGATATGTCCGGGTTCCTTCGGCACGGACCGAAATCCTGGTCGGAATTAACCAGGTGATCATGCAATGCTTGGCCATGGTCGTGCTTGCTAGCTTTATCGGAATGCCCGGGCTTGGTCAGAAGCTCCTGCAGCTGCTTCAGGCACTAAAGATAGGGCGTTCGATCGAAATCGGCGTATCAATCGTCCTCATTGCCATCGTTTTGGATCAATGCTCCAAGGCTTGGGTTGAAAGGGAGCCCGTCCACTTCGAAAAGGGAACGGCATGGATTGCCAGAAACTCCACGTTGGCCGCCTGGGGCGCACTTTCGATTGTGGCCTTCATCTTGGCCCTGTTGGTGCCTCTTGCAGACGAAGTCCCCCGCAACAGGGCCCTGACCATCTATCGCGAGATCGACACCGTCGTCGATTGGTTCATAGTTGCCGCGGACCCGGTAACCCAAGCAATCCGGGCATTTCTCATAGTATATGTCCTGATTCCGATGCGCGACGCCTATCTGTGGTTGCCGTTCACATCGGTCATTGCATTTTCGGCAGGAATCGGCTGGTGCGTCGGGGGGCTGAGGTCTGCACTTGTTTGCTGCTCATTCGTTCTGCTCATTGCCATGTCAGGTTGGTGGGACCGGGCCATGATCACCACATACATGGTGTCGTTTGCTGTTATCCTGGTGTGCATGATTGGTTTGCCGCTTGGCATTTGGGCTTCCAAGAACGCGGTGAGGGCCAAAACCATTCTTCTCTTCTGTGACACTGCACAGACGTTCCCCAGCTTCATTTACCTCATACCGGTGGTAATGCTCTTCGGTGTTAACGACGTCGCTGCAATCGGCGCGGTCATCGTTTTTGGCCTTGTTCCGATGACCCGTTACACGGTCGAGGGCTTGCGTGCCGTTCCGCCCGAACTGGTGGAGGCGTCGGACATGTGCGGCGCGACAGAGCGGCAGAAGCTTTGGAAGGTGAAGTTCCCGATGGCGCTGCCGACCATTGCTGTGGGACTCAACCAGACCGTTCTCTTTTCGCTCTTCATGGTGATAATTGCGGCATTCATAGGAACTCAGGATCTTGGCCAGGAGATGCAGCGGGCACTCTCGTCGACCGATGTGGGCAAGGGGCTGGTGCTGGGGCTTTGCGTCGCATTCATCGGGTTGTTGGTCGACCATCTCATCCTGACTTGGTCGTCCGATCGAAAGAAGGCACTGGGCATAGAGTGATGGATGAAATCGTGAGGCCGATCTTTGAGACGCCTTTCGAGCGGGCTGGCGTCATCTTGCCGGGAATGCCGGTGCTGCAGCACGGCGTCGAACGCCATCCGGTGCCCGGCGGCGGATCACGAACGGTTTCAATTTTGGCGGGTGACGAGATTTCCGTTCTTGATTTTGAAGGATTTCAGGCAGCGGAACTGGTGTTCTTTGACCGGAATGGAAATTCCGCGGCAGCCATGATCGGGGGAATGTCCTGCGGCAAGCCAGTTGGAGCCACGCAGGTTCTTGGAAGCGGATCAGAATCGGGAAGGGCGGTGCTGAGGAAGCTTGAGAGTTGGGGAGCTTCACTGGCGGATGGCGACGCAGCTCAAGTGCTGGGAAACGGATCGCGGGCCGGTGACATGGAGCATTTTATTGCGGCGCGGGATGGATTGCTGGTTGTTTCGGCTCCCGGTGGCCCGATGCTGCCTGAATGTCAGGACGCTCCAACTGAGATCATCCTCTACATCCGCCGTGCCAATCCCGGACCTGAGGGCGGCCCTGTTGATCCGCCCGATCCGCTTGCCGACCCGCTGTTGGACATCAACATTCAACCCGGCCATGTCAAACCGTATCTTGTCAGGGCAGGTGAGTACATCCAAATTCTTGACGTTCAGGGCCGGGAATGCTCCGATTTTCAGGCCTTTTCCCTGCGCCAGCTCGACAAGGGGATTGAACGTGAGATTGACCCGACCGCGACCCGTTCACTCATGGGATCAGCCTATCCATCGCCGGGAATTTTTTCCAAGTATTTCACCGTCGATTTCGATCCGCTTGTCGAGATCGTTCAGGACACCTGCGGGCGCCATGACGCCTTCGGTTTGGCTTGCACCGCCAAATATTATGAGGATCTTGGTTACCCCGGACACGCCAACTGCTCCGACAACATGAACGCAAACCTGGCCGCCTATCAGGTCAGGCAGCGGGCTGGTTGGCCGGCGATCAATTTCTTCTTCAATACGGCGGTTGACGATGTGAATGCAGTCGGGATCGATGAGCCGTGGTCGCGTCCGGGAGATTATGTGCTGCTCAGGGCACTCACCGACCTTGTTTGCGTTTCATCGGCCTGCCCGTGCGATGTGGATTCCGCCAATGGCTGGAACCCGACCGACATACAGGTTCGCACCTACGGGGCCGACGAAGATTTCAGCCGTTCGGTCGGATACCGGAAATCTGCGGAGGCGGAGATGGAAGAAACCAGGAAGACCGGATTTCACAACTGCTTTGCCCGCCACACGAGGGATTTCACCGAATATGGCGGCTATTGGCTGGCAAAGACGATGGCCGGGCATGGTGCCATTGCGGAATACTGGGGGTGCCGTGAGCGCGTTGCAGTCATGGATCTTTCGCCGCTGCGGAAATGCGAGATAACCGGTCCGGATGCCGAGCAGCTCATGCAGGCATGCGTTACCAGGGATATGAGTCGGCTGTCGGTCGGACAGGTCGTCTACACCGCCATGTGCTACGAACATGGCGGAATGATTGATGATGGAACCGTGTTTCGGCTCGGCGACATGAATTTCAGATGGATTGGCGGAAATGACACCTCCGTGCTCTGGCTGCGCGAGCAGGCAAGGCAGAGGGGCCTCAATGCGTGGGTAAGGAATTCAACTGACCAACTTCACAACATCGCCGTTCAGGGACCAAAATCGCGTGAACTGCTGAGCAGATTGTTCTGGACCGCGCCTCAGCAGCCCAGAATCGACGAGCTTGGGTGGTTCCGTTTTGCGGTGGCACGGGTCGGCGATTTCAAGGGCACGGCATGCGTCGTCAGCCGAACGGGTTACACCGGTGAATTGGGCTATGAAGTTTTCTGCCACCCGAAGGATGCCGAAACTGTGTTCGACTGCATTTGGGATGCGGGCCAGGAATTTGGAATTGTGCCGCTCGGTCTGGACGCCCTTGACATGCTACGCATTGAGGCAGGACTTGCTTTCGCCGGCTGCGAATTCGACGATACGGTCAATCCGTTTGAGGCAGGAATTGGATTTACCGTTCCCCTGAAAACACAGAACGCTGATTTCATCGGCCGCAGGGCGCTTGAGGAGCGCAAGGCGCATCCATCCAGAGTTTTGGTCGGATTGGAAGTTGATGGAGGTACTGTTCCTGCGGCCGGTGATTGCGTACGGATCGGAAAGGCACAGATCGGTGCGGTAACCTCTGCAACGAGGTCGCCGATCTTGGCACGAACAATTGCTTTGGCTCGGTTGGATCCGGTCCACGCCGAAATCGGAACCGAATTGGAAGTTGGCCAGTTGGATGGGCAGCAAAAGAGGCTGAAGGCGACAGTGGTTCGTTTTCCGCACTTCGATCCCGAAAAGACAAGGGTGCGCGGCACAGTTTGAAGCGCAGACTGGTGCTTCCGGCAGCTTTTCGGACCAGATTCCGATCACTGAATGAGCACCCATGTTTGCTGTCTATGGGAATTCTTGGGTTTTTTGACAGGCCATGAGCATGCCTCCAGTAGCGCACCTTGGCCGGTTACGGCCGATCAGCCGGGCCAGCGTCACGACGGCGGCATCGGTCCGCGCCTCCGCCCTGCCACTTGCCCCGGCCCCTGAGCCGGGGTCGTCGTTCGCCGCCACGCCGCGCATGGCGATATTCCCGCGATCCTCGCTCTCCGGCATCTCTCAGAAACTCCCGCAACACTACTCTCCCGGGAGTCCAATTGGCCCCGCGATTCGGCCATGTCAAACGGGACAGGTAAGGGATGTCCTGCATGGAATCATACACGTGAGTAGATCAGGGGGCGCAAGGGGAGACATGCGGCGCATGGAGCTGATCGAAAAAAATCCAACGGGCGGCATCGCCGCCATCTCTTCAGGTCAGCACGCGAAGCACGGTTTCCGGGGACTTGTCGAGAACCCGCAACAGGGCGCGCGCTGCCCCGGTCGGGCAGCGCTTCCCCTGCTCCCAGTTGCGGACCGTCTCGTGCGGCACGTCGATGCGGCGCGCCAGCTCGGTCTGGGAAAGCCCCAGCCGCCGCCGGATCCGCCGCGCATAGCGCGCCATGTCCTGCATGGCCTCTTCCTCGTCTTCCCGCTCCTGCGCCGCGATATCCGCCTCGGTTGTGGCGTCCACCCTGGCGGGGTCGATCCTCCCTTCGGGCAAGGTGGACGGATCGTTGGGATCAATCCTGATGCGCGTTGTGCTCATAATCCCCGACCTCCTTCGGGTTGGCCTTGCGGGCCGAAAAGATGCGAACGGCCGAATCCCGCACCGTATAGACGACGACATACACGCGCCCGTCGACCGTATGTAGGGGCTCGGATTATTCGGTCATGAATTGGGTGGTTTTTCCCACGTTCCCTGTGTGCGTCTTTTTTGTTTGATCAGGTACAATCCGGTACAGGTCTTCTTTCCCAAGCAGGTATTTTCAGGTAGCAGCGCCATCCAGTCAAACTTAATCAGGAAGCTGCTGGTTCGACTGGCTGACTGCACGCCGCCGAAATGATATGGATAGAGCGGGCGACCGCGAGCACCATCACAACAACCGGCACCGCAGAGGTAAGGGAACTGAGGACCAAGCCGGCCCAGCCGACGAATCCGATGGCGGTGACGATGCTGAATAGCATCGTGACCACGATAACACTGCTTTCATGCATGACCCGCTGATGTGATTGCCACAACCGGCCAGTGGAAACGCCGGCCCCAAGAGGGCCGGCGCAAGCTTATGAATTCAGAACGTCAGTGGTGATTTTCCAGTGCGTCCTTGATGTTCTCGGCGGATCCGTGGTTGGCAATCTTCTCCTGGTGACGGGCGTTCTCAGCCTTGATCGACCAGACGTGCCACCAAAGCCAGAATGCAAGGCCGATCAAAAGAAAGATGACCTCGGCGCCCTGGAACGGATAGACGGCCCCGATATCGGCAAGATCGACCGCCCAACTCGAGATTCCTGTGGTGCTCATTGTGTACCTCCAATTTCACCGGTCATGATCAGACCATTGACTTCGCGGTTTCACGAACTTCGTGGGCCGCTGCCTCTTCTTCCTTGGCGGAAGCAAAATCAAGCCCAAGCAGTTCGACCTCCTTGGGAATCCTGAGGATGCCCAGCGCCGAAAGTATCTTCGCGCCGACCCAACCCGGCAGGAAGCCAAGCACGCCGAACATGATGATGGCTCCACCGAGTTGCCCCCACGGGGTTATCGGTGCATAGCCTTCATATGGCGAACTCGGATGACCCCACAGTACGAAGCCGCAAATGAGCAGTCCGATGACACCGGCATAGCCGTGCACCGCAACCGCCCCGACTGCATCGTCGATCTTGAAGCGGTTCTCGACCCAGAAATGCAGCTTGTATGCAAGGTAGGTGCCAATTCCGCCGATGATCATTGCCTGGATTGGGTGATAGAGGTCATTTCCGGCCGAGGCCGTAATGATCCCCGCAAGACCGCCCGAATAGGTCCAGAACGCGTTGCCCTTGGACACCATGTAGCCGATCAGCATTCCCCCCGACAGCGACATAAGGAAGTTGACCGTGATCGCTCCCAAGGTTGTCGGCGTTAGGTAAATGGTTGTGGCCGTCCAGGTTTCACCGGTGATCTGACCGCCGATTCCGCCCGGATCAATAAGGGGCACATTGCACGCAACGTAGAATCCCCAGAATCCGGTATAGATCAGGAACAGCCCGATGCAAACGAACCAAGGGTTGTGCGGCATGATGTCGCGCGGTGTTCCGTCTGCGGCGAACTTGCCGAGGCGCGGTCCAAGCACGAACAGCACGCCAAGTGCGAACCCGCCGGCGATGGCATGAATTACCCCGGAGGCGTAGGCGTCATGATAGCCAAGATATTGGACCATCCAACCACCGTAGTGCCAGCCCCAGGCGGCATCGATTATCCATGCGACCGAGCCGATCAGGACTGCAAGGATCCAGAAGGCACCGGAATTGATCCGTTCGATGACCGAACCGGAGACAATCGAGGCTGCCGTCCATGAGAACAGCAGGAATGCCGCCCAGAACACGCCGGTTATCCTGTCACCAAGGTTGGTGCCCATGTTTTCAGAAAGCGGTGAATTAGCGGCGGCCGTTTCAAAATCAATCCCCGACCCAATTGGCCATTGGGGAAGGGCCCAGTAAATCCACCAGCCGAAAAAGAAGAATGTGATTGTCACCAACGGAATCAGCATCGAGTTCTTCATCAGCGTATGCATATGGTTCCTGCGCCGGCTTGCGCCCACCTCATACATGCAGAAACCCACATGAATGAGGAACATCAGCGCGACCGTAAGCCAATAGTAGAATTCGGTGAAGACCGTGGTGATCGCATCAAGGTTGCTGCCCATGCATCAAACCTCCCATTTGTTTCCTGTATACCTTCGCTGCAAGGGCTTGCTTTCGGCCAACCCCGCTCAGGTATGCCTCGCCGCATTGACACCAAAGCGCACTTTTCACGCCTTGTGGCCCGTCGCGACAAAATGTTCACGGGCCAGTCAACCATTCTAATGGAATGCTGTTTCAAAATCAACAATTGTCAGCATCTTGTGTCAGCATTTGCAACATGTGGCATATTTGCTCCGGCACCTGATTGCCAATGTGGTTGCATCCGGGCAGAGATCCGGGTGTGCAACTGCCCCATTTCTTCGGTCAATCGGAACCGGCGGACGCTGAAAACTGTCGGCAGCGATTGAACTCGTACTCTGCGATCTCCATCGCGAAAGGCGGCGAATTCCGCTATTCAATTATTGTCCCCCCTGCAATCTGCTCATGCGGGGATTCTTTCATCCTGCCGGCCTTCAGGTTCGTGCATTGCCGAATAAATGCGGCTATTGACCGCTCGAATTCCAATTGATCGGGAGTGTTCTCATGCCAAAACCGGAAGTGCTCCAGCTTCGCCCCTATTCCGAACACGACAATGCCGAACTGGAGAGGCATTTTGAACTGTTTCGGATATTTGAGGCAGAGGACAGCAGTTCTTACCTCGCGCAATATGGAGGTCGAATCAGGGCCATCGCCGGAAGAGGGGACCTGATCGTGGACCGGCAGATGATGGCGGCAATGCCCAATCTCGAAATCATATCCGTGTTCGGGGCTGGCTATGACGGAATTGACGTAGAAGCCGCCAGCGAGGCCGGCATCATCGTTACCAACACGCCTGATGTTCTGTCGGGCGATGTGGCCGATTTGGCGGTCGCACTGTTCATGGGTCTCACCCGGGACATCGTATCTGCACATGACTATGTCCGAAGTGGTGATTGGAGCAGGCGGGGTCCTTACCGGTTGTTCCGGCGAATTGCGGGACAGCGGGCCGGAATCGTCGGGCTTGGAAGAATTGGACTTGAGATCGGCAGGCGTCTGCATGCCCTCGGAATGGAGATTTCCTATTGGTCAAGGATGGCAAAGGACTGCCCGGAGGGTTGGAATTGGGTCGGCGACCAGCACCAACTGGCATCGGAATCGCAGGCCCTTTTCGTAGCTCTTGCCGCCAATGAGGACACATATCAATTTGTCGACCGGCGGATGATGGAGGCGTTGGGACCCGACGGGGTGCTCGTGAACATCAGCCGGGCAATGACCGTCGACGAGGAGGCACTGCTGGACTCACTTGAAAACGGTAAGTTGGGCGGGGCCGGGATCGATGTCTTCAAGGGCGAGCCCAACGTTGACCCAAGGTTCCACCGACTTGAAAATGTGATTATGCATCCGCATCATGGATCGGGCACGATTGAGTCTAGAAAGGAAATGGGCGAGCTTGTCATCACCAACCTTAAGGCCCATTTCCAGGGACAGTCGCCACTGACGCCGGTGAACCGGGAAGTGGTTGGGTTGCGGGCAAGCCAAAGGGCGGAATGAAATGGGTGGATTAGTCTTTGGAGGTTCAGGGTCCGCGACAGGGGGGGCCGGAGGAAGCAGGCTTGTCAGGCCGGAATACGAAGTGTGCAGCAGCACATTTAACCGCTACGTAATCGGCAATGCTCACCTCAAGATCTTGGCGGAGAACTGTTTTGAGTGGGTTGAGGGTCCCGTTTGGATGGGCGATGCAGGCTGCCTGCTGTTTTCGGACATTCCCAACAACCGAATTTGCCGATGGACGGAGGAGACGGGGGTCTCGACCTACCGTTGTCCTTCCAACTATGCCAACGGCCACACGCGCGACCGGCAGGGGCGCCTGATTTCGTGCGAGCATGGAACGCGCCGGGTAACGCGAACCGAGCATGACGGGTCAATCACTGTTGTTGCGGACCAGTTTGAGGGCAGGAAACTGAATTCGCCCAACGATGTGGTTGTCAAATCCGACGGCAGCATCTGGTTCACAGACCCGCATTACGGGATCGCAACCGACTACGAAGGATACAGGTCCGAGCAGGAACTCTCCTGCAACGTTTACCGGGTCGATCCGACAGACGGCGCCATGGAGGCGGTCGCCACGGACTTCCAGTGCCCGAACGGGCTTGCCTTCAGTCCGGACGAATCGCTCCTCTACATTTCCGACACGGGTGCAGCATACGATCCGAGTGCAGAGCGCCACATCAGGGTCTTTGATGTTGTTGATGGCTGCTCGCTCAGAAGAGGGGATGTGTTTCACAAGGTGGATGTTGGTGTTTCCGACGGCATTCGGCTCGATTCCGACGGCAATGTATGGTCATCGGCCGGCGACGGCGTGCACTGCATTTCTCCGCAGGGAAAACTGCTCGGAAAGATATTGGTGCCCGAAAAAGTATCCAACCTGTGCTTCGG
Source organism: Paracoccaceae bacterium (assembly GCA_021296235.1). GTDB lineage: Bacteria > Pseudomonadota > Alphaproteobacteria > Rhodobacterales > Rhodobacteraceae > JAPOXR01. The sequence goes on along the minus strand of JAGWAS010000004.1, from coordinate 149,438 downwards.
CGGACGGGCCAAGCATGTTCTTTTCATGACCGGATTCACGTCAGTATATTCGATTGTTGTGAACAGGAGTGGCGTGCAGTGGCCATGACCGATCGGACTGAGGATTTTGCGTATTCTCACCTGCAGGTTCAGGCAAATGGATCCCCTGGGTTGCCGGATGCGGCGGCGCGCGGAAATTGATAATTTGCGAAGATATGCTGATGCAGAGGATGGACTATCCTGCTAAACAGCGCCGTTGCGGGATTGAAATTCGGCTGTCACCGAATCGTTGACGGCGTTGACCATTTGAAAGACCACGGAGGCATATTGAACCTTGACCGGCAGGTTTGATGAAATTTTTGGGGATCAGCTTTCTCGGCTTAAGGAGGAAGGCAACTACCGCATTTTTGCCGAGATCGAGCGCCATTGCGGCAGTTTCCCGCGCGCAAGGCGCCATGCCAAAGACGGATCCAGCGAAGTTACGGTGTGGTGCTCGAACGACTATCTGGGAATGGGCCAGCATCCGGCGGTCATCAAGGCCATGAAAGATGCGGTCGACCTGTGCGGCGCCGGCGCCGGCGGCACTCGAAACATCTCCGGAACGTCTCATCTGCACAGGTTGCTTGAAGCAGAACTTGCTGACCTTCACGGAAAGGACTCGGCACTACTTTTTACCTCCGGATACGTTTCAAATTGGGCTGCGCTTTCAACCCTCGGTTCGCGTCTTCCAAATGCAATCATGTTTTCCGACTCGTTGAATCATGCGTCAATGATTGAAGGCATCCGACACTCAAGAGCACAAAAGCGGATCTGGAAGCACAACGACGTGGAAGATTTGGACCGACTGCTTTCGAATTGTCCCGAGGAAGCCTCCAAGATCGTGGTGTTTGAATCCATCTATTCCATGGATGGCGACATCGCGCCAATTGCGGAAATCTGCGATGTTGCCGAAAAGCACGGTGCCATGACGTATCTGGACGAAGTGCATGCCGTGGGCATGTATGGGCCACGCGGTGGTGGCATAGCCGAACGGGATGGGATCGCGAACCGGGTTGACCTTATCGAGGGAACCCTCGGCAAAGCCTACGGAGTCATAGGCGGTTACATTGCCGGCTCCGCAACGCTTTGTGATTTTGTCAGATCCTTCGCCAGCGGCTTCATCTTCACTACGGCCCTGCCGCCGGCAGTTACCGCCGGCGCGCTTGCCTCGGTAAGGCACCTTAAGTCCAGCGATCTGGAGCGTGTCAGGCACAGGAAGCAAGTTGAATCGCTGCGTACAAAACTTGATGCGGCCGGAATTCCGCACAAACAGAATCCTGGCCACATCGTTCCGGTGATGATCAATGATCCGGTGAAGTGCAGGTACATCAGCGATGTTCTGATGCAGGAGCACTCGATTTATGTGCAGCCCATCAACTACCCGACGGTGCCGAAGGGAACCGAGAGGTTGCGGATCACTCCCTCCCCCCTGCACACCGAGCAGGAGCTTGATCGATTGGTTGGCGCTCTTCGGGAATTGTGGTCGCAATGCGCCCTGGCGAAGGCGGTGGCCTGAACCAACCGGATCCGTTAAAAGCTGATCAACCTTCCATGAGAGCAAGAAGCCTCTTGATGTCCAGATGGGTCCGGAGGTGGTTCGCAAGGGCGTCAAGGGTAGTCTCCACCGAGGCTTCGTAGTTCAACCTGCTCGGTTCCATTCCCAAACGCGACAGAAAACGCGATCTCGTCAGATCGTCGGCAAATAGGCCGTGCAGATAGGTTCCGAACACCCGTCCATTCTCCGAAACGGCACCTTCCGGTTCGAACGCACCGTTGGTTTTCACTTGGGCGAACGGGCGCTGCAAATCGGGACCGGAGGTTCGGCCCATATGTATTTCATAGGCGTTGAATGGATACTTGCCACTTTCATCCGCCGCCGTAACAGGCGTTACCCGTTTCTCCTTCGTCATGACGGTTTTCGCGTCGAGCAAGCCGAGCCCCTCGATTTGTCCGGGGGTGCCCTCAACACCGAGCGGATCGCTGACAAAGCGGCCGAGCATTTGGTAGCCGCCACAGATTCCAAGTACCGCTCCACCTCGTCGGACATGTGCGTGGAGGTCAACATCCCATCCCTGATTGCGCAGGAATTCGAGATCATGCATCGTTGCCTTTGTTCCGGGAATGATGACAAGGTCGACGTCCCCGGGCAGCGAACAACCCCGCTCCAGCAGGCTGACTGAAAGATCCGGCTCCATCCTAAGGGGATCCAGATCGTCGAAATTCGCGATTCTGGGCAACTTGAGGCAGACGATTTTCGTTGGTCCGCCCAAAGGTTTGATGTTGGCAAGATCCTGTGCGTCCTCGGCAGGCAGCATGCGAGCTTTGTCAAACCAAGGAACGACGCCGAGACTCTTCCAACCGGTCTTTTCCTCAATGAACTTGACACCTTCAGTGAACAGGTCCGGGTCGCCCCGGAACTTGTTGACCGCAAACCCCCGGATCAGCGCAGAGTCAAATTCGCCAATGACTTCCTTGGTGCCGACCAGTTGCGCAATCGTTCCGCCGCGTTCGATGTCGGCGACAAGCACAACCGGAATTGACACCTCCGTTGCAAATCCCATGTTGGCGATGTCACCGTCCCTGAGGTTTATCTCCGCCGGACTTCCTGCTCCCTCCACAATGACGATGTCTGCGTCCTTCGCCACACGATGATAGCTCGCGATCACTGATTTCAACAATTCCGGCTTGTGTGCGAAATATTCCTTGGCCGAAAGAGTGGCGTATTTCCTGCCCAGCACGATGACCTGTGCACCGGATTCACCTTCCGGTTTCAGCAAAATCGGATTCATGTCCACGGTGGGGTCGGTTCGGCAGGCTCGGGCCTGAAGTGCCTGGGCACGGCTGAGTTCGCCGCCGGGAATGGCCGCGGCGTTGTTTGACATGTTCTGGGGTTTGAACGGCCTTACGCGGTGGCCGAGCTGGGTGAGGGCCCGGCACAGCCCCGCAACCAGCACGGACTTGCCGACATTGGATCCGGTGCCTTGGATCATCAACGCCTTTGCCATGCCACCTAATCCTTGTCCGGTTGGGGTTCCGGCCGATACACTGAAAGACGTTTCGGCGTTCGAGCTTTCTTACGGCAATGGCAAGGGTGAGGCCATCAGGTTGCCGAGCAAGAATTCCAGACCGCTGGCCGTTGCCGGCACCGCTGGCTTGTGGCATCGCCATGAAGAACGGCCCGATGGCCGCCTGAACGGAACGTTGGCGGCAACATGATTGTCAACAGGCCCCAGCAATCCTGCAATCAGAATTCGATCCCGGGCTGTGCCTTGATGCCCGACCTGAACGGGTGCTTGACCTGCGTCATGTCCGTAACGAGGTCTGCGACTTCGACGAGGTTTGCATGCGCGTTGCGGCCCGTCAGGATCACATGGGTGTCATTGGGTTTGCTCTCTTCAAGGAACCTGCAGATCTCGTCTATGTCGAGATACCCGTAGCGAATGGCGATATTGATTTCATCCAGAAGAACCAGTCTCAGGGAATCGTCCAAAATTAGTTCCTTGGCCTTCTCCCAAGCTGCCCCCGCCAGTTCCACGTCCCGTTCGCGGTCCTGGGTTTCCCAAGTGAATCCCTCTCCCATGGTGTGAAACCGGCAGAGGTCGGAAAACCGGTCTTTGATGAGATTCCGTTCGCCGGTGTCCATCCCACCCTTAATGAACTGAACCACGGCACAGGGCATGCCGTGAGCGATGCAACGGAACACCATTCCGAACGCAGCCGAGGATTTTCCCTTGCCTTTGCCCGTGTGCACAATGACCAACCCCTTTGTCATTGTCTTTGTGGACATAATTCGGTCACGAACGGCCTTCTTCTTGATCATTTTGGATCTGTGCCGGTCATGGTCGTCGTTCATTCCAACCTCCCATTGCTACCAATTTGGTTCATCTATCAGGTTCTGAAGCACTCCGCGTGCCGAATTGAGGCGAGGTTGCCAGAGATTTCGCTCAATTGCCTCCAGCAAACGGTCCGCAATCTCCTTCAGTGCCGGCGGATTGTTCTCGGCAATGAAGTCCCTCGTGGCATCGTCGTCGATGTATGCGCCATAAACGAGATCGAAATGATGCGACTTTGCCGCTCCTGTGGTGGCGGCAAAGGCAAACAGGTAGTCAACCGTTGCCGCAATTTCGAACGCCCCCTTGTAGCCGTGGCGCATAACCCCGTTGATCCACTTCGGATTGATGGCGCGCGAGCGAACGACCCGGCCAATCTCCTCCTCAAGCGTTCGGATGCGCGGCCGTTCGGGTCTGGAATGGTCGTTGTGATAGGCAACTGGCCGGGCACCCTTCAGCATTCCGACCGCGGCCGAGATCCCGCCCTCGAATTGATAATAGTCATCACTGTCGAGAATGTCGTGTTCCCGGTTGTCCTGATTCTGAACAACCGCTTCAATCCGCCGCAGCCGCTCCGAAAAATCTTCTCGCGCCGCCGCGCCTTCCGCTCCGGCGCCGTATGCATACCCGCCCCATTCAATATAGGCGTCGCCAAGTTCATCCCGTTCCTGCCAAATTCTTTCGTCGATCAGTGCCTGCAGTCCGGCCCCGTAGGAACCTGGTTTGGATCCGAAAACCCTAAAGGCGGCGCGCTCTGCGCCAACCGATCCGGCTTCAGCCCGGAACGTCGCTGCTGCTGGATTGTCTTCTTCCGGTTCATCAAGTTCCATGACCGCTCTGGCTGCACTCGCGACAATGTCCATCTGCATCGGAAATGCATCACGGAAGAATCCCGACACCCGCAGGGTAACGTCGATCCGCGGCCTTCCCAATGCGGAGGCAGGGATGATCTCGAAGCCGGTTACCCTTCCACTGCCGGCATCCCAGGTCGGGCGTACGCCCATCAGTGCCAGAACTTGGGCGATATCATCTCCGCCGGTGCGCATGTTTGAGGTGCCCCAGGCCGTAACGGCAATCCGGCGCGGCCAGTCACCTTGTTCCTGTACATGCCGCTCGACAATCAACGATGCCGATTTCCATCCAAGATCCCATGCGGTTCTTGTCGGCAGGGCTCTGCTGTCAACGGAATAGAAATTTCGTCCGGTTGGCAGGACGTCCGGTTTGCCCCTAGTGGGTGCGCCGGACGGCCCAGGTTCGACGAATTCGCCGCCAAGCGCGTTCACGAGCGCCTTGGATTCGGCACTGCCGCATGCCTTGATCGCAGGAACGATCGTTTGCCGAAACTCTTCAAGAACGGCGGTGGAGGCCGGGCCGGGCGCATCAGTCAACCCATCGGCGAGGTCATTGGCAAGAAGCTCCAACCTTTCGACTGTGTCGCCGGCAGTGCGCCATGCATCCCCCGACAGGCCGGACAGAGATTCCGGCCTGTTGCCGTCCCACGGTTCGGACATGTCGCAGTCGAGAGGATCGAACTCTTCATCAAGATGCAGGTCGGCAGCCATCGCCCGAACCAACGATGCGTCGCGATGCAGCCCATTGCCGCGCGGGCAGCGAACCAGTGCCAATGCAAGGTCGCGCAGCAACCTTCCCGTCGGGGCTTCGCCGAACACATGCAACCCGTCCCTGATCTGTGCCTCCTTCAGATCGCAAAGATAGGCGTCCAACTTCCTCAATCTGCTGTCGGCATCGTCCGTCTCGCCGATGCCTGCGTCAATGTTGATCCATGACGTTTCCATGGTTTCAAGTATCCGGGAGCGGAGGCTCCTGATCCGGCGCGGATCGACGCCGGCAGCCTCGTGATACTCGTCAAGAAGATTTTCCAGTTCGGCATGGAGGCCATGGGCTTCCGCCCTGGTCAGCGGTGGCGTGAGATGGTCGATGATCACGGCTTGAGACCGGCGTTTGGCCTGTGTGCCTTCGCCCGGATCATTGACAATGAAGGGATAAGCTTCAGGCAGGCATTCTTCGGACAGAGCAACCGCCTTTCCGGGAAGCCATTCGAGATTTCCGTGCTTGCCCATATGCACAACGGCATGTGCGCCAAACTGGTTCCGCAACCAGAAGTAGAAAGCGAAATAGTTGTGTGGCGGAACAAGATCCGGAGAATGGTAGGTGTCAACGGGATCAATGTTGTAGCCCCGGGCCGGCTGGATCGAGATTGCAATATTGCCGAACACATGGGAGGCAATGGTAAACCCGCCGCCGGAGAACGCCGGATCGTCCTGCGGGTTGCCCCAGCGGTTCTGAACTGCGGATCGAACCCCACCGGGGAGCCGCTTCCATGCCTCCAGATAGTCGGACAGCTCAAGCTGATTGCCGTCTCTTGTTTCCCCGGACGAAAACGTCCGGTTCGTGGGTCCTGCAAGAATTAGTTCCATGAGGTCTTTGTTGGAGGTGGGCGCACCTTCGATCCGGTAGCCCAACCTCTTCAGTTCGGTCAGTACCCGGATTGTTGAGGCAGGGGTGTCAAGGCCGACGCCATTTGCAAGCCTTCCGTCCCTGTTGGGATAGTTGGCAAGGATGATTGCGATCCTTCGGCAATCGGCGGGCGTGTCGGCGAGGTGAACCCAGCTTGCGGCAAGGTCGGCGACAAAATTGATCCGGTCCGGTCGAGCCCGATGAACCGCAATTGGGCATTTCGTCAGCTCATCCATGGTGGATTGCGACTTGAAAGCCACGGCTCTCGTGGTCAGCCGCCCGTCCACTTCCGGCAGGGCAACATTCATTGCAATGTCGCGGGCCGGCACGCCATTGTCGCCCTCAAGCCAAGTTTCTTCGTCGCAGGATGCCAGCATCACCTGGAGAACCGGCTTGCATGGGCGGTCAAGAACGGTTGGCCTGCGCCCGCTTCCCGATCCAGCAGGATTTCCCACCGCAAAACTGGTGAGATTGAGGACAATGTCTGGAGGGGCATCGTCGAATATTCGGCCAACTGTTGCCTCTGAAACCGGATCCTTGAGCGACGACACGAATATGGGAAGCGGATTCATGCCGCGGTTTCGCAGCGCACGGATCAAACTGTCGACCGGTTCGGTGTTGCCACCCTGCAGCCAAGCCCGATAGAGCACGATTGCTGCTGTCTTTCCCCCTTCGCTCCACAAGCTTCGAAGCGTTGGCAGATCAGCTTCTGCATGTGTCGGGATGTAGAGTCCTGCCTTCAGCAGCGGCGATGGCGGCAGCGGCCTTGAAGCGCCATGTGTGAGGTGCCGGCAAAACTGCAGGAACCTGGAGGCATTGGTCGGACCTCCTTCAACACAGTATTGATGAAGTAGGCTCCAATCCTCACGGCCAATGGACGAGAAGGCGAACAGTTCCTCATCGGGGTTATCGTCGCCGGGGAGCGCTGCCAACAGGCAACCGGCCTCGCGCAATCGAGCCGAAAACTGCTCCAGGCAGTATTGCCAGTACGGGAAGCCGCCGAGGGCACGAATGACGACGAGTTTGGCGCGGGACGCGGTTTTGTCGATGTAGAGGTCGACGGAGTAGGGGTGTGACAGCCAGGAGAGCTGGGCAAGCCGCAGGAAGTTCGGATCGCTGCCCGCTGCCGCATTTGCGGACGCCACCGCGGCAAGCTCGGTGTCTGCGGCGGACAGGAAAATCAGGTCGGCGGGTGATTGGTTCGGATCAACCGGTTCGGCTCCGTCCGAGACATGTCCCGGCAGGGCTGCGAGGAGATGCATCTAGGCTGCGACCGCCTGCCGAAGGGCGCGCTTGACCTCCCGCCAATCGGCGCCCGTTTCGGCGATCGCCACCAGTTTGGTGCAGCGAGCCTCGCCGGCTCCGAAACTTCTGTCGTAGTGGGATCCCACTCGCGGTCCGACCGCTTGGACAATCAGCCTCATCGGCTTGCCTTCAACTGCGGCGAAACCCTTGATCCGCAACAGTCCATGCAGGCGCATAACCTGGCTAACCCCGTCAAGAAATGTGTCCGGGCGGGCAATTTCGGGCAAATCAATGACAACCGAGTCAAATTCGTCATGGTTGTGGTCGTCCTCTGGGCCTTCTTCTTCCTCCAGGCTGTGATGGTGATGGAGTTCGGCCCGGGCTTCGGCATCGCTTTCGGCATTGGCATCAATTCCCAACACCGCAAGCGGATCGACGGCTCCCATCTCGGCAGCAACCGTAGCGACTCCCGGCCTCAGTTGCATTTTCACCGTGGACTTTACCCGATCAAGGCCATCGTCGGTCAAGAGATCGGCCTTGTTGATCACGACCAGGTCGGCACATGCCAGTTGATCCTCGAACAGTTCGGCCAGCGGAGTTTCGTGATCGAGACTATCGTCTTCGCGGCGCTGGCGGTCGATTGCGCCAAGATCATGCGCGAACTGACCGGCTTCGATTGCCGGTCCATCCAGCAGTGCCACAACTCCGTCCACGGTCAGGCGATTCCGGAGTTCAGGCCAATTGAAAGCCCGGACGAGCGGTTGGGGAAGAGCCAAACCGGATGTTTCGATTACGATGTGGTCTGGTGGCCGCTCCATGGAAACGAGTGACTTTATTGTCGGAGCAAATTCCTCGGCAACGGTGCAGCAGATGCAGCCATTTGAGAGTTCTACAATGCTGTCCTCGTCGCAACCCTCAATGCCGCATCCCCTGAGAATTTCGCCATCAACGCCAAGATCACCGAATTCGTTGATGATCAGTGCAATCCGTTTTCCGGCCGAACGTTCCAGCAGGTGGCGAATCAGTGTCGTTTTGCCTGCTCCGAGAAACCCGGTTACGACTGTTGCAGGTATCTTGCCGTTCATTCCAACCCCGCTGCCAAAGCACTTTCGCCGACTGGTCCTTATCTGAATCCAAAGTCCGCTTCCATCCATTCCAAACGGTCGCAAAATATATCTCCGACGAGATTGGAACCAATTGCGTTCAGTTCAAAACCCGCTTCCATGCAGATGCAAATCGGCGGCATCCATGGTTCTTGGATCAGGTTGTGCCCCGAAAACTCATGTGGGTCCCACGGGTTGCAAATTAAGCCATGTCGGGTGCGACCGGGATGCCGATCTGAGCCGGCGGGTGTTTTCTGAACAGAACAACTCGTTGCATGCCGAATAGGAACCGGAATTCTCCGATGCCAGTTTCGGATTAAGCAATTCCATATGGATTCACGGGCTGCATTTTGGCCGGCATGGTCGATCGGGCGTGCAGATGATGCCAATGCATGCTGTTTCGCGAGGATTGACAATGTTCTGCATCAGCATAGACTTCGGGTCAATTGCGTCTTGAAGTATCTCGGAGGTTACGCCGGGAGTGGCAGGTGATCTCTCGCGGTATCAGGCGTTTTGATCATTCATAAGGAGGAAATCGAATGGAACGAATGTTGAAGTGGGTAACTTTGGCCGCCATTGCGACGGGGTTGGCCAGCGCTGCTGGAGCCCAGAATTCAACCATGGGTGTTGTTGTTAAGATTGGAGGCATCCCCTGGTTCAACGCGATGGAAGTGGGAATTGAGGAAAGGGCGGCCGAGATTGGCATGGATGCCGAGATGATAGGCCCAACCTCCGCCGACCCGGCTCTGCAGGTTCGGGCCATTGAGGATCTGATTGCCAAGGGTGTTGATGTGATCGGAGTTGTGCCAAATGACGAAACTGCGCTTGAACCGGTTCTTAAGAAGGCGATGGATGCGGGAATCAAGGTTGTCGCCCATGAGGGCCCGGGACTGCAAAATGTTGACTGGAACTTCGAACTGGCGTCGGTCGACGGATTTGGCGAAGCGCATGCCCAGCTGCTCGCGGAAAAAATCGGCGGGCCCGGAAAGTTTGCGGTGTTCGTGGGTTCGCTCACCGTTCCGCTGCACAACGCCTGGGCCGATGCTGCAATCGCGTGGATGGCGGAAAACCATCCCGAAATCGAACTGGTTGGAGAGCGCTACGGCGTCGCCGAGAATGTTGACGACAGTCGTACGACCGCGCTTGACCTGATCGCAGCAAATCCGGACCTGAAGGGTTTCCTGGCATTTGGCAGCCAAGGTCCGATCGGGGCCGGACGCGCAATTGAGGAGCGGAGGCTGGCCGGAAAGGTTCATGTGCTTGGTCCGTTTTCGCCCGGTCAGGGGCAGAAGCTCGTGAAGGCCGGAATCCTGTCGGGTGGCTACATGTGGAATCCCGCCGAGGCTGGCCGTGTTTTCGTTACAATGGGCAAGCTTCTGGTGGATGGTGTCGACATTGTTGACGGCATGGAGATCGAAGGATTGGGTGTGGTCAGTCCCGATGCCGCCAATCGCGACATAATCACGGACAACCTGCTTGAGATCAACGCCGACACCGTTGACGAACTGGCAGCAAAAGGGTTGTAACCCTTTTGGACACATAATTGCCGCCGCAACGGAGCATTGCCGTTGCGGCGGAATTGCTAGGAACCCTCGAATCCCGAATGCCCGACAAACCTGAATTAAAGCCGCTGGCGCTGAAGCTGGGCGGCGTTTCGAAGGTGTTCGGCGGCGTTCAGGCATTGAATGCGGTGTCATTTGATGTCCAAGAGGGTGAGATTCATTGCCTTTCCGGTGAAAATGGCTGCGGCAAAAGCACCCTTATCAAGATCGTAACCGGTGTTTATTCGCCTGCGCCCGGGGCAAGGATTGAAATATTCGGCCGAAGGTTCGATGTCATGACGCCCAATCTTGCAAGGTCGCTCGGTATTGAGGTGATCTGGCAGGATCTGGCCCTGTTTCCGCACATGACGGTCGCCGAGAACATTGCCTTTGATGAATTGGTCGGAACAAGGCCGAGGGCGGTGTGGATTCGCGGCATCCATCAGCGGGCAGAAGCGGTTCTTGCCCGGCTCGGCGTATCAATTGACCTAAATTCCAGTCTCAATTCCCTTCCCATTGCGCAAAGGCAGATTGTCGCGATAGCTCGCGCCCTTATGGGCAACGCAAAGTTGCTCTTCATGGATGAACCAACCTCTTCGCTGTCCCAAAGTGAAACTTCCAGGCTGCTTGAGGTCGTGCGGACTTTGTCCCGACAGGGGGTTGCCGTGGTTTTTGTCAGCCACAGGCTTGCCGAAGTGCTCGAAATCTCTTCGCGGGTTACGGTGCTGCGGGACGGAAAACTCGTCGGTGTCTTTCCCACCGCCGGTATGACGCAGGCGCGTCTGGGGGAACTGATGACCGGCGCCAGGTTTGAGCAGGGGATGTCGGCCCGGGACCGTTCCTCCTCGCCGGCAGTGCTTGAAGTGGAGAATCTGGGGCGTTCCGGGGAGTTCGAAAACGTGAACCTGACCATCCGCGCAGGTGAGGTCGTGGGCATGACAGGACTGATAGGTGCAGGCCGCACTGAGCTTGCGCACGCGCTCATCGGAATGACCAGGCCGGAAGCGGGAGCAGTCCGGCTGAACGGCAAGCGAATTCGCCTCCGTTCAATACGAGATGCGATCAGGGAAGGAATCGCCTATGTCTCCGAGGATCGGCTTGGACTTGGCTTGGTTTTGAAACAGTCCATTGCCGACAATACCGTGATCGCGGTGTTGGATCGCATTCTCGGAAAACTCGGATTGCTGTCGCCGCAACGGCAGCTGAACCTGGTTGATCACTGGATCGGGAGACTTGCCGTCAAGATCGGACATGCGGACCATGCAATCCTGACGCTGTCGGGTGGCAATCAGCAGCGGGTTGTCCTTGCCAAATGGCTGGCGACAAATCCGAAGCTGCTGATATTGGACAGTCCGACGGTTGGCGTTGATGTGGGCGCGCGCGCCGGAATCTTCGAAATAGTGAGGGAACTTGCGGATCAGGGGATTGCGATATTGTTGATCTCCGATGAAGTTTTGGAGGTGCTGTTGAACTCCGACCGGATCCTGCACATCATCGATGGCCGAATTGCCGGAGAGTACGACCCAAGGGCGACAAGTGCTGAAGAACTTGAACAGCGCATCTACGCGTAGGCAAGTGCCGTTTCGGCGATTGCATGCTGCTGCTGTCCGCAGCCGGTGGTCAGGACAATTCCCTTCCACATTGGCCTGCCGGGATTGAAGCAATGCGCCTGAATTCAATTGAGTCCCGGCTTTTGGTTGTTTTGGTCCTGATGATATTCGGTTTGTCCCTTGCTTCCGACCAGTTCCTGACGCTCGGCAACCTGACCTCGCTCCTCAACAACAACGCGGTCAACCTCATTTGGGCGGTTGGCTTGCTGGTGGTTCTGATTGCAGGCGGGATCGACATTTCCTTCGCTGTGGCGGCGTCGGTTGTGCAATATGTTGCAGTTTTCTGCTTTCAGGCCCTGGGCGGCGGAAACTGGCTGATTGGATTCATTGTTTGCGGGGGGCTCGGAATCGTTCTTGGCCTTGTCAATGCTGTCCTCATTCATGGCTTCCGCATAATTTCGATCGTCATCACAATAGCAACATTCAACGCCTATTTCGGGCTCCTGATGTTCTTCTCCAAAGGGCGTTTCATCTACAATTTGCCGGATTGGTGGACCGACCGGATATTCATTTTCGAGCACCAATCGGCCACCGGAACCTGGTCTGAACTCAATCTTGCGGTGGCCGTCATGGTGGTCTGCGTGGCGGCGACAGCTTTTCTCATCAGACACACCAACATCGGCCGCCAACTCTACGCGTTTGGCGACAACCCGGAGGGTGCAAGAAGGGCAGGCGTCAACATTACGGTGATGCAGTGCGTGGCATTTGGCTGGATGGGCCTCATGGCAGGAATTGCGGGGCTGATGCAGGTCAATATCGTCAAGGAGGTGGTTCCGAATGCCCTCTATGGCCGCGAGCTTGATGTGCTTGCCGCCGTCGTTCTCGGCGGCGCCAGGCTGGGTGGAGGTCGCGGCACGGTGCTCGGCTGCATTCTCGGTGTGATGTTCGTCGCAATCACACAGAATGGGCTGAACCTGCTCGGTGTTTCCCCGTTTGCGTTCCAGATGATCATTGGTGCGGCCATACTGATTGCAATCTCCAGTTCAAACGTTCCCGTGGAACTCAAGCGATTCCGCTGGCGCGGCATTTCCCCTGGTTCCTTCCGCAGGGCCGACCCATGAAAGGCGCGTACAGACGCCTGCAATCGGAAGTTGGCGCCGAGTCGCTGCCTCTTCTGGCGTTCTTGCTCATCATGGTTGTCGCATTCTCAATGGCGACCCCGCGGTTTCTCACGACTGCGAATTTCAGTTCCATGGCATTTCAACTTCCGGTTCTTGGTTTGCTGACCCTGGCCATGCTTGTTCCCATTCTCTCGGGCGGGCTGAATCTTGCCGTCATATTCACCGCGAACATTTCCGGACTTGCGCTGGCTTGGACGTTGATCAAGTTCGGAGGTCCGGATGGCGGGACCATGGCCCTCATATTCGGCATGGCTGCCGCAATCGCCGTTGGAGCTGCCTCCGGCTGGGTAATGGGATTGGTCATCGCATATACCGGGGCCCACCCAATTCTGGTTTCGCTTGCCATGATGATCTTCCTGAGGGGGCTCGGCGAGTTCCTGACCAGGGGAGGCGACATTTCGGGTTTTCCCGACCAGTTGAACATCATTGGCCATGGCGGGGTTCTGGGCATTCCGGTTCCGATGATCATCTTCTGTGCCGCAGCAATTGTTTGGCATGTCATGCTCCGGCGCACGCGCCACGGGTTTGCGGTCTACATGGTTGGGTCCAACATTGAGGCTTCGGAATATTCGGGGATTCACACCAAGCGCACAATCACGGTGCTTTACACGATTTCCGGTGTGATCTGCGCTGCGGCAGGAATCATGATGGCGGCGAGGTTCAATTCGGTTCGGGTTGGCCATGGCGAAGCATTCCTGCTTGTTACGGTTCTTGCGTGCTTTCTTGGTGGAATTGATCCGTTCGGAGGGTTCGGCAAGGTGCTGCCGGTGTTCGTTGCCCTCATTATCTTGCAGGTGCTGTCGTCGGGGCTAAACCTTCTTGGTGCCAATCAGCACCTTTCAACGGCAGTTTGGGGGTTGTTCCTGATCGGGGTTATGGCTGCCCGATGGATTGCCGGCAATCTGCCGTTTCTCCAACGGGGGAAAATTCATTAGCAGAGGTGGCTTCGCATAGGCTGCGGAACCGGTTGCCGCCCTCAGATGCCCTTGGAATTTGGCAGCGGCAGCCAACAAGTTGGGAAAGGAGGATGACATGAAGGGATTTGGAGTTCATGCCAGCATGTGGACCATGAGCTGGGACCGCAGCGGGGCCGAAAGGACTGTTGCCGCCGCAATTGAATACAAGTTGGATTTCATTGAAATCCCGCTCCTGAATCCTCCGGCGGTTGACGCCGAGCACACCCGACATCTGCTGGAACACAGTGGTCTGGGGGCCGTTTGCTCACTTGGCCTTCCTCAACCGGTTTGGGCATCGGTCAATCCCGAAGGGGCCATTGATCATCTTAAAACAGCCCTCGACAAGGCAAAGGCACTGGGTGCAGAGGCCCTTTCCGGCGTAACCTACGGTGGAATTGGTGAACGCACAGGAGAACCTCCCACGCAGCGCGAACTTGATAATGTCGCGCAGGCGATCGGGAAGGCCGATGCTTATGCAAGGTCGCTTGGATTGCGGTTCGGGATTGAACCGGTCAACCGTTACGAATCCCACCTGATCAACACCGCCCGCCAGGCAGTTCAATTAATTGAGAGGATCGGAAGCGACAATTTGTTCGTGCATTTGGACACCTATCACATGAACATTGAAGAAAAGGGTGCAGCCAATGGAATCCTCGATTCGCGTGAGCACATTGAGTACATCCATCTCTCCGAGAGCGACCGCGGGACACCGGGTGAAGGCTGCTGCGACTGGGATGAGGTGTTTGCTGCCTTGGCGGCGATTGAATTCAGCGGTGGTCTGGCAATGGAGAGCTTCATTAACATGCCACCGGAAGTCGCCTACGGCCTTTCGGTCTGGCGACCGGTTGCCGAGAACTTTGAGGAAGTCATGGATCGCGGATTGCCTTTCCTGAGAAACAAGGCAAGGCAATACAGATTGGGCTGACGGATAGTGTCAGCGGCAGGGTATTCGCCGGTCGGGGTATTCACTGCCTGGAGCGTGCGGTTTTGGGTCTCGTGATGGGGCATGATCCAGCCAAAGCCGTAAGACCTGCCCGCCGCATCGACCGTGGTCTGCGCGATCAGACCTCAACGCCGACAAACACTGTCCTGGCAGGGTCAAAGCAATTCTGCGCCTGTGGCAAAAAGCCTTGGATTCAACTGCCAGAGTCAGCGCCACAGTCGGATGGATGATCACAGGAACGGCACAGTTGGGCAGTTTCGGGTGTCTCGACTTCGACAATGGCAGACTACCCCAAAGCGCGCCGCCGCCACCTTTTGGAGAAGGACGCGAGAAGCCAACCAAACAAGCAGGCAACAAGGCAGACAATTGCAAAACCGGCGACGAAAGCCGCAAGAGCGAATACCTCGATCGGAATTCCTGGCGGCACAAGACTGTCCAAACCAACTGGCAATTTGCCGAATGCCACCACGTGCCCAACTGTTGTGAGAAAAAGTGCGGCACCTACCGTCGCAGCGACGAGAACCGGAGCAAACACGGCATTTCCGCTTCTTTTTGATTGCAGGGCTCTTCTGAGCGAGGCGAAGCGCATAGCGATATCGGCGTGCACGGCAAGCATCGAAGGTACAACCAGCAAAACGAGAGCAAGACCGAAGCCAAGCCCATAACAGAGCGTTATCACGGTTGGTTTCAGAAAGCTCGCCTGCTGGGAAGTTTCATACAGGAGCGGTGTAAGCCCCAATACAGTTGTCAGCGTAGTCAGCAGTACGGGTCGCAGGCGGTCGGACGCAGCCTCCACGATAGAGGGAATTAACCCTTTCCTTTTCGCATACTCGTCCACAGTCGACACAAGGACGATTGAATCGTTGATGATGATCCCGGACAATCCGATCAGTCCGATCACTGAAAAAATGGACAGCGGAACATCCCACAGCAAGTGGCCGTGAATGGCGCCAATCAGCCCAAACGGTATGATGGCAACAACGATAATCGGACGGGTCCAGCTTGAGAATATCCAAGCAAGCGTCAGGTAAATGCCGATCATGCAAACAGAAAAACCAAACCGTGCATCCGCCAGAAAATCACGCTCCTGTTCAGCCAATCCGGAAAAATTGGAGGATACGCCGAACCTTTCCTCTATTTCGGGAATGATCCCTTCTTCAAGCGCCGTGGAAATTTCCTCCGCCCGTTGCGGATCATCCTCAGAAATGTCTCCCGTTATTGATACCAACCGAATTCCGTTTTGCCGCCGGACAGTCGAAAACCCTGATTGCTGTTCAACTTCAACAATGTCGGCCAGGGGAACGTATTCGCCGGAGAGCGTCCTTACGAATGTTCTTTCGAGGAAGTCGGCCGTAAGCTCGCCATCTGGAAGCCTGACGCGGATCTCGCTTGTCCGGGTTCCAAGCGGGAATGAGGCCGCTGTTACGCCCCCCAGCCGGTTCTTTAGAATCCGTGCAATCCCATCAATCGTGAATCCCAGTGCCTTGCCCTGTGGACGCAATTCGAGAATGAGGTCCGCTTTGTCGTAGGCAAGGTCGTCCTCGACCGCTGAAACCTCAGGGTATTGGGCCAGTTCAGCCTTCAGCGCTTCGGCCGCATCCTTCAGGACATTTGCTGATGCGCCGTAAAATTCCACGCTCAGCGCGTCGCCTCCCGGTCCACCTCGCCAGCCCCGGAAGCTCAGCGTTTCCAGCAGGGGGTGTCGGCGAACCTCGTTCTGCAATTCTGCGACGAATTCAAAAGACGAATAAGGTCGAAGATCGGCGTCAATCAACTCTATCGCTATCGAGCCGAGCAAATCTCTGTCTTTCGTCGATGAGCCTGAAAGGCCTCTGCCGGTGTTGCCACCGACCTCCGCCAGAACATAGGCGACAGGGTTCACTCCGTATTCCGCTTCCAAATTTTTGCTGACGACCTGGGTTGCCCGCTGCAATTCGCTCATCACTTCGAGGGTATCCGACCGGGACGCGCCGGGCAGCATTGCGAAGTTGCCGCCAACCGAACCGCGCTCTGGCGCATTGAAGAAGCGCCACGACACATCGCCGTTGACCACGAGAACAGCTTGGCTGGCCAGAAGCAGTACAGCTCCGGCAATGACGGGGTAGCGAAACGCAACGACGCCGGCGATGAATCGACGAAAGATCCTGTCGCGGAACCATCGGAACCCGCGATTGAAAACCATGCTTGGGACGTCGTACCAGTGCCTTTTCGCCGAATGCGCCAGCGCATGCTTCATATGGTTCGGAAGGATGATGAAGCACTCAAGCAGCGACGCGGTCAGGACAACCATTACCGTAAACGGCAAGTCCGAAAGCAGGGAACCGAAGCGACCGCCAACCGTTATAATCGAGTAAAATGCGATGATCGTTGTTACGGTTGCCGCAAACACGGGCGCGAACATCCTCGACGCAGCATTTTCGGCTGCGACCTCCGGCGGTTCTCCCAAGTGCCGTGCCCGAAAATCTGCATGTTCGCCCACCACGATTGCATCGTCGACGACCATCCCCAAACAGATGATCAGCGCAAACAGCGAAATCATGTTGATCGTTAACCCGAAGGCATACATCATCGCAATTGTCGCCATCATTGCCGTCGGGATTCCCGCCGCCACCCAAAAGGCGGTCCGGGCATTCAGGAAGAGAAACAGGAGGACCAGCACGAGCAGCAGGCCCAGGGCACCGTTTTCAAACAGGATCTTCAGTCGGCCCGTGATCGCTTCCGCACGTGTCCTGATCAAGTCAATGGCAACGCCTTCGGGCAATTCCAGTGCCATGTCTTCGGCGACCTCTTCGACTTGCCGTTGCAAGGCGATTGCATCGCCCCGGTCCGAGCGGTCGATCCTGATCGACACAGCGGGATTTTCACCCACATAGTAAGCTCGGCGCCGGTCTGCGCCTTCGACAACAACGCGTCCAATATCCCCCACGAACAGCTTGGATCCATCCGGCAGCGCCCGCAGCGCAATGGATTCTATTTCCTCAACGGTTCTCTTTTCGACTCCGGTTCGGACTCTGGCTGCAACACCCGATATTTCTCCGGCGGGGTCGACTTTGGCCTCCTCACCTATTGCCAATGCAATGTCGCCCAGCGAAATGTCG
Organism: Paracoccaceae bacterium; assembly: GCA_021296235.1. Classification (GTDB taxonomy): domain Bacteria; phylum Pseudomonadota; class Alphaproteobacteria; order Rhodobacterales; family Rhodobacteraceae; genus JAPOXR01. Next base: position 131,495 of record JAGWAS010000004.1, on the reverse strand, counting down.
TTGCGGATAAGTTCCCGCTCCCGCACCTCCACCACGGTTAGTGGAGCTTCAATGCCTCGAATCGTGGAACGCGTTACGCCGGCACCAAAAAGCCGGACAACGAACTCGTCGGCATACTTGCTAAGCAGATCAACCGATACGGGACCTGTGATGACGATGTCGGTTACGCGGTCGCGCCACGCGCTTTGCCGGACATTCGGCTCTTCGGCGCCTTCGGGAAGGTCAGCCGTTGCGTCAACGGTTGCGCGAACTTCATCTGTTCCGCGCTTCATGTCCCATCCTGGCTCAAATTCCAGCGTGATCCTGGCAATGCCTTCGCTGGACTCGGACGAAGTCGACACAACGCCTTCCACCGCCAAAAGTGTCGGCTCGAGCAACTGGACAATCGCATAGTCTATGTCTTCCGCGCCTGCGCCCTCCCACGCGACAGTTACATTGACATTTTCAATGATCACATCGGGGAAGAACTGTGATCGAATCTGCGAATAGGACAAGGCACCAAGCGCGATCACAAGAACCATGATGAGGTTCGCTGCAGTGCGGTGCCTGGTAAAATAGGAAACCATCGGCACAAAAAGGGAATTCCTCCAGCCGCGCTCGGTCATCTCATCCACCCGCCCGCGACCCAAGCCGATCAAGAACGGCAGCAGGAACTTCAGGCTTCTTCAATTGCTCAATAACTCTTGCTTTGGCCCTCGCAGGCATGAAGCTGTTGGATTCAACCATGGCAATGAGTTTGTCTCGCTCTTCTGCGCTCAGGGCGATCATTTCCGGTTTGTCCTGTGCCGTGATGCCATCTTGCTCCGGCAGAATTGGCTTGACCTTTATTCCGACGCCCAGAAGGGGCGTCCGCTCGGCCACTATCATGCGGTCGCGCAGACCCCGTCCCCGCACAACTATCTCGTCCCCCAAGCGACGAAGCAATTCGACATCCGCATCTTCAAGTCGGTTGTCATCGTCCAGAACCAGTATTCGGCCGGAGGAATCGATGGCTGTTGCCGGAAGCCTCATGATGCCCCCAAGTTCGGGTTCCTCTATCGAAACCGAGACGAAGTCTCCCGGCTTCAAGCCAACTTCCCTGCTGTTTCCGATTGACGCAAAGAGGAGTCGTCCAATTTGGCCCTCCGAAGCTGCCGCTCCTTCACGTACAATTCGCCCATTTGTTGAAATTGACGTGTCGGACAGCTCAAGTTGCACGACGACGTCGACGGACAACAGATTTCCATTGGCATCAAGCAGGCGTCGATATTGGGTATTTGAAACCCGGAAAGCGACCTCAAGCGCAGTCGGGTCGATCAAGGTCCCAATGCGTTCATTGGCCGAAAGCCGCCCGCCCTGAACAATGCTGATTCCGCTCAGAACTCCGGAAAACTCGGCTTCAAGGCTCGTTGCGTCCAGTTTCCGCTGTGCCTCAACCAATGCGATTTCGCGCCTTGCCAGACGGGACTTGGCCTGATCAACACGCAATTCAGCTTGGGCAACATTCTTGCGAATTGACAAGACCGATTGCTTCGCTGAGGACAGTGAAAGTTCGGCTGTCTCTGCAGCGACACTGGTGCCGACCCCCCGTTCCAGCAACTCGACCTGCCGGTCAAGGGATCTCTTCAGGAGAGCCTCTCTTTCCTCAGCTGCAACCAACTCATCCTGCACCAGCAGATGGGACCTGATGGCTTCCTTGACTTCCGATTCGGCATCGTTTCTGTCGGCAAGGGCGAACTGGAATGTTGCTTCTGCTTCAGAAGCATCGATACGCAGCACGAAGTCGCCCTTTTCCAGAACCCCACCTTCCACAAAGCTGGGGGACAGTTCCAGAATTATGCCGCCAATTGGCGCTCTAAGCTCCAAGGTTCGACGGCTTCGGGTTTCACCGAATGTGCTAATCTGAGGCTTGACGCTGGTGATTTCGGCAGGAATCACCTTGACCGCGTAAATTCGTTCCCGTTGGGGGCGGTTTCGCGTTTCTCGAGATGCCCGTTCCTGAAATGCCGAGTAAACGCTGTCGAATGCGACAGCCAGAATGCCCAGTGTTCCTCCCAAAAGGAAGAGGGCTAGCAGGCTTCGGCTCAAAAAACGCATGCTTGATTCCGAACTCTTCCAATTTGGTGCCGCGCCAGCCCGTTAACCGGGATGCGCAAGGCAGCTTTCTTCGGCGCAAAGAAATCGGCCGAGCATGTCGGGAACTTGACTAAGCTCCCTATTCCATCCGATCATTCCTCGCAAATTCTCGGCACTCTGTCGAGCAGGCGCGCAATATGCCGATGTCGGGCTTCCGATTTGAAGCGTATGCTCGTTGGCTTTCGGAGCGACTTCAACGAAATGTAAAGGCTTGTGGTTGCCCCGTGGATGTGTTTCGAATGAGCCGGTGCCTCAACGGATAGCTGCAGGAAGCATTGGGCGATCGCACGAACTTGTCCATGATGTTTGATCTTGGGGTTTTGCCGCAGAAGGCCATATGGACGCCCGGGAACGTTGATGGCTGCCGTTGAAATGCCGTTCGCATCGCACTTGCAATTCCTCACGGCACAAACCGAAAAATTGGAATTTGTTTTCCCGAACTGACCTGCGGTCGGACGCTCGCAGTTTGTTCAGTCCGGCGGCGGTTGTGACGGCGGCAGACCGTCGAGGAAAATCCACCGCAAGCGGACTATTGCTGGTTCTGGGGCGTCGTCAGGTCACCGGAATCGTTGTCGGCCAAGGTAAGGATCCAATCGGCAAGTACGGACACGTTGCTGAAAATGCGGTCCTCGGGCAGAATTTGCGCCGGCTTTGGTCGGGCAACAAGATGAACCGGCAGCCCCATGGCCGCCGCCGCCTGAAGTTTGGCGATGCCGCCAAGTCCGCCGGAGTTGCGGCAGAGAAGGCAGGTGCAGCCATGGTCCCGCAGGAGGTTGATTTCGGATTCAATCTCGGTTTCCGGCCTTGAGACGATGTGCGCCACGATGTTCTCGGGAAGTGTGGCCGTCGTCGGCGGTTCAATAAGGCGCATAACAAACTCAACATCCTGCCTTTCCGACAGCAGGGTGATGGTGTCTGCCCGCGTGGCACCGACGCCCAGTGGTGCAAAGACCCTTGAGCCGGAGGGAATTGCCCGCACGGCTTCACCGAGCGATGGATGTTCTTGCCAATCTTTCTGGCCGCATACCTGCCAGGCCGGACGCTCAAGCTTTGCAATTTCCACGGCGGTCAATTCCGCCGCCTTAATCGCGTTTACGCTTATGATTGCGGCAAATGGATGGGTGGCATCGACAAGAAGGTTGATCCGATTGCGCTGCAGCGCCGATGCCAACCCCCTGAAACCGCCAAAACCGCCGCTGATGACCGGGACCGGATATTCGGTGGGTGAACTGACCACTCCCGCCAGCGATGCGGTAGTGTGAATGCCGTTCACTGCTGCAAGCGTTCCGCACAGTTTCCGCGCTTCGCGCGTTCCTGCCAGAACCAGAACCCTGAACGGTTCGCTCATTTCTTCCCATGAAGAGGCGGGAAGGGCACTCGGCTTCGACGGGAAACCAGCATCCCGTTCCGATCGAAGATCATCACCTCGACATCGGTTGGTGCGTCCCGCAGCGTCCGTTCGGCGGTTGCCATTGCCAGGTCTGCAATTGCGTCGGCCAGGGCCGGACCGGCAATCTCAAGTGCCTGCTTGGCCGTGTTGGCGGACCCAATGCAACTCAAGGCATCAGAGCCGACGGACGCGCAGTGGCCCTTCGCCAGTGATTCAAGGCCCGCGAAATCCACCTGCGAACGGGACGAGTGCAGGTCGGTGGCGCCCTGCGCCAGTTTTGTCAGTTTGCCAAAGCCGCCGGCAATGGTGATCTTCGGCAACGGATGGCGACGCACATATTTTAGCAACCCGCCGACAAAATCGCCCATGTCAAGCATGGCGGAGTCTGGAAGACGGTAAATTTTCTTTGCCGCCGCCTCAGAGGTGGATCCGGTCGAAGCGACAACATGCCCAAGGCCGTTGGCCCTGGCGACATCGACACCAAGATGAATTGAAGCAATCCAAGCCGCGCATGAATACGGTTTAACGATGCCCGTGGTTCCAAGAATTGACAGTCCGCCCTCGATTCCAAGACGGGGATTCCAGGTTTTCAGTGCAAGTTCCTCACCGCCGGGAACAGCGATTTCCACGTCGAAATCACATGCCTGATCCAATTCCTCTGCCACTTCGGCCAGCGCTTCACTGATCATCCGGCGCGGCACAGGGTTGATTGCGGCCTCGCCGACATCCAGCGGAAGGCCCGGTTTGGTTACCGTGCCAACACCGGGACCTGCACGAAATGTGACCCCAGAGCCAGGCGCTCCCGGCGCCACCTTGGCAACTATCAGCGCTTTGTGGGTAACGTCCGGATCATCGCCGGCATCCTTTCGGACGGCGGCCCGGGCCCAGCCACTCCCGGTTTCTGCGACTTCCAGCGGAAACGACGGTGTCTGCCCGTTGGTTAGGCGGATGGTGATCGGATCGGTCCAGTGTCCGGTGAGCAGCGCCCGGCAAGCCGAGGCCGCGGCGGCGGTCGCACAGGCTCCGGTCGTGAATCCGGTTCGAAGTTTTCTTGTCGTGCCGCGCCCCATGAAGTGGAACAATATGAAGTTATCGGATAATGAAAAGAACAATCGGCATCGTCACGTAGGGAGGCCAACAGTGAATTCTGAAGTTGGTGGCCCGGGGGAGCTTGAAGAGTCCGGGCGCAGCGGCGCGTATCCGGCGCTTCCCGACCGGGTGGACTGGCCGGAATTCCAAAAAGGCCTGGTCTGGCTTATCGGAGCCGGTCCGGGTGATCCCGGACTTCTGACACTGCATGGCCTCAATGCGCTGCGCCAAGCGGATGTCATTGTCCATGATGCCCTGTTCAACCGGGATATCCTTGGCTTTGCCCGAGAGGGTGTTAAGGTTGAATATGCCGGAAAGCGCGGCGGAAAGCCGTCCCCGAGCCAAAAAGACATTACATTGCGTCTCGTGCGGCATGCAAGGGAGGGCAAGCGCGTGGCTCGGCTCAAGGGCGGAGATCCTTTTGTGTTTGGCCGGGGAGGCGAGGAGGCGCTGGCGCTCGTTCGTGCAGGGATTCCAATCAGGATGACACCGGGAATAACTGCCGGGATCGCCGGCTTGGCCTATGCAGGTGTCCCTGCCACCCATCGGGACACGAATCAGTCGGTAACGTTCATTACCGGTCACGACAGGTGGGGTGTTGCCCCGAATGCGGTTGATTGGGTGGGAGTGGCGAAGGGGTCGCAACTGATCGTGCTCTACATGGCGATCACAAATCTAGCGGAGATCACCAAGCCGTTGATCAGGGGAGGCAGGCCAAGCTCTGAACCGGTTCTGGTCGTTCAGAATGCAACACTGGCAAACCAGAGAATTCTTGAAACGACGCTTGAAGGTGCCGCAGCGGATGTGGAGCGGGCCGGGATCGGATCCCCGGCGATCATATGCATCGGCGAAAATGTCAGGTTCAGGATGGCGATCGACTGGATGGCACAGTTGGAGGGGGCTGCGCCGAGAACGCTTGATCCCCTGGCTTCAGACTCAAATTTCCGATGGGGGGAATCGGAGTGAGCGGGTGTCGGGGAATTGTATTTGCGTCCCCTGCATCTTCATCCGGCAACTTCTCAGGTTGTTGGCAAGAAGTGGCGTGCCGGTGCAGGCTGCCAAGAGCGGTCCTGATTACATTGATCCGACCTTTCAGGCAGCCGCCACCGGATTTCCTTCAATCAATCTTGATGCCTGGGCCATGTCTGCAACAAATTTGCGGATGCTGGCGGCACAAACCGGTCGCTGCCCGACAGATGATCGCCTCCTCCTTGTTGAAGGGGCCATGGGGGTGCTTGACGGTGCCGGTTCCAATCAGTTGGGAAGCACCGCCCATCTTGCCGGATCACTTGGTCTTCCGGTCGTTTTGGTGATTGATGTCTCAAAGCAGGGCGAATCCTCCGTGCTTCCGGTTCTTGGCCTTCGGATTGCCATGCCCGGGATCGATTTTCGGGGTGTGATACTCAATCGCCTTGGTTCTCGGCGGCATGAGCGAATTGTCCGCACCGCCATGGGCCGGCACGGTATCCCGGTTTTTGGCGGGTTGCTCAAGGATGACAAACTGGCGACGCCTTCGCGCCATTTGGGACTTGTTCCTGCAGGGGAGCATCCGCAAGTTGACGCATTCCTCGACCGGGCAGCGCATGCAATTGAATCCGGAGTGGATGTGGAGGCTTTGCTTGCCTTGGCAGCGCCGACAGTGCCTTTCGCCGCAACAGAGACAAGACCATGCCTGCATCCGCCGGGGCAACGAATTTCGATCGCCCGCGATGATGCCTTTGTTTTTGTCTATGAACACATTCTCGCAGCTTGGCGCCAAGCGGGTTCAGAATTGTCATTCTTTTCGCCGTTGGATGACGAGATGCCGGATGCCAACTCCGATGCCGTCTATCTTCCGGGAGGTTATCCTGAACTTCATCCCGGAAGAATTGCGAATGCCGGGCGTTTCCGCCGGGGCATGCATGCTGCCGCCTCCCGCAATGCAAAGGTCTACGGAGAATGTGGCGGCTATATGGTACTGGGACAGGGACTTATCGGTGGGGAAGGGGAATGCCATCGGATGCTCGGCCTGCTGGCGCACTCGACATCGTTCAAAAAGCCCAAGCTTCATCTCGGGTACCGCTTGCTGCGCACACTTGATGGAGCGCCGTTCACGGGAATCCTGGCCGGACATGAATTCCACTACGCGTCTTCCGAACCCGGCATGGTTGGTCGGCATCTCTTTGAAGCAGTGGATGCCAACGGCAATCAACTCGGTGAGATCGGCAGCATCAACGGTAGCGTTAGCGGGTCATTTGCTCATGTGATTTGTGGTGCCGACCCTCACCGGGAGGACATTCCTAAGGGCTGGTGAACGGTCTCAGCACATGCCGATGTGATGCATCATAAAGGGCGCTTTCGCGAAAATTCCCGGCGGCAAGTGCCGGACCAACCAGGATCAGTGCGGTTCGGGTGATTTTGTGCTCCCGAATCCGGGCGTGAAGCGAAGCCAAGTCGGTCCGGATGATGTTCTGGTCGGGCCAACCGACGCGATAGGCAATGATGACCGGACAGCTGTCGCCGTAGAGCGGAATCAGCTTGCGTTCAATCGACCTTGAGTTCCGAACCGAAAGATGAATTGCGAGCGTTGCTCCGGATTGCCCCAGGATCTCCAAATCTTCGGTTGCTGGCATGTCGGATGATTTCATGGAGGTGCGAGTCAGTATGACAGTCTGGGCAACCTCAGGGATGGTCAGCTCAATGCCGCATGCGGCTGCCGCAGCTGCGAATGCGGGCACACCGGGCACAATCTCATGATCAATGCCGGCGTCATCAAGTCTCCGGATTTGTTCGGCAATCGCACCGTAAAGACTCGGGTCGCCAGAATGAACCCGCGCTACGTCGCAACCATCCGATGAGACCTTCCTGATGATCCCGATGATCTCGTCAAGTGTCATCGGAGCCGTGTCCATGATCGTTGCGTCCTTCGGTGCGCACTCAACCAGCTCCTTCGGGACAAGCGAACCGGCATAAAGGCAAACCGGGCAAGCTTCGATAAGCCGTTTGCCCCGAACCGTAATCAAGTCGGGGGCGCCGGGTCCGGCGCCGATGAAGTAGACCGTCATTCTGTTTTGCCTCCGTCCGGCACGTAGCCCCTCGGGGTATAGACCAACCTGCCACCGGCACCAGCCGCGGAATCACCCAGAGCGAAAGCGGTTGAGGTGCTGCTTCCGACGAGAACGATGCTCAGCATGTCCAGATCATCAGCGGTGAGTTCATCAAGTCTTCCGACGGCAAGCCGCTCGCCTTCGCGTCCAATGCGATGGGCAATGATCACCGGAGTTTCGGCGCGCCTGCATTCGAGAAGAATGTCCCTGGCTTCCCCGATCAGTTGCCGCCGTTTCCTTGAGACCGGATTGTAGAATCCCACAACAAAATCACCTTCGGCGGCCATTCTTACCCGCCGGAGGATGTCCTCCCTGGGCGTCAGGAGATCCGACAGCGATATTGCGCAGAAATCGTGACCAAGCAATGCTCCCGCCTTTGCCGCCGCTGCCTGCATTGCGGTGATGCCGGGCGCACATTCAATTGCGGCCCTTCTTGCAGCTGCACTTACCCCTCGCCGATCGCCACCCCTTGCCAGCAATTCCATAACCAGCGCACCCATTGCGTAAATTCCGGCGTCGCCTGAACAAACAAGGGCAACGGAGACTCCGGCACCGGCCCGTTCAAGTGCAAAACGGCACCTTTCCTCCTCCTCGCCGATGTTGAAGGCGTGAAGTGTCTTTCCGTTCGCAAGATGACCAACCATGTCGAGATACATTGAGTAGCCGACAAGCTCGTCGGCTTCGACCAGCAGCTTGGTGGCCTCAAGAGTTCGGAGATCGGCCCGGCCAGGGCCCAGCCCAACCAGTGCCAGCCGGCCCCTGCGGGTGCCGGTCTCGCCCCTCGGTTCGCCCATCCTTGCAACGGCGACGGTTGCGTTGGCCGATTTCCGCTTGTCGATGAGCAGTTTGCCGCGCGGGCCTGCTGCGGCCAGCGCCGCTGCTTCGCAGACGCCATGGCAGCCGATTTCGCGAAATACCTCGGCAGATGGGTTCGAAAGCCGATCGGATTCGAGTTCCAACCGCTCCGGAGGAAAGAAGCGGGCTTCGACGCCCAGGTTTCGGGCAAGGGCATGGACCGCCGCCTCGTCGGACTTCAGGTCGACGGAATAAACCGCCTCGACTGCGAATGCAGAGAGCCCTTCCTCGGCAAGGGTTGAGCGCACAAGGCCGATCAACTCATCTTCGGGACAATTGCGAACTGATCCGACCCCAAGGGCCAGATTTGTTGGTCTGCAGATCAACCGTCCGCCACCCGATACCTGCAACACCGTCGGTGCGTCAGCGTCGGGTGCCTTTTCCATCTCAACATGAGCCATTGCCTCCAGCGGCTCAAGCCATCCTTCACCTCCGCTTACCCTGACAGGATTTCCGGCAAGAATTGCCGCGGCAACGCCCTTGACATCGGCCGGGTTCTCCAATCTCCACCCGGCGGGCGGTCGGTCAAGCGCAATGCCAAGCTTAAGTTCGCTTGCTGTCGTGATCGCCGCATGCGCTGAAATTGCCTTGGCTATTCGGATCGCAAGCTCGTTGCCACCATGATGGCCGCCGAGCAGCGGAATGACCGAACTGCCGTCTTCGGATACACAAATTACCGGTGGTTCGGTCCTCTTGTCCCGAATAAGCGGTGCCAGGGCCCGGACCAGGATGCCGGCGGCACAAATTCCGATTATCGGGATGCCCGCGGCAAAGCACTCCCTGATCGCGCCGGCGAAATCGGGCCTTGTCTCATGCTTAATCGGCACCGCGAGGTTTTGCCGCAGGATGAGGGGCGTGCCGAGATGTCCGGCGATGGCCAGGGCCGTTTCGAGTCCCGAGGCCTCCAGGCAGAGGACACGCGCCTCAGCGGACGGCAAGAAGTTTGCTCCCGGGAACAATTACGGTTGAGAAATATGGTGCCGGATCCGGCGCATCTTGTAGGGGCGTCAAGGATTGGTGGGGTAAGCTGGCATGTGACACGAACACCGCACCGTCCAGTCGGTCCAGCCGGTCCAGCAAACGCCTTATCTTGCCGATGTGGCGCCCGACCTTGATGACAACAAAAGGTTCCGCCGACCGGATCCTGCCGCCGAGATCTTCTTCAGGCAACATGGCCGGAACAACGGTCAATGTCTCAATCCGCCCGCACAGCGGCTGCAGCGCTGCGGCAGCGCAGGCTGTCATTGAGGTTACGCCCGGAACCACTTCGATATCGAAACGTCCTTCAATTCGCTCAAAAAGGTAGATGAACGAACCATAAAAGAAAGGATCGCCCTGGCAAAGAACGACAACATCGTTGCCGCGCTCCAAATGTCCGGTTATCTCAATCGCCGCGGTATCATACGCCTTGAGGGCGGCAAATTGCTCAACCTGCATCGGGATTTCAATCGGGATTTCAACTGAATCGGGATGAATGAGTTCGGCGGCAATGCTGCGGGCAAAGCTGGCGGCGCCGATTGGCGCTGGATACGCAATAATCCTGGCGGCACGGATCAACCTTTCGGCTTTGCGCGTGATCAATTCGGGATCCCCGGGTCCCAAACCGACACAGCGAAGAGAGCCAGTCATCGGTTCCACCTCCATTGCGTTACCGGCATCAGCGGGCGCCACCCCTTTGGACCGCCCAGATCTGATGCCCGTGCAACCGCAATCCGAACCAGTTCACCGCCATGGGACAGATGAAGTTCCGCAAGCAACGCTTCGCTCTCAAGGGTTACCGCATTGGCAACAAGTCGGCCGAATGGCCTTATGCGGGCCATCGCAACTTCAAACACCTCCGGCTTGAGGCCACCGCCGACAAACACTGAGTCGGGGTCAGGCAGATCCGCAAGCGCATCCGGCGCGACACCCTTTACCAGCTGCAGTCGAGGCGCGCCGAGCGCCAGCGCGTTCCTCCTTGCAATTTCAAGTCGTCGCTCAACCGGATCCACGCCTATGGCTTTCGCATCGGCTGCAGCCCGCATCCATTCGACCGCGATTGTGCCGCACCCGGTTCCGATGTCCCACAGCAGCGCGTGCCGGCGCGGTGCAAGGGCGCTGAGGGTAACTGCGCGAACTTCCCGCTTCGTGAACTTGCCATCGGTTTCGAATGCTCCGTCCGGAAGGCCCGGTCCTCTCGCCAAGGGGATGCTTCCTTGGTCGGCACGGCATTCAATGCAAAGCGTGTGGAAGGGCGGAATCCTCTCCTTCGGATCATTTGTGGCCCAGTCCTCGGCCAAGCCCGCAATGCGTTGCTCATCCGGCCCGCCCAGTGCCGCCAGCACTGTCATCTCGCTGCCGGCAAATCCATGGGCGGACAGCAGGCGGGCGATGTCTCCCGGGGCCCCGCTTCCACCGGTCAGCACCGCCATTCTTGCATTCTGGGCGAACCAGGGAATGATCTGCTGGATCGGTCTGCCATGGACCGTCAGCGTTTCGGTGTCGGCAAGGCTCCAGCGCATTCTTGAGCATGCCAGCTGAAACGCGGACAAATTGGGATGGAACCGCAACTCCTCCGGCGGAAACGCTCTTGCAATCTTTGCGCCAGCGGAAAACCAAAGCGGGTCGCCCGTAACGAGTACGGCAAGCCGACTGTGTCGGTATTGATTGATCGTCTCGGTCATTTCGGAGAAGGGTTCCGGCCACTTCACGCGCTTGGCCGAAAGCCCGAGAGTGAGGTCGTGATGGCGGCTGCCGCCGATGATCACCTCTGCATGTTCAAGCGCCGTGAGCGCAGGTTCGGCAAGTCCCTTCAATCCGTCCTCGCCGATGCCAATGATGTCAATCCAATGGGTCAACCGCCAACCCCTCCTGCGCCTTCGGGCGGTTCGGCATCCGGATTTCGCCCGCATGCGAGAGCGATTGCATTGACGGCGGCGGCTGCCATTGCCGAGCCGCCCTTTGTTCCGGGCAGGGTGATATATTCGAAACGCCGCCGCCTTGCGGCAAGTGCTGCCTTGCTTTCAGCCGCACCGACAAAACCCACCGGGAAGCCAATGACCAATGCCGGACTGGGGCCTCCCCCATCCACAATCTCCAACAGTCGGAATAGGGCAGTCGGTGCGTTGCCAATGGCAACGACGGATCCTTCGAGTTCCGATGTCCAAGCATCGACAGCGGCGGCGGACCTCGTGGTTTCCAATTTGTTGGCAAGTTCCGTGGTTTCATGGCTGTCGACCGTTACGACGATCCTGTTCTGCGCCGGCAATGAACGCCGGATAATTCCGGCCGCCGTCATTTTGCCGTCGCAATGAATTGGCGCTCCCCGCAGAAGTGCGTCCCGACCGGCGGTCTCAAAACCGCCGGAGAACTCGAGTTCTGTGCCAAGCCCGACCATGCCGCAGGCGTGAATGATCCTAACGGCAACGTCCGCCTGGCTTCTGGTGTAGCGGCTGAGGTCTGCCTCCTGCCGTACCCGCGAAAAGCTCAGGCGGTATATTTGCGCGGGCTTCCTTTCGTAGTTCAATGGTCCTGTTTCAGGTGCCGGCGGGCACTCTCCGGACCGTGGGGATGGGCGGGGTGAGGGTAGGGCGGGTGATGATGCGCACCATCGCCGTGATGGTGCCCATGATGGTGGTGATGCGCCCCGGATCCGGTTTCCGGGAGCCGGCAGACGCCCGTGCAGAAATCTTCACAGAGCCGACACTCGGCGACATTGGAACCCGGTGCCGCCGCCCCTTGGCCTTCGACATGATGGTGGTGGCTTTCCTGGGGCAGTCCGACCTCGTCTTCGAACCCAAGCACTTGTGCCCTGTATTTGCACATCGAACAATTCATGGAGGTGTTGCCTGTCAGGATCTCGCTGGCCCGCTCAGCGAAGGTCTCCAGCACCTTGGGATGGTCGCTCAGATATCCTGCCTTGACGAATTCGATCCCGGGAAAACGGCGCGCCACAATGTCGGTGAATCCGTAAATCCGATCGACCAACACTCCGGTGAAGAGGAAATAGGGAAAGACGATGACTCTCCGGTAGCCGAGCTTGGCTGCGTGCTCAAGGCAGGGCTCAACCAGCGGAAACGTTACACCCGAATAGCCGACTTCACACCAGCCGAATCCCGATCCTTCCCAAAGCAGCCTGGCAATCTTCGATACGTTGGAGTTGGCGTCCGGATCAGAGGCACCGCGTCCGATCACGACAAGACAAGTTTCCTCCGGTGGAACCGCCGTGCCGTCCCGATTGGCCAATGCCGTTGCCTCCCTGATCCTGTCGGCGGCCGCTGATATCATCTTTGGATCGACGCCGAGTTCTCGTCCGTACTCAATTTTGATTCCATGCTCGCGCCCGTAGGAATTCAGGACCGAAGGAATGTCGTTCTTTGCATGCATCGCGGCAAAGAGCATGCAGGGAACCGCAAGGATGCGATCGCATCCGGCCTCCCGAAGCCGGTCGAGGCCTGTTCGGATCACCGGGTTGGCGAATTCCAGATATCCGTGTTCAACGGGCCAGTCGGGGAACAGATTCGGCATCTGGTCCGCCATGGCAGCGAACTGGGCGACTGCACCTTCAGATCTTGAGCCATGGCCGCAAAGCATGACGCCGATTTTGGTCATGTTCCCAACTCCGGTTACGTGCGTTTCAACAGATTCCGCCGGGATCGGCAGGGTGCATCCCCACAATTCCGGTCAAGGCGGCCAAACTACAGACGATGCGTTTGCGCTTCAATGATCCCGGTCGATTCAGCGGACGAATTTCCTGTGCTTCAGCCGCTTCGGTTCGACCGAATCAGGTCCCAGCCTTCTTATCTTGTCCTGAAGGTATGCATCGAAATTTCCTTCGAACCATTCGACATGCGAGTCACCCTCGAATGCGAGCACATGTGTGCACAGGCGGTCGAGAAAGAACCTGTCATGAGAGATTATCATTGCACATCCGGCGAATTCCTCAATCGCACTCTCAAGTGCCCGCAGGGTTTCGACGTCCAAATCGTTTGTTGGTTCGTCCAGGAGCAGGACATTGCCACCGGATTTGAGCAGCTTGGCGAGATGGACGCGGTTTCTTTCACCGCCGGACAACATTCCGGTCCGTTTCTGCTGGTCGGTCCCCCGGAAATTGAATGATGAGCAATAGGCCCGCGAATTGACCTCGACATCACCGAGTTCAATCATGTCATGCCCGCCGGAAATTTCTTCCCAGACGGTCTTGCCGCCGTCAAGATTGTCCCGATTTTGGTCGACATAGGAAAGTGTGGCCGTTTCGCCGATTGTTATCGTTCCGGAGTCGGGTTCAAGCTCGTCGGTAATGAGACGAAACAGGGTTGTCTTGCCCATTCCGTTGGCTCCGATGACACCCACGATGCCGCCGGGAGGAAGCTCGAAGGACAGGTCCTTCATGATGAGCTTGTCGCCCATCGCCTTGGTCAGCCCATCTGCCTGCAGCACATTTGATCCGAGCCGCGGGCCATTCGGAATGACAATCTGGGCCCGACCGATCCGTTCGCGGACCGACTGACCTGCCAATTCATTGTAGGAGTTGATTCGAGCCTTTTGCTTCGCTTGACGTGCCCGCGGGCTGGTTCGGATCCACTCCAACTCCCTGTTCAGGGTTTTTTGACGGGATTTTTCTTCCCTCGCCTCATGTGCCAGGCGTTTTGCTTTCTGTTCCAGCCAGCCTGAGTAGTTTCCCTCGAACGGGATGCCGCGCCCCCGGTCCAGTTCAAGAATCCAGCCGGTAATTTCGTCGAGGAAGTATCGGTCATGCGTAACAATCAGGCAGGTGCCCTTGTATTCAATCAGGTGCTGCTGCAGCCAGGCAACAGTTTCAGCATCAAGATGGTTAGTCGGTTCATCAAGCAGAAGCAGATCCGGCGCCTCCAACAGCAGTCGGCACAGTGCAACCCGACGCCGTTCGCCGCCGGACAGGGTGGAAACATCAGAATCATCGGGCGGACAGCGCAGGGCATCCATCGCCTGGTCGATCCGAGAATCCAGATCCCACAACCCTTGCGAATCAATCTGATCCTGAAGCTGTGCCATCTCCTCGGCGTTTTCCTCGGAATAATCCATTGCAAGCTCGTTGAAGCGGTCAAGAAGCTGCCGGTGGGCCGAAACACCGAGCATGACATTGCCCCGGGCGTCCAACGAGTCCTCCAATTCCGGTTCCTGTGGCAAATAACCGACAACCACATCCTTTTCTGGCCGAGCTTCGCCAGTGAATTCCGTGTCCAAACCGGCCATGATTCGCATTAATGTGGACTTTCCGGAACCGTTCACGCCGACGACGCCGATCTTTACGCCGGGATAGAAGGACAGCCGGACATTCTCGAAGCATTTTTTGCCGCCGGGATAGGTCTTCGAGACCCCGTCCATATGGTAAACGAACTCGTGCTTGGACATATCTGTTGCCGGAATTGCCTTGAGGAAGCGGTTTCCTATAGTTTCGGTTGATGCTCGGCAACAGATCTTCCGGAGGTTCAGCCATGGCCGCGGGTTTGTACACCGCCAATTCCGATTTGCGGATATTCGGTTGAATGCCTGGATTGCTGCGCAGAAATGTTCCTCAATGTCCGGATGGGCTGCGAATTGGTCTCTTCGGAGGGTCGTTTGATCCGCCGCATTCGGGCCACGGTCATGCAACCCTGTGGGCGATGAAGCAAATCGAGTTGGATAGGGTTTGGTGGCTCTTTTCGGCCGGAAATCCGCTCAAGGCCTGGAAACCTGCCGCGCTGCAGGATCGCATGGTCGCAGCCCGTTCCATTCTGGACCATCCAAGGGTCGGATTTTCGGATTTGGAGGCAAAGACCGGAACAGTTCGCACGGTTGAGACCTTGGAACTTCTGCAGTCCTCATTCCCTTTGGCCAGGTTCGTGTGGCTCATGGGATCCGACAGCCTGGCTGACTTCCACCGCTGGGGGGGATGGCGCGAGATATTCGGTCGAGTTCCGGTTGCTGTCCTCTCGAGGCGACCGGACCGGTTCGCCTCAATGAACTCGGTTGCTGCAAGAACCTATGCCAACCATCGCATTTGTGATGGCTCCGCCCGGGCATTGGCTGAAATGAATCCACCGGCTTGGGCCGTCATTCGAATGCCCTTCGATGATACCTCTTCAACTGAATTGCGTCGCTCCACCCCTTGAATTTGTTCATTTGACAAAGAACACTCCGATGGAGTTGGGATGTGTGCCGTTCAATGAGAATTCCGGTGGATTGCCGAGCCAATTCAACCCGCGGAGGAAACAAGAGTGCCCACCAATCCACAAGAAGCAACTGAGATATGCCAGTTGATTTCGAGCCAAGCAGCAAAACATCCAGATCATATTGTGCCGCCAGGGGGGCATCGCGAAATATATTTTCAGGCTGGCGCAATTGATTGAACAACACCGCTTCGGCCCGGTCATTTTCGAGGCTCGTCTGCTGGAACCGTCCCCGATCGGTTGGAACTGGAACTCGGCAACGGGGTCAATTCGCCTGGGCAACACAGTCCGGCCCGTCAAATTGGACACTTCAGAGTCCTTTCGACCTCCGCGGATTTCTCGGAAAAGGCAGATTTGAATGTTGGAATCACCCGTAACTCTTCTACGGGCTTCACATGTTTGCGGAACTTCTCTTTGGTTACTCCTTCAACCTGAACCTATTCAAACGACCATTCCGGGAGTCTGCGGTTGATGGGCTGTTCGTGCCCCGGCCTGCAATTTCCGCGTCAAAACTGCGGTTTGGTGCTCCCAACAACTCAGCCATCCGGTTTGCCCCCGTCCAACCAGTCAAAAACGATGAAGGGCTCCGGAATGGATCGTTTCCTGATCGCTGCATAGGCTTCGTTGGGCGTGCCGGGTTCCACCTTTCGGATCAGACCGTCAAGTCTTACCCTCCCTTCCGCGAGCCAATGCATTGAGCGGGCAAAGCCGGAAAACGTGCTGTGTGGAGAGTTGTTGTAGCCTTCCAGAAGTTCCTCCCAAACGAATCCCCGCGAAAGGATCGGAACTTGCCATTCCCAACCACTTCGGAGCTGCACGTAGTTGAAGAAAACCTCTTTCAGGATTTCATGCGCCGAAATTTCTGTCATCTGGCGCCACGGAACGCCCACCACGACGACTTCGCCCATCTGGCGCACCATCCGGCAGCCTTCCAGAACTGCGGATTCGTTTCCGGAGCACTCGACGACAAGGGCAACCTGTCCCCTCATCTTGGAATCTCCGAGTGGCATGGCTTCAAGCGTGCGGGAAATTCCCGAGCGTGCCGCCTGCTCGCGACGAAGTGGATCGGGTTCCACAAGCGATACGTCGTAGCCACCGACTGAAAATGCGTGTGCAGCAAGAATCCCGACTGGGCCAGATCCCGTAACGACGACCTTGTCCCCCGGACGCGCTTTCGTGGTCATCAGGGTGGTAACCGAAACCGCCATCAACCTTGCAATCACTGCAGTTTCAGCCGCCAGGCCGCTTGGCAGCGGCAGCGTATGGCATTCCTGATGTTGTTGCGCAGATCTGTGCGCACCCATGCAAAATCTCAATTGACCTAGTTCTGTATTGACAACCCGCGAGCCCATCTCCTCAACTTGGAACACTGCGCCGTAGCCCGGGCGGATGGGGAAGTCAGAGCCGTCCAGCCAAGCCAGCTCAGTGCCCTGGCTGACAAGCGAGCATATTGTTGAACCGCGAATCTGATCTGTACCCAAGGGTTCCTCTTCGTAACCCACAAGTTCGACCTTTGAATTCGAACGAAAAACTATCTCTTTCGGCATTTTCAACTCACTTGTCTAAATGGACTCCAGGGATTGACCGGTTTTCGCATCGAACAATTGCAGGGACTGCATGTCGAAGCTCACATGGATTTGTGCATCGACTTCGGGGCGCAAAATTGCGGGAATTTCCGCCACCAATTCCTCCGAACCAACGCGGAGGTCCAAAAGTGCGTCGGTGCCCAGATACTCAATGCCCCTGACGCTCGCGGCAAACACGTTTGCGGGGCCGGAATCCGCAAGGTTGATGTTCGAAGGACGGATTCCGATAAGCACCTCCAGCCCCTCCGGAACGTGGTTCCTGAACTTTTGCGGCATTGGAAGGGAAAAATCCTTGGCATGCAGATTTGCATCTGCGGAAACGGCCGGCACCAGGTTCATGGCGGGCGTGCCAATGAAAGTCGCAACAAAGGTGTTGCGCGGACGGACAAACACCTCCTCCGGTGTTCCAACCTGTTCAATGCGCCCTTGCCTCATGATGACAATTTTGTCGGCCAGTGTCATGGCTTCGGTCTGATCATGGGTAACATAAAGGGTGGTCATGCCCAGTCGCCTGTGAAGATACCCGATTTCCCACCTGACCTTGGTTCTGAGCTTTGCATCAAGATTGGAAAGGGGTTCATCAAACAGGAAGACTTCCGGCGTTCGCACCATTGCGCGGCCCATCGCCACGCGCTGACGCTGACCGCCGGACAACTGCGAGGGTCGCCGGGCGAGATATTCGTCAAGTCCCAAGATTTCGGCGGTTTCAGTGATCCGGCGGTTTACTTCAGCTCTGTCCAGCCGGAGTGGCCGGAGCGCGAACTCCATGTTCTGCCGCACGGTCATGTGCGGATAGAGAGCGTAGTTCTGAAAGACCATGGCAATGCCGCGATCCTTTGGTGCAAGGTCATTGGCCAGCTCGCCGCCAATGTATATCTCACCTTCCGATACGTCCTCCAATCCGGCAACCATCCGAAGCGTCGTGGTTTTTCCGCAACCGGAAGGACCCAGAAGAACGACAAACTCACCGGCTTCAACGTTCAGATTTATGTCATGCACTGCCATGTCGGCTTCGTAACGCTTGACCAGATTGCGCAGAATGATTGCGGACATTGCGGGTAATCCTTACCTGACTGAACCCATCGTAAGGCCTCGCACCAACCATCGCTGGCAGGTGAGAACGAACACGACACCGGGAATGACAATTATGAACGAGCCTGCCATGATCCGGCCCCACTGAACCGCATCGGACGACCAGAAGGACATAACGGCGACTGTCGCCGTTTGAGCCTCGGAGCCAGTCAGCATCAGTGCGAAAATGAACTCGTTCCAGGAGAAAATGAAACAAAACACCGCAGAAACGGCGAGACCGGGTGCAACGAGGGGAAGGGTGATCCAGAAGAAGGTTGCCAACAACCCGTGGCCGTCAACCGCCGCGGCTTCTTCCAACGCCGCGGGAACTTCGTCGAAGAATCCTTTCATGAGCCAAGTGGTCAAGGGGATGTTCACCGTCGAGTAAACGATGATCAGGGCCAGCGGAGTGTCCAGTATGCCGGCAGTTTTGAAAAGGATGTAGTAGGGGACAATGACCGCGATCGGGGGAAACATGCGCATCGACAGGATCCAGAATGCCAGATCCTTGATGCGGCGATGCCGTATGCGGCTGATGGCATAGGCGGCGAGGGTCCCGAAGGTCAGGCTGAATGCAGTCGAACCGCAGGCCACAAGCAAGGAATTCCAAATGAACTTGGCGAAAGGGCGCGCCGTGAACAAATTTATGTAGTGGTCGGCTGTCGGCTCGAATACGAACGATGGCGGCTTTTGAAACATGATCGGTGTTGGCTTCACCGAAGAAACCGCAACGATGAAGATGGGCACCAAGAACACAGCAAGTGCAATCGCAATGAGAACGGTGCAAAGGAGCTTTTCGCTGGTTGCCGGCTTGAGCATCGTTCATTCGCTCCCTTCAGATTCGCTCTTGGCTGCGATTGAGGGACTTGAAGAAGAATGTAATTAGTACGACTACAATCGCCAGCGATACAAAGGATGCCGCGGCACCAACTCCCATCCGCCAGAATGTGAATGACTGGCGGTAGATGAACATCGAAAGCACTTCCGTTGCATCCCCAGGCCCACCCTTGGTCAGGACAAAGATGATGTCGTACAGTTTGAACGCGTCAATGGCGCGCAGGAACATCAAGCTGATCAAGACCGGTTTGATCTGGGGAATCGTAACATGCCAAAAGATCTGCCAACGCGAATTTCCATCGATCATCGCCGCCTCGTATGGCTCAGGGGAAAGACTGTGAATCGCCGCCGCAGTTCCCATCATGACAAAGGGAGTCCATTGCCAAATATCTGCGATTGCGATCGCCCAAATCGCCCAAGTGGTTGAGGTTATCCAAGGAACGGCCGAAATGGAGACCAGGCTCAGGAAATAGTTGAGATAGCCGAGTTCCGGAAAATACAGGAAAAGCCAAATCAAGCCGACAATGACCGGTGAGATCATCATCGGAATTAGAAGAAGCGTTCGCACCAGCGCCATGCCGGGAAGCCGCTGGGCAGTCAACACTCCGATTCCAACGCCAAGCACGAGCTGTACGGAAAGCGTTATCACCATCAACTTGAACGTGACGATGAGAGTGTGCATGAATTCGCTTGACGTCAGGATTTCACGATAGTTGGCCCAGCCCACAAAAACCCGGGGAACAAACGGCTTGGCCAAATCGTACGAGCGGAAGCTCAGGTAACCCGCATAGATCATGGGGTAGATCGTCGTAAGGAACAGCACGGCGATTGCAGGAACCAAGAAGATCAAGAATATCTTGCGGTTGCGGGTCCTGCCGTAGGCCATGGCCTTCTATCCCTTCCGTGCTTGAAGAGGCGCTTGTGTTGAAGTGCCCCTGCCGAGAATTCGACAGGGGCACTTCATCGTTGCTGAATTCCTCAGTTGCTGAAGATTTCTGCGGGTGGGTCCGCAATCCAGCGAAGCCGCAATTCAACCGGGAAGACCTTCAGCCGCGTGTTTATCTTGTTGCACGCCTCGGTTAGCACCGCCTGCGGATCATCCGCTTCGCCGGCCATGTACTTGTTCAGTGCAACACCAAACACTTCTTCAACGTCTGCGTAGAACGGGTGAAAGATCCGCCGCTGTGCGTGTTCCTGGGTATCAAGCAAGACTTGGTAGTAGGGGTAGCGTTCCTGCAGATCCGGGTCCATGAGGATGGAGCGATGAAACATCGATACGCCGTTCCCCTCTTCGGCAAACCGGCGCATCATCTCCCGGCTTGTCCCCCACTTGATAAATGCCCACGCCGCCTCCTTTTCGTCATCTGTTGCCTTTGAATTGATTCCAAATGACAAAGCTCCCGTCATGGTCGGTTGAGGAATGTCTTCACCGGTTGGACTTGCGGCATATCCAACTTCGCCAATTCCTGCGACGAGCGCCTCTTCGGGATTGGTCAGCCGCACCGTGCGCACTGACCAGTAACTGGACACCGCGGTTTCGCCGCGTTCCATGTAGCCCGTTCGAATATCCCACATCAGACCGAGATAGTCTGGCGGGTTGAACTGAACCAAGCGTTTCATGACGTCGACGGCTCTCAGCGATGGCTCTCGATCCATTGCGCAGAGGCCTGTTTCGGAATCCCAGTATTGCCCACCGTAACTCCGCATGATCGGGAAAAAATCATGTGTAATCGCTCCGGCCACGCGGCTGTATGCCTGAGCATTTCCGTGGAAGTCCTTTTCGAGCACATTGCCGGCCAGCACTTCTCCAGCCGTGCGGGTGAAGAATTCGGCTTGGTCGATATACTGCTCCCAATTTGTCGCGGGTTCGAGGTCGTACCCATATTTTGCCTTGAATGCAGCCTGCTCATCCGGATGCTCAAACAAATCCTTTCGGTAATTCTGGTGCCAGATCATTCCTGATGCGGGAAAGGCCAACAATCGGCCCTGCCAAGTGTTTTCCTGCAGCTGAATGGGGATAATGTCGTCAAGATTTATCTCCTCGGCGTCGCGAATGGCCAGATCCGTGAGATCCTCCAAGGCACCAGACTCGCCCAGCACTCCAACCCAAGGGCTATCAACCCACATTAGTTGATAACTGGGGGTATCCGCACTGGCCTCAATCACGATTTTGTCAATCAAGCCCGGATACGGAAACTGGTCGATCTGGACTTTTGCGCCAGTGAGTTCCTCGAATTCGTCCACCAATGGTGCAAGCCGGGTTACCGAAGTGTCGCCGATTCCAAGCATCTTGAGTTCGATGCCCTCAAACTGTTTCTGCCCCAGTGCAGCACCTGATGCCGCTACAGACAGGGCTGCTGCAGCGAGTGCAATGTTAGCGTACTTCATTTCTCTCTCCTCTTCCGTTGTTCAACTGCCATTTCGGCAGCCAATGCATGCCGGCCAACCCGGGACCACGCTATTGCCCGGCCGCCGGGTCAAGCCTCGGCGAATACATCTTCCTGATTTCCGTCTTTTCATTTCCCGATCGCTGATCTGTGCTGACAATTTCGAGGAATTGACCCCACGGCGTGCGAAAGTACAGCCAAATGAGGCCATCCATTGGTCCGCCCTCTATCTGCGTCGGGCCATCCAGCACATCTACGCCGAGTAACCGCAGACGCTCGGCCGCGATGAATGCGTCTTCCACCTCGAACGCGATGTGCATCGCACCCACTTCACCATTGTGTTTGATCGGTGTCGGTTCATCGGTGCCCGTGTATTGAAACAGCTCCAGTGAACCGCTGTTTCCGACCTGCAGCACACGCTGGTCAGAAATCCTGTAACCCTCCGGAACTCCAAGACGCCGTTTCATGAATTCGGCGTCAACATCAACAGAGCCGCATTCCATGATCGTAGATGCTCCGAGAACGGTCTCGAAGAAATTGACCGCCTCGTCCATGTCGGGAACAGTAAACCCGACATGCTGCAGGCCGTATGCTCGGATCATTGATTTCCACTCCGTCTCAAGCGGCATCACATGTGTTCAAATGGGACTGGCGGTCTCAGCCCGGGGTTGCAGGGGCGGGTCAAACTTCGGCGCAAGACCAGATGCCCTCCCGCGATCAACTCAAACGAAGTGCTCGCCATTCCGCCTGATGGCTTCGCATTGGCGCACCGCGCGGCATCGTTTCCCAGAGTTGGCAGCGGAGTGTTTGGAATTGATGAAATGAAACATAAATAACCATCTATTTAGTTACAAATATGATATTGAACATGCGTTGTCAACCCAATTCAGCGATATGACCAAGGCTTCCCGCAACTAGGGGCCTTGCCGGTGAATCCGGCTAACTCGAACACTTCATGCTGTTCGGTCATATGTGGGTGCAGGTACTGGCAGGGACCTGACTTTGGAATTGCATCCCGGTCGGGGATCGGGTGGATTGAGAGTGGCAGTTCTCTTCCGCAATGGATCTGCGCAGTGCTTGGAGGTGAGCCGCAATTCAGGAACCCATCAATGAAGCACGCCGTAACAATCTTGCCGAGGGTTGGGCTTTCAACCATCGTGACGATGGCGGGTATCTTTGATACGTTTGAGGCTCGTGGTGTATTTCAGCCGTCGATCCTATTGGTTCGATCCCAACATGCGGTCCGGAGCCCCGGCCGGAGTCAGTCGTAGGGAAGAGCGGCACAGGATTACATTGCGTGTTCCGGCCTGGGTCTCGGCTGTGCAACCGAATCTGTTGGCTGCGCCGGCATTGTGGCTAAGCAAACCGTCGCCAAACAAAGTGTCCCCAAAGAATCCGCATCAATACTGGCCGAACTGGTCTCCGCGTTCCGGACCATGTCCGATTGCCCTTCGTAGGTTTCCTGTCAACTCAGCTGCGCCGGGCCGACCGCTGAATTTATCCATCCGGAATTCGGCGTCGCGCGGCATTGTTCCAAGGAAATTAAATTGGGAGTGCGCAGGGCGGGGGCCGGCCCGCAGTTCAGCGTCTGTATCGGGCCGCGGCCGCCCGTTCAATTGCAGCGGCAGCAAGACGGTCGATGTTCAGTTCGTGGCGGATTTCCTGAAGGAACCGCAGTTCGATTTGTTCCAGTCGTCCGTCCCCGGCAACAACATCGCAGGCCAGTGCATAAGCCGTTTCCGAAAAGTCCGCGGGCAGGACATCCCTGATGTCACTGAACAGAGTTGAAAGACCGTCCTCACTGCCAAAGAGGTCCATCACGTACAGCGATACCTTCCGTATGCGGTTCACCTCATAGCCGGCAAAGATTGGCAGGTTGTCGACCACATCGTTGATGGTAATCAACTCGGATGTCTCGCCGCGCTCGTCTGACAGGGACGTGGCAACCATCAAGGCGACCAGAGCATCCTGCACCGAATCTGGTTTTCTGGGATTTTGCATTTCATTCATGACATTGTTGGGCAACCTTACGCTGCTGGCGTTCTTATTGACGGCATTGCCGGCTGGCAATAGGAAGCGGCACGCATTCAGCAATATGGGTTGAAACATGGGTGTCCCGGCAGCCGAGGCAATGAAATCCGGCGCGTGGCCCTTTGCGGAGGCCCGCAGGCTGCTTGAGCACCTGGAAAAGTTCCGACCGGATGCTGAAACGGTGTTGTTCCAGACGGGTTACGGACCATCCGGACTGCCCCATATAGGAACGTTCGGGGAAGTGGCGCGCACATTGATGGTCCGAACCGCCTTCGAACGGATTTCCAACCTGCCGACCAGGCTCATCTGTTTTTCCGACGACATGGATGGCCTCAGAAAGGTTCCGCTCAATGTTCCCAACAGGGATATTCTTGCAGAGGATCTGCATCTGCCGCTCACCATGGTCCGGGATCCGTTCGGCACGCATCGCAGTTTTGCCGAAAACAACAATGAGAGACTTCGCACATTTCTTGACCGCTTCGGGTTCGACTACGAATTCGTCTCTTCAACCGAGCACTACCGCAGCGGCAAATTCGATGAAATGCTGCTGACCGTGCTTGAGCGGTTTGACCCGATCATGGAGATCATGCTGCCGTCGCTCGGAGGGGTTGAGGAGGGCCGGAAGGACACTTACTCGCCCTTCCTTCCCATCAGCCCGAAGTCCGGGCGCGTTCTTCAGGTGCCGACAATCGAAAGGAATCCGTCAAAGGGAACGATCGTTTACCGGGAACCGGACGGAGAGAAGATCGAGATTCCTGTAACCGGCGGGGCAGTGAAGCTGCAGTGGAAACCCGATTGGGCAATGCGCTGGGCGGCGCTTGGCGTAGATTACGAGATGTATGGAAAGGACCTGGGACCTTCGGCGGAACTAGGTGCAAAGCTGTGCCGGATTCTTGGCAAGCCAGCTCCGACGGGCATGATGTTCGAGCTTTTTCTTGATGAAGCCGGTCGGAAAATATCGAAATCCTCGGGACATGGCATCTCAGTTTCGATTGATGACTGGCTTTCCTATGCCTCTCGCGAGAGTCTGGGTCTATTCATGTACAACAAGCCAAAAACGGCCAAGCGACTCTTTCACCAGGTAATTCCAAAGGCGGTCGACGAATATCATCAACACCTGCGGGCATATGTGCAGCAGGATGAGACCGCACGCCTGGCCAATCCCGTCTGGCACATTCACGGGGGCAACCCGCCACTGCCGGGAGATTCCATATCCTACTCGATGTTGCTCAATCTCGGCTCTGCGGTATCCGCCGAGGACAGTGACGTTCTCTGGAGGTTTGTTCGCAAATATCGACCTGGCTCAAGCCCGGAATCCGATCCCGATCTCGCGGAAATGGTTGAAGGCGCAGTCCGGTATCTCAAGGATGTCGTGGCTCCCAACCGGAATTTCAGGGATCCAACCCCGCTAGAGCGGGAGGCATTGGAGGATTTGGCAAACCGGCTGAAAGGCTGGTCGGGCGGGGACGATCCCGAGACACTGCAGGCCATGGTCTATTCGGTTGGCACCGAGCACGGATTCCAGCCCCTCAGAAACTGGTTCAAGGCAATCTATGAAGTTCTGCTGGGTTCAAGCCAAGGACCAAGGTTTGGCAGCTTCATCGCGCTGTATGGAATTGGGGAAACGGCGGAATTGATTTCCGAGAGAATTTCTCCGGTTGCCTGAAGCTAACGGCGCCTTCTTTTCCTGCCTGCGTATGAGCCGGGTCTTCCTGAGGTCGACCGGCCGTACCGCTCGTTTGCCGTATCGCTTGCAGCGGCTATTGCGCTCTGCCTGGCAAACGGGTCATCGGCAACCTCCAGTTCGACAGTTTCGAGCCGCTTGACCTCGTCGCGAATCCGTGCCGCCTCCTCGAATTCGAGATTTTCCGCCGCATCATACATCTGCTTCCTGAGTTCTTTCAGATGCACCTCCAGGTTGGCTCCGGCAAGCTGCCTGTCAACAGTCGCGGTAATTCTCGATTCGTCGGTATCTCCCTCATAGAGGCCAGCCATCACATCAGAGACGTTCTTTCTGATTGTTTCGGGTGTGATACCGTTCTTCTCGTTGAAGGCCATTTGCTTGGCGCGGCGCCGGTCCGTTTCCCGAAGTGCCCTTTCGATTGAATTCGTAATCTTGTCGGCAAACATGATGACGTGGCCATCAACATTCCGTGCGGCCCGGCCGATCGTCTGAATTAGCGAAGTTTCCGATCTCAGGAACCCCTCCTTGTCGGCATCAAGGATTGCGACCAGTCCGCATTCCGGGATGTCCAGCCCCTCTCTCAGCAGGTTGATGCCCACCAGAACGTCAAAGGTGCCAAGCCTCAAATCGCGCAGTATCTCAATTCGCTCAAGCGTTTCGATATCCGAGTGCATGTATCTCACACGGATGCCCTGCTCATGGAGATATTCGGTCAGATCCTCGGCCATCCGCTTGGTGAGGGTGGTTACGAGCGTGCGGTGGCCCTTGAGTGCCGTTTTCCTTGCCGCGTCGAGCAATTCATCGACCTGATGTGTTACCGGACGGATTGAAACTTCGGGATCGAGTAGGCCGGTCGGCCGAATGACCTGTTCGGCATAGGCTCCATCGGTTCGTTCCAACTCCCAGTCTCCTGGTGTTGCCGAAACAAATATGGATTGTGGCCGCATCAAATCCCATTCCTCGAACTTGAGGGGGCGATTGTCCATGCAGGACGGAAGCCGGAATCCATGTTCGGCCAATGTGAACTTCCGCCTGAAGTCGCCCCGGTACATGGCTCGGAGTTGAGGAACCGAAACATGTGACTCGTCGGCAAATACGATGGCATGATCCGGAATGTACTCAAACAACGTCGGAGGCGGCTCGCCCGGCTGGCGTCCAGTCAGGAAGCGTGAGTAATTTTCGATGCCAGCACAGCTGCCTGTTGCCTCAATCATCTCAAGGTCGAATTTGGTCCTTTGCTCCAACCGTTGTGCCTCCAGCAATTTTCCCTCATTCTCAAGTTGAGGCAACCGAATTGCCAGTTCGGCCCGAATTCCCTTTACAGCCTGTTGCAGGGTGGGGCGCGGCGTTACGTAGTGCGAGTTGGCGTAAATCCTGATCCGGTCCAATTTGTCGGTCCGCTTTCCGGTAAGCGGATCAAACTCGCGGATGCTCTCAACCTCATTGCCGAAGAACGACAGTCTCCAGGCACGATCCTCAAGGTGGGTCGGCCAGATTTCCAGCACATCGCCGCGCAACCGGAAGGCACCGCGCCTGAACGCCTGATCATTCCGTTTGTACTGCTGCTCAACCAAATCGGCGAGGATGGCCCGCTGATCGTATGATTTTCCGGCGACGATGTCCTGGGTCATGGCTCCGTAGGTCTCGACCGAACCAATGCCGTAGATGCAGGACACCGAAGCGACGATGATCACATCGTCCCGTTCAAGGAGGGATCTTGTGGCCGAATGGCGCATTCGGTCGATCCGCTCATTCACGTCCGCTTCCTTCTCAATGTAGGTGTCGGTGCGCGGAACATATGCTTCCGGTTGATAGTAGTCGTAGTAACTCACGAAATATTCGACCGCGTTTTCGGGGAAGAAGCCCTTGAATTCCCCGTAGAGTTGGGCGGCCAGCGTCTTGTTTGGGGCAAGGATGATGGCTGGACGTTGAGTTTGCTCAATGATCTTTGCCATCGTGAATGTCTTGCCGGTTCCGGTGGCGCCAAGCAGAACTTGGTTCTGTTCGTCCTCAACCAGACCGGATGTAAGTTCCGCAATTGCACTGGGCTGGTCGCCGGCTGGGGTAAATTCGGTTTCCAGCACGAATTTGCGGCCGCCCTCCAACTTGTCCTTAACCGCTGAAGTTGCCGGCGGGCAAATGTCTGTTGCTGCCATGGGTTGCGTTCCCTGTTTCAAATGAGCCTTGCCGTTGCGCAGATCCGACATTGTTGTCCGGCGTTGATCCGTTCGCCCGAATTGTGCCCGCCAATTTGGTTAATCTCAGACCGCAGGCTGGATTCCGGATAATTCCCTTTTCCAACATCGGGACGGCGGCGGCAACGGTGCAACTCCGGTTTGCAGGATTTTCTGTTGAATTACCTGCAAGGCCACCCATTTCTTGCTGCCGTTTATCTGTCCCATTGCAGAAAATTGGCACAATCCGGCTGTGTTCTCGACGGAAATTCAATTGTAACCGGACGTCAAATTCGTGTTCTTGTGCGGCAATTCGGGCGCAGCAACGGCCTCAACCACATTGGGCGGTTCGGTTTGTCTTTCGACGAGTGGCGCTGCGGAGAGATGGAAGCGTGGCCCGGCGGTTTTTCGGGACAAGGCTGTCATCTGTTGACAACCGACAGGTTCAATGCGGCAATTCGTTGCAGTGGGGACTCAATGAAACTTGCGGGAAGATTGTCGCTGAAGTAGGCTTGAAGCACCCCGTCGAGACCTGCACGTTGCCTTTGCGATGGCAACTTTCCCGGACGGCGAGGCTGGTTTGTTGCCCCTGCCCACATTTCCAATTGAGGCTCACAAAAAAGGGAAAAATCATGGTCAGTTCATTCATGAAACTCGTGTTTGCATCGGCAGGTGTGGCGGTCTTTGCGATTGCTGCGCATTCCGCAGTGGTCGACGAACTGGCTGATGAACTCGACCGGATTTCGTACCGGATTGACGAAGCGGAATTGATCGCAATGTCGGATGAACCGAAGGCGGTAAGGGACGTTGCAATGCTCAGGTTGGAGATTCTGGAGCTGTCTTACGCCCTGGTTCTGAACCGGATTCAAGCACTGGAGGGCAAAAACGTCCGCAGGATTATTGTCGCTGCAGCGGACCCGGACCCAGACCGCGCCCGGCAACTCAGGGATGATCTGCAGGCAGCGAGGGACCGGATTGCGGAAACACAAAAGGATGTGAGTGAGCTTAAGGGAGTCGAACGGTCGATCGCATCGATTCGGCTTGAATCCGAGTTGTTGACCCAGTCGCAGCTTCTGCTTGCCCACTACCAAGCCAAGTACGGAATTCACCTGCCGGGCATATCCGACGTCGGCACCGAACCGGATGTTTTGAAGACCGGAATTGATGAAACATCTTCTCTGCCGGGCGTGCCGCGATCATTTATGGCCGACGAGGTTGGCGGGACCCCCCTTTTCCAAAGGGAGTTGGCGCGGGGGGCGGTGGCATCGGGATGGTGGACCGTGTTTGCGGAGCCAAATGAACCGGAAATGTTGGCCCTGAACTATTCGGCCTACTTCCCTTCGGAGGACCCGGGCGAATTGCTTGAGGTGAAGTGCAAGAGGGATGAGTTCAATGTCGCGTTTCTTCTTCCGGGCAGAACGCTTGCGGACAGCACCGCCGCGGGCGGTGACCAACCGGGGCTGGAGGTTGTCCACCGGCTTGACGGGGGAAAACGGCGATTCGGCAGGTGGGCCCGATCACCTGGAGGCAGCGGAGCATCCCTATCCGGTGCAGAGGCAAGGAAACTGTTCTTTGAATTGGTCGAGGCTGACGAACTCATGATTGGCGTTTGGGATGTCGACAACAATCTGCATTCCGGCCAATTTGAACTTTCCGGGTATGTTGATGTCGCGGAGACGGCGATCCAATCCTGCATCGGCCAAACCCTTGAAGAGCCGATCGTGTTTGCACGGCAAGACTACCGGCTGATTCAAACTTTGTTGGGAATTGCCGGATACGATGCCGGACCGGCTGACGGGGTTTGGGGTCCAAGGTCTCAATCCGCCATGAGGCAATATCAGTATTCTGCTGGATTGATCCAAACTGGACACCCGAACGAAGAGACCCTTGAGTTGCTGGGATTGGGTGAATAGGCCGCATTGGGTGCCATCGCCGGTCGTATCCGCGAACTTGAAATGGCGAAAGCCAGTGTTGCCGAATTCGGTTCAGGCTGGCAGGCCCGCAGGCTGCGGGCGTTTTGAATTAAGTCGGTGGTGTGCCAATTGCTGCGGGTTGGCGGACGGAAATGGGGAAGCGCCACAGTGTGGAGGCAAATGGACTCGGCCTGGGTTTGGAGGCTGTTTCGCCGCGTTATGCCTTGGATGTGTGGGCGGTTGATGCAGGGCAGGCCGCACCCGAGCCGTCAGGGCTTGACCGAACGATCGCCAAATTGGACCTTGATCAATTGCCGTGTCGGTCGAGGCTGCAGTTGCAACCCGCAATTGTCCGCAGCGCCGAAAGCAAAAGAGCTACGTCAGTTGACTGCCTTCAATCAGCAGTTCGGACACAATCGGCTGATAGGCGGCGCCTCGTTGTCCGGCATCCGGACCAAGCTGGCCTTCATGGAACATCACGGGATGAATTCCCTGCTGATCAATCCGGCTCGCGGCACCGTTGAGCTTCTTGACAAACTCATTACGGATTGGAGGAGGAAAGACGCCGTCGACGACGATGTCGGAAATGTCCAGAACGGCCGCGACGGCAACGGCCGCCCGTGCCATGCTGTTGGCCGCACCGTCCATCCAGGCTTCCCGCAAATCTTCCTCATCGGTCCAGTGTCCGTTCTCGGCCCGCAGATTTACCGGGCGCCCGCATTTGGCCGCCAGTTTCCGCTCCAGGACAAAAATCGAGGAAGTGCTGATGAGTTGGGCATCCTCAATTCCATTGGCCACCACCGGGATTGAGCCGAATGCACCCGCGTTGCCGCGCGGGCCATGAAACACCTTCCCGTCCAGAACAACGGCCCCGCCCACGAAATAGCCGACATAGAAGTATGCGAAATCGCGGAACTCGGTTCCGCGGCCGAACATAAGCTCGGCCATGCACGCAAGATTTACATCGTTCGCAACATAGGTGGGAAGGTCGGTGAGGTTCCGATAGCACTCGCCAATTGCGTAGTCCCTCCACTTGTCAGCGTCCCTTTTGGGCGCTCCAAGTCCATCAAGCCAGTTCCACAGTTCGAACGGGGCGGCAACTCCAATCCCAACAATCCGTTTCTGCGCTGCATCGGCAATTTCGCGGGAGAGTTGATCCAGCGCACCTTCAACGAACTCCTCCACCATGATGGGGGTGGGGTAGGGATAGCGGATGCTCCTTTGGGAGACGATTTCGCCCAAGATGTCCATGAGAATGAGATTTGCGGTCCGGCGGCCGATTCTCAGGCCGTAGGAGAATGCGCCCCCTGGAGCGAGTGCAACCGGTGTCTGCGGTTTTCCCACCTTGCCCTTGACCGGATCAAGCCTGCGAATGACACCCTGTTCATCAAGCTGACGGATTATGACGGAAACCGTCTGCGAAGACAGGTTGAGAGCCTTGGCGATTTCCCCGCCGGAGCCAGGACCGTGCTCACGCAGATGGGACAGAATTGAACGTTCATTGTGATCGCGCAACCTTGACGAATTCGCTCCGGTTTTGGGGCGTCGGTCGACAACGAGATGGGGATCAATGATGTCCATGGGCGGGTTCCTATTCCGAATTCCGCACACAGGCAATTAGTAAATCAAAGTGATTTATTTATTGACTTCAATTTCCTATCGTATATTCACTTGCAGCTTCGGAAACCTCGACGGTTTTCGTCAAAGGTGGCAATCAAGGAGGAAAGAGATGAGAAAATTGCTTGCCGGCAGTGCCTTGGCAATGATGTGTGTTTCCGGTTCGGTGGCCGGTGCAGAAGACATCAAGGCATGCCTGATAACCAAGACCGACACCAACCCGTTCTTCGTCAAGATGAGGGAGGGAGCGCTCGCCAAGTCAGAGGAACTCGGCGTTGATCTTTCGACCTATGCCGGAAAGATTGATGGCGACCACGAAACCCAAGTGGCAGCCATTGAAACTTGCATTGCAGACGGGGCCAAGGGAATCCTGCTGACTGCGTCGGACACAAGCTCCATTGTTCCCGCTGTCCAGCAGGCGCGAGAGGCCGGTCTTGTCGTGATCGCGCTCGACACGCCGCTTGATCCGATCAATGCCGCGGACATGACATTCGCCACGGACAACTTCCTCGCCGGTGAACTGATTGGGGCCTGGG
The DNA here is from genome assembly GCA_021296235.1 of Paracoccaceae bacterium. Lineage (GTDB taxonomy): Bacteria > Pseudomonadota > Alphaproteobacteria > Rhodobacterales > Rhodobacteraceae > JAPOXR01. The sequence continues at coordinate 99,955 of JAGWAS010000004.1, read as the reverse complement.
CGGCGGCGGCGCTTGGCGATGATGCGGCCAATGCCAGGATCGCCATGCTTGACCTCGCCGTGTCGCAACCAACGGTCGGTGTGCTGCGCGATCAGGGTTTCATGCAGGGATTCGGCATTGATCTTGCCGATCCGAACAAGTGGGGCGACGAAGATGATTCTCGCATCGTCGGCCATGATGTTACCGCCGGCAACGAAGAGGGTGGCCGAAGGGCGATGGAGAACCTTCTTGCCGTGGATCCGATGGTCAATGTTGTCTACACGATCAATGAACCGGCGGCCGCGGGTGCCTATGAGGCGCTCAAGGCGATCGGACGCGAGAATGATGTGCTTATCGTTTCGGTTGACGGCGGTTGCCCGGGCGTTGCCAATGTTGAAGCCGGTGTCATCGGCGCCACTTCGCAGCAATATCCGCTCCTGATGGCTTCCAAGGGCATCGAAGCGATCGTTGCCTGGGCCAAGGATGGCACCAAGCCGGCGAACACGCCCGGCAAGGACTTCTTTGACACCGGTGTCGCGCTGGTAACGAACCAGCCGGTGGATGGCGTCGAGTCGATAGATTCGAGTGAAGGCACCAGCCTTTGCTGGGGTTGAATTGACTGCATAGCTCCTTGGGGTTTAAACGGAAGGGGGCGGGCAGCGGGCCCGCCCCCTTTTTTGAACTGATAAGTTCCCGGAGCAGGGCATGTCCAATTCGAGCGATTTCGAGGCAGCAACGGCGGAAGCCGCCAACGAGGTTGCCTCCTTCGACGAAGACTCCAAGGGGTTGATCACAAGGATCCACCACGCGTTGCACACGATTCCGGCCCTGGTGCCCCTGATTGTGCTTGTCGCAGCGATTCTTGTGTTTGGCCTTTTTCTCGGCAAGAAGTTCTTTTCGCCGTTCGCCCTGACGTTGATACTCCAGCAGGTCCAAATTGTCGGAATCGTCGCCGCCGCTCAATCACTGGTGATACTTACCGCCGGCATTGATCTTTCGGTCGGTGCAATCGCCGTCATCTCCTCGGTGGTGATGGGGCAGTTCACGTTCCGTTACGGATTGCCGGTTGAACTGTCTGTCGCGTTCGGTCTTTTGTTTGGAACCCTGATCGGGATTGGAAACGGATGGCTGGTCGCGGTCATGAAGCTGCCGCCCTTCATTGTTACACTCGGAACCTGGCAAATCGTGCTGGCGGCGAATTTTCTCTACTCCGCAAACGAAACCATTCGCAGCCAGGATATTGCAGCCCAGGCACCGCTCCTGCAACTGCTGGGATCGAAATTCAAGCTTGGCGGAGCGGTCTTTACCTATGGCGTTATCCTGATGGTGATCCTCGTGGTGGTATTGTCCTATGTCCTGCGGCACACGGCCTGGGGGCGGCATGTCTACGCGGTCGGCGATGATCCGGAGGCAGCGGAATTGTCCGGCGTCAACGTCAAGCGGACTCTGATTTCCGTCTATGCCGTTGCCGGTTTCATTTGCGCCCTCGCCGGCTGGGCGCTGATTGGGCGCATTGGATCGGTTTCCCCAACATCAGGACAACTTCTGAACATTGAATCCATAACGGCCGTCGTGATTGGCGGAATTTCACTTTTCGGGGGACGCGGCTCCATTCTCGGTGCATTCTTTGGAGCACTGATCGTTGGGGTCTTCACACTCGGCCTTCGGCTTTCCGGTGCTGACGCCCAGTGGACCTTCCTGCTGATCGGAGTGTTGATCATTGCGGCGGTTGCCGTCGATCAGTGGATCAGAAAGGTGGCGGCCTGATGAAACCTGTCCTGAAGGCCAGGGGGCTCGTGAAGCGGTACGGGCGCGTAACCGCTCTTGACGCCTGCGATTTCGATCTTCTTCCCGGAGAGGTGCTTGGTGTCATCGGCGACAACGGCGCCGGCAAGTCAACGCTCATCAAGGCGATTTCCGGGGCAGTGGACCCTGACGAGGGAACCGTCGAACTGGAGGGAGAGGAGGTCAGCTTCCGCTCTCCGATTGAGGCGAGAGCGGCCGGCATCGAGACTGTCTACCAAACGCTGGCCATGTCGCCGGCACTGTCGATCGCCGACAACATGTTCATGGGGCGCGAATTGCGGAAACCCGGGCTGCGCGGCACGCTGTTTCGCCAGTTGGATCGAAAAAGAATGGAGACCGTCGCCAGGGAGAAGCTCTCCGAGCTCGGATTGATGACGATTCAGAACATCAACCAAGCCGTCGAAACGCTCTCGGGCGGTCAGCGGCAGGGCATAGCCGTGGCGCGGGCCGCGGCGTTCGGATCAAAGATCATAATCATGGACGAGCCCACAGCCGCACTGGGTGTGAAGGAAAGTCGGCGGGTGCTTGAATTGATCAAGGATGTGCAATCACGGGGAATCCCGATCATCCTCATCAGTCACAACATGCCACATGTCTTTGAGGTTGCCGATCGAATTCACATTCACAGGTTGGGCAAAAGGCTCTGTGTTATCAATCCGCAGGAATACAGGATGTCGGATGCGGTCGCGTTCATGACCGGGGCCAAGGAACCTCCTGCCGAAGCCGCTTAACGGATTTCCTTCAGGGACAAATAGAGCGAGCGGAACCTCGCGAGTCTTTCGATCATTGCCGGACTCGGTTGGGGATTGAATTGCGCTGCAGCTTCAGGCGGCTGCACCGGCTTTGCGGTTCGGGTTTCCCGCAATGTGGCAAGAATCGCCGCGCCGAGGGCAGGACCCCCTTCGGCGTTGTCTGCCTTCAGGATTGTTTTGCCCGTTGCGTCCGAAATCAACTGCAGCAGCAGAGCGCTCCTCGCGCCGCCGCCGATTGCAAAGAGGTGCGGGACGCTCCCAAACTGCTGGCCGAAACTGTCAGCGGCGTCGGCAAAGGTAAAGGCAATGGCCTCGACAACCGAACGGCAAACGGCCGCGGCGTCGGTGCTGTCCTCCAGCCCGTAAAAGGCGCCGCGTATGTTGGGGTCGCCATGCGGACTTCTCTCGCCAGTCAGATAGGGGAGGAACAGCGGTACACGGTCAGGTTCTGCCGCAGTTGCCCTTTCAAGGATATCGGAGACGCTGCAGCCAAGGATTGTGGACAGCCAACTCAACGGGCGTGAACCGTTAAGCATGGCGGCCATTTGGTACCATCTTTCGGGAACCGTGTGGGCAAAGGCGTGGACGTATCGTTCCGGATTCGGGACATAGTCGCCGGTTGCCACAAACAACTGGCCGGATGTTCCCAGGGAAATAAATCCCCTGCCGGCCTCGGTTGCACCGACCGCAACAGCTCCGGTCGCTGCGTCGCCGCCGCCAGCGACAATTGGGATGTTCGGCTTCAAACCCAATGACTTTGCCGGGCCGGGTCGAAGAGATCCGGCCACATTGTTGCCGTCGAGTATCGTTGGCAGCCATTCTGTACGAGTGGCGCTTGCTTGGCAAAGCTCGCCGGACCAGCGTCGAGCCCGTTGATCCAGCCAAAGCGTGCCCGCGGCGTCAGATGAATCGGTAACAAAGTTCCCGTGAAGCAGGAGCCCAAGGAAATCCTTTGGCAACAGCACATGCGCAATTCGGGCGTGGATTTCCGGCTCATTGCGCGCAACCCACATGAGCTTTGGGGCAGTGAAACCCGGAAGGGGAGGTACCCCGGCCAGTTGACCGATCCGAGGAACCCGACGAGACAGTTCCGTGCAGTCGTCGTGCGAGCGGTTGTCGTTCCACAGGATGCAGGGCCGCAGGACCGATCCTTCGCGATCAAGCAGCACGGCACCGTGCATTTGTCCCGACAATCCGATGCAGTCGATCTCTGCACCGTCAACTTCCGGTGCCGACAAGAGGCGGCGGGTTGCCGCAAGCAGCGCATCCAACCACCGGGATGGATCCTGCTCGCTCCATCCCGGCTTTGGCGAATCAGTCGAAAGTGCTGCCGAGGAGGTGGCGATAATCCGGCGGTTGCGGCAGGCAACCACCTTGACGGCGGAAGTTCCGAGGTCAATGCCCAGCTGCATGCTCAATGGGCGGCGCAACCGCATTCTCGCGGACTGAATTTGCCGGAGCGCAAACCCCAACTATTCGCCATAGGGAATCCAGATGTTCTTGACGTCGGTCGCGTGATGCAGAAACTCCCGCCCTTCGCCTTCATCCCGGTTGAGCCAGTTTCTGGTTCGGTCATTGTCGACCCAGGTGCGCTTAAGGTTGCCGGCGGACTCCATTTCGATGGTTTTGGACAGACCTGCGCCTCCGAAATGCCAGACGGCATTAATGCCGTCATGTCCGGCAAGGGTTGCTGCCAGATCACTGCGGCGACCGGCTATTACGTTGACCACACCGGCTGGCAGATCGGAAGTGTCCAACACTTGGCAAAGATCGGTTGCCGAAAGGGGTTGCCTCTCAGACGGAACGAGCACGCATGTGTTGCCCATTGAGATCAGCGGGGCCATCAGAGAAACGAGCCCAAGTAGCGGAAAATCTTCGGGGCACAGCACTCCCACCGCGCCGATCGGTTCCCGCATGGCCAAAACGACGCCGCGAACCGGGACCGAATGGACATTTCCGTCGAACTTGTCGGCCCAAGCTGCGTAAGTGAAAAGCCGGTCCAAGCTGGCTTCGACCTCAACTTTTGCATCCTTGCCGGAAATTCCCGACTGCTGCACGATCCTTCCGACGAATTCGTCTTTCCTTGCAGCAAGGTTTTCCGCGATGAAATGCATGATCTGGGCGCGCTGATGGCCAGACATCGCAGGCCAATTTGTTGCCCCCCGTGCTGCTTCCACGGCGTTTCGCACATCCTTCCTGTTTCCGAGCGGAACGTGACCAAGAATTTCACCTTCGGGGGACTGCACTGGGTATGACAATCCACTGTCGGGCCTGACCTGCTTTCCTCCGACATACTGCTTCGGCGTTCGGTCGATGCCAGTTGAATCAACCCTGGCGGTTACTTCCTTGCGCCGCCGAACGCGTCGCGGCGGCACTTCGGACGGCCTGCCCGCCGGTTTGGTGTATTCGCGCAGACCCTCCCAGCCGCCCTCCCGGCCAAAGCCGGATTCGCGACGCCCTCCAAACCCGGCGGCAGCATCGAAAAGGTTGGTCGAATTTATCCAAACCACTCCGCAGTCGAGCTTGGGAGCGATGTCCAATCCAAGGTTTATGTTCTCGGTCCAGACCGAAGCAGCCAATCCGTATCGGGTGTTGTTGGCAAGCTCAATCGCTTCGGCAGGCGTCCTGAATGTGGCGCTGACCAAGACGGGCCCGAATATCTCTTCCTGCATCAATCGCGAGGAGGTCGTCAAACCGGTGATCAGTGTTGGCGGATAAAAGCAACCTGTTTCCGGCAACGCAACCGGTGCCGTATGGACATGGCAGTCCTGTCCGGCGCATTCCCTCACCATTTCCGAGATTCTGGCCAACTGGGACTGATCGGCGATGGCTCCGATGTCGATGCACTTGTCCAGAGGGTCACCAACACGCAATTTGGTCATTCGTTCCCTGATCCGGGTATGGAATTCCCCGGCAATGCCTTCACCAACCAGCAGCCGGGATCCGGCGCAGCAGACTTCACCCTGGTTGAACCAAATGGCATCGACGAGACCCTCAACCGCAGAATCAAGATCGGCATCGTCAAATACGATGAACGGTGACTTGCCGCCGAGCTCAAGCGTCAGTGAAATTTCGGAACCAGCCGTGTTCCTGCGAATTTGCCGACCGACCTCGGTTGAACCGGTAAATGCAATTTTGTCGATGCCGGGGTGGCCAACAATCAATTCACCTGCGCACCCATCCCCATTGATGATGTTGATCACGCCAGGAGGAATTCCGGCTTGCGCGGATAATTCCGCAAGCAGAATTGCAGTGAGGGGTGTGTATTCCGCCGGCTTGAGAACCGCCGTGTTTCCAACCGCAATTGCGGGGGCAATTTTCCAGGACGCCATCAGCAACGGAAAATTCCACGGAATTATCTGTCCGCATACTCCAACAGGAATCCTGTCGGCCATTTCCGATGCCATCAGTTGGGCAGACCCTGCATGGTAGTGGAAGTGTCGCGAGGCAAGCGGGATGTCGATGTCTCGGGACTCCCGTATCGGCTTGCCGTTGTCGAGGGACTCAAGGACGGCAATCAGTCTGCTGTGCTTCTGAATTGACCGGGAAAGCGCATAGAGGCATCGCGACCGAAAACCCGGACCGCGTTGCTGCCAGTCCGGAAGGGCGCGGCGCGCAGCCGCCACAGCATCGTCGACATCCCGTTCGGTTGCCTGCGCAATCGATGCAAGAACTTCTCCGGTTGCCGGATTCCGGCTGACGAACGTCTTGCCGCCGGCTGTGCCGGTGAATCTTCCGTCGATGAAATGACCAAATGAACGGCCATGGGCATCCAGCCATTCGGTTGCCGGTCGATCGCTCTCGGGTGCCGGGCCGTATTCCATGCTGTGGAATTTGCTGAGGACGTTCATCTGTCAGCCGAGCGGGTGATTGTGATGCACCGAGTATCTGCCGGTGACGAAATGCTCGATTTGCCGTTCAATGTCGCCGAGAAGGCTGGACGCGCCAAAACGAAAGAGATCAGGCGACATCCATTCCTTTCCCAGTTCCTCCTTGACCAGCGTAAGCCAAGCGAGTGCGTCCTTTGCGGTTGAAATCCCGCCTGCGGGTTTAAAGCCGACCCGAAACCCCGTCCTGCAGTGATAATCCCGGATTGTGCGCATCATCGCCAATGACACGGGCAGGGTGGCGTTGACCTTTTCCTTGCCGGTGGACGTCTTTACGAAGTCTGCACCGGCCATCATGCAGACCAGTGCGGCCCTCGACACATTTCGAAGCGTGCCAAGTTCCCCTGTCGCAAGAATCGCCTTCATGCACTTTCCTTCCGCAGCCTCGCGAAACTCACAAAGCTCGGTGTAAAGCGCCTTCCAATTTCCGGCCAGCGCATGGCGGCGCGAGATGACGATGTCGATTTCGTCGGCCCCGGCGCGAACCGACTCTCCGATCTCGGCCAGCCTAAGCCCGTAGGGCGATTGCCCTGCCGGAAATCCCGTTGAAACCGCCGCCGTTCTGATCCCGGTTCCCGCAAGGGCATCTGCGCAGCACTGCACAAATTCATGATAGACGCACACTGCAGCGGTGATGACTTCGTTTTGCTGCATTCCGACGGCCTCCAGGAGGTCTGCGCGAAGGGGATTTCGTGCCTTTGCCGCCAGCCTGCGAACCCGCTCTTCCGTGTCGTCGCCGGCCAATGTCGTAAGATCAATGAGTGTAACCGCCTTCAGCAGCCACGCAACCTGCCATTCCCGCTTGATGCTTCGCCTGCCGGCAAGGGACGAGGTTCTTCGTTCCAGCGCGCTCCGGTTTACCTGAACGCTGCGTATCCAATCGAAATCAAGGCCGGTGCCCGGATTCCTGAATCTTCCGGGATTGGGTCCTGAATGTTCGTCGACGACGGCAAGATTGGCCAAGTGCTTCATCCCAGTGTGGATTCCCCCGGCGGCAGGTGGCGGACAGGTTAATGAATAACCCGAGCCGTCGAAACCGACAATGGCCCTGTTCAGCCCGTTGACGGAGGCTTGCCAACCCCGGTTTTCGAACAGTCAGCCGGATTCACCCAAACTGATCAGGCAGGACAATCTTCGACTGAAAGAACATCTGGTTCGTCCATTCAATTGAAACTGAGTCTTCCTGAAACGGCAGCCTTTATGTCGAGTTCAAATCCGGATCAGGCGTTGAAGCACGAGAGGTGTTGGACGGCCTGAACATCGACTTCGATGCCGATAGAGGCGTGGTGGGTATTGACATTGACCATGCATCGCGAAGCGTTGATCTCTCGACATTGGAAACCGAGGCCCTGCCGCTTCACTCAACAAGGGTGGCCTGATCAATTTCGAACGCGACCTTGATTGGGAACGGCCCATGGCTCGCCTTGCCGCGAAACGTGCTTGCGGCTGAGCAGGTTCACGCCTGAGGCGCCGTTGGGTTGAGGCAATGTTGCGGGAAACGGAGGGCCACCCGTTCGTTGGCGACAGGAGGCGCAATCATGCCACCTGGCGCACGGCCTTCCATCATCCCTTTCCGAAGGAACGGTTCCGGCAACTGACCCACCCAGCCATTGTCGGCGCAAGTGGCTTACATCTTCATCCTTGATTGGCGATTGCCGCAAATTGGGACAATTTGAACGTCAGCCGATGACAGCGATACGGCCCATACGGAACATTGCATGCGTGTTCGATTTTTCCGGTGAGTGCGGAAAGTTGTGTCCGGATATGTGCGGGACTTGGATTCCGGTTGCTCAGAACTTGCGCTCGACCATCATCTTCTTGATTTCTGCAATGGCTTTTGCCGGGTTCAGACCCTTCGGACAGGTTTGGGCACAATTCAATATGGTATGGCACCGGTAGAGCTTGAAAGGGTCCTCAAGATCATCAAGTCGCTCGCCGGTTGATTCATCCCTGCTGTCGATCAGCCAGCGATATGCGTGCAGAAGTGCAGCGGGGCCAAGATAGCGGTCGCTGTTCCACCAGTAGCTCGGGCAGGATGCCGAACAGCACGCACACATGACGCACTCATAGAGCCCATCCAACTTCCGGCGGTCGCCGGTTGACTGTTTCCATTCACCCTGTGGCTCATTTGTCTTTGTTTCCAACCAGGGCATGACCGACGCATGCTGGGCATAGAAATGTGTCAGGTCGGGAACCAGATCCTTGACGACAGGCAGGTGCGGCAACGGATAAATCCTGATCCGGCCCTTTATGTCCGCCATTCCCTTAATGCAGGCCAGCGTGTTCCCACCGTCAACGTTCATGGAACACGAACCGCAAATGCCTTCGCGGCAGGATCGCCTGAAGGTCAGCGTCGGATCACATTCGTTCTTGATCTTGATCAGTGCGTCGAGGACCATTGGTCCACAATCATCCTGGTCGACGAAATAGGTGTCGATCCGTGGATTGTCCCCGGTGTCCGGGTCCCACCGATAGATCCGGAATTCGCGGAGGTTTTCCGCTTCCGCACTCGGCTTCGGCCAGGTTTTTCCGGTCCTGATCCTTGAGTTTTTTGGCAGTGCCAGCTCAACCATTGCAACGCGCCCTATGTTGTTGGGGTATCGATTTCAGAATTGAACCGCTTCGGCAATCGGTTGGCGGAAGTCCGTCCACAGTTCCGCGTCAACCATTGCCAACCAGGTCCGAATAGGATTGTTCGGGTTTTGAGCCGGAGCGTTTGATCACGCATTCCTCAAAGACCTCATCGGGGTCGCGTCCGGCAAGATAATCGTCCGTAAGCTCAATCGAAATCCTCGTTTGCAGTCCGCTTTCCGAATCAACGCCGAAGCCAAAGGAACCTGTTGGACCACCGGCTTTCCGGGCAGGTTCCATGCACAGTGCAGTTGCCTTCTGGACGGAAACCGGCTCTGAACTGCATCCCGCAAGGATTCCGGTGATCGCAAGAGAAAGCGGAAGCCGAAGGTTGATCATGTCAATATACCCTTGCCTTGGGTGCGATCCTCGCAACATTGATCCCACCTTCCTCCTCGCTCAGAAGCGGTTTGGTTTGAACCGGACGATAGCCGAGCTTGACATTGTTTCCATCAACCCAAGCGAGCGAATGCATGCGCCAGTTCTCATCATCACGCTGGGGATGATCCTCATGTGCATGTGCGCCGCGGCTTTCCTTCCTTGCCTCCGCGGAAACTATCGTTGCCATCGCGTTGTCCAACAGGTTTGTCAGCTCCAAGGTTTCCATGAGGTCAGAATTCCAGATCAACGATCTGTCGGTCACTTTCAGTTCGGATTCCGCCGAAGCAACCTCCTTCATCCTTTCTACCCCGTTCGCCAAAGTTTCACTGCTTCTGAACACCGCCGCATCCTCCTGCATCGTTCTCTGCATCCGGTCTCGAAGCTCTGCGGTTGGAATGTCACCATCGGCGTGGCGCAGCCGGTCGAACCGATCAAGGGCAGCGTTGAGCGAGGCCGCGCCGGGAACGGGAACCGGCGAATCGGGTGTCAGGATTTCTCCGGCCCTAATCGCTGCGGCCCGTCCGAAAACGACCAGATCAATCAGGGAATTTGAACCAAGGCGATTGGCGCCGTGGACCGAGGCACAACCCGCTTCACCGACAGCCATGAGCCCAGGTTGAACCCGGTTCGGGTTGCCGTCCGAAGGATTGATGACCTCTCCCCAATAGTTGGTTGGAATTCCCCCCATGTTGTAGTGGACGGTTGGCAGAACGGGGATCGGGTTTCGGGTTACGTCGACACCGGCAAACACCTTTGCGGATTCCGAAATTCCGGGTAACCTTTCGGCCAGCACCTCCGGTGGAAGGTGATTGAGATGGAGGTGAATGTGGTCGCTCTCCGGACCAACACCGCGTCCCTCGCGTATTTCCATTGTCATGCATCTCGACACAACGTCGCGGCTCGCCAAATCCTTGTAGGTCGGAGCATAGCGCTCCATGAACCGTTCGCCCTCAGAATTGGTCAGGTATCCACCTTCACCCCTGGCACCTTCGGTAATCAGTACTCCGGCACCATAGATTCCTGTCGGGTGGAACTGCACGAACTCCATGTCCTGCAACGGCAGGCCGGCACGCGCCACCATCCCGTTTCCGTCTCCTGTGCAAGAATGGGCGGATGTGGCGGAGAAATAGCAGCGTCCATAGCCGCCGGTCGCCAAAACCACCATCTTTGCTCCGAAGCGATGAAGGGTGCCGTCCTCCAGTCGCCAGGCAAGCAGCCCTTCGCAGACCCCGTCATCCGACATGAGAAGATCAATGGCGAAATACTCAATGAAGAACTCCGCCTTCTGCTTCAGCGACTGTCCGTAAAGCGTATGCAGGATGGCGTGGCCGGTCCGGTCGGCGGCAGCACAGGTTCGCTGCACTGGCGGCCCTTCCCCAAACTCGGACGTGTGCCCGCCGAACGGCCTTTGGTAAATCTTGCCATTCTCGGTCCGGCTGAACGGAACACCGTAGTGCTCAAGTTCATAAACCGCCTTGGGAGCCTCTCTCGCCAGATATTCCATGGCATTGACATCGCCAAGCCAGTCCGACCCCTTGACGGTATCGTACATGTGCCACTGCCAATTGTCCGAACCCATGTTGCCCAGGGAAGCGGCAATTCCGCCTTGCGCGGCAACGGTATGGGAGCGGGTGGGAAACACCTTGGTTACGCATGCGGTTCTCAGCCCCTGCTCGGCCATTCCCAATGCGGCACGAAGTCCGGAGCCTCCGGAGCCGACGACAACCACGTCGTAACTGTGTTCGATGATGTCGTATGCGGCCACGTTTGGTTCCCCGTTCAGCCTGCGTATCCAAAGGCAATTCGGGCAACCGAAAACACCCCAACCGCTGCAAGGCCCCAGCACAGAAGGACATTGAGAATGAGCAGGGTGAATGCCAGCTTCCGGCCGTGGACATAGTCCTCAATCACGATCCGCAGGCCCAACTGCAGGTGGCTGAATCCAACGGCAATGAAGAGAATTGCGGTCAATGCGGCGAGCGGATGGCCAAATGTCTCAATGGCGGCTTCGCGTCCTTCGCCGAGGGTTGAGCCAAAAAGAAAAACGAATGCTATCGACAGCGGAATCAAAGCGATTGCGGTCAGCCTTTGGGCCCACCAGTGACCAGCTCCCTCGCGCGCCGAGCCCAGCCCGGCAACCCGGTTGTAGTCTGTCCTGAATGAACTAGATGCCATTCGAGATCAATGCCAGCGAGCCCGCCGTAAGCAGGGCGGTTCCAAACCAACCTGCCAAAGCCGAACGCCTGACACTGCCCTCATCCAGCCCCGCCCCGGTATCCCAGATCAAATGTCGTATTCCGTTGCAAAAATGGTACCAAAGCGCGGCAAGCAAGCAAACCATCACGAAATCGCCCGGCAGCGAAGTCATCAGCCCATCGGCAAGTCTAAATTGTCCCGGTGAGATCGACAGGGCAAGAAACCACCAGACAACAAGAATTGCACCCAATGCCATTCCCACACCGGTCATTCGGTGAAGGATTGACATGACCGCATTGAGGGGCCACCTGTATATCGTTGCATGGGGTGAAAGCGGTCGATTGCCTTCATTTGGTCCAGCCATCAGCGATTCCCGTTGTCAGGTCTTTGGATTCTCGCCGTTTATCCTAGAACGTGCCGTTCCATGCAATGCAAATTCCATCCATGAGGCCAATCAGCGCGGGATAAGCACCCAGTAATCCAGGTCCAGCAGCGCCGCATCCGATTCAGATTCATCCGGAAAGGCTCCTGTGCGGGCACTGCTCGCCACGGTGCGAATCCGCAGTGCCCCGGCACCTGGAACCGAACTCTTGGCGCGTTCCAACACTTTTGACCAAGCGCGAACCGTGGTGCCGGCGAAGCAGGGGTTGACATGCTTGCCCGAATTCACCGCCAGGACGGTTTGTGCGTTTGCAAGTCCATTGAATGACAGTGCCCGGGCAATTGAGATGACATGGCCTCCGTAGATCAAACGCCTTCCATCCTCCCGCAAGGTCGAATCAAAATGGACCCGCGCCGGATTTTGCCACAACCTTGTGGCAATCATGTGCTCAGCTTCCTCGACAGTTGTTCCGTGCTCGTGATTGATTGTTTCACCCGGCAAATAGTCGGACCAGGAATGGGGTTCTCCGGCGGAAGTGAAATCGTAGTCGGAAAAGTCCAGCCCCGGCGGTTCCGGCAGTGCATCCGCCTCCACGCAGGGATTGATTTCAGGGACAAGGGTTACACCTGACGTTTTGCCGGGCCGGCGTTTCCGAACCATTACCCAGCGGACAAAATCGACCACGGTTTGTCCGTGCTGGTTGGAGCCCTTCGTGCGGACCCAGACAATTCCGGATTTGCCGTTCGAATTTTCCTTTATCCCGATAACTTCCGATTGAGCTGTCAGGGTGTCTCCAGCGAACGTCATCCTCCGGAACTTCATCTCGGCGTATCCCAGATTGGCCACAGCATTGACCGAAATGTCGGGGACAGACTTTCCGAACACAAAATGAAATACCGCAAAATCCTCAATCGGCGCCTGTGGCAGGCCGCACCGCCGGGCGAATTCGTCTGACGAAAACAGGGCGTGCCTGAACGGAAACAGTGCGTTGCAAAGTGCCCGGTCGCCGTTGGTGACAGTGCGCGGCGTCGGGTGCTCAATCACCATGCCGACGCTGAAATCCTCAAAAAACCTTCCCGGATTGGATTTTGCTGACCGCATGAGTGAATCATCCTGTTCGGTGTAGACCTGTCGGTCCGGCTGAATGGGGAGCGCTGGCACCGGTTCGCCATTTTGGCGCCAGGCAATTTCGACCAATGCAATGGATGGGCGAATCGGAGATTTGCAAATCATGGTATCTGTGGCGGGAGATTTCGGCAAAGGCCGAAATGGCCTCATTTCGCGAAGGACGGATATCCCCACACGAAACTCGCGCGATTTGCCTTGTTGGCACTGATTTGTCCTTGACGGGAATTGGGCCGGGCATATTTTCGCCGTTTCCAAATGATTGAATTCCGAGGGAGCAATCAAAATGAGTTTCGCCATCCCCAATCAAGCCAGGTTGCGACTGAACAGATCTGAACTTGCGGTCCCCGGAAGTCGTCCGGAACTTTTCGAAAAGGCACTGAGGTCTGAGGCGGACATCGTCTTTCTTGATCTTGAGGATGCGGTTGCACCCGACGAAAAGACCAAAGCGCGAAGTTTTGTGATTCAGGGACTCAACGATCTCGACTGGGATTCCAAGACTGTGTCGATCCGCATCAATGGGCTGGATACACACTACATGTATCGCGATGTTGTTGATTTGGTCGAGCAGGCCGGAAATTTCATTGACCTCATAATGATACCCAAGGTCGGAACTGCCGCTGATGTCTATGCGGTGGACATGCTGGTAACGCAGATCGAACAGGCGAAGGGTTTTGGGAACCGAATCGGGTTCGAGCACATCATCGAAACAGCGCTGGGCATGCAGAACATCACCGAGATCGCTGCTGCCTCGAATCGAAATGAGAGTCTGCATTTCGGTGTGGCGGACTTCGCCGCCTCAACTCAAGCGCGAACGACCGGCATAGGTGGTGCCAATCCTGACTATTCGGTCATGACGGACAGGCTGGAGGACGGAAGCCGGGCGGTGCATTGGGGCGACATGTGGCACTACTCCTTGGCCAGGCTCGTTGTGGCTGCGCGCGCAAACGGGTTGCGGCCGGTTGACGGGCCGTTCGGCGATTTCTCCGACGACGATGCATACGCCTCGGCGGCAAATCGCGCCGCCGCACTCGGTTGTGAAGGAAAATGGGCCATCCATCCCAGGCAGATTGCACTGGCAAATGCGGCCATGAGTCCATCGGATGCACAGATTGCCGGTGCGCGGCGCATTCTTGATGCGATGCGGGAGGCCGAAACGGAAGGGAAGGGTGCGGCGGCGCTCGACGGCAAATTGATTGATTTGGCCTCGGTTCGCCAGGCCGAAGTGCTGGTGGCAAAGGCAGATCAGATCGCAATGGGTTGAATTGAAGGCGATCAGTGAGATGGACAGGTCGAGTCGTCCAACTCCGGATGCTCACGCCAATGGAGCGGAGCGTAACCTCAAAACTATTCGTGTTGCGTTCCAAACGGGTGGTTGCTACGGAACTCCGTTCTTGAACAGTCCGGGAAATTCAAGATGAAGAGATTCCGCATCGCGATGATCGGTTCGGGACAGATCGGCGGCACATTGGCCCATCTGTCGGCCCTCAAGGAACTCGGGGATGTCGTGCTTTTTGACATTCAGGACGGTCTTCCGCAGGGCAAGGCGCTCGACATTGCCGAGAGCGGCCCGATTAGCCGATTCGATATCGGGGTAGCCGGAACCGCCGGCTATGAAGGCATCGCGGGTGCGGATGTCTGCATTGTAACCGCCGGTGTGCCTCGACGTAAGGGCATGTCCCGTGACGACCTGCTCGGAATTAATCTCAAGGTCATGAAGTCTGTGGGTGAAGGGATTGCAATGCATGCCCCCAACGCCTTCGTGGTTTGCATTACGAACCCGCTGGACGCCATGGTCTGGGCGCTCCAGAAATATTCGGGCCTGCCGCCCGAAAAAGTGGTTGGCATGGCCGGGATCCTTGATTCGGCACGTTTCCGCCACTTCATTTCCCTGGAACTCGGTGTCTCAATGCGTGATGTTACTGCCTTCGTTCTGGGCGGGCACGGCGATACCATGGTGCCGTTAGCGCGCTATTCGACGGTCGCGGGCATTCCGCTGACCGATATTGTCGAGTTGGGCTGGATTTCCGGCGCCAGGCTTGAGGAGATCATACAGCGCACAAGGGACGGGGGCATTGAAATCGTCAATTTGATGGGAGCTGGATCGGCTTATCATGCACCTGCGGCCGCAGCGATCGAAATGGCCGAAGCGTATCTGAAGGATCAAAAGCGCATTCTCCCATGCGCCGCGCACCTGAACGGCGAGTATGGTTGTTCCGACCTTTATGTCGGTGTTCCCGTTGTGATCGGCGGCAAGGGAGTGGAAAGGGTCGTTGAGATCAAATTCGATGACGCGGAGCGGCAGGCATTCGATAAATCCGCAGGTTCCGTCAGGGACCTTGTTAACGCCTGCCGCGAAATTGACACTTCCCTTTGACCGGATTGGATTGAAGTCTTTGCCGAGAATTGGACCTGCAAATTCGCCTGCCGGCGTACATTCCAACCGGAGCCTGTGATTCGGTCGGTGGCAAACCGCAACGGTAACTGAGAAATGAACATTCACGAATACCAAGCCAAGCAACTGCTCAGAAAATTCGGAATGCCGGTGGCGGACGGTCGGGTGGTGTTCGATGCGAACAGCGCCCTGCAGCTTGCAGAGGAATTGCCCGGACCGGTCTGGGCGGTTAAGGCTCAGATACATGCCGGCGGACGGGGCAAGGGAAGTTTCAGGGAATCCCAGGCGGGTGCCGGCGGCGGCGTAAGGATCGCCCGATCGGCGAAGGCGGCGGCGGCCGAAGCTGAAATGATGATCGGCAAGACCCTGGTTACGCATCAAACGGGCCATGCCGGCAAACAGGTCAATAGGATTTACGTGGAGCAGGGTGCCGAGATTGATCGCGAACTCTATTTTGCTGTTTTGCTGGACCGCGGTCTTTCCCGAATCTCAATTGTGTGCTCAACCGAAGGCGGCATGGACATTGAGGAGGTGGCAAAAACCAGTCCCGAAAAGATCGTGACCGTGGCAATAGACCCGGCGACCGGGTTTCAACCGCATCACGGTCGCAGTTGTGCTGCTGCGCTTGGGCTCTCGGGGCAGCTTGCCAAGCAGTGCGCCGGGCTTTCCAAAGCCGCCATCGGAATGTTCCTCGGCACGGATGCCGAACTGTTGGAAATCAACCCGCTTGTCGTAACCGGGGCGGGCGATCTTCTTTGCCTTGACTGCAAGATGTCGTTTGATTCGAGTGCCCTTTACCGACAGCCGGACATCTTGGAATTGCGCGACGAAACCGAGGAGGATCCGAAGGAATTGGCGGCTTCCCGGTTCGGGCTGAGTTATATCGCCCTCGACGGGGAAATCGGCTGCATGGTGAACGGCGCCGGATTGGCAATGGCAACCATGGACATCATCAAGCTCTACGGATCGGAGCCCGCGAATTTCCTTGATGTTGGCGGCGGTGCCTCCCGCGAAAAGGTCGTGGAGGCGTTCAAGATCATAACGTCTGATCCGAATGTGAAAGGCATACTGGTCAACATCTTCGGTGGCATCATGCGCTGCGATACCATTGCGGAAGGAGTCGTCCAGGCCGTAAGGGATGTCGGGCTTGAGGTGCCACTGGTCGTCAGGCTTGAGGGCACAAATGTTGAAATGGGCAAGTCGGTGATAGAGTCCAGCGGTCTCAACGTCATTGCGGCCGACGATCTCGGTGACGCAGCCAGGAAGATCATTGCTGCTGTCGGCTCTTCAGGTGCGCAGAAACAGGAGCAGAGCGGTCATGGCAATTCTGGTTGACGCCGAAACCAGCGTCATCTGTCAGGGATTCACGGGAGCGCAGGGAACCTTTCATTCCGAACAGGCGATTGCCTACGGAACAAGGATGGTTGGAGGCGTTACACCCGGAAAGGGCGGCTCCGAGCATCTCGGCCTGCCGGTGTTCGATACGGTCAGTCAGGCCAAGGCAGCCACCGGTGCAACCGCAACCGCCATATATGTGCCTCCGCCCTTCGCCGCCGACGCCATCATGGAGGCCTGCAATGCCGGCATGGAACTCATTGTCTGCGTAACCGAGGGAATTCCTGTGAAGGACATGGTTGCCGCAAGGAGGGCGCTCGACGGCACCGGATCCCGGCTGGTCGGCCCAAACTGCCCGGGTGTCATTACCCCGCAGGCCTGCAAGATCGGCATCATGCCGGGGCACATCCACAGGAAGGGGAGCGTCGGCGTTGTTTCGCGTTCAGGGACACTCACCTACGAAGCGGTTAAGCAAACGACTGATATCGGGCTTGGCCAGTCGACCTGTGTTGGGATCGGTGGTGATCCGGTTAAGGGCACCGAACACATTGATGTCCTTGAGTTGTTTCTGGCCGACGAGGAAACCGAATCAATCATTCTGATCGGTGAAATTGGCGGCAGTGCCGAAGAGGAGGCTGCCGAATTCATCAAGTCCGAGGCGCGACAAGGCCGGATCAAGCCGATTGCCGGGTTCATTGCCGGACGCACGGCACCGCCGGGACGGCGAATGGGTCATGCCGGGGCAGTGATCTCGGGCGGCAAGGGTGGAGCCGAGGACAAGATCGAGGCGATGAGATCCGCCGGTTTCGAAATCGCCGACAGCCCTGCGACCTTGGGCGAGGCGGTCGTCCGGGCGATTGGGAAATAATTCTGGCTTAACGGGGTAAATCATGAGCGATGCAGGCCCTAACGAGTATTTCCGCAGTTCAAGTTTTTTGCAGGGGCAAAATGCCGACTACATGGAGCAGCTGCACGCCCGTTTCACCGCAAGCCCGGATTCTGTCGATGCGACATGGAGGCGATATTTTGAATTGATCGATGGTGCAGCGGAAAGGGCTCCCTCACAGCTGAAACCGTCTTGGCAAAGACCGGACTGGCCCAAGGTCGATTCGGGCGAGCTTGTTGCGGCATTTGACGGGCAGTGGCCCGAAACTGCAGCTTCCCTTGGCAGTGATCTCGAACTGAAGATCAGGGCGCTCGCGGCTGGCGGCGGCATCAGCCTGCCGGAAAAGGAGGTTCAGCAACGGACACTCGATTCCATCAGGGCCCTGATGCTGATCCGCGCATACCGGATCAGGGGCCATCGCATTGCAATGCTGGATCCACTTGGATTGACGCATCACACCCTGCACCCGGAGCTTGCGCCGGAAACCTACGGGTTTTTGCAGGAAGATATGGATCGGCCGGTCTTCATCGACAATGTGCTTGGCCTTGAGACCGCCACCATCCGGGAAATTCTTGCAATGGTTAGGCGCACCTACTGCGGAACTTTCGCCCTACAGTACATGCATATTTCGGACCCGGAGCAATCCGCTTGGCTGAAGGAGCGAATTGAAGGCTACGGCAAGGAGGTGCAGTTCACGCAGGAGGGTCGCAGGGCGATCCTGCGGAAGTTGATTGAGGCCGAAGGGTTTGAGAAGTTCCTACAGGCCAAATACACCGGCACCAAGCGGTTTGGTCTTGACGGTGCTGAATCGGTCGTTCCGGCGATGGAGCAGTTCATCAAGAGGGGTGGTGCACTCGGGGTCAAGGAAATTGTGATCGGAATGCCGCACCGCGGGCGCCTTAATTTTCTGGCAAACGTCATGGGCAAGCCGTACCGGGCGATACTCAACGAATTCAAGGGCGGAAGCTTCAAGCCGGATGATGTGGCCGGCTCAGGTGATGTCAAATATCATCTTGGCGCATCATCCGATCGGGAGTTTGACGGCAATGTTGTTCACCTGTCGCTCACCGCAAATCCGTCCCACCTTGAGGCTGTGAACGCGGTTGTTCTCGGCAAGGCCAGGGCCAAGCAGACCCAACGTGGCGACCCGAAGGGAACGACGGTGCTGCCGATCTTGCTGCACGGGGATGCCGCCTTTGCCGGGCAGGGGATTGTTGCGGAATGCTTCGGACTTTCCGGTCTCGTTGGGCACGCCACCGGTGGGACGATTCACCTCATCGTCAACAATCAGATTGGTTTCACGACGGCTCCGCACTACTCGCGATCCTCACCCTATCCGACCGACATCGCCATGATGACGGAATCGCCAATTTTCCACGTCAACGGTGATGACCCGGAGGCGGTGGTGCACGCAGCAAAGGTCGCTACGGAATTCCGCCAGAAATTCTGCAGGGATGTCGTGGTTGACATCTTCTGCTACCGAAGATTTGGGCACAATGAGGGCGACGAACCAATGTTCACCCAGCCCAAAATGTATCGGATTATCAAGAACCATCCGACAACCCTTGAACTCTATTCCGAGCGTTTGGCCAGCGATGGATTGGTTCCATTCGAGGAAACCGAGAGCAACAAGAAGGCTTTCCGCGACATGCTGGATCAGGAATTCGAGCTGGCAGACTCCTACAAGCCGAACGATGCCGATTGGCTTGATGGGCGCTGGTCGCACATTCAGTCGCAAACGGACGATGATCAGAGAGGCAAAACCGGAGTTTCACTCAAGAAACTCAAAAAAATTGGCGCTGCGCTCGTTCAGGTGCCCAAGG
Source organism: Paracoccaceae bacterium (assembly GCA_021296235.1). GTDB lineage: Bacteria > Pseudomonadota > Alphaproteobacteria > Rhodobacterales > Rhodobacteraceae > JAPOXR01. The sequence continues at coordinate 80,377 of JAGWAS010000004.1, read as the reverse complement.
GCTTTGGTATTCATCCAACCCTTTCCCGGCTGCTTCGTTCCAGAAAGCAGATTATTGACACCGGAAAGGGTTGCAACTGGGCCGTCGCCGAAGCTCTTGCGTTCGGCAGCCTGCTGCAGGAAGGATATGGCGTCCGGTTGTCGGGTCAGGATTCAACCAGGGGAACCTTCAGCCAACGGCACTCGGCATTCATTGATCAGGACACCGAGGAAAAGCACGTCTCGCTGAATCACATACCGGGAAACAAGGCCAAGTTTCAGGTCATCGATTCCATGCTTTCGGAATTCGCGGTCCTCGGATTTGAATATGGCTATACACTGAGCGAACCAAATACGCTGGTGATGTGGGAGGCACAGTTTGGGGATTTTGCCAATGGTGCCCAAACCATGTTCGACCAGTTTATCGCCAGCGGTGAACGGAAATGGCTGAGGATGTCCGGACTGGTCATGCTGCTGCCGCATGGGTTCGAGGGGCAGGGGCCGGAACATTCGAGCGCCCGGCTTGAGCGATTCCTGCAACTTTGCGCTGAGGACAATTGGATTGTCGCCAACTGCACCACGCCGGCGAACTATTTCCACATCCTGAGACGGCAGATGCATCGCGATTTCCGCAAACCCTTGGTGCTGATGACGCCGAAATCGCTGCTTCGCCACAAGCTGGCGGTTTCGCTCCTTGACGAATTCAAGCCTGGAACCTCATTTCACAGGGTGCTCTGGGACGACGCCGAAAGGGGCAACTCCGACAATGAACTCGTTCCGGATGACAAGATCAGGAAGGTCGTTATTACGTCGGGGAAGGTCTATTTCGACCTGCTTGAGGAACGGGATGCAAGAGGCATCGACGACATCTATCTGCTGAGGGTTGAGCAATATTATCCATTCCCCGCCCTCGCGCTGATCAAGGAATTGTCCCGATTCGGCAACGCGGAAATGATTTGGTGTCAGGAAGAACCCAGGAATCAGGGAGCTTGGCACTTCATAGAACCCAACCTGGAGTGGGTTCTCGGCAAAGTCGGTGCGAAATCGAACCGAGTGGGATATGTGGGCAGAGTTGCCTCGGCTTCTCCGGCAACGGGACTGTTGCGGCAGCACCAGGAGCAGCAGAGGCAGATTGTTGACGAAGCGCTTAACATCGCCAAGGATTAACAGGATGACAGCTGAATTACGGGTCCCGACTCTCGGGGAGAGCATAGCCGAAGCAACGGTCGGCAACTGGTTCAAGGCGCAGGGAGAAGCGGTTGCGGCGGATGAGGTTGTCTGCGAATTGGAGACCGACAAGGTAACGGTCGAGGTGCCTGCTCCTCAGGCAGGGGTGTTGGCGGAAATCGTCGCCCCGCAGGGGACAACGGTTGAGGTTGGGGCGCTGCTCGGGACCATCGGTGAGGGTGTTGGCACCGCGCCTGCAAAACCGGCATCGAAAAAGAAGGCCACCGCCGCGGAAGTGCCGCCGCAGGCAGCACCCGCCGCCGATGGCGGCTCGGGGCGAGACCCCGAGGATGCGCCATCTGCAAGAGTCCTGATGGCCACGAAGTCTCTTAACCCCGACGGAATTCCGGGTTCGGGCCGTGACGGCAGAATCATGAAGGAGGACGTTCTGGCGGCAATTAAGGCTGCCGAGGCCGAATCGACCCCTTCGGAAGCTGCCCAGAGCACCATCGCCCCTGCGCAAGAGGGGCTTGAGGAGCGTGTTCGGATGACCCGGCTCCGGGTTACGATCGCCAAACGTCTCAAGGAGTCGCAGAACACCGCGGCGATGCTGACCACTTACAATGAGGTTGACATGAGCCGGGTGATGAAGATCCGGTCGGAGTTCAAAGGTGCGTTTGAGGACAAACATGGTGTGAAGCTCGGCTTCATGTCATTCTTTGTTCGGGCATGCTGCGAAGCGTTGCTTGAGGTGCCCGAAGTCAACGCCGAAATCGACGGCGAAGACATCGTTTACAGGAAATACGTCAATATGGGCATAGCGGTTGGCACGCCAACCGGGCTTGTCGTGCCGGTGGTCAGGAACGCGCAGAGTTTGGGATTTGCCGAAATCGAGAAGCGGATTGCCGCTCTCGGCACCCTTGCGAGGGATGGAAAGTTGGCCATGGGCGATCTTCAGGGCGGTACGTTTTCGATTTCCAATGGCGGTGTTTACGGGTCGTTGATGTCGTCACCGATTTTGAACCCGCCTCAATCCGGCATTCTCGGAATGCACAAGATTCAGGAGCGACCGATTGCTCTCGACGGTGAGGTTGTAATCCGGCCAATGATGTATTTGGCACTTTCCTACGACCATCGGATAGTCGACGGAAAGGGTGCGGTAACCTTCCTTGTTAGGGTGAAGGAACTGATTGAGGAGCCACATCGGCTTCTCATGGGAATCTAACGGTCGATAACGGCGTCAGGAATGCTCTGCATTCCGAACTGCGGCCCATCGGCAATCAACGGCTAAAGGAGATATTTGTGGCGGAATTTGACGTGATCGTAATCGGTGGCGGGCCAGGTGGTTATGTTTGCGCCATCAGGGCGGCGCAACTGGGCCTTAAGACTGCCTGTGTTGAGGGTCGGGAAACACTTGGCGGAACCTGTCTGAATGTGGGTTGCATTCCGTCCAAGGCGCTTTTGCATGCGAGCCACATGTATCATGAGGCACACGACAATTTTGCCAAGATGGGACTGAATGCGCCATCAGTCAAAATCGATTGGAGTCAGATGCTTGCCTACAAGCAGGAAGCGATTTCAGCCAACACCAAGGGCATTGAGTTCCTGTTCAAGAAGAATAAGGTCGAGTGGCTGAAGGGCTGGGGACGAATTGCCGGTTCAGGCAAGGTTGAGGTTGCAGGCGAGTCGCACGCAGCAAAGCACATCGTCGTCGCAACAGGCTCGGAATCAACCAGCATTCCCGGGGTTGAGGTTGATGAAAAGGCGGTCGTTTCATCGACCGGGGCACTTGAGCTCAAGGAGATTCCGAAGAGTTTGACCGTTATTGGCGCTGGTGTCATCGGCCTTGAGATCGGGTCGGTTTATTCCCGTCTCGGAACCAAGGTAACTGTGCTGGAATATCTCGACCACATAACGCCCGGAATGGACGCTGAAGTGTCCAAGGTCCTGGAGAGGTTGCTGAATCGTCAAGGCATGAAAATGATCCTCGGTGCCGAAGTTTTGGGAGCAAATGCCGGCAGGGCCGGCACCAAGGTGAAGTACCGCCTGCGCAAAGATGGGACAGAACACAGCCTTGATGCCGATATTGTGCTGGTTGCGACTGGACGGCGACCCTTCACCGAGGGGCTGGGCCTTGCAGAAGCAGGAATCGAGGTCTCAAAAACCGGTCAGGTCACAACAGGACCCGGACTAAAGAGCTCGGTTGAGGGCATATATGCAATCGGCGACGCAGTCGCCGGACCGATGCTGGCCCACAAAGCCGAGGATGAGGGAATGGCTGTTGCCGAGTCGATTGCGGGTCTTGCCGGGCACGTGAATTACGATGTCATACCCTCCGTCATCTATACGCATCCAGAGGTTGCCTCGGTCGGCAGGACCGAAGAGGAGCTGAAGAGCGAGGCGAGGGAATACAAGGTTGGAAAGTTCCCGTTCATGGGCAACGGGCGAGCCAAGGCAGCGCTGTCGGCGGATGGTTTCGTCAAGATTCTGGCGGACGCTCAGACCGACCGGATCCTCGGATGTCACATCATCGGACCGGCCGGCGGCGAACTAATACATGAGATCTGCGTGGCCATGGAATTCGGCGCCGCTGCCGAGGATGTGGCCAGAACATGCCACGCTCACCCAACGCTGTCGGAGGCGGTCAGGGAAGCTGCGCTTGCCTGTGGCGACGGAGCCATTCACGCCTGAGTTTCTCTCCGGTGCGGATCCGGGACGCCGCATCTCACAGCAATTGGTAGCCCAAGTAGATCGAGCCATTGTTCTTTAGCCACTTCCTGTGTTCGCGGTATTGAGGGCAAAGGCGTTCGACGATTTTCCAGAACATCGGCGAGTGATTCATCTCGGCCAGGTGTGAGACTTCGTGCGCCACGACATAGTTCAAAATTACGGGTGGCATCATGATCAGCCGCCATGAGAAATTCAGGTTGCCCCGTGCCGAACACGACCCCCAGCGCGATGTTGTGTCCTTGATCCGGAACCTGGGTGTGGGAATGGCGAGGAATTCGGCATGGTGCCGGACCGAAGCGTCCAGTTTGCTCTTGGCAAGTCTTTTGCAATGCGCGCCGAGCACCGCAGGCAAATCCGATTCGACGCATTGGAGATTCAGGTGCTGCCCGTCGCACCTCGGAACAGCCCCGTTTGACTTTCGAAGCAGCAATTCATTCCCCTCAAGTGGAAAGCGGCTGCCGAATCTTGGAATGATTCGCTCTTGGGAGCGCTTGACCGCCGTCATTATCCATTGCCTGTTGTCGGCAGCAAAGCGGCGTGCCTGATCAATCCCAATTCCCGAAGGAACCGCAACCTCGACAACTCCACCAAGCCGCGACACTTTCAGCCGAAGAGTGCGGGCCCGATTTGAGCGGCGAACCGATATGCTGATGGGCGGGTCGCCAGAAAGGGTGAATTCGGTGATTTTCATTCCTTCCGGTCCGCCAATGGATGTGTTGCACCTGTTCAGTAGATCAGATGGGAGGGAATTCAAACCGATGCCGAAAATGGATCCGGCACACGGCCGGAGTGGCCTCGGAACCGATTTCGGTTGCTTCGAAACATGTTCTTTGACAATCGATCTTTCTTTGTGGCACGGGGGTTCGGTTTCGTGCAGCTATACAAGAGGAAGGGACTTTCATGGCGAAGGAAGAGTGGGGCGCAAAACGCGTGTGCCGGGAAGAGGGATGCGGTGCCCGATTCTACGATTTGATGCGCGATCCGGTAATCTGTCCGAAATGTGGAACAGAGTTGGTCGTCGAGGTGCCGAACACCCCGCAGGATAAGGAATTCGAGCCGGCTGCGGACGAGGCGCGCTCTGCCAAAAAGGTGCCGGGTGCGATCGAGGATGACGACGATATTCTCACGGAAGATGGGGATGGCGTTGAAATTGATGATGACGTCCTGGATGAATCAGATGACGACACGGTTCCGCTTGACGATATCGCCAATGTAGCCACGGACGACGAAAGTTAAAATTTGCTTGCCACGCGGGTCGAAATCCATAAAGGATTTCAACCCTCGGCACATGAAGAAGTCGAAATTGGGGCCATAGCTCAGTTGGGAGAGCGCTTGAATGGCATTCAAGAGGTCAGGGGTTCGACCCCCCTTGGCTCCACCATTTTCTGCAACACAATTCGTGCCTGCAGGTTAACTCTCCAGAGATATTTGCGTCCAAAAATCCATTTTCAAAGGATTTGAGTGTTCCTCATATCTTTCCTGCTTCATTCCCCACGACTCGACTTCGTCCCGTTCCGCAGCCTCTCAATCTCTGGCCGGCTTGAACCTCCATTGCTTCTGGACTTCGCCCAAACCTCGTTCAGATGGGCTGATCCATTTGATATCAACGGGTTGAGTCAAAACCACGGTTTTCGGGGTTGGTGGGAACACGTTCTGTGCTCGGTCGTGAGCATCCGAGAAATCGATCATCGGTGAGCCAGTTTCCAATCCTACCGAACCCTGCGCAACGCATCGGACGTTACGGCTACGACACGCCCATAAGCCGAACCGCCTTCTGATCAAGGGTGTAGAGGGGATGAACTCCAGATTTTTGTGCCGCGGCCAGGATCATCAGATCAGAAAATCCCGCGCCACCCGCCCGGCATCGAAACGACGCACGGGCGACATGAAATCCTGCAAAACCAGATTTTAACTCCGTGCGGCCAACCACGACTGCCCCGCTCGGCTTTCGCAAAATTTCAAGTGGATTTCTTTTGACCTGAAGGGGCGCTTGGAATATCGTTGCCGGGACGGTTTTCGAACGTTGAGTATGCGTTCGGGATGAAAAGGGAATACGGTGAGGAAGAGCCGCCAAGGCGCCAAAACCGTGACTGCCCCCGCAACTGTAAGCGGCGAGCTACCCCGGATTGAGCCACTGGCCTGCAATGGCTGGGAAGGATCGGGGAAAAGCAGCGACCCGCAAGTCAGGAGACCTACCGTCGGATTGATTCTCACACCGGACGGGGTGATCCGGAAGGAGGCTTGCATTGGTCAGAATACCGTTGTTGCGAGTTGCGTCGGAAGAGCGCAGATGCCCCGTTTTGATCGGATTGGATTATGGACGGGACATTCATTCAAACATCTGAAGATCTTCATTTTGGCGATTCAATTGCCTTGGATAAATGCAGTCGGGCCGCCAAATCGGCCAAACTGGACGTTGTGGACGTTTCTTGGGGGCCTGCTGGGCATGAGCCCATCCTGAAAGGGGCGACCTTTTCTGTCGGTCCTGGCCAGATATTGGGAATTCTTGGACCGAATGGCGCCGGCAAATCCACTCTTCTCCGAACGATTTACGGCTACAACCGACCCAAGTCGGGACAGGTCCTCCTTGATGGTCAGGATATCCGGCGAATGCCGGCAAGGTGTCTTTCACAGGACATGGCGGTTGTCCTTCAGGAGCAGCCGGCGGAATTTGAGCTTACGGTTCAGGAAATTGTGGGGCTTGGCCGCCTGCCACATCACCGGCGGGGTGCAGGCTGTCAGGGTCGGAATGACGCCGTTGTCGGACATGTCCTTGAACGGCTGGGATTGCTGGAGCTCTGCGACAGGCTGACGGGAACCCTTTCCGGCGGTGAAAAACAGCGTGTTGCAATTGCGCGTGCCCTTGCCCAGGAGCCCAGGATACTCATCTTGGATGAGCCAACAAACCATCTGGACATACGCCATCAACTTGAAACGCTGGCTTTGCTGAAGAGTTTGGGACTGACCGTTGTGTGCAGTCTCCACGACCTCAACGCCGCAATTGATTTTGCCGATCTTGCGCTGGTGCTTTTTGGCGGTGAAACGCTCGCGTTCGGCCGCCCGATCGATGTACTCACTCCCGAAATGATCTCCGTTGCGTTTTCGGTCAATGCGTACGGTGGCACGCCGACCGTGAACGGCGGGCGACACTTTCACTTTCATCTTTGATCAAGATGCAGGGGCCCAGAATTGGGAACGCCATTGCGGCGATGGCGTTTTGCCTTGTCTCGGCTGCTCCGCTCGAAGCGGTTGAGGTGAGAAGTTGCGACAGAACAGTGCTGTTCGAACGATCTCCGCAAGCGGCCGTTTCCAACGATTCAAACCTGACGGAAATGATGCTGGCACTGGACCTTGCGGACCGCATGGTCGGCTTCACCGGGATTTCGAAATGGAAAACACTTGATCCGGATCATTCGATCAGTCGTTCAGGCTTGCCCGAATTGTCCCCCGGCTACCCAACCAGGGAGATTCTCTTGTCGGTCGGTGCGGATTTCCTTTTTGCCGGTTGGAATTACGGCATGCGCGTCGGCGGCGAGGTTACGCCGGAGACGCTGGAGCCCTTGGGAATCAAAGTCTATGAACTTACGGAATCCTGCATTCATGTTGGCGAGAAACTGAAAGTCAGCATGGAGGACATGTATCAGGATATTTTGAATCTCGGCAAAATCTTCGGTGTCGGGGATCGGGCCAGCGGTCTCGTTGCACAGTACCGGGCGGAGGTCGACCAGTTGGCAAGTAAAGTGTTGCCGGGTACCGAGCCCATCCGGGTTTTCGTCTATGACAGCGGCGAGGATGCACCCTTCACCGCAGGCCGTTATGCAATGCCCACCGCGCTGATTGAGGCTGCCGGTGGGCGCAACGTCATGGATGATCTTGAAAAGAGTTGGGCCACCATCGGGTGGGAGGCGGTTGTCGAACGCAACCCTGAAGCGATCGTCATCGTGAACTACGGAAACGTAACCGCCGCCGAAAAGAGAAGGTTCATGCTGTCCAATCCGGCATTTGCGGGAGTTGATGCGGTGAAGAACGATCGGTTTGTCGTTTTGGAGTATGTCGAAGCAACGCCGGGGCCACGCAACATCGCTGCGATCAGGAAATTGGTGGAGGGATTTCACAAAGCAGGGTTGAGCCGCTGAGGCGGCGATGATGCAGAATGCAACACCAGGGCGGCACGGGCGGCTGCGACCGGCCTTGTTGTATCCGGCCGGCATCCTGTTGCTGCTGATGTCGATTTCGGCGGCAGTCAGCATTGGAACCGTTTTTGTGCCGATGCCTGTTGTCTGGGGTGTTATTGCAGACAGGTTGCTTCCGGGCTTGGTCGAGCAGGACTGGTCTGCCGGTCAGGAGGCCATAATCTGGAACATCAGGCTTCCAAGGAGCATTCTGGCCTGTTTGGTTGGTGCCGGATTGGCGGCGGTGGGGGCTTCGCTGCAGGCTGTTACCCGCAATCAACTGGCTGACCCGCACCTCCTTGGGATTTCGTCCGGCGGTGCCTTTGGTGCAGTGCTGGCGTTGCTGCATACCGGAATGTTTCTCGGCCAGCTCACTGTTCCGTTGCTGTCATTCCTGGGGGCGATTTCCGCGACTGTGATTGTGCTGGCTGTTTCCAGGCTGGCGGCGGCGATGTCGGCAACCCGGCTGGTTCTGGCGGGAGTCGCCGTCTCGTTCGCAGTTATGTCCTGTGCCAATTTGCTTATCTTCCTCGGTGATCCCAGAGCTGCGCACACTGCCGTGTTCTGGATGCTGGGCGGCTTGGGACTTGCTCAATGGTCACACTTGCCTGTTCCGGTCGTTGGGCTCGTGGGCTGCCTCGTCTATTTCCACCTCAGGTCCGGAGAATTGAATGCCGTTACGTTGGGGGACGAGACGGCATCGACCCTGGGAATTTCCGTAACAAGATTTAGATTGTCCGTGTTCGCTGCGGGGGCATTGCTAACCGGCATCATGGTTGCCTATTCGGGCATCATCGGATTCGTGGGATTGATGATGCCTCACATTGCAAGAATGTTGGTCGGAGGTGACAACGCGAGGGTCATTCCTGCTGCGGCTCTTTCAGGCGCGGTTTTTCTGGTGTGGGCCGACATTGTCTCCCGTTCCGTGGTGGCACCGGAGGACATGCCAATTGGAATCATAACTGGACTGGTTGGCGGGGTATTCTTCATTTGGCTTCTTCGCAGGCGCAAGTACTGACGAAGTGCCGGCCCGGCGAATGGGGTTTGATCTGCAACCCACCGTCGACTATCAGAATTGGCGGCGCATCAACCGGGATCAGACGTCAACCGATTGGGTTCTCCGCTGGGCAACATCTGAGTCCTTGGAGGTCCGGGTGGTTTCGCAATCTTCACCGGCAACTGCATCCGCGGATGCCAGCCTGACGATTTCCATCATGATGTTGTTGATGTCGAAATCCTTGGGTGTGTAAACTCCCGCCACCCCCAATTCCCTCAATTCCTTTGCGTCCTCCTCAGGAATGATGCCGCCGACAACGAGGGGAACACTTGCAAGGCCGCGCTCAGTCATCCTTCGTCTAAATTCACCGACGAGGGGAAGGTGCGTTCCGGACAGGATGGAAAGGCCCACGACATGCGCCCGTTCCTGCAGTGCCGCATCGGCGATGTCCTCGGGTGTAAATCTGATTCCGTCATAGGCGATGTCAATTCCACAGTCGCGGGCACGACAGACGATTTGTTCGGCCCCATTGGAATGTCCGTCAAGGCCAGGCTTGCCGATCAGCAGTTTGAGTCGTCTTCCCAACTTCCGTGAGGCATCGTCGACGGCCTGCCTGATCTCAACCAGGTCCCCGACAGTGTTGGAAGGGGCTCGGCTTATGCCCGTTGGCGCACGAAATTCGCCGTGTTCACTCCGCATGACCATGCCCCATTCCCCGGTTGTAACACCCGCCTTGGCCGCATCGATCGAAGCCGGCAGAATGTTGACTCCCGCCTTGGCCGCTTGCCGAAGCTTGTCGAGGGCATTCTTGACCCGATGCGGGTTTCTGTCCCTGCGCCATGCCTCGAGCCGTTCAATCTGCTCTGCCGCGACCTCGGGGCCGACCCTGAGGGTTGATGTCCGGCCGGACTCAAGAGGCGAGCGGACCCCCTCCCGGTACTTGTTGACGCCGACGATGATCGTTTCGCCAGACTCAATTCGGCGAATCCTCTCGCCGTTGCTTTCAACCAGGCGCCTCTTCATGAACTCTATTGACTTGATTGCTCCGCCCAACTCCTCAACCTGCCGCAATTCGTTCAGCGCATCGGATTTGATTGCCTTGACCTTTTCCGCCACCGCGGGATTGCCATCGAAGAGGTCGCCAAATTCCAGCAGGTCGGATTCGCACGCAAGAATTTGCTGCATTCTCAGGGACCATTGCTGATCCCAAGGCGTCGGCAATCCCATCGCTTCGTTCCATGCAGGGAGTTGCACAGCACGCGCCCTGGCATTGCGGGAGAGCGTAACAGCAAGCATTTCAAGCATTATGCGGTGGACATTGTTTTCGGGCTGCTGTTCCGTGAGGCCGAGACTGTTGACTTGGACACCGTAGCGGAATCGTCTCAACTCCTTGCGCTCCACGCCATAGCGGGACCGGCAGATCTCGTCCCAAAGCTCGGTGAATGCTCGCATCTTGCACATTTCGGTTACGAACCGGATGCCGGCGTTCACGAAAAAGGAAATCCGTCCGACGGCCAATGGAAATTCATGCTCCTCGACCCGCTCCTTCAAGCCGTCGAGCACCGCAACGGCGGTTGCGAGCGCATAGGCAATCTCCTGTTCCGGCGTCGCGCCCGCTTCCTGCAGGTGATAGGAGCACACGTTGGTCGGATTCCAGTTGGGAATGTTGCGGATGCAGTATTCTGCAACATCAATGGTCATTTGCAGTGATGGTTCGGGAGGGCAGATGTAGGTGCCGCGGCTGAGATACTCTTTGATGACGTCATTCTGCACTGTGCCCCGCAGGCTTGACCTGTCGATGTTCCGTTCGTCGGCAAGGGCAATGTACAAAGCAAGCAGCCACGGAGCGGTGGCATTGATCGTCATTGACGTGTTCATCTTGTCAAGCGGGATGCCATCGAACAGTGTCCGAATGTCACCTAGATGGCAGACCGGAACGCCGACCTTGCCCACCTCGCTTTGGGCAAGCTCATGGTCACTGTCATAGCCGGTTTGTGTCGGAAGGTCGAAGGCGACGGACAGGCCGGTTTGCCCCTTGGAAAGATTGGAGCGGTAAAGGGCATTGGAATCGGTTGCGCTCGAATGGCCGGAATAGGTCCGGAAGAGCCAAGGTTTGTCGGCAGGTTTGGTCATGGCTTCACTTTGGTTCCCAATTTGCGAACGTTCAAGCCTGAGCTTATGCCTCCTCAGTCAGCGCAGCCTCTTTTTGCGCCAACAGATTAACCCGAAACGGTTTCGGATTCGAGTGGTCAAATTGGTTTCCAAACCCGCCTTGGCACCAAGCGCGAGACTAAGTTCGGACGAGCGGATTCTGATCCGAATTGAGTTGGGTTTCCTGTGCGGAAGGGCGGTTCGGCACACCGTTCGGTCGGGAAAATGTTGACGCTGCATTCATAGTTTGTTAGTATGCTAATGAATTTCGGTGGGATCGGATCTTGGAATATCATTCACCGGTTTCGTTGCAGGATGCCGTGGATTTGCTCAACGACGGTGACGCAAAAATTGTTGCCGGTGCGACCGATTTTTTCCCGGGTCTTGAAAGGGGCAGGGCGCCGGAGCGGCTCCTTGATGTGTCCCGCGTGTCGGAGATGCGGGGCATTTCCGTTTCGGAGGCGGGTTGGCGCATCGGTGGGGCAACGACATGGTCGGAGATTTTGGAATTTCCGTTTCCGCCTGCATTTGCCGGCCTCAAGGCGGCGGCGCGGGAAGTTGGATCTGTTCAAATCCAGAACGCCGGAACCGTTGGCGGCAATTTATGCAACGCTTCACCTGCTGCGGACGGGGTTCCGCCGCTGCTGACGCTTGAGGCAGTGGTCGAGACGGTATCGGCCAGTGGTTCAAGGCTGGTTCCTCTTGAGGAGTTCATTGTGGGTGTGCGCAGCGTCAATTTGGAGCCCGATGAGATCTGTGCCGCGATTCACGTTCCCGGGCGAATTCGAGATGGCCGTGGTTCCTTTCTGAAGCTCGGAGCCAGAAGATATCTGGTCATTTCGATTTCCATGGTTGCGGTTCTTGTTCACGTAGCGCCGAATGGAGCGGTAAGCGAGGCCCGGATATCCGTTGGCGCGTGTTCGCCGGTCGCCAAGAGAATGACTGAACTTGAAGCGGCGGTGGTTGGACTGAGTGCCGAAGAGTTGGAATCAGATTTTCCGTCCGATCCCAAATTTCTCGACCCGCTTGCACCGCTTGATGACATCAGGGCAAGCGCCGTCCACCGAATGCAGGCGACCACTGAACTTTGCCGGCGCGCAGTCATCGAAGCGGTCAATCTGGCGGACGGCAATAATGCTTGACGAGGCGGGGCATGCGACCGTGATGTTCAGTCTCAACCGCGAGGCTGTTGAATGCCAACCGGCCAACTGCGAGCGCCTGTCGGAGACTTTGCGCGAACGCCTTGGCTGCCGTGATGTCAAGGTCGGATGTGATGCCGGCGATTGTGGTGCCTGCACAGTCCTGCTTGACGGCGCGCCGGTCTGTGCCTGTTTGACGCCGAGCCGTCAGGTTGCCGGAAAGCGGGTTGAAACCTTGGCGGGACTCCTAAGCTCGGACGCTCGCGCCGGAACTCTCGCAGAGTCTTTCCAGCAGCACGGTGCGACGCAGTGCGGGATTTGCACACCCGGCATGTTGGTGTCTGCGGTTGCATTGCTTCGCAACAATCCGGAACCGACGGAGAGTGATGCAGCGAATGCGCTTGGCGGAGTTCTGTGCCGGTGCACGGGTTACCGGAAAATCATCCAGGCGGTGCTCAACCATCGCCGCAATCTGCCGCATGGAAATTCGTTTGCCACCGACGGCGTGGGCGCCCCAATTCGAAGAATCGATGGTGCTGCCAAAGTTGAAGGCAGAGAGATCTTCGGCGACGATGCCGGTCAACCGGATTGGCATGCGCTGATGATCGTTCGTTCGCCGTATCCGCATGCTGTGTTCAAATTCGGCAACGTCGACGAATTCCTCAGGGACAGTGATGGCATTGAGGCGGTTCTAACGGCTCGAGACATTCCGGGTCTGAACAGGATGGGTGTCATTCCAGGTTTCATCGACCAACCTGTCTTCGCCGAGGGGGAGACATTGTTCAGGGGAGAGGCGATTGCCGCCATTGTTGGCCGAAGGGAAGCGCTGCACGATTTCGACGTCAGGCGATTTCCGGTGACTTGGGAAGAACTGCCTCATGTCTCCGGCACCGTTGAGGCAATTGGCTCAGGTGCAGATTTGGTGCATGCCGACAGGCCGGGAAACATCATGTGCAGCGGAGTGGTCCGTCGGGGCAACACTGCGCAGGCACTCAAGGAAGCGGCCGCCGTGGTTGAAGGCGAGTTCAGCACACCGTTTGTGGAGCATGCATACATTGAACCTGAAGCAGGCTGCGGAATTGTCCAAAACGGGCGCATTGAGATATATGCAGGAACACAGGCACCTGTGATGGATTTGGAGGGTCTGGCCAGGATTCTGGCAAAGGACACCAGCGAAATCCGGGTGGTTCCGACCGCTGCCGGCGGCGGCTTCGGGTCGAAGTTGGATTTGTCCGTGCAACCCTATCTGGCCTTGGCCGCACTCAGGACGGGTTCCCCGGTTCGCATCGCCTACACCAGAACCGAGTCCATGCAGGCAACGACCAAGCGACATCCGGCAAACATCCGCATGAGGGTCGGTGCAAATCGGGACGGCAGGATTTGCGGTGTTGAATATGAAGGCAGATTCAACACCGGGGCGTATGCCAGTTGGGGGCCGACGGTGGTTAACCGGGTCCCGGTGCATGCGTCGGGCCCCTACAAGGTTGAGGACTATGTCGCGAGAACTTGGGGAGTTCATACACACAATCCTCCCTCTGGGGCCTTCCGCGGTTTTGGCGTTCCCCAAAGCGCAATTGCCCAGGAAACTCTTTTTGATGAACTGGCGGGCAAGCTTGGGATTGATCCGTTGGAATTTCGCATTGTCAACGCACTTGAGAACGGGTTCCCGACGGTGTGCGGACAGGTGTTCAAACAGGGTGTCGGGATCAAGGCGTGCCTTGAGGCATTGCGGCCCGCATGGTCGGCGGCCAATGCCGCCGCCCAGGATTTCAACCAAGCGGCAAAGGCCACCGGCAGTCCAGAGCGGATGGGGGCGGGAGTCGCCGCCGGTTGGTATGGCTGCGGGAACACTTCGCTTCCGAATCCGTCGACAATCAAGGCAGGAATTCGGCAGGACGGAACCGTTGTTTTGCATCAGGGTGCAGTCGACATCGGCCAAGGGTCGAACACTGCAATTGCACAGATTTTCTCGGAGGCCCTCGGAGTTCCGGTTTCCGGCATTGTGCTTGAATCGGCAGACACAGACATTACGCCTGATGCCGGAAAGACCTCTGCTTCACGACAAACCTACGTTTCCGGCAATGCCGCCAGATTGGCCGGGTCCGCGCTTCGGGAAAGCATACTGAGGATGTTCAACGCATCCGAAAACGCAGCGGTGGAAATCGGGGAAGGCATTGTTCAGGTTGCCGACAACTCCGAAAGGCATGTGATTGATCTGGGAAGAATGCAACCTGACGGCGAAGGCTATGTGCTGAGTGCCTGCGAAACCTATGATCCGCCAACGAGTCCATTGGATGAGGATGGCCAAGGTGAGCCGTATGCGCAATTCGGTTACGCTGCGCAGCTGGCGACGTTGGTGGTCGACACCGGGCTGGGGACGGTGAAGCTTAAGGAATTCGTCGCGGCGCATGATGTGGGACGGGCCATCAATCCAATGCTGGTGGAGGGTCAGGTCCATGGCGGAATTGCTCAGGGCTTGGGAATGGCATTGATGGAGGAGTATGTCCCCGGCAGGACGGAAAACCTGCATGACTATCTTATTCCGACAATCGGTGATGTTCCGCCCGTGCGCACCATTATTGTGGAGGAGGCTGACGAGCATGGACCCTTTGGTGCGAAGGGGTTGGGTGAGCATGCGTTAATTCCCACGGCACCGGCAATCCTCAATGCGGTTCGCCGCGCGTGCGGTGCGCAATTGAGATGCGTTCCGGCAACTCCGTCAAGAGTCCTTGCAGCGATTGGGGAAGCAAATGCCGGGTAATGAGCCAAAAGGAACGGGCACAAAGATCCGCTGCGATGCCTGCCCGGTAATGTGCTACATTGCAGACGGTCGGGCAGGCGCCTGCGACCGGTATGCCAATCAAGGCGGAAGATTGGTCAGGCTTGATCCCCTGACCGTGATTGAGGCGGTCGAGGGCAAGGGGGGCAATGCCGTCAGTTTCCTTGGTTCGGACGACTGGGACGGCGACCTTGTCCAAGCGAAGCGTCCTTTCGTAACCGCAATCGGGGCCGGCACAACCTATCCGGACTATAAGCCGGCACCTTTCATCGTTGGCCAGTCAGTCGACGGTGTAGACATGGTAACGGTCGTTACGGAAGGAATCTTCAGCTACTGCGGCGTAAAGGTGAAGATCGACACGGACCGGTACATCGGACCAGAGCGGGCAACGATCCATTCGGATGGTGAACCGGTCGGGCACGTAACGACGAGCGAGTACGGCTCCAAAATGCTGTCGCTTGGCGGTGTGGAACATCTGACCGGCGGAACGAAGTCCGAGGGAAGGGCCACCTGCAACGCACTGCTCAACCTGTGCAACCGGGGTGCCGTTGATCTCGACATTGACCAAGGGGCCAATCTGACCGTCCAAGCCGGAAGGCCTCCAATCATTGACGGGTCTGAAGAGAAACTGATGAGGGTCGGCTGTGGGTCCGCTGCCATCGGCATGTTCGCAATGCAATGGAAACCGCATGTGGACGAGGTGATTGTGGTTGACGACCATATCACCGGGGTGCTCTCCGAACATGAGGCCGGCAAGCAGCTGGGATTGCCGCCCACCGGAATAAGGGTAACCGGAAGGCGTTCGACTCCCGGCCGCTACTTCAAGTCCGCATTGCCCGGAAGCGGCTGGGGCGGAACGGACATAAGGGATCCGCTCAACATCATCCGTTCAATTGATCCGAAAATCGCGTGGTCCGGGCTTCGGCTGCTGATGGTGTCAACCACCGGCGAGCAGTGTGCCTATTTCGAATTGGATCGGGAACTGGTTCCGAGAAATGCCGACATTCCCGATCCGCTGCGCCGGTCGGCTGAACGAATTGCCGAAAACTGCGAACCATCGGTGTGTTCGGTGCTGTTCATGGGGGGAGCGGGCGGTTCGCTGCGCGCGGGAGTTACCGAAAATCCGGTCGGGTTGACAAAATCGGTGCGCGATGCGTTGGCCCGGGTAACCTGCGGCGGTGCCGAGACCTATGTGTGGCCTGGCGGAGGGATCACCTTCATGGTGGATGTGACGGGCATGCCCGCGGAGTCGTTCGGATATGTTCCAACGCCGGCTCTTGTCGCTCCCATTGAATTTACGCTGCGGCGCGACGATTACGAATTGCTGGGCGGGCACATGAGTGAAATCAGGCCGTTGGAAGAGGTTATCACGCCGGAAATCAGGAAGATCGAACCGGAATCGCGTTGGCGGGATCCGGCATCCTGCGGCGATGCGGGCAAGACCGGCTGAGAATTGGAGCACGTTATGGATGGAGTTCATGCCGCGATCATGCCTGACGGGCGAAGGCTGCACCTGCAGCAGGGGCCGATTGATCTCCTTGTCCTGGCCGAAGCCGTGAGCCCGGCCGACGCGACCCGGGCATTTGAGGCTGCGGTCGAGCGATTTCGCGGCATGCTGCAGGAGATCGTTGATGAGCTGCCCTTTCTGCGCAGGCGTTGCCGCCAGAACAGGCAGGGACCGGAAGGAGCGGTGGCAAAAAGGATGCACAGGGCTGTTCTTCCGCATCGCTCATCTTCATTTGTAACGCCCATGGCCGCGGTCGCGGGGGCCGTGGCGGACGAAATCCTGGCCGCCATGACATCGGTTGCAGAATTGCGCCGCGCATATGTGAACAACGGCGGAGACATTGCAGTTCATCTTGAGCCGCAGGAGCAGTTCAAGATAGCGGTTGCCGGGCTGGACGGTGCGCTCAACGGCGAAATCACGATCACCGGCACTTCCGGGATCAGGGGAATTGCAACCAGCGGGCAGGGAGGAAGAAGTCATTCCCTTGGAATTGCTGACTCGGTAACGGTTGCGGGCAGGTCCGCAGCGGCGGCGGACGCAGCGGCGACCTTGGTCGCCAACGCAGTTGACCTACCCGGCCACGCCGAGATTGCACGCTGTCCGGCCGAGGAACTGGACCCCGATTCCGATCTGGGAAGCCGTCAGGTTGTCGTCGGCACCGGACGCCTCCACGCGATTGAAATCAAGAGGGCGCTTTCCCGCGGAGCAGGCAGAGCCTCGCAGATGCGAGCCGCCGGGTTGCTGGATGCGGCTGCATTGCGGCTGCGCGACGCTTGGCTCATCGTGGGCGACGAAGGTTGCATTCGGGGCCCGGGCAAGAGGACAGTTCAAAATGGCTGAACCGGAGATCAGAAAGTTCTCAACATGCGTCGAGAGAGTCTTCCATGAGGGAGGGCCCAACTCCAGCAGTCCACTTCGCCGAGCGTCGGCCTTGGCGGTCATTCGAAATCCGTTCGCGGGCCGGCATGTTGTGGACATTGCTTGGTACATGGACGATCTGAAATCACTGGGCATCAGCATGGCGCAGCGACTCGTTGATGCTCTTGGCGGGGAACCAACCGCGGTTGAAGGCTACGGCAAGGGGGCAATTGTCGGGGAGGACGGTGAACTGGAGCATGGGGCGCTTTGGCATGTGCCCGGCGGATATGCGATGCGGGAGGTGCTTGGCGGTGCAATGGCGATCGTTCCTTCCACAAAGAAGGTGGGCCCTGTCGGGGCCAGAATCGACATTCCGATCACCCACATCAATGCATCCTATGTCCGAGGTCATTTCGATGCGATGGAAACGGGGATCCAGGATGCGCCGAGACGAGATGAGATCTGCCTGGTGCTGGTCATGTCGACAGGAGCGCGAATACACAACAGGTGCCTTGGCCTGCGGCCGGAGGACATCAAGGGGGAGGATGGGTTGAGATGAATGCGGAAATTCGCAAGACCGCGGTCTGGGTTGAGGAAACGCACAGAGAGGCCGGTCGAATGATTGATCCTGCCACCCGAAAGGCGGTGGCGGTCGCGGTAATAGCCAATCCTTTCGCCGGAAAATACGAGGAGGATTTGACCGGATTGATGGATATCGGCGCGGAATTGGGCGGCCTGCTCGGCGACATTTGCGTCAAGGCGCTCGGAATCGAGCCATGCGAGGCAGAGAGTTACGGCAAGGCGGCGATGGTGGGTGAGAACGGTGAACTTGAGCATGCAGCGGCGATCCTTCACCCAAAACTTGGCGCACCATTGCGAAAGGCAGTTGAAAGGGGTGCCGCGCTGGTGCCGTCCTCGAAGAAGATCGGCGGCATGGGGCAGCCGTTGGATGTTCCCCTTGGACACAAGGATGCTGCCTACGTCAGGTCGCATTTCGACGGGGTTGAGGTGCGGATCAATGATGCGCCGCGTTCCAACGAAATCATGGTTGCGGTGTCGGTAACCGACAGCGGACGGCCATTGCCGAGGGTCGGCGGGTTGACAGCCGGCGAGGCCGAAGGAAAGGATGGTCTGCGCTGACCGGAACTTCGAAGGAGTCGTTGTCGGAATCGTCCGCATACCGGCTTGAAGATCAGGTTGGGTTTCTGCTGAGGCTGGCAAACCAGCGTCATGTCGCCATATTCCAGGCGCACGCTCCTTTCGGGCTGACGCCGACGCAGTTTGCCGCAATGGTGAAGGTGGCCGAACTCGGCGCATGCCCACAAAATGAGCTTGGCCGAAGAACCAAGATGGATGTGGCGACGATTAAGGGTGTGGTCGACCGGCTTGTCGAAAAGGGGCTGGTGAAGGTTGCCGGCGATCCCAGCGACAGGAGAAGGAAGATTGTTGCGTTGTCCGATGCCGGGGTTGCGGCAATGCCGGAACTCCGCCGGTTCGGGGCGCAGGTGTCGGAACTTACGCTTGAATCCCTGTCAGAAGACGAACGTTCCGTTCTGCTTCGGCTGGTGGCCAGATTGAGTTGACCCCCAGCTTCGCACAGTATGCGAAATCGGTGATTTCCCTGACGGCTCAACCGTCCGCCGATCGCTTTCATGCAATGGCAATCCGCTTTACTACGACAGCACACCGGCAGGAAGGTTGCGGCTGGCCGCCGGTTCAATCTTTGGAGGTGTGGTGATGTCCTGGGAACTCTACGCAATTATCGTCCTTGCCGGGCTGAATGCAGTGTTTTCCGTCGTGTTTTTGTTGCGAAGGGGTGCGCCGGCTTCCGGAGTATCCGAATCCAGCCTGCGCGACCAATTCCGAGAGAGCCGGAAGGAGAGCGCCGAAGAGGCAACGAGATTGCGGGTGGAATTGGGGGAAATGAGCGGGCGCAGCACCGACTCGCTTACCGAAACCATAAGCAAGCTCGACGAGGCACAGGGCGTTCAGTTGCGTGAAATGAGGACCGAGATCAGGAATCTGAGCGAAGGCAATGAGCGCCGCATCAAGGAGTTGACTGTCGAAGTGGCCGGGAAGTTGGAGAGCCTTCAAAGGGGGAATGAGGAAAAGCTCGAAAAGATGCGTCAGACTGTGGACGAGAAGTTGCAGGGCACACTCGAAAAGCGGTTGGGCGAATCCTTCAAGCTGGTCAGCGATCGCCTTGAGGCCGTACACAAAGGGCTTGGCGAAATGCAGGAGCTGGCGACAGGGGTGGGCGACCTCAAGGCAGTGCTCTCGAACGTGAAGACCCGGGGCGGTTGGGGTGAGATACAGCTGGGGGCGCTGCTGGAGCAAATTCTGGCACCTGTGCAATTCTGCAGCAACGTGAAACCCAATCCCGAGTCGAACGCCATCGTCGAGTTCGCCATCCGACTTCCCGGGGCCGATGACGGTGCCTCGGAGATTTTGCTGCCGATCGACGCCAAGTTTCCTTTGGAGGATTACAATCGTCTGCTGGACGCAGTTCAGGCGGGCGACAGCAAATCGGTTCAGTTGGCATCGAAGAACCTCCTGAGGGCTGTTGAGGGGTTTGCGAAGGACATCAGGGAAAAATATGTCAATCCGCCGCACACGACCGATTTTGCAATCATGTATCTGCCGACCGAAGGCCTCTATGCCGAGGTGGTTCGTTCTCCGGAGATGCTGGACAATCTGCAGCGCCGGCACCGAATTGTTGTTGCCGGACCGACCACGCTAGCTGCAATTCTCAACAGTCTTCAGATGGGCTTCCGGACATTGGCGATCGAAAAGAGGTCAAGCGAGGTTTGGAGGGTTCTGTCGGCGGTCAAGGTTGAATTCGGCAAATTCGGCGATGTGCTGGACAGGGTAAAAAAACAGGTCGGAACCGTATCAAAGTCACTTGAGGACACCGATACCCGTCGCAGAATGATGGACCGCACGCTGAGGGACGTCGAGCAACTTCCGGATTCCGGTCATGCCCCAAGGGTGTTTGGCCTTGACGGCAAGGATGGGGCCGCTGACGGCAAATGAGGCGCAGCGCCGGAATGGCGCGATTGCGGGTTCCATGAATTCACTGCCGCCCACCTGACGTCAGGCACAACCGCCAAACAGACCACAATTGAGGTTGTGTACCGGAGTGTGTTGGCTTGATCAGACGCGTGCACAAAACAACCGGCGAATGCAGGTCTGCATCCTTCGCTGCAGCCCACTTCGATTTGAACTTGGGGCCTCGGTCTTCCGGCCGCGACATTCCTCGGCGCGAAACTACCGAATCTGGATGTCGGTTTGGATCATTTCATGGTCGGAAAGATTGCCGCCGTCCAACCCAACAGCAGGAACAATGGAGGAGTTTGACGCATCGACATTGCGAATGAACATCCAGTCAATTTTCAGCGGTTTGTGGCCGTTGTGCCAGGGGTGGCGCCGGGTCGTTGGGCCGGGAGCATTGCACATCGACCACTCATATCCGGCCTCGCGCATTACCCTGAAGGCAGGTTCATGGAGTTCGGGTTTCAAGGCCCTGCCGGATCCTTCGTTTTCCCCGGGTGGAATTCCATTGAAGTTGAAGTCGCCGCCCACGACCGTTGCGCCGTTGGCGCCAACTGCTTCCAATCCGGCAACAAGCTTTTCCGCCTCCGCCGCGCGATCGGCCGGGCGGCCCTCGCTTTCGAAATGAACGGCAAATGCCCAGAGCGGTGCCGCCGCAGCAATGCGGGCACCAACCGCGACCCGGCAACCAACCCTGCGTTGACCCTTGCCCGGTTTGCCGGCAAACCAATCTCCACCCGGTCCCAACGGGATGACGGCCGCATCTTCGATTCTGAATTTGCTCAGGACTGCATTGCAGTGCAGCCCGCCGAGATTGACACCGCCGACATGTTCCTCCGTTTCGCGTTCGTCACCCAAGCCGAGTTCAATGAATTCAACGCCTGCCGCATGACCCATCCGGAGTGATTGGGCGAGATCCGAAATTGTGTCGAGATTTCCGGAGCGGCACATTCCGATATCGGCTTCCGACAGCAGGGCCACATCGATTTTCGCAGAGGCGAGGAGTTGTGCGCTCTCCTCCATGAACTTGCAACGCTCAAGATTCCAGGCGGCCACCCGCATCCGGTTGCCCGAATAGGGAACGCCGTTTGCTTGCGCCACGCGGACCGAATTGAGAGCAGGGCTTGTTGCAAGCAATTCCGAGTGGCGTGCCGGATCGCCCTCGCTACTCCGCGCAGACTGCATCCAATCATTGCCGGGAAGCGTGAACTCGGAAACCCGGCGTCGCACATTTGGCTTCATGTCAGCTGAATTCGTTAAGTGAGGCGCCGTCAATTCTTCCGCCGTCAGTACCGTCAAAAAAGAGCACATTTTCAACCACGGTTGCAAGCCTGACCTTGTCTCCGAACGAGAACCGCGGCAACGGGGCCGCCTCCAGGAACCGCAGGAAGCCAAGCGGAGAATCGGCACCGTACAGAATTTCCCGGCCCATTGGTTCGATCGTCGCAACAGTTGCGGGCAATCCTTCGTCGGCTACAGCAAGGAGTTCGGGTCTGAGACCCATCCACACTTCGGCCGTTTCCGTGATGCCGGACAGGGGAAAACTTCTTTCGCCGGCCACGAACCGGGATTCACGAATCGATCCGGCGACAAGGTTGATCGGAGGTGAGCCGACAAACGAAGCGACAAACGTTGTGTTTGGCCTTCGGTAGAGATTCTCGGGCGTATCAATCTGCTCTATCCGCCCATCATTCATGCAGATGATACGGTCCGCCATGGTTGTTGCTTCAACCTGGTCGTGAGTGACAAGAATCGTCGTGACCCCAAGTTCGCGCTGAATTCGCCGTATCTCGCTGCGCATCGACAGCCGCAGGGTGGCGTCAAGGTTTGAAAGCGGTTCGTCGAGCAACAGAAGATTGGGTTTCTTGATCAACGCACGCGCAAGTGCCACTCGTTGCTGCTGTCCTCCGGACAGCTGGCCGGGACGCCGTTCAAGAAGTTTCTCGATCTGCACCAGTTCGGCAATCTCCCGTGCTTGCTTTTGCGCCTCCGTTGCCTCCATGGATACGAAGCGCAGTGGGAACATGATATTCTGCTCGACAGTCATGTTCGGATATAGGGCGTAGGACTGGAAGACGATG
This sequence comes from Paracoccaceae bacterium, assembly GCA_021296235.1. Classification (GTDB taxonomy): domain Bacteria; phylum Pseudomonadota; class Alphaproteobacteria; order Rhodobacterales; family Rhodobacteraceae; genus JAPOXR01. The sequence continues at coordinate 57,767 of JAGWAS010000004.1, read as the reverse complement.
CCCACATTGCGGTCCTTGGGCTCGACTTCGTTGACTCGCACTCCGTCAAATCGGATCTCGCCTTCCGTTGGGGCGTATATGCCGGCAAGCAGGAACAGGGTCGTGGATTTTCCGCAACCGGAAGGGCCAAGAATGGCAACAAATTCCCGGTCCTCAAGTTCTGTTCGCATATCTTCAACGGCGACAGTGTTTCCCCATCGCTTGGCCACTCCAACGAGTTCTATCCTTGCCATCAGCCTTTGATGCCTCCGAATGTCAATTGCGTCAGATGTCTCTGCAGGAAGAGGTAAAGCAACAAACTGGGAGCCATGTAGAAAACGCTGACCGCTGCAACCAGCCCGTAGTCCACACCCATCACGTCGTCGGCGACATAGTAAAGGTATGTTGACATGACCCAGTAGGAATTCCCTGTCCTGAGGGCCGTTACGAACACGTACTCCTCCCAGCCCTTGATGAAGCCAAGCACCGAGATTGCAATTATTCCGGCCCTGACTTGTGGAAGCACCACATATCGAAATGCCTGTCTGCGGGTTGCTCCGTCGGTCATTGCGCTCATCTCAATGTCCCATGGAACGGCATCGAAGAATCCCTTCATGATGAAAATGAAGAAGGGCAAATCAAGCACCGTCAACACAAGAATCGGACCGGCAAGGGTGTTCAGAAGTCCGATCCAGAAAATAACCAGGAAGATCGGGATCGTCAGCATCCAGGGGTGGAACACCTCCAGTATCAGGAGCCCCTGAAGAAATGACGAACGCCCCCGGAAAGCAAAGCGGGAAAGGTAGTAGCCGGAAAGGGTCGCGATGGTGACCTTGAAAAGCGTCGAGATGGCGGCGACAACCAAGGAGTTGATGAATGCAACCCAAACCCAGGGAAACTGGCCGCCTGCTGTTGCTGCACCCCGCAATTCCTCTACCAGGTTGGGATTTACCAGAAACCTGTAGTTGTGGAGGTGCAGATCGTCGCCCACGGTCAGGTACAGGCCAGCAGTCGATGCAGCGATCAATGCGCCAGCTGCAATTAGCCTGCGCCTTACAGATTTCACCGCCAGATGGAAGCCTCCGTAGGCGAAGACCGCAGGCACCAAAATGCTGCATGCCTTCCAAAGAACAGCCGATTCGACGCCGCCGGTGCGGGCAGAGAACGAAATCACCACTACCCAAAAGAACGGCAGAAGCACCGGAATCGAGACAATGGTGAGAAAGCCGATCAGCAGTACGAAGTTGATTTTGCGCAGCCGTGTCGAACGGCGTGCGATCGATTGCCAATCTTGGACGGCAGCTGTCACTACTGAACCTCAATTTTCGGGTTGGCCAGCAGGCTCCTCATGTTCGCAAGGCGATACAGGACAAGCGCAACCACCGTACCAAAGACAATCAGGATCAGAGTGATCGCAGCGCCGTATGCGTATTGGCCGGACCCTATCTGCGGCGCCAGGGTCTTGGTGTAGGCAAGCATGGCCATCGTCATTGTTGATCTGGCCGGTCCCATGATCAAGAATATGTACTCAAAGGAGACCATTAGGGCCAAGGCCTGAAAGACGGTGATGTAGGAAAGTGGCCAGCGGAGCGCCGGCAGCACGATATGCCGAACAATCGACAGGGATCCTGCACCGTCCACGCGGGCTGCATGGAAAAGGTGCTCCGGGATTGATCGAATGGAACTCGTCAGGATGAGCATGCCAATTGAAGCACCGATGAATCCGTTGGCAACAACGATCAAGGCCATCGGTTGATCCAGGAACATGTTGACCGGCTCGGTGCCAAAGACATTGACCAGGATTTGGTTCAGAAGGCCGCGTTCTGTCGGGTCAACCACCCAGATCCAGAGCAAAGCGTATACAACTGATGGCGACATCCGCGGCAGGAGCCAAATTGCGCGGAAGGTCCCACCAAGCCAGTCCGGAAGCGCAGTTGTGGTCAGTGCCAGAAGTAGTCCGAATGTTATATTGAAGATTGTCAGAGTGAAGAAGACAAAAACGGCTGTCTTTGCCAGCGCGCGGTAGAATGAACCGCGCAACTCAAAGCCAAGAAGAGCGTCCTCATTGGGCCTTACGATCTTGCGGAACTGTTCGGTGGTCAGTTCTGTCACAATGATCGTCTGTTCCATGTCGGTGAAGGCGACGACAAGATCGACAATGATGGGAATGACAAGCAGAACGACAAGAAAGACGCACGCTGGCCCAAGAAAAACCAGTGCGTTCGTGATCTGCCGTTGACCTTGCTTGTTGAGCATTTTGAAGGCCGGGCCGCCTTGCGGCGGCCCAGTGCAATCCTGGTCTAGTCGAGAATGATCAAATCATCCCCAAGTTCGGTTTCAAGCTCCTCAATGACGAATTCCGCCGCTTCCTCGGGGTCCATTTCGCCAGTCTCAACGGCTTGGACACCTTGGAATGTTATCGCGTTGTACTGACCAATCCTTGAGTGATTTGGCATGAATTCAGCGTATTCCAGCAGGGGCACCCCGGCGACCAATCCCCACCCTTGAGTTACGAATTCGGGCATGGCTGCCTGGCTGTTGTTGATTGGCGTGTGGTTTGTTCCGACCGCATGTCTTGTGTTCGGAATCGGTTGAGACGCGAGCCCCACGATCATCGCGGCAAGATCCTTGTTTGGAGTGTCGGCCACGATGTAAACAATCGGGTGCGACAGATTCTTCGGCTCACCGCCTTTCTCGCCCGCCGGTGCGTTGATCCAAGTAATTTTGTTGAAGTAGGCATCGGCGTCGAGCGGGTCAATTCCGAATGCCTCCAGCTGCGGGCCAAGGTTCCATATTCCATGGAATTTCGACAGTGCCTGTTCGCCGCGAAATGCTGCGTGCACGCTGTCCCATGAATACGTCGTCATGTCGGCAGGAAGTGCGCCCTTCTCCACACAATCGGCCAACCAAGTGTAGTAATTGACAAGGCCGGACCGTGTAATTTGGAGTTTTGCTTCATCCTCATTGTAGAGGTCGATGCCGAAGGAAGCCATCGCCATCTGGAAATCCGGACCGATATTGGGCCGATGCACGAACCCAATTTCAGCTGCCCCCGAATTCTTGACCTCGGCCGCAAGATCGCAAAAATCCGCCATTGTGAAGTTGCCCGCGTTCACTTCTTCTGGAAGCGAAGCGATAAACTCCTCCGACTTTCCCGCCTCGCGCAACATGTCGTTGTTCAGGAAGAACATGCGGACTTCGGAGTCCTGTGGAATTCCATAGCGTTCGCCCTTGTACTTCACGGAGTTCCACAGTTGCGGAATGATATCGCCATAGAGATCCGGGTTGGCTTGGATATGTTCCTCAAGATTTGCCGCCAATCCAGCCTCAACGAACGCACCAATCCATTCGTGCGCGGCAACGATTATATCTGGCGTATCACCGACCGAGTGCGCCTTTAGAAGATCCAGCGAGTCCGCATCAAAGCCCTTGGCGTTGGTCTCAATGAGTTCCAGTTTGACTCTCGTGTCCGAGCCGGCGGCCTCCAGAAAATTGTTCAACTGATCTGCGGCCATGACGATGTTGCCGGCCCGCATTGGTCCTGACCTGTCGGCGCGCGACCAGAGAGTAACAGTAACTTCTTCGGAAAAAATCGGTGCGCCCGCAACCAACCCAGCTGCAAAAATCGCGCCAGAAATCAAATATTTCAACGGTTTCATAATTGCCTCCAATTCCATGGAGTGTTGTGGCGAACTATTTCGCCACATTTCCCCCTAATGCAAACAGTGTAGTTGCAAGATTTGATCTTTGCAAAATCTTTATGTATGGACTCTTGCTGCAGAATCTGCCTTCCAAGCAGTTGGTTCGAGGGAATCGGGACCATTGAGTCTCGCTGCAACTGTTTTGGAAAACCCGCGGGCACCCCGAAGTTCCGATTTGTGGGGGCGGTGGAATCTCTTGACCGTGGACGACACGTGGCATGCATTCTGATTTGACTTGGAGCGTTTGCACTCAACACCAGGCCGGTGTTCATTTCGTCTGGTTGACCTGAGCTGCTTCTGTTTTGGATTGAATGAGATTGACAATCTCCCGTGCATGGGAATGGCCCACAACGTTTCGATCTCCTTACATTGGCTTCCACGTTCTGACCGCACCAACTCCATTCGGATCCACCATCGGATGGCGCTGGATCCTGAAGCGCCAGGGAAACCGGGCGGCTCTCAGCGACTGTTTCGCTCCGGTCGGCGGTTGGAGCGCTCAATGACCAACAAGACGTTCCGCACCGTGCGCATCCGGATCCCCTGAACGCTGCTCTTGCACCGAATGCTTCGGCATTGCGTCTGATGTTGAGAATTCTCGGGGTGCTTGGGCACGCAATTTCTGCAGACAATCGCGAGATTTTCGAACTTTCCGATTGAGGGCCTGAGCGCCATCCGGCAAAGTTGCGTTTGCAACATCCTTGACATGGGCTTCGATGACAGAGCGAAAAAACAGGGAAAACCCAACGCAGGGGGAGGGCGGTGCCTTCTATCGGATAGTCACGTTGTGCCTAATGGCCGTATTGGTCGGTTTTGCGGTTTCCCTCGCCTCCATTGCCTTCGTTGACAGTTTTGCTTGGCTGAACCGCGCTCTGTTGATTTCTCCCCGAATTCGGGTGCAATACGAAAGCAACCCCATGCTGCTGGTTGCGGCGACGTTGCTGGTTCCTGCGCTTGGAGGTGTGGTGGTCGGTGCAATGTTCAGTTGGCTGTCGTGTGAACGCCGCTCGCTCGGCCCGGCTGATGTCGTGCGTGCAGCACAACTCAATTTGCCGCTTCCCGACTTCCGATCCGGCATTGTGTCGACGCTTGCGGCCGTTCTTTCGTTGGGTTCAGGTGCGTCCGTGGGACAGTATGGTCCCATCGTCTATCTTGGCGCAATGGTGGGCCGCGCGGCGGCATACCTGCGAATTCGTATCCAGGCATTGCCCACGATCGCCATTGCCTGCGGTGTCGCAGCGGCGATTTCCACAGCGTTCAATGCTCCGATTGCGGGATTGGTATTTGCCCATGAAGTGATACTGCGACACTATTCGATGCAGGCATTTGCCCCAACGACCGTTGCATCGGCGACCGGCTATGTGGTCGCAAATGTCATGTTCGACAGGCCGGCGTTGTTCCTTGTCAACTTTTCGGGCGTTGGCCACAGCCATGAATTCATCCTGTTTGCGCTGCTTGGGGTCATCTCCGCCGGCATAGCAGCGATCTTTATGAAGATGATACTTCAGAGTGCGGAGCTGGCCGCCAGAACTCGGCTGCATGCAACACTCAGAACTGGATTTGCCGGCCTTGCAGTCGGCGTTGCCGCACTCTGGCTTCCGGATGTGCTCGGCATCGGAACCGAAGCTCTTAGATTTGCGACGATTGAAGGTGCATTTTCGTCGCTCGAACTGCTGGTGCTGGTTGCGGCAAAGATATTCCTCACTGCATTGTGCATAGGGTTTGGGTTTGCCGGCGGGGTCTTCAGCCCTGCGCTTTTGATCGGAATACTGTCCGGCGCACTGTTCTGGACAATGATTGATTCCGTTCAGTTTGTTCCGCACTCCGGAATAGCGGCCTACGCGATTTGCGGGATGATGGCGGTTGCAAGCCCTGTGATTGGAGCTCCACTTACGGTAATTCTCATCGTTTTCGAGTTGACGCGGAATTACGATCTGACGATCGCCGCAATGGTTGCCGTAGTTTTTTCGAACCTTGTCTCCTATCGCATCGTGGGCAGATCGCTGTTTGATCTTCAGCTTGAGCGGCAGGGTATCGACCTGTCGACCGGCAGGGACAAGGCGCGCCTTGATGCCATGCGGGTGTCGGAGCATGCAACAGGCGACTATGCGCGCGCCGGACCCGATGAATGGGTCGCAGATGTGAATGCCCGCTTGGATAGGGGCAACTGGAAGGAAGTATATGTCCTTGATGTTGAAGAACGTTACTTGGGCAAACTGAGACATGAGGAATTGACCGCGTTTGGCAATGCCAGGATTTCCGAAGTGGTGGTGCCGCCCGAATTGGAATTCAATGAAAGGACTTCTATGCGGGAGGCATTGGAGGCACTTGGCAGCTATGCCGGAGACGGAGTTCCGGTTGTTTTGTCGAATGACCGAAGGCTTCTTGGCATCGTGACAAAAGCTTCGGTAATTCGTGCATATCTTGGCGAAGTTGATTCAATCAGGGCGGAAGAAAATGCACCCGGTTAGGTTGGCCCTGCCACTGGTATTTGCGTCTGTCTCTTTTGCCCAGTGCGAACCACTCACCGTTGTGTCTTGGGGTGGCCCATACCAGCAAGCGCAATCGGAAGCGATATTCAAACCATTCACGGAAGCAACCGGAATTGAAATCAAGGTCTTGAGCTACGACGGTTCAATTGAGTCAATCAATGAGCGCGCTGTTGCGGAGAATTGGGACGTTGTCGACATGGTGGAGGATCGGGCGATTGCCGGCTGCGAGGCCGGCTTTCTTCTGCCGTTCGATGCCGAAGAGATTGTGTTGCAGGATCAAGCGGTGCCTGTCCGGCAGGATTTTGTCGAAGGTGCATTTCGGGAGTGCTCCGTGGCCCAAAATGTGTTTGCCACGGTTGTAGCGTTCAATGTCCGATCATATCCCGGCATCAAGCCGACACGCATGGAGGATTTCTTTGATGTCGAGGCATTTCCCGGAAAGCGGGCGGTGCAGAAGAGTCCGGACGCCATACTTGAGTGGGCGCTGTTGGCGGAGGGCGTTCCGGCCCGACAGGTATATGATTTGCTCAGCACGGATCGCGGGCTCAAGCTGGCATTGCGCAAACTCAGTGAGATCCGCGACCATATTGTTTGGTGGGACGATGTTGCCGATCCGGTCCAGCTGTTGGCGAATGGGGACGTTTCGATGTCCACGGGTTACAATGGACGGTTCTTTTCTGCCGCCAGCAATGACGGGTTGCCGATAACGATAATTTGGGACGGCCGGTTGATTGGCCATGAAGTTTGGGCGATTTCAAATGCGTCCGGCAGAATTGCGGACGCGGAATTGTTCATTGGATTTGCGACGGCCCCGGAACAGTTGGCGGCACTGGCGGAATTGATTCCATATGGGCCGGCCCGGAGGTCCGGGCAATTGCGTGTCGGACTCAAACCGGACGGGACAATTCCGATGCGCGACCACCTTCCGAACGCTCCGCAGCATGGCGAGAGATTCCTGACCCGCGATACGGTGTGGTATGCACACACTAGGGATCTGAGAGACCGCCGATTCCAAGCTTGGCTGAATGAGAAGCAGGATTGATTGGCTGTTCCCGGACCAGCGACTCAGGTCGGCTGACCGAATGCCGCCAACCGAGGCATGGTGCCCGTATGCCATCCGAATTGCGGGTAAAGTGGGCACTTGGCCACACTGTCGGCTGGGGCCTTTCAGCAGGAAATTCCGGATAGGGAACGGACTACTCACCCTCAATGGTTGGAAGCATCTGTGCCGGTGGTGTATTTCGGCTTCGACGTGAGCGAACCACGCCATCGATGATTGTCATGCCGACTCCGGGCAAGTTCCCCTGACCGATGGAATCGAGGATGTTCCTGCCCGGAGCGTGCTGGGCCTGATCCATCAGAACAAAATCTGCCGCGTATCCTGGTTCAATAAGACCAACGTCGAGTTCCCGCATGCGGGCGGTGTTGCCGGTTCCGAAACAGATCGCAACTTCGGCCGGGACATTTCCGAGTGCGGACAACATGGCAATCATCCTGAGAATTCCGAGAGGCTGCACTCCTGAGCCTGCCGGTCCATCAGTGCCGAGTATGATGCGCTCGAGCTGCTCAAGTTCGCGTGCGGTGTTAAGGGTCAGCAGGGCCGCTCTTTCATTGCCGTTGTGAACAATTTCAAGGCTCCTGCTGCAACTCTCGCACAGGCAAACGATCTGATCGTCCGGCAAGGCCGAATGGCCTCCGTTGATGTGGCCGATAACATCGGTGTCGGCCTCAAGCACAATGTCCTTGTCGATCAATCCAGAACCGGGAATTGACGGTCCACCGGTGTGAATCGTGCTCTGGATTCCGTATTTGCGGGCCCAGCCAACCATCTTCCGGGCCGTTGGTCCGTCCTTGACGGACCCCAAACCGACCTCGCCGAGCAGCTTTACGCCGGAATCGGCCAGATCCTTGAAATCCTTCTCCTCCATCCCGTGTTCAATGACCGGTGCACCAGCAAGAACCTTGACCCCGGAAGGGCGGAAGTTCTCGTACCAGCGCTGCGCGGCGATTGCCATTGCCTTCAGACCGATTATGTCCCTCGGCCGACCCGGCATGTGAACCTCACCTGCCGAAATCATGGTCGTAACACCGCCATTCAGGGTAGAGTCAATCCAGTGAAGCTGTTGCTGGCGAGGTGTGTAATCGCCGACCACCGGGTGAATGTGGCTGTCGATGAGGCCGGGAGCCAGTGACACTCCCTTGGCGTCCACGACGACATCGGCGCCGGCGGTATCTAGGTTGGTTTCATATCCCGCTTCGGCTATCCGCCCACCGACCGAAACCACGCAATCGCCCTCCATAATCGGCTGCTCAATCTTGCCGGTCAGAATAAGGCCAATATTCCGAACCACCAGTTTCCCCTGAGCTTCGGCCATGTTCACATTCTCCTGATTGTCTCCCGGTACCCGCGGGGATAGTAGCAAACACCGAATTCGGCGCAACTTGGATTGCCTTGCAGCCGACGGGGTTGACAAGGGAACCGTCCGCTCATAATCATTAGTATACTAACAAACTGACAGCCGGGCGATGAGGAAAACTTGACAAGACCGGAATGTGCGGTCTGATCCCCAATAAAATTTGAGCTGCGAATCCCGACCCCTTGGAACATGAAGAATGGATCAGTTGACACAAACCCGGAGAAGTGAGTTTGCGGCTCCGCCAGGCGTCTTTGCCGAAACTGTGACTGCAGTTGCCCACTTCACCGATCGCTTGTTCAAGTTCAGGATCACCAGGCCGAAGAGCTTCAGGTTCCGTTCAGGTGAGTTTGTCATGATCGGTTTACCGAATTCCGAAAGGCCAATCTTTCGGGCCTATTCGATCGCCAGCCCCAGTTGGGACGAGGAGTTGGAGTTCTATTCGATCAAGGTTTCCGACGGCCCGCTTACCAAGCATCTCCAGAAGATAAGGCCGGGCGACACCGTGCTTATGCGGCGAAAGCCCACCGGTACGCTGGTCAACGACGCGCTGTTGCCTGGCAGGCGGCTCCACCTGTTCTCCACCGGCACTGGAATCGCCCCGTTTGCGTCAATCATCCGGGATCCGGAGACCTACGAAAAATTTGAACAAGTCGTGCTGACCCATACCTGCCGGCTTGTTGCTGAACTCAAATATGGGCAGGAATTGGTGGCTGCGACCCTTGATGACCCGCTTGTGGGTGAGGAAGCACAGGCTGCTCTGGTTCATTACCCAACGACCACGCGGGAGAGTTCGGATCAAATGGGGCGAATCACGGATCTCATCAATTCAGGTAGGTTTTTCCAGGATCTAGATCTGCCTGCTCTTTCGAAAGAACGCGACCGATGCATGATTTGCGGTTCCATGGGATTGCTCAAGGAAATGAAGGCCATGTTGGAGAGTGCCGGATTTACCGAGGGATCCAACAGTGCTCCAGCGGATTTTGTTGTGGAGCGCGCCTTTGTGGGTTGAGCCCTGAAAGGCCCGTCCTCGTTCATCTGAGTTGCCAGTCCAGCCGCACCGCATCCTCTTTCCACTGACAATTGAGGCCGGGTTTCCTATGAATCGGAATGACGGCCTGAATCCATTGACCGCCAAGCCAACAGCAAATCCCAGATACATGTAACCGCTTAACGCCTGCAGTGCCGCCGGGAGCCGGCCTGCTGGAGTTGAGTAAAGGTCGCCATATCCAAGGGTCGTGAATGTCACGATGAAAAAATGCAATGCAACTTTAATGGAAGCGGACGCCTTGAGCCCACCTGCCCCGATAATGCCAAAGTTCCCGTGCAGCAGAGCGAAGCAGAAAATGGGCCCTGTTGCAAAAACCGCTCCCAGCTGTCCTTGTGAGCGAGGTAGCGGTGGATTGTGTTTTGGAGACTTTCCCATGACCCATGACTTCAAGTGGCGGCACTTCCGGGGCGAGATCATTCTGTGGGCCGTTCGATGATAATGCCGATATGGCGTCAGCTACCGTGATCTCGAAGAAATGCTGAAAGAGCGCGGCGTCAAGGTTGACCACACCACCATCTACCGATGGGTCCAGGCCTATGCCCCGAGATCGAAAAGCTCCTGCGGTGGCATTGCCGGCTGCGCAGCTTCTCACGGTCGTGGCGCGTGGATGAGACCTACATCAAGGTCAAAGGCAAATGGGCGTATCTGTATCGCGCCGTTGACAGCCATGGGAACACCATCGATTTCCACCTGTCCCAAAACCGCAACGCGAAAGCCGCCAAGCGGTTTCTCGGCAAAGCCTTGTGCGGCTGCAAATCCTGGGAAAAGCCCGACGTGATCAACACCGACAAGGCGGGCTGCCATGGCCAAGCCATTCTCCGACACCGACCACAGACAGGTGAAATACCTCAACAACGTTGTCGAGGCTGACCATGGCAAACTCAAGCGCCTGATCAAGCCGACCCTTGGCTTCAAGTCAATGAAGACGGCCTGTGCGACGATCAAGGGCTTCGAGGCAATGCGCTCCCTGCGGAAGAAGCAGGCCAACGCCTTCCAGCACCAGCCCGACATCAGGGGCGAAGTACGTCTTGTCGAACGGGCCTTCGGGATCGGGCCAGAGATGATGAGCGAGTTTATGTCGCTGCATGGAGCGGAACTTGAGCAAATCGCGATCCAGCAGGGATTTGGAGGAAAGGCGGTGCCAGATCACACAACCGGCAACTCCGGCAGATTTTTGCAACAGAGCCCTTCATAGTCGTTTCAATCCACGCCCCGTGAAGGGGCGACGCGCAATCCCGAGCATGCGTTTCCCGATTGCAATGTTTCAATCCACGCCCCCGTGAAGGGGCGACCGTCTAGGCATGCGACGGATGTCAATGCTGACGTGTTTCAATCCACGCCCCCGTGAATGGGCGACAAGCGCTTCGGCCGCGAGGATGACGTCCGCCTGGTGTTTCAATCCACGCCCCCGTGAAGGGGCGACCCCTACACTTTCCGATGGCTTTCGGAAGATTTCGGTTTCAATCCACGCCCCCGTGAAGGGGCGACTCGAAAATCGGGGCGCAAACAGAGGAAACCAATTGTTTCAATCCACGCCCCCGTGAAGGGGCGACGGAAAAAGGAGTCAAACGTTGGCCACATCGAATGTTTCAATCCACGCCCCCGTGAAGGGGCGACTTAAGACTTCTGATCCTGATTTCGTTCTAAAAATGTTTCAATCCACGCCCCCGTGAAGGGGCGACCCAATCCGCTTGCGGGTCTGAACGATGGAGTTGTGTTTCAATCCACGCCCCCGTGAAGGGGCGACAGGATCTCGTCTCGCCATGATCTTCGACACAGTTGTTTCAATCCACGCCCCCGTGAAGGGGCGACCAGCAGCTTCATGTAGATCACATGATTGACGTCCAGTTTCAATCCACGCCCCCGTGAAGGGGCGACGGCGAGCGGACCGGCAATACTGCTTTGTCGTTTGGTTTCAATCCACGCCCCCGTGAAGGGGCGACCGGCGCGCAGGATCGCCAACTCGGATTCTGTCCAGTTTCAATCCACGCCCCCGTGAAGGGGCGACCTGGTTGCGCTAGCGATCAGCCTATTCACATTGAGTTTCAATCCACGCCCCCGTGAAGGGGCGACCCTAGAGGTGGCGATCCTTTCGGGGGGAGTTGTGTTTCAATCCACGCCCCCGTGAAGGGGCGACAATCCTCTTGCGGGTACGGACGATGGTATTGTGGTTTCAATCCACGCCCCCGTGAAGGGGCGACGTGAATCAAAGTTACCTTCCAATACCCGTGAAGGGGCGACGTGAATCAAAGTTACCTTCCAATACAATTTTACGTTTCAATCCACGCCCCCGTGAAGGGGCGACTGCCGACCATGAATATTTGTGGAACACGTATGCGGTTTCAATCCACGCCCCCGTGAAGGGGCGACTTGCCTCGACCTGTCAACGGCGCCGGAGCCTTACAGTTTCAATCCACGCCCCCGTGAAGGGGCGACGCTGGCATTGTCCCATGCGGTTTCAGTCATTTTGTTTCAATCCACGCCCCCGTGAAGGGGCGACTCATAACATGAGGCGCACATATGCATATCAAGTTGTTTCAATCCACGCCCCCGTGAAGGGGCGACGCTCAAACGATGACTTGAAGTTTGCCCGCTTCATGTTTCAATCCACGCCCCCGTGAAGGGGCGACGAGCGTCCGCCGGGGCAACGCGTCCACTCTTGAGTTTCAATCCACGCCCCCGTGAAGGGGCGACCCGTGACCGGAAACGACACCAACTCATCCATATGGTTTCAATCCACGCCCCCGTGAAGGGGCGACAATATTGGGCAGGAGGATGCTCGATCTACTCGTGTTTCAATCCACGCCCCCGTGAAGGGGCGACTCCAGGCATGCGACTGACACGCAGGCTGATGTCAAGTTTCAATCCACGCCCCCGTGAAGGGGCGACTGGAGCCGCCCATGCTGGCCCACATGTTTTGACTGTTTCAATCCACGCCCCCGTGAAGGGGCGACAGCACTGAAATAACGAAATCGAACCATTCCGTTGTTTCAATCCACGCCCCCGTGAAGGGGCGACCCGGCGTGTGCCGCACCACCGTGATGCGGGTGGTGGTTTCAATCCACGCCCCCGTGAAGGGGCGACGGTCTTTTCCCGTGCTGTCGAACGGGTTTGGAATGTTTCAATCCACGCCCCCGTGAAGGGGCGACGGTCTATGGGAGTTGGCGGGTGTGCATCCGGTTGGTTTCAATCCACGCCCCCGTGAAGGGGCGACACTGGAGGCGTTTCATACCCGTGCACGGGTTGATGTTTCAATCCACGCCCCCGTGAAGGGGCGACCTCAACAGAAGCCTGAGAAGCCTTTGTGCCACTGTTTCAATCCACGCCCCCGTGAAGGGGCGACGCGGGCTGGATCAACCGGCACTTCACTCAGCGAGCGTTTCAATCCACGCCCCCGTGAAGGGGCGACGGAGACTTTCACTATCCGTTTCATCGTTTTACCGGTTTCAATCCACGCCCCCGTGAAGGGGCGACTGGCGATAGGCATCCTGTTTGCCCAGCATTGCCCAGTTTCAATCCACGCCCCCGTGAAGGGGCGACGGCAGTGGAGAAGTAAATTCAACGTTGTTCGTGAAGGGGCGACGGCAGTGGAGAAGTAAATTCAACGTTGTTGGTGTGTTTCAATCCACGCCCCCGTGAAGGGGCGACTAAAACGAGTGATCCTGATTTTGTGCTCATGATGTTTCAATCCACGCCCCCGTGAAGGGGCGACAAGTCGTGCTCCAACTCCTGGAGGTCATCCGATGTTTCAATCCACGCCCCCGTGAAGGGGCGACGCTGTGGTGGTTTCGTGAGATCCCGGATAAGTGGTTTCAATCCACGCCCCCGTGAAGGGGCGACTGTGCTAGACAGGGGCAACGGAAACGAATCAGGAGTTTCAATCCACGCCCCCGTGAAGGGGCGACGCGGTGCCGGTAGTTTGTCCGCTGGTGTTTATATGTTTCAATCCACGCCCCCGTGAAGGGGCGACGGTATAGGTGATAACGTATGAATTCTATTGTGCAAATTCCTATTGTTTTGCGAACCATATCCTGAAATGTCGACTACAGAGTTTGGCCACGCAAATAATCCGAATCACTCCTTACATATCAATGTGATGAAAGACATGCGAACCCTCCACGTTACGCATGTCCACTTCTGGTTCGCAAATTCAAAAGATCAAGGGCCCAGCAAAATCTATAGCGGGCTTTGCTCCGACATGCTCAACCCGGCGGCCCCAGTTTGATCCCAACAGATAGAACCTTAGGCTGTCCTTGTCCTTGTCGACTATTGCCACGAGTCTGGCGCGCAATTCAGTCCACTGGGCCGGGCTGATTTCACATTCAAATACAGAATACTGCACTCGCTGACCGAAATCCCTACATGCTTTGGCTACTTGGCGAAGCCGCCTGCGTCCCGCATTCGTATCAGTACTTACATCATAGGTAACCAGTACCAGCATCCTACCTCCAGAAATATGCCGGATAGCCGTCAAGGTCTCCGCGCAGGTGGCGAGCAAGCAATTGAGCCTGGATCTGCGGCATCAATCCCAACGGAACCGTTTCATCAAGGAATGCATGCCGTAGAGTTGTCCGCTTGCGTTCCTGCCAAGCTTTCAAGACAGTCGTTCGACCATCTTCAGTGAGAAACACGGCGCCGGTGTCTTCCTTGCGAAAATCACGTGAACTCAATTGACGCCGATTAACGAGGCTGAGACAAACCCTGTCGGCAATTGGCGCCCGGAACTCCTCCATAAGATCCAAGGCAAGACTCATGCGGCCAGGACGGTCGCTATGAAGAAACCCCATTTGTGGATCCAGACCGGACGTTTCACATGCAGCACGGCAGTCCTGAGCCAGGAGTACGTAAAGAAAGGACAGAATCGCGTTTATGGCATCCCGAGGCGGTCGGCGAATTCGCTTGGAAAACCTGAATATCGGGTCCTTGTTCCTGATCAAATGATCGAAGACAGCATAATAAGTTCTGGCGGCGTCGCCTTCCTGGCCACGCAACGTGTCTATGTCCGGAACTGATTGAATTTGCCGCATGCTTTGCGACAAGTCTCTCTGCGCACGGTCAATGTTCTGAATGGCGGTTGACGACAACTGTGAACCGTAGTCGCGCAGGTGCCGGCGAATGACCCCTCTTTGGTTCGCCGTCTTTGCAAGTACAGCAGCGCGCGCAACCACCAGCGATTCAACAGGCGATGAAGTGCGGACATGCTGTGCGCGTCGCAAGATCACGTTGCCTGATTGAGGTCCTTCTACGCGCGCAAGAAACCGACCATAAACCGACAGAAATGCGATACTGACATTGCTTTCCGCACATAACGACATAAGGGGTGGCGATATTGCCACCTGTCCAAAACAGACAATTTGGCCAAGAAGATGAATGGGAACGCGGCCGCGTTCCGCACCCCCGACTTCGACCACGACATTCTTTCCGTCTTTGCGCAGCCATGCGCCTTCCGATGTCACATAGAGGGTGTTCTGAAGTTTCTTCATTCCGGAACGGCTTTACTCGCTGCCGCCCTAGCCAACCATGCGGCGACTCTTGGTGGCGACTCCATCCGTTTGGGTTTGCACAACGAGATCAATGAACACGCTCCACACTTGCGCTCTTCGTACTGTGGTGTCGGCACACGTGCTTCGTTGATCGCAGCAGATGCTTGCTCAATGATGCCAAGGGTCAAGGTTCGAAGCGACAAGTCGAAAGCTACCCGTTTCTGCCTTCTACTCTTGCCGTAGTAGATCGCACCTTCAGGTATTCGGACTGAGAACATTTCTTCCAGGCAAATTGCCTGGGCACAGAGCTGTACATCGTCCGCACGATGGTCCTTGGCCCGGCCGCGTTTGTATTCGACAGGGTAAGGCTCTGGAGGCATTCCGCGCAGTTGCACCACATCAGCCACCCCATGGAGACAATACTGCTCTGAGGCCAATTCGACCGAACGAAGTGTTTTCACTCCTTTCCTGCTTTCGTGTCCGCCCGTGTCGACGCGGTTGTGCAGTGCCCTCCCTTCAGCCGTCAGCCTGTTTTCAACCCATAGACGTTCGACATGAATCAGGGCACACTGGCGTGGACAATACAGCCAGTGCTGAAGTGCAGAAATTGGCAGGCTTCCATCAGAATGGCTCGACAATGCTGATCCCCTCAGGAAGTCCCGAGTTGTCCAGATTGATACGATAATCTTTGAATGCACGCGCTGGCGGCCAGTTGTGGGTCCTGGGGTCACCGACCGGCGCAGCCTCTCCATTGAAACATCGCTGCACTGTTACCCGTTCAAAAAGGCTGTGGGCCTGGGCCCTCCCCAAAGGGCTTTCGTGCCGGAAAGCGATCAGGCGCCGCGGCGCAATCATGCCACGGGAAGCTGAGCGGTCGAAGTCGAACATGTCTCGGAACGCTTCCCAAAGCAGCGACAGGTCCGATTCACTAAAGCCCGTGCCTTCGGCAAGTTTGGCGTTAATGAAACCATGGATCCGGTAGAGACCGTATGGAACAATGTGCTTTCGGCCCATCGTTCTCTCCTTGTCGGCATCCCTTTCGTTGGTGACGGAGGAGCGAGTTATCGAAATCTCAAGGGGCATGATCGGTTCTTCCGACCGCGCGAATGATAGCTGGACAGGTCCCCTGACCTGCCCGCAATTCCACTCTGTGGTCATGACTGCCCCAAACGTCCGAATGTCGAAGAAATTCCGGCACATCCAGTCTGTCAATGCCCTGGCATCTTCCTTCCTTTTTGGTAGTTTCTTGGGTTCGTGCTTGATCGAATTTGCCTCGTAGGCGCGCGCATGTTGGCGGTTCAAGACCGCTCGTTCAACCATGTAGATCTCGAAGCCGCTCTGACCTTCCCGAGCCGTGGAAACATAGTTCCGGATTTTCCGTTTCAGGCAGACATCTGAAACAAGCCCCTTGTTGGTTTCCGGATCCATGCGCGGCAGATTTCCGGCATCAGGATCGCCGTTTGGATTGCCGTTCTCAACGTCAAAAAAGAAAACGAAATCATAGCGGTTTTGAAGAACGGACATTACAAGGTCTCCTCGTTGGAATCTGAATTCTGCTTCATGTGTTCGTTATTATCCGGGGATTTCGCCCAGCGTTGATGATAGTAACCAGCAACGAAACGCCCCTGATCCTCGAGATTGAGCGAGCGTGGAAGTTCTGCCCCGATGCCAGACCAGATTGTGCCCATCTCGCGATCCAGCCAACTAGCCAGTCCAACCGTGTCACCCTTGCGTAACAATGCCAAGTGGTGCGTCGAGTTTCTGACCAGAACCGGAAATACACGCGCCGGTGTTGCCGATGCCGATGCAAAATAGCGATCCCTTATTGTCGCGTTGAGGCTGGAAAGTGCTAACTGTTGTATACGTTCAAGCACGGCAAACAGGCGGCCCAACCGATAGGCCGGATTGAGATTCTCGCGATCGAGACTCATTGGCAATTTCTCCTTTAATGCATTTCTCGAAATGAATGCCTTGCAGATGGCTGCTCGTCTGCCATTGATGTCACCGTCAGCGCGAATGCGCGCTATGACTGACGAGAGCAACGTGCCAGGATATCGCGATCCCGTCAGGATCGCGCGCATCAGTTCGCCACCAAGCAGAGGCGAAATGTTCTTTGTGTCTCTCTGGGGTGCCAATTCGTAGAGCAATGACCATGCCGCAGGGGGTGCCTTCCATGGTGAAGGGTCAAATGAAAGATCCTCCCAGAACCGGGTGACATTCTGTGCGAAGTCCCGGAAATGACCCGGATACCAGAAACGGACCGACAGCCTCGCAGCATTGGGCGCAAGACCGAGGATGTAGATCCGTGTCAACGGATCAAACTCGGTCATTTCCGCAGAGCGGCCGCTGGCAACGTTTTGAAGCGCCGAACGCAAGGTATTCAATGCGTCATCGTCGCCTTCGGGAGGGTTGAGCGTCTTCGAGATCATATCCTCGATTGAAACGGCATCCTTTCGGCCAGGAGTCTCGGCCCAGAACACGGCGGTGCTTTCGCCGATGCGCACACTGCGGCCGAAATCCTTCGCAAGAAGCACATTCAGCGCCGTGCCATAAGCGAAGGCGGCACTTTCGGATACAGGTGCGTTGTCGCCCTGCGACATCCCGTGTGATTCATAGGCTTTCTCATTGAACGACACGAGTGATGCGCCGGAACTTTGAGCACCGGCAACGCCCTTGACCTGCGGATGAAGCCGGCTTGCCGGCGCATATTTTCCTGTAACAAGGCACAGCTTTTCCTTTTGACCTGCCTCCTTCTTGAGCAACTCCTGGACGGCCGGTCTTTGATGAACATATCGCCATCGGCCTCCAGGTTCCGTGTCTCCATCCAGCCTGAAGACAACATTTTCGCCCAACACTGCCGAAGGGAATCCGCGTTTGTCAAATTCATCCGGTTGCCAGTTGTCCAGAAAATTCCGGACCGCCGCCAGTCCATCGTCTGTGGTTCCTTCCAGTCGCTTCTTGTGAAGCGCCACAAATTCCTGGTGCTCGCGTTGCGTTCGTTTGCCCTGCCCTGGCACAACATCCCCCGAGTCACTCTCGAGCGGAATCACGCCAAGGGCATAGGCTGTCTTATCCCATAGGAGATTGGACTTTATGTTCGAAGCACGCTTGACTGCAGCCGGGACATGCAAGAGCTTTCTGACTAGTCGATTGCCTTGGGTGGCAATTGTGGAGTTAATCTCGACGACATGCCCGTCGAGATCCAGGACAACCTCGCCTCCTATCTTTTCAACCGAATAGCCAGCCATCGGGGCTTCGCCAGCCTCCGCCATCCGGTCATACAAAGTTGCAAGGGCTGTCAGTATCGTCATTGCGACAGGCCGCCCCGGCGCGCTTCGGCCACATCTATTATCCCTCCACGCATCTGTGCGCGGAAGAACTGGGCTTCCCTTTCGTTATCGTAATCGAGGTCATAGAGCATCCAGCCGAGATCGCGGTCGAGTTCTTCCTTGGTCAGGGACGTTGGTGGGAATTCGTTGCAGAGTTCAAACCAAGCAGGAAATTCGCGCACACCCAGGCAGGGCCTGTGGAAGCACTGGCCGTCTTTCGCACGCCTTCGGAATATCTCAAGGTGTTTTCCCGGCGAGTCATCCGGTCCAGCCCGGGATGTCATTTCGAAATGCGCCTCGATTCCATACGAAACGTTGCAGAGAGCAAGCATTGCGCGCTGCTGCCGGTCTTCGTCCACGACAAGATGCAAATTGCCGAGGTCACCAGCCTTCATCGCAGTTTTCACCTTGGCAGCGGGTATCTTCGAGGCGACCTCGTTTCGCCGTATATTCTGAAATCTGAAAGGCTTGAGGACATGAATACGGTCGATCTTCCACCGGATTGCCGGCTTCCAGTGAACCGCTTCAAGGATGCCCCGTGCCGCAGACGGTGTGATCACATCATAGGAAACCCGTTCAACCTTCATTTCCGGACGGGTAAAACAGGCGTGGTCCCCCCAGACATGCAGCTTGACGCCGTAACTCATGGTCCTACTCAATACTCCTGATAACCTATATCCGAAAAACCATCCCAGCGAAGACCGGCTCGCTCATCATATATGTCCGGGTTCGCAAGCACAACAAACTGCTCTCCAAAATCCTCTTCCCGCCAGGTTTCCACCGCACCCTCATTGTACATTTTGTCGTAAACCCAGAAGGGAACCTGGACATGCCACTGCTGCAACCTACGCGCCACTGTGCCTGGGTGAGGATTGAAACGAAGCTCTTCCAGCAAGCTGTATGGCACACCGAAAGGCCCGCCACGAATTATCAGCGGCCTGCCCCGGTCGAGAATCATGCAATATCCATGTGCTATGTCAGCAAAGGGGTAGTCCAGGCGAGAGCCGCCCCTCCCTACCGCTTTCATTATTCCCCGTATGTCTCCAACCCTTGCTGTATCCAGCCCGTGGTCGAGATCCCAGTAGAGTTGACGGAAATAGTCACGGACAGATTCCAGTGAAAGCGGGTCTTCTGACTTTGCCATGAGATTCGATGCAATCTCGATATGCTTTTCCAGTTCCTTCGGCGGTTTGTTCCTGGCTTCCGGCCGGAAGACAATGACCTCTCCCGGGGCATCCAGTCTTCCCTCCCTGTTGCAACGGCCGGCAGCCTGGGCAACGGACTCGATTCCCGCGAGGCAACGCCAGACGACAGGAAAGTCCACGTCTACACCGGCTTCAATCAGCGAAGTCGCAATCAGGCGGACAGGTTTCATTCTGTTCAAGCGCCGGCGAACATCCGCAAGGGTGTGGCGCCGATGCGCCGGTGTCATGTTCGTCGTGAGGTGAGTCGCTCCCGGCTGTTCAAGAATCAGGTCAAATAGCGAACGTGCATGGGCCCGGCTGTTGACGATCACCAGGGCCTGTTCTTGGTTCCCGATCTTTTCCGCCAATTCACTGTCATCGACATCTCCTGCATCCCGGACCTGTACCCGGCGCATAGTTTCATAAAGCCTGGTTGGGTCCGGAGCGAGTTCGCGTACATCTTCCAAGGCTTCGTCGGCAGTGAAGCCATCCTCGCGCCGCAGTGCTGGCTGCGTTGCCGTACACAAAACCAGGGAGCTCCCATATCCCCGCGCAAGTTCCCTGATTGCTGCCAGGGAAGGTCTCAAGAGGTGCAAGGGGAGCGCCTGTGCATCGTCAAGGATGATGACCGACTTCGCCAGATTGTGCAGTTTCCGGCACTTCGAGGGGCGATTGGCAAACAGGCTTTCAAAAAACTGGACAGCCGTCGTGACCACGACTGGCCGGTCCCAGTTCTGCGCAGCCAGCCGGATTTTCTCGTTTTCGCCAGGATCCTGGATTTTGTCGTAATCGAACGACGAGTGATGTTCCAGCACCGCATCATCGTCGTTCAGGGCAACCCGGAAAACGTCCGCCGTCTGTTCGACAATAGATGTGTAAGGCACGACGTAGATTACACGTCGCAAGTCATGGCATAGCGCGTGATCAAGCGCGAATGCGAGCGAAGCAAGTGTCTTTCCGCCTCCTGTCGGCACAGTCAATGAAAACAGCCCGGGAAATTGCGAAGCACCGGCGCGTACATGGGACAGAATCCGCGCTCTTGTCCTGTTGATCTCTCCCGAGGGATTCCCGAACCCGGTGAGGTAAACATTCAACTTCGTTTGCAGTTCTTGCAGGGTACCGTTCCACCCACGCTGGGCCTTTCGATTTTCAATCCGGTCATAGTAGGCCTCGGTCTCAACGAAATCCGCGTCGACCAAAGCCGAGAAAAGCATCCGGACAAAGAACTGCATTCGAAAATGAAGGTCCCCGTTGCCAGAGGCTGGGCCTGACAAGGCTGGAGGAATGTCCTCGGTCAATTTTGGAACAGTCAACCCATCTGGAAGCGGAACGACCTCAGACCTCAAGAGCCGCTCATCAAGCGGTGTTGTCGGCTGAGCGTTTGACGAATAGCCCTTGCCGTTCGCAAGTCCGGCGTGGTGACCAGCAATGCAATATGCGATCAGTTTTCCCAATCCGCGTAAACCGTGGTCAGGATTGACCGCATACCTGGCGCCTTCGCCGCTGTGCGACACATGGGATTTCTTCCCTCTGAGCTTTTGTTGAAATTCTGGCTTGGCCTTGCCCAAGTCGTGCAATAGCCCTGTTATTTCGGCAAGTTGTTCTGCCCCAAATGCAGCACCGCGGATAGAGGCCGCATCGGCAACCCTGATGAGATGCTCATGAAGCGGTTCCCAACTCGAAACATCGCCTGACTCGTTGGAGTGAGCATAGAGGATTGTGTGTTTTAGATTGCCGTCCTGCATCAGCGTTTCATTTGCTAGATGACAAAGACCTTGTTCGCAGCCTCCACCATGCTGGAGCCGATGCCCTTGCCGTTGTCCTTGAGGTCAGCATAGCGAATGCGGCCTTGGTTCTCCTCTGACAGAAGGATGTCTTTTGAGTGCGAGGTTATTCACCTCCGCTGCGCCCGAAGTCAATAGGACGGCGTTTGGAGCGACAGGCGTCGATTCAGCATGGTCGAAATATAGCGGGATCATTGTTCCGCCCGTCTCATGAATTCGTCGAAGAGTGGCACGGTAAAGGCAGCGTAGCCATATCTTGGACTGAAAATCATCCCGTTCGTGATCAGAGCATCCCGGACCGGGGCCAATTGGGAGGATGTTTTGTCCATGGCGTTTGCAATGTCGCCTGTCTTGTGTGGGCCAGGTCCAAGCCGCGCCATCGCGAGCAGATAGGCCTTCTGAGGATCCGACAATCGTTCGTAACGGGATCGAAAGAAGTTCTTGTCCAGCCTCTCGACGATACGTTGCTCGGCCTGCTCCACATTCTGAACAGTGATCGGCGTGGTATTGGTGCAGTTCCACGCCTGATACCCCCATTCCTGAAGGAAATAGGGATAGCCCTTGGTTCTGTCGATTATGTATCTTACGGCGGCTCCGTCAAACGCGACACCTGCCTCCTTCGCGGGGGCGACCAAGGCCCTGCTGGCTTCAGCATCGTCAAGCGGTCCTATCTCGGGAAAATCGAAGAGGCGCTCAGAATAGGATTTGGCATCCCCGGTCAGCTTGATCAGAAGTGGCAAGCCGGCGCCGACGATCATCAATGGAAGTTGCTTTTGATCGGTCCGGTGTATGGCCATGATTAGCGCTTCCAATTCATCCCTTGGGAGATTTTGAATTTCGTCAATGAGTATGACTATGGCCGTATCCCTGGCCTTCGCGGCATCACCAGCGGCGATGAACAGGTCGGCAAGATCACGCGAGAGCTTTCCGCTGTCGGCCATGCCTGCCTCGGCATCTATGTCGATCGAGACCTCAACATTTTCGTACTTGACCTTGATTGCGCCGACATAGCTCTTCAGGACCCGAAGGCCTTTCTTGACCTTGTCGCTGACGCCCTTGACCCTGTCGAGTTTCAGCAGCGCCGTTCGAAGAGTGGCGATGATGCTGACCGAGAGCGGCTCGTTGACACTCACTTCGAGGAAATCCGTTATCGCACCTTCGTCTTCTGCAATCGTCTGTACCTCATTCAGCAAAACCGTCTTTCCAACGCCTCTAAGCCCTACAAAAACAAAGCTTCTGGCGGATTTTCCGAGACGGTTGCGCTGGATAGCGGTGCGGGCTTCCGCGAGGATGGTATCCCGTCCGGCAAGTTCTGGTGGCGGCGTGCCCGCGCCAGGAGCGTATGGATTGGTTCTCGGGTTCAACGTGAAAGCCTGTAAGAGGTTTATCGCTTGCCTAGATAAACTCCCTATAGATGACTCGATGGAAGTTGTAAGCAACTTCAGTGCACGAACTTTCCCGAGCCAAACCGTCCAGGTCGTGGCGCGTGGATGAGACCTACATCAAGGTCAAAGGCAAATGGGCGTATCTGTATCGCGCCGTTGACAGCCAAGGGAACACCATCGATTTCCACCTGTCCCAAATCCGCAACGCGAAAGCCGCCAAGCGGTTTCTCGGCAAAGCCTCGCGCGGCTGCAAATCCTGGGACAAGCCCGACGTGATCAACACCGACAAGGCGGGCTGCCATGGCCAAGCCATTCGGGAGCTGAAGAAAGAGGGCAAATGCCCCTCCGACACCGACCACAGACAGGTGAAATACCTCAACAACGTTGTCGAGGCTGACCA
>JAGWAS010000004.1:0-34380 GCA_021296235.1 Paracoccaceae bacterium | reverse complement strand
ACTTGAACAAATCGCGATCCAGCAGGGATTTTGAGGAAAGGCGGTGCCAGATCACACAACCGGCAACTCCGGCAAATTTCTGCAACAGAGCCCGATATCGGATCATTGGTACAGCTGACACAATCGGCCTTCAGTTGCCTGATTGTTTTCAGACGCCAAGATATTTGGCGAGCTTCCCCCTGTCCCTTACGGCCTCTTCAGCAGGCAAGGTTTCGACATTGCGTCCATTTTCGATGAACGAAACTCTGTCGGCCACAGAAAGAACAGCATCGATTCTCTGCTCAACCAGCAGAATTGCCACTCCCTCATCCCTGAGCCGTTTGAGGGCAGATCTTATCAGTTCAATCATTGAGGGCTGCAAACCCTCGGTTGGCTCGTCAAGAAGCAGAACCTTGGGCTCAATGCAAAGGGCCCTTGCCACAGCAAGCATTTGCTGCTCACCACCAGAGAGAGTTGCCGCAGGCTGCTGCAATCGTTCCCTCAGCCTTGGAAACATGTCAAGAACCCGTTCCTTGGCGGCGTCGCCGGTATTGCGCACCAGCAAACCGATTTCGAGGTTTTCCTCGACCGTAAGTTCAGCGAACAGCCGTCGCCCCTGGGGGATCAGCCCGACCCGCCTTCCGGGAATCTCGTATGGTTCAAGTTCAGACAGATGTTCGCCGTCCATTGTCACCGTTCCCGAAAGAAGCGGCACCAAGCCCATGATGGATTTAACCGTTGTTGTCTTGCCGGCGCCATTGCGGCCGAGCAGGCAATGGATTTCGCCGGGACGCACGGTGATGGACAGCCCAAATAGCACTTTCACCTGACCATAGGCGGCATGGATGGCGTCGACCTCAAGCATTATCCGGTGCCGAGATAGGCTGCCTGAACATCGCTGTTGGCCCGCACTTCTTCAGGTGTTCCCTCGGCAAGGACACAGCCGGAATTCAGGACCGTGATTTGTTCGGCGGTTTCCATGACAACGTTCATGTTATGCTCAATCAGGAGAATTGTGGTGTCCCCGGCGAGTTGCCGGATCAGGTGCTTGAATTCCTCGATTTCACCTTCGGCGAGTCCTTGTGTTGGCTCGTCCATAATGAACAGCTTCGGCATTTGGCCGAGCCCCATGGCAATTTCCAGCAGTCTTTGATGGCCGTAGCTCAAGTCACCGGCACTTTGATCGGAGCGTTCGGCCAACCCGACCCGATCCAGCACCTCCATGACCTTTTGGTCAATGTCCCGTCTTCCCAGCCGCGCGATGCGACGCACACCCAATGCGACGTTTTCGTGAGCGGTCAGGTTTGCGAACACGGATGTGATCTGAAAGGTGTAGGCCATACCCATTTCGATCCGCCTGTGGGCAGGTAGGCGGGATATGTCCTTCCCATCGAAATGAACCGAGCCGCTTTCGGCGCGAATTCGGCCGCAGACTGCCGCTACGAATGTGGATTTTCCGGCTCCGTTGGGGCCGATAAGAGCTCTGACCTGACCTTCCGGCACTGCAAAATCAACATTGTCGACCGCCTTGAGGCCACCGAAACTCCGTGAAAGGCAGCGGGTTTCAAGAAG
This sequence comes from Paracoccaceae bacterium, assembly GCA_021296235.1. Taxonomy (GTDB): domain Bacteria; phylum Pseudomonadota; class Alphaproteobacteria; order Rhodobacterales; family Rhodobacteraceae; genus JAPOXR01. The sequence continues at coordinate 32,829 of JAGWAS010000004.1, read as the reverse complement.
ATTCATGGAAGCCACTTCAATCCCCGACGTCGCAACTCCCCTGAGATTCCCTGTGGCGCAAACAGGGTCAGGAGAACGATGGTCAGTCCGACAACCAGAAGGTGGGCGGTCGTAATCTCGCTCGCCAAATCGATAAGGTAAAATGCAAAGGCGGTTCCAATCAACGGACCGATCGTTGTCCCGGCCCCGCCGAGCAGCACCCACAGGAGGGGCAGGATTGAATACTGAACCGAAGCGAATGTGGCCCCTGCATAGCCGAACAGGAGTGCATAGGCTGCGCCGGACAACCCAGAAATCGTGCCCGATGCAATGACGGCAAGATATTTGTGCATCCAAACGTCATAGCCCAGCATGCGGGCACGCTCTTCATTTTCCCGAATGGCAACAAGGCACCTGCCAAACGGGGATCGCACAAGGATCGCGACGGCGACATATGAAAGCGCGAAAAATCCGAATGCGGCGAAATAACGGTTGGCGTGTGCGGAAAGATCAATGCCGGCGATCATCCGGCTTGCCTGCTGAATGACGAACCCTTCATCGCCCCTTGTGTATTCGCCGAAATGCAGCGCAGTAAGGAAACCTGCCTGTGCAAACATAAGGGTAACGATCATGAAGGCAACGCCGGATGTTCTGAGGGCAAGAAATCCGACAATTGCCGATACGCCAGCAGAAAAGACAATCCCGACCAAGAGGGCAGGCAGTGCGGCAAATCCAAGCAGGTTCATCGACAGTCCAAGCCCATACATTCCGGCGGCGAAGAACAGGGCATGACCCAAACTCAGCAATCCAGAATAGCCAAACAAAAGGTTGTACCCAACCGCATAGACCGCCAGAACCATGATGCGTGCCAGGTTCCCGTCATGGTAGTCGGACACAACGAAGAAGAGAGCTGCCAAGATGACGAGAACTCCGACGTGCAGAGAATTTTCTTTGAGGTTCCCTGTCATGCCTGCGCCTTGCCGAACAGGCCCTGAGGACGGAACACAAGCACGAATGCAACGAGCAGTGTCGCCAGGATTTTGGCCAAGGTGGGTGAGAAGAAGACGGAGATAATTCCATCGCTCATGCCAATGAGAACCGCGGCGACGATGGTTCCGGGCAGGCTGCCGAGCCCGCCGATTATCACCACTATGAAAGACAGCAGGAGCGGGTCGGTCCCCATCAGGTAGTGGGCCTGCTGAACCGGGACAATCAACACCGCGCCGAGTGCGGCAATCGCTGCTCCAAATCCGAATACCCGGGCATAGATTTTGCGTACCGGAATTCCGAATGCGGTTGCCATTTCCCTGTCGAGCTGTGTGGCGCGCATGAGCAACCCAAAACGGGTTCGGGAAAGAAACTGCCAAACACCGAAAAGGATCACGGCTGCGGCAACGATCACCGCAAGCTTGTACGTGGTTGTCGCAAGTCCCCATGGCCAAGTCAGTTCGAGGCCGTTCTCTCCGATCCCCAACCAAGGGATCGGTATGCGTTTGTTGAATGGAGGTTCAACAGGACGCGCATCCGGGCCGAAGGTCATCAGCGTTACCTGCTGAATGACATAGAGGATGCCAATTGTGGCAACAATTGTGCGTTCCGGATCGTATCCGAGCCTGAACAGCACCAGCCGATCGGCCAAAGCGGCAATTGCTCCGACAAAAAGTGGCGCCGCGATTAGTGCCGCGGCAAATCCAAATGCCGGATGGCCGCCGACCGCAGTTGTTACCCACCAGGCGCCCACTGCGCCGAGCATGAAGAATTCACCGTGGGCCACGTTGACCACGCGCATGATGCCGAAGACAATGCTGAGACCGGCCGCCGTCAATGAAATGACAGCGGCCGTTATTGCGCCTTCAAGTGTCGCCAGAAAGAGGTGTGGACCGAAATCCATCGCGATCCTCTGGCCGCTTCCAGCTTCTCAGAAGGATTGGGTCGTGTAGTCCACCTCGTCGGGATACATCGTATCCTCAATCGATGTCGTGTGGACCAGATCAAGCCTGCCGTCCGCAACCTTGGAGATGTACTGATGCCCGAACACTTGGTGGGATTTGCCGTTGAAGAGCTTGGAACCCTGTGGGTGGTCATCGGAAAGCGGAATTTGGTTCATGGCCTCAACCGCCTCAATGAGTGCTGTCCGGTCGTTCGGACCGCGATAGTTGGCAGCCTCCATTCCCGCCTTGATGACGTTGAGCGTTTCCCAGCAGCCGAACATGTGCGCATAGGTTGATACATCCTGTGGATCGGAAACTGACGCTCCGTTCGCATCAACTCCAACGGCAGCGCGGTAGGCGGCATCATGGCTCGATTGATCGGCTTGTGCATATCTTGGGAATCCTTCCCAAAAATGTGAACCGTTAAGAAACTCGAGTCCGGAACTGCCGATATCGACGGCTTCAAGGCTGTCGATGAATCCGAACAATTGCGGCCCACTGGATCCAAAAAACTCGCCGAGTTCCTTAACAAAGGTAAGCACGGCCGGGCCGACCATGACATGATAGAGAACCTCCGTGTCCTGCGGGATGTTCGGAAAGTATTTGGTGAACGAAGTTTCGGTTGGCGGAATCGGAATGAGGGCACCAATCGAGCCGCCGCTCCTCTCAACTGCGGCCGAGAAATAGTCGCGGTGGTCATGGCCGAACGCATAATCCGGAAAAACCATCGTGACCTTCTTGCCCAGATTGTTGACAACGAACGGCGCCATCGCCTCAACCTGGCTCTTGACGTCGGTAATTCCGGGTTGGAGCGTGTAGCGATTGAGAATTCCACTTGCCACATGATGGCCCTCGGACACCACAAAATAGGGTATCTTCAGTTCACCGGCCCGGGGTGCCGAACCAACAACGACATGGCTGAAAAGCGTGCCGAATACGACATCGCAGTTTTCCTGCGTGGCAAGTTTTTCCACGACCTCTGCGCCGCGCTTGGGATCGGTGCCGTCGTCTGCGGCAATGATCTCCAGCGGCCTTCCGTTTATGCCTCCCGCATCGTTGATCCGCTTGGCTGCTGCCTGTGTGGTTCGGTCATACCATCTTCCATAGGCGGCACCGATTCCAGTCCTGTGAACCTGAAAACCAACTCGGATCGGCTCGGAGCCGTGTGCCTGCGAAAATCGGAATCCCGGCACCGCACTGACCGCCGCCAGCGCACCAACGCCCGTTCCCAATGTCTTCAGGGCACCCCTGCGGGTAACCGGAGTTGTTGTTTTTTGTGTCTTGTGCATGGTTCCTCTCCCAAAGAGTTCGGCTGCCGCACCCGGCGGCTAACAAGCGCAAATCGTGCAACAAAGTCGCTTGCAAGTCCAGTTCTTTCCAAAGTTTGGCACTGCCTCATGCACCCCGCGGCGATGCCAAAAGCCAAAGACTTAGCAACGTGTACAGGATCATGAACACGGAAACAGGCAATTGACTGAGGAAGGCCTGCCTTCCGGTTCCAAAGATGCGGCATGCAATTTCATGGGCGGCAATGACGGCGAGTACGTGCCCGGCAACAACTGCAAAGCACTGGGTAAGCCAAATTATCCGAACCGAGTCCCGGGTGTTGAAAAAGCCGGTGGTGACGTAAAAATTGCCGAGGCCCAGATAATCCGCACCGGTATGCAACGGGTCAGAAACCGTGGCAACCGCATATTGGATGTTGACCATGAACGCGGTCAGATAGTGGGCAAAGTGGTAGCCAAGGGCAATCGGTAGCACTGAAACCGCCAACCTGCGGAATGCCGTGCCGAAGCTGGTTTTGCCTGCGGTGCCGTTGGATCCGGCCAGCAGCGTTCCTGCCCAGGTGCAGGTGCCAAACACGGCAACCAGTAGGATCGGGGCCGCCAGCAAGCCAACAACAGTTTCAGCTATCACCGCTGAACGGCCGGGAAATTCAAGTGGATTGACACCGATGAGCGCCAGCCACCAAAAGGTCTCGTTGAGGCCATCAAAACTACCGGTCCCAAGTGCAATCAAGGCGAAGAGTGCCATCCCAGTCGGCACTCTTTCCATCCGGACGAGTTGCCAGCCCGAAAGTCCGAATTCGAACCTCCCGGCCGATAGCCGAAACGGCGAGAGGCGTGCAAAAAGGCTGAACAGGACGGAGAAGCACTCGCATTTCTCAAACCAGACAATCCGTCCAAAGATCAGCATGCCGATAAAGCTGAACACCCAGTAGGCAAATACAAATCCGGCAAGCCGTTTCGGGTCGTCCGGTGCCGGATCCGCAAGTGCGAAGATGTGGAACGCCAGCAACGATGTGATGGCAATGGAATGGCATGCCCAGTCGGGCAGGGCAGGGACAAACCCGTCGCGACCGTTGCGGACAAGAAGTCTGTGGAGCCCCGTCCATGGGTTTATCCAACCCCAAATGTCTCCCGCCACCCCCTGAATGAACAGCATGGCCATCCACCAAACCGTCCAAATCGCAAGCGGCAGTGGGTTGGACAATGGATCGTGAGAACCGAAAAAACCCAATCCTATCAGAGTGCCCAACAGCAGGAGGGAAACTAAGCTCGTCGCAGTTTTTAGTTCAACAGGAGGTTCAATTGCCAAAAGCCGTCGGGTGGCAAATGCTCTTCTTGAGGTGAACGACGGTGCCACCGCCAGGATCAGCACCGTCAACGCAACAGCCATGATGCCTGCTGAAATGTAGAGCTTGGTTGGAAGTAGCAACACGAAGCTCTGTTCCGAAGTGTGCCCCAATGCGTCGGCGGGAACCAAGGGAAGGGCCGCCAAAGCAGCCACTCCAGTTGTTGCTGTTCTGTGCTTCATCATCCACATGCCGCCTTGTTCTCCGGTTCATCGCCAAACCAGGATCGGTTTTCTGATTTTGCGGCAATCTGGACCACTTTCGGATTGCAGCAACCATGGCCGTCTCATGTCATGGTTTCCAAGAGCATCGTCCGCCATAGCCGCCTGTCGAAAGCACACTCGTTCCGGCCATCCTTCGAGTTACCGTTGTTCTGATGCCCGCTCAAAGGAGGAAATTGCGGCTACATTCACTCGGAACCTGCCGACAAATTCACACGGATTGCCGCAGACGGTCCATCGGGATTCCACAGTTTGAAAGTCTCCGAATTGCACTGGAACACATGAACCTTGAATCGGAACCGAAATGAACCCAATGAAACCCGCCCACCCGGGGCAGGGCTACCAACTCAATCATGGAGTCCAGACATCATTCGGGCGTCTTCCAATCAACGAAGAACTGCCATCCAGCATATGCGCCGATTCCCAGAAAGAGCATTCCCCAGAACGGCTGACCGGTTACGAATTCGACCACTGCCCAAACAATGCAAGCAGCGACGGTTGCAATCCGTAGCCACAAGGGACGAAAGAAGGGGTGGCGCAGATCCAGAAATCCCATTTGTTCCTCTCAAGTTAGATTCGCTTGCCCGTTTCCGGACTTGGCACCGGTGATGTATGCAACCACTTCCTGCTGATCGGTATCTTCCTTGTTGAGGTTTGCAACGATCCGGCCCCTCCTGAACACAACAATCCGGTCGACAAGATCAAAGACCTGCCGCATGTTGTGGCTTATCAGAATAAGGGGCTCGCCGGCCTTCTTGAGCGTCCTGATGATGTTTTCGACCTGAGATGTCTCCTGGACTCCAAGCGCGGCGGTCGGTTCGTCCATTATTGTCAGTTTTGAGTGGAAGGTTGCCGTCCTGGCAATGGCAACGCACTGTCTTTGTCCACCTGACATTCTTCTGATCGTGTTCCTTATGCTTGGAATCTTGACGCCCGTCTTCATTAGGGCGTCGAGTGTTGCTTTGCGCATGCCACCATAATCAAGGATCGAAAACGGTCCAAGATTGAGAAGGAATTTCTCGCGACCAAGAAACAAGTTGTCGGGCACGTCAAGGTCATCGGCGAGCGCAAGATTCTGGAATACCGTTTCTATGCCGGCTTCCCTGGCTTCGAGAGGCCCAGCGAAGTTCACTTCATTTCCATCAAACCAGATTTTTCCTCTGGTTCTTTGTTCCACCGCCGTGATCTGCCTGACGAAGGTTGATTTTCCGGCGCCATTGTCCCCTACAATTGCAACATGTTCACCGGCATGAATCTCGAAGTCGGCTTCCTCAAGTGCGTGGACTCCTCCATAGTGTTTGGTCAATCCTTCGGTGTTCAGAACTTGCCGGGTCATCTTCTAGCCTCCGAGCGTCTGGCGCCTCTGTCTCCACTGGTCCAGCACCACCGCACCAACAATTATCGCTCCCTTTGCCATTTCCTGGTAATAGGCGTCCAGCTTCAGGAACGTAAATCCAGAGATGATCACGCCGAATATCAGGGCCCCGATTACGGTTCCAAAAATGGATCCTCGCCCTCCCGAAAGCGAAACGCCGCCGATGACTGCCATCGCGATCGCATCCAGCTCATACATGACACCCATGCCTGCCTGGGCGGTCAGGTTCTTGGAGGAAAGGACAATTGCCGCCACGGCAGCCAGTGTTCCGGCAATTGTGTAGACCAGAACCAAATGCCGCTCGACATTTATTCCCGACATTCGGGCAGCCTCAACATTCGACCCGATTGCGTAGCAGTGTTTGCCGTATCGCGTGAATTTGAGGATGAGAGCGAACAGAATTGCGAGAGCAATGAAGATCAGCACCGGCATCAGCCCCTTGCCGATCGCGGCGTACTCGTCGGTCGGAAACGAGATTGGGCGGCCCTTTGACCACCATTTGGCTGCACCCCTGGCCGCGACCATCATCCCAAGAGTGGCAATGAACGGTGGAATTCGGGTGTATGCAACAAGCAAGCCATTGATCATGCCGGTGGCAATGCCGCAGGCAAGGCCGATCACCAACGGGACAATGATCGGAAGGTCAAGCCATCCCTGTTCGAGAAAGATGGCCTTTGGATTCGGATTGCCGTTTACGATTGAGACCTGAGCAAAACTCATCGTGACCATGGCCGTAACACCGACGATTGAACCGGAACTCAGATCTATGCCCCCAGTAATGATGACCTGGGTAACGCCAAGTGCAATAATCCCGACAATGGAGACCTGCAGGATAATGATTTTGAGGCGTGCTTCGTTGAAGAACGTGTCCACATTTTCGCGCGTGTTGAAGAGGAAGCTGTCCCCGATAAGCAGCCAGCCGAGCGCCTCGAAGGTGGTTACAATCAGCACGAGGGCAAAAAAGACGTTGAGTTCGCCGGGCAGAGTTCTCTTGGAGCGATCAAACGTGGCTCCGCCTGTTCCGTCAGCCTTATTCTTCATGCGAGCAATTCCGTGCAGTTTGGGACAGATTCGCCGAATTTTCAGCGGCGCGGACGCCGCGCCGCTGCAGGATCCTTAGGTTGCGATCCTAATTCCTTGTCATGAACTGGTCCATGTTGTCCGGAGTGACCAGCAGGAAGGGGATGTAGACCTTCTGGTCAACCGCCTGTCCGTCAGCGAGTCTTATGGCCGCGTCGAGCGCGCCGGCGCCCTGTCCGGCAGCGTCTTGGAAGACGGTGACGTCGAGATCCCCTGCCGCCATCGCCGCCAAGGCATCCTGCGTGGCATCAACTCCACCGACAACGATTACGGACATGTCCAACCCGGCTGCCTTCATTGCCTGGATCGCTCCGATCGCCATCTCATCGTTGTTGGCAAAAACGGCATCGAATGGCTCACCGGCCGACAGCCAGTTGGTCATCAGATCCTGCGCCTCGTCGCGAGACCAGTTTGCCGTTTGCTCATCAATGAGCGTAATGAATTTGCACATGTCCATTCCGATTACGTCATGAACGTCTTTGGAGCGCTGGACTGCGGCCTGATTGGACAATTCACCCATCAGCATGTAGGCGCGCGCACCGCCTGCCTTGCCTTGGGCGCGCAGGATCTTGCAAATCTCGAAAGCCTCAAGGGTCCCGGATTCAATTTCATTGGATGCGACAAAAGCTTGATTGTCGGGCAGGTGGTCCACATTGATTGGCTCACGGTTCACATATACCAGCGGCACGCCCGCGGATTCGGCGGCTGCCGTCATTGCCTGAGTCGCCGAGGTGTCGACAGGATTGACAATTATTGCGTCGACCCCGGAAGCAATGAAATTATTGATTTGGTCAAGTTGTTTGGCCACATCGTTCTGGGCATCCTCTACCTGCACTTCGACGCCATCCATTTCGTCTGCCATTCTGATCATGCCGTTTCGGAGGACAGTAAGGAAGTTGTCGTCGAACAGTGCCATTGTAACGCCTATGTTCGCAGCCCAAGCACCTGATGCCATCGTCGCTATCAAGCTGGCTGAGATGAGTATTTTTTTCACGTTTTTCTCCCTGAAGCAGTGACGTTTCAACCGTCACCAAAATTATGCAATCGTTCATCCGGGAAGTCGGATGACAGCGGTTGAGCGACTGCCTGAGTTGCATGAATGCAGATTGGCATTCAGCGTGGAAAGGAGTCTGATTGTTGAAGTGCTGCATGTCAATGGCTGTGTACTGCATCGTAGGACGATCGCAATTGAAGTTCATGGCGCGCTGCGGACACCTGTTTCGCGGTGTCATCCAAATGAATGTCCCACTTAGGGCAGAGCGCCATTGAGTCCCAAAGGGAGTCTTCCGAAGAACCGGGGATCGCTGTTGCAGCAACGCCGCCCTTCAAGAACCCCAAGAGAGTGCCATGTTTGTGCCCGCAACCTTACCCGGCAGAAATTGCTGTTGTCTCTGCCTTCCTTCCCAAGTCAAAAACATGTGAACCGGTTACGCGATTTTTTCTGGGCAGTCTTGAGGTTGGCGGGTTCAATCGGAATTCGCATTGGCCCTTCCGGTATTCCCTCCGGGCACCCTTCGGCGACGACTTAATTGCGTCAATCGTGACAGCGGCCGCCGATACGAAATTGACCGGTAAGCTGGAAATGCGGCGTGGATTGGGCGATGAGCTGTCTGGCAACAGTCAGCCAAATGCAGCAACTAGCTATTTGATTTTGCCCTCTTTGTATTCGACATGCTTTCGGGCGATCGGGTCGTATTTCCGTACCGTCATTTTGTCGGGCATCGTGCGCGAGTTCTTGCGAGTGACGTAGAAATGTCCGGTTCCTGCCGTCGAATTAAGCCTGATCTTGATCGTTGCCGGTTTGGCCATTGAATTTCTCCCTGAAAATCAACTCAAATTTCAATGGGATGCGAATCTCAAAAGACAATTATCATTTCGGAATCGTCAGTCAATCGACAATCTCCAAAGTCTTTGTGTTTGCAACACAAGTAACTGCGCCGGTGCCACACTCTTTGTGCAGATCATCCTGTCTGATCAGATCAAAAATTCGGCTTCCGTCCCGACGGGTCCGCCCGATCGTGCTGCTCGTCAACTTGACGTTCCTTTCCGGCATTGCCCGGGCAAGATTCATCACAAGGCAACACAGGTTTGCCATATCCTCCGAACCGCTGCCCGTTGGAATTCGCAATCGGCACATGTTCGCAATGACCGCTGAAACTGGGTGCGGCGGTGCGTGCAGTGAGCGCTTGCCGCAACCTCGGAGCATTGAAGTGTGTCATAGAACAAAAGGCCACATATTGCCTTTTGTCTGCGCATTTGATGTTTAAGGGTCGAAAGTTGCCTTTTATACTATGCACTGCTATAAGCCCTATTTGGCCTCCACGGCATAAGATCATGTCATAAGAGGTCAAGAATTGCCGTTTGAGGATCAAATGAGGATTTCCAGACAAATTGAAGCTGAGATCGGGTCCCGTCTGGCGCGAATGCGCCTGTCCCGCAACGTAACACAGACCATGCTGGCGAGTGACGCCGGCATCGGTGTGCGCACATTGCGGCGCCTGGAGGCCGGCGAGTCCTCAACCCTTGACACTTTCCTGCGTGTCGCCTTGGCGCTGGATCTGGGCGATGCCATCCTTGGTGCGATACCGACGGGCAATATCCGCCCGATTGAGCGCGTCTCCCGGATTGGCTTTGAACGGAAGCGGGCACGACCGCAATCGGAGGAGGATCGGCAACCGACATGGACATGGGGAGACAACGCGGATGACTGATGCAAATGTCATCCTTTGGGGTCGGCGAATTGGAGCGGTGTCCTGGGACAGGACGCGTTCGCTGGGTGTCTTCCAGTATGATCCGGCCTTCATCGGCGCCGGCATAGAGGTTGCGCCCTTCATGATGCCCGTCAGGGAGGCACCCTATGAGTTCCCGGCGCTGAACAGGGAAACCTTCAGGGGGTTGCCGGGATTGCTTGCGGATGCACTTCCGGACAGGTTCGGCCACCGGCTGATTGACGCTTGGCTGGCGGAAACCGGCAAGACTCCGGAGGATTTCAACCCGGTTGACAGACTCTGCTACATCGGACGACGGGGCATTGGTGCCCTTGAATTCGAACCGATGCTTCGGAAACGGACGGCAGTGAGAAAACTGGAGGTTGCCCGCCTTGTCGAACTGGCGAACCGGGTGCTTGAGGAACGCGCCGGTCTTGCCGGGCGGCTTGACGAGAACCAAGGTGCAGGTGATCTGGAAGACATTCTGAGTGTCGGCACGTCCGCAGGCGGTGCGCGGGCCAAGGCAGTCATCGCCTGGAACCCGAACACCGGAGAGTTCCGGTCTGGTCAGATTGACGCTGATTCCGGGTTCGAACACTGGCTCCTGAAATTCGATGGCATTTCGAACAACAGGGACAGGGAACTGGCTGACCCCACTGGTTTTGGCAGGATCGAATACGCATATGCAGGCATGGCGCGCGAAGCCGGCATAGCAATGTCGGAGTGTCGGCTTCACCATGAAGGCGGCCGAAGTCACTTCATGACCAGGCGGTTTGACCGGGATGGTGCCGGCCGCAAAATTCACATGCAATCGCTCGGGGCAATTCGGCATTTCGACTTCAATGACCCATCGGCACATTCATACGAACAGGGAGCCATGACAATCCGGGAATTGGGTCTTGGCATGGCTGCGGTCGAGGAGCAATTTCGCAGAACGGTCTTCAACGTCGTGGCGCGCAACCAGGATGACCATGTAAAGAACATTTCATTCCTGATGGACCGTTCCGGAGCCTGGACACTGTCGCCTGCCTATGACGTAACCTATGCCTACAATCCAAGCGGCGCCTGGACCTGTGATCACCAGATGAGTCTGGCCGGGCGCCGGAACGGATTTGAACTTGACGATGTTCTTGGGTTTGCCGCTTCCATCGGCATGCGAAGGCGCAGGGCAATGGAAATACTTGCCCAAGTCGGCGGTTCGGTTCGCAATTGGAACGAGCACGCAGGAGCCGCTGGTGTGGAGCCGCGCGATGAGGCACGGATCGCGAAGACATTCAGATGGAATGTGGCGTTGGGACGTTAGGCGGTCGCGTCTTGGGGAACCGCCCAAGAGGAGGAGTTGGAGCCCGGCAATTGCTGCGCTGTCGCGGCAATTGCGGCTTGAGGGCGCACAACAATGAAAAATACCGGCATGGGAGGTGTTTGATGCGATGCGGCAATGGCGGTGAATTTCTTGTTGCAGCGCGGCATTTCAGAAACTAGTGGTTTCGGAAATGCCGGGACTTGAGGCCCATCCCAAGTCAACACCATCATTCCTGGGCGGTCGAATGGAAACAATGACATCAGCTGAAGTGAATCCGAAAGGGATGCACGGAACCGGACACAAGAGCGTCTACGAAATTGGCGAGATTCCGCCGCTTGGCCATGTCCCGGACAAAATGAAGGCATGGGTGGTCCGGCCCGACAGGCTTGGGGAGCCCGCAACGGCGATGCTTGAGGAGGTTGTTGATGTTCCGGACATCGACAGCCAGGAAGTGCTGGTCTTGGTCATGGCTGCCGGCGTCAACTACAACGGGGTCTGGGCGGCCCTTGGCCAACCGGTTTCGACATTTGACGTGCACCGAGCCGACTATCACATTGCGGGTTCCGATGCCTCCGGCATCGTATGGGCGGTTGGGGAGAAGGTTCGCCGCTGGCAGGTTGGCGACGAAGTCGTGATCCACTGCAATCAGGATGATGGCGACGATGAGGAATGCAATGGCGGCGACCCAATGTTCTCCACCAGCCAACGGATATGGGGATACGAGACTCCAGACGGATCCTTCGCACAATTTTGCCGGGTGCAGGCGCGCCAACTCATGCCCCGGCCACTTCACCTTACGTGGGAGGAATCTGCCTGCTACACCCTGACGCTGGCGACAGCGTACCGCATGTTGTTCGGACACCGGCCGAACATCCTGCGACCGGGGCAAAACGTTCTTGTTTGGGGGGCATCCGGCGGCCTTGGATCCTTCGCCATTCAACTCATCAACACCGCCGGAGCCAATGCCATCGGTATCATTTCTGACGAAGCAAAGCGGCAATTCGTGCTTGATTTGGGTGCCAAGGGGGTCATCAACCGCCGTAAATTCGGGTGTTGGGGATCCTTGCCTGTCGTGAATTCGCAGGAATACAGGGATTGGTTCGGCGAGGTTCGCAAGTTCGGAAGGGCGATTTGGGACATCACCGGAAAAGGCAACAATGTCGATATCGTGTTTGAACACCCGGGAGAGGCGACATTTCCGGTATCGACGTTCGTTGTGAAACGGGGCGGAATGGTCGTGATATGTGCCGGAACCTCGGGATATAACCTGACAATGGATGCCCGCTATGTTTGGATGCACCAAAAGCGCATTCAGGGATCGCACTTCGCCAATCTCAAACAGGCGAGCCAGGCAAACAGGTTGATGATTGAAAGGCGGTTGGATCCATGCATGTCCGAGGTATTCACCTGGGACCGGATCCCGCAAGCGCACATGAAGATGATGCGCAACGAACACAAGCCCGGAAACATGGCGGTGATGGTTTCGTCGCCGAGGCCCGGCCTGCGGACAATCGAGGATGCAAGGGAGGCAGGTGTCCGGTAACTGCAGTCAGCCGACCCTGCGGAATATCGCCGAGGCAGCCCAGCCGGTAAGCGCTGCAACCAGCACGCAGAGCAGCCCGTAAGTGAACGGGTGGTTGTGGGCCTCCGAATAGATCCATCGCTCAAGGCCAACCTTGCGCACCTCAATCATGTTGCTGTGCTCGGAAACCACCGTCTTGTTCCTTATCAGGAATATCCGAGCCAAGTATTCACCTTCCACCAGGTTGGCAGGCATCGCGAAATGCGCACCGAACAATGTGTCATCGCTCACTGTGATCGGAATCGGGTCGTTGGAGTAGAGACCCTGCATTTCCCGAATTCGAATCAATGCTTTGGTGAACTCAGGTGAATCGTGGATGTGCGACGGCGCACCAACCGAACGGATCAGCTGATTTACGCTGATGTCTTTGAAAATGTCTTCCACATTGCTGACTATTTGATCCAGGGGCTTGTTGGCGGCAACCGCGTAAAACGATGGGGCGGCATCGACCTCCACCGTGTCGACGTTGACCCAGACGCCCAAAACCTTCTTCTTCCTTCGGACCAGCACCGGCTCAAGCGGACCCGTCAGGGTAATGATGACTTCCATTTCACTGTCTTCAGGCGGCGGCGATTCCCGTTTGACCGCTCCAAAGACGAAGACCTCGGATCCATCGAAATTTGCGGTGATGGAAATCCGGTTTTGACTGAGCATCGAAACAACGGATTCCTGATCCTCGGCACAAGCCGTTCCGGCAATTGCCAACAGCAGCAACACGGCTCCGAGTGACCTCACGGCACGCATCACAACCGCTCCAGCGAAAAGAGTTCAGACGGCTGCAGAACGAGATCAAGCGCAAGTTTTGCACATACGGCCATCACGATAATAGCCAGCAGCACCCTGAGTTGTTCTGCGGGTAGTTTCCCCCCAATTCTGGTGCCGATCTGGGCGCCGATCACGCCGCCGACGAAAAGGAGAAACGCCAAGGCCAAATCAACGGTTTGGTTGGTCGTTGCATGCATGACGGTCGTGAAAGCGGTAACGAAGACAATCTGGAACAGTGAAGTTCCGACAACCACTTTGGTTGGCATTCCAAGAATGTAGATCATCGCCGGAACCATGATGAAGCCCCCGCCGACTCCCATGATGGCCGCAAGGACGCCGACACACGCGCCGATCGTCAGAACTGGAATCGCACTGATGTAGAGCCCCGAGGTCCGGAATTTGACCTTGATGGGCAGCCCGTGAATCCAATTGTGCTCGTGGAGTTTCCTTCGGAATCCGGTGTTTTTCCTTGTCCTCAGAATTGCGCGCACGCTCTCTATGAACATGAGGCTGCCGATAACGCCGAGAAAGAGGACGTAGCAGAGCCTTACCATCAGATCGATTTGGCCGATCTCCTTCACCACCGCGAATATCTGCACACCGGCGGCGGCACCGACGATGCCGCCGGCCAGGAGATAAGCCCCCATTTGCAGATCAACCGTCTTACGGCGGTAGTGTGCAAGTGCGCCGGATATCGACGCTGCCACGATCTGGTTGGCCTCGGTCGCGACCGCAACTGCGGCCGGAATTCCGATCAGGAACAGCAATGGAGTCATCAAAAACCCGCCACCGACCCCGAACATCCCGGAGAGAAGGCCGACGATGCCGCCAAGTCCCAGCAGGAGCAGGGCGTTCACGGAAACTTCGGCAATTGGCAAATAGATCTGCATGGCAATGCTTCGGCGGCAACTGACTAACGGGAAGGGGGAGCTGGGTTCCGCCAACGCGCTAGATTTGTTTAGGGTTTTTGCGGCTGATGATGCAAGGCTCAATTCACGATTGTCCTCAATTACAGCTCAATCCGATGAATGGGTTGACAGGGGCACAGCTGCACCGGTTGCTGGAGCGCATGTTGCGGACCACATGACCGGCCACCTGTCGCACATCCCACTGCATCGTGGTTGTGGCGGGTCTGACATTCGCAAAATTTCGGGAATTCATGAAACTGCTTCAGTTCAGACGCGAGTGTCGTTTGCGCAAGTTTCGATTGCGGTGTGCACCAGGTTTCGAATTCCACGTCGGATTTGGACAAGCGCGCCCGAATGCCTCAGGAATGCGGCGCATTGAAGCATGCGGCTCCGCCTGATTCGTAATTTTCTTGCAGGTCGCACCGTCCGTTGCAGTTCATGGATTGAACGAGATGCGGCTTCCAACAACCGACCGAAAGGGAATGCCGGTTGCCAGCCAACAGTTCGTAGCCGGAAAGGGGCATCCAAGAGCGGTGTTGGTTGTGCGCCACGGATCGCAATCTCTCGAAACGCGCCACGAATTCTGTTAGGTCAACCTTTCGAATTTAGCAGCACAAATGTGATGCATTGGAGGCGTGCAGTGAATCATACACATGTCCCGATCTCATTCCTTACCCGAGTGGCAGCTTACAAGCGCGTGGTGCAAGAATGACGAAAGGAACAAATTTCCTGATCTTCATGGTGGATCAATTGAACGGGACGCTGTTTCCGGACGGCCCGGCGGAGTGGATGCATGCACCCAACCTGCGCCGATTGTCGGAAGTTTCAGCGCGGTTTGCCAACGCCTACACCCCGTTTCCTCTTTGTGCACCCGCCAGGGCAAGCTTCATGTCCGGCCGGCTTCCATCCGAAATTGGCGTTTTTGACAATGCTGCCGAATTCGGCAGTGACATTCCCACTTTCGCTCACATGTTCAGGAAGGCAGGTTATCGCACCTGCCTTTCGGGAAAAATGCACTTTGTCGGCGCTGATCAGCTGCACGGGTTTGAGGAGAGGCTTACGACCGACGTCTACCCGGCAGATTATGGTTGGACACCCGACTATCGACTGCCCGGCGAGAGAATTGACTGGTGGTATCACAATCTCGGCAGTGTCAAGTCCGCAGGGGTTGCCGAGACAACACATCAACTTGAATATGACGATGAAGTGGCGCACCACGCAATTCGGCAAGTGCATGAGTTTGGGCGCGGCAACGATGAGCGGCCTTGGATGATGGTGGTCAGCTTTACCCACCCTCACGATCCTTATGTCGCCAGACGCAAATTCTGGGATATGCAGAAGGAGGGTGAACACCTGCTGCCGACAGTCAAAGCCTTTGCCTATGACGATCAAGACCCGCATTCGAAACGTATTTTCGACGCCAATGACTGGCGCAGCTACGATCTCACCGAAATGGATGTTGTGCGGTCCCGACGCGGTTATTTCGCCAACATATCCTACATTGACGAGAAGGTGGGTGAGATTATGGCGGCGGTGGATGCGATGCAGCAGACCGACCGAACGGCGGTTGTGTTTCTTGCCGACCACGGTGACATGCTTGGTGAACGTGGCCTTTGGTTCAAAATGCACTTTTTTGAGGGATCATCCAGGGTTCCCCTGATGATTTCGGGCCCGGGAGTTGAACCGCGGTTGGTTGCAGACCCGGTGAGCATCATGGACGTTCCGGACACATTGGCGGAATTGGCGGACATACCTGGTGAGGAATTCAGGCAGTGCACAAACGGAAGTTCACTGTTGCCCGAGATGAACGGGCAATCTGGCGGCAGGCCGGTTCATGTCGAATATTCCGCCGAGGCGTCGATTGCGCCGTTGGTTGGGGTGAGGTCCGGGTCGCTGAAGTTCATTCACAGCGAGGTCGACCCTCCCATGCTCTTTGATCTAAGTCGCGACCCCCATGAATTGACAAATCTTGCCGGAATGCCGGAACATGCAGAGGCGCAGGGCCGCCTTGCCGACCTTGTCGCCGAGAAATGGGACCTGCAGGAATTCGATTCCGCAGTCAGGCGTTCTCAGGCGCAACGGCTCTTTGTCTACGAGGCTTTGAGGAACGGGCACTACTACCCATGGGATTATCAACCGTTGCAGAAGGCTTCAGAACGCTACATGCGAAACCACATGAACCTGAATGAAGTTGAGTCACGCAACCGATTTCCGCGCGAACATGACGGCTGAAGAGTGGAGGAGCATTGTTGAAGGAAGCTGATTTCGTAATCGTTGGGTCCGGAAGTGCCGGATCGGTTCTTGCCAACCGGTTGTCCGAAGATGCCGGGGCCAACGTGCTCGTCATCGAATTCGGTGGATCGGATTTCGGGCCACTGATTCAGATGCCGGCTGCGCTCTCATATCCCATGGGAATGTCCCGCTATGATTGGGGTTTTTCCACCGAACCTGAGCCCGGCCTCGGCAATCGTCGGCTTGCAACTCCCCGCGGCAAGGTCAGGGGTGGCTCGTCGTCCATCAACGGAATGGTTTATGTTCGGGGCCACGCCCGCGATTTTGATCATTGGTCGCAGTTGGGGGCAACGGGATGGTCCTATGCGGACGTTCTGCCCTACTTCCGGCGAATGGAAAGCTGGAGTGATGGCGGCCATGGCGGCGATCCAAATTGGCGCGGTTCCTCCGGCCCACTGAATGTCCAGCGAGGCGAAAGGAAAAATCCGCTTCACGAAGCGTTCGAGCGGGCGGGCAGGCAGGCAGGGTTCGAATCGACTGCCGACTACAATGGAGAAAAGCAGGAAGGGTTTGGACCCATGGACCAGACGGTTCGCAATGGGCAGCGCTGGTCGACGGCCAATGCGTATCTCAAGCCTGCACTCCGGCGCCCGAATGTCCGGCTGGTCCGCGGTTTCGCCCGGCGCGTTGTTTTTGATGGAAATCGAGCCGTCGGCGTGGAAACCGAATTTGGCGGGCGCACCGGAATCGTGCGGTGTCGGCGCGAAGTGATCATTTCGGCAGCACCGCTAAATTCGCCGAAATTGCTCAAACTTTCGGGTATCGGGCCTGGACCGGAACTCGCAGCGCTCGGGATTCCGGTTGTTGCCGAGCGTCCGGGAGTCGGCGAAAATCTACAGGACCACCTTGAGGTGCTTGTTCAGCATGAGTGCCTGCAGCCGGTCAGCCTGGCCAAGCACATGAATCTTGCCTCCATGGCCGGTGTCGGTGTCCGCTGGTTGCTGTTCCGGAGCGGGATCGGTGCAACAAACCATTTCGAGAGCGCCGGTTTTGTGAGATCGGCGCCGGGCGTCGAGTATCCGGACATCCAGTTTCATTTTCTGCCGGTTGCCGCACGCTATGACGGCAAGGCGGCGTTTGCAGGACACGGGTTTCAGGCACATGTCGGTCCAATGCGATCGAATTCACGCGGAAACGTAACCTTGCGAAGTTCCGACCCCGCAGAGCCTCCGCTCATCCGGTTCAACTACATGTCGGACCCGAAGGATTGGTCCGATTTCCGGCACTGCATTAGGCTAACCCGGGAAATCCTCTCCCAACCGGCAATGGAGCCCTTTTGCGGAAGGGAGATTGCTCCGGGAAATGGTTCAACAACCGATCAGGAGTTGGATGAGTATGTGCGCAACCATGCGGAGAGTTCCTATCATCCGTGCGGAACATGCAGGATGGGCTCTCCGGACGACAGGATGGCGGTGGTAGACCCGCATTGCCGGGTGATTGGTGTCGAGGGGTTGCGGGTTGTGGACAGCTCAATCTTCCCGAGGATAACGAACGGTAACCTGAACGGACCATCAATAATGGTGGGTGAAAAGGCGGCAGACCACATTCTGGGGAAACCGCAATTGCCGCGCGACGAGTCCAACCCTTGGATCAATCCGCGTTGGCGCGAGAGCGACAGGTAACGGGCAGGCAGGTCAGAATGTCCAGATCGTTCGAGGGCTCAGGGGTTTTACTGGCGTGAATACAGGCGCCCAGCATGACGAACTGTACTTGATCGATTGTCTCCAGTTCTGCAATTGGTCAACCAAGGTTTTCAGGCAGATGCGTGATGGGGGGCTTGACGCGGTTCACGCAACCTTGGTGTATCATGGCTCATTCCGCGACGCGGTTCACGCCATTGAGGCCTGGAACAGGCTGTTTGCCGAGCACAGCAAGTTCATTTTCAGAGGCCGCTCGTGTCGGGATATCATTGACGCCAAGCGGTCCGGCAGGACAGCAATCTTCCTTGGATTTCAGAACCCTTCCCCGATTGGCGACGACATCGGACTCGTCGAGATCTTTCACTCCCTCGGAATCCGCTTCATGCAGCTTACCTACAACAACCAGTCGTTGCTTGCGTCCGGCTGGATGGAGGCCAACGATTCCGGGCTGACGCTGATGGGCCGCAGGGTGATTGATGAAATGAACCGCCTCGGCATGGTTGTGGACATGAGTCATGCCGGCGCTCGGTCGGCGTTGGATGCAATGGAATATTCGGCGCTTCCGGTTGCGGTAACCCATGCCAATCCGGCAAGTTGGCGCAACACGCGGCGCAATCTTTCCGACGATGTCATCGGGGCATTGGCCCAAACAGGTGGAATGATGGGGTTTTCGCTATATCCGCACCATCTATGCGGCGGTTCGGAATGCTCAATTGGTCAATTCTGCGCAATGGTGGCGGAAACCGCAAGCCGTTACGGGGCCGGTTTCCTGGGAATTGGTTCGGACCTTTGCCAAGACCGCCCTCCATCGGCACTGTCGTGGATGCGGGAGGGGCGCTGGAGTGGCAAGATAGTAGATGGCAAATTGGAAGGCTTTCCGCCCCAGCCATCGTGGTTCCGGGACAATCGCGACTTCTGCAGGATAGGGGAGGGACTTGGTGCGGTCGGTTTTGATTCAACGGAAATCGAAGGCATCATGGGCGGTAATTGGTTTCGCTACCTGCAAAGGGTGTTGATCGAGCCGGACGGTGCGGCATGAAGTCGAATGTACAGCATGAATGTGATGTTGCCTTGCGCCCGCCTGGCATGGTCATGAACCTTTCGCGAATGGGCGCCGCGCACCCGACAAGACTGAGTTTCATGCGGCAACTCGTTCGCAAACTGCACGCAGAAAACGTCGAACTGAAAATGGAACTGTGGCGGATTGACCGCAGAGGCTATGGAGAGGCAGTCTACAGCTTTGAACTTGACGGCTTCCGGTACGGTTTCTGTGCGTTTACCTCACCTCTCAACCCGGAAGATCGCACCGACAGGGTAATTGCGACGGCGTGGGATGCAACCTTTGCCCTGCATGACGGTTCGATTTGCGAAGCAACGCTGGAACGGCTTCGAAGGAACGTGCCTAAACAAGAGGAGGGACGCTACCGTTCGACCGAACTGATCTTAAGCCGTGCCAACAGAAGCGTGCGAATGTTCGAGCATGTTGTGGACCGGCTTTCAGCTGGAATGCAACCGGACGCGGCAATGGTTCGCCGGGTTGGGTACCTGATGCGCACGACTGCGGTTTATGGAAACGGTAAGTTCGGACTGGCCGACCGCCGCCGGATTGCGGGAAGGAAGGCGTTTGCCGGACCCTTTCAGGCCGAACTCCTCACCGTTTGGCTGATTCGGGTGTTTTCGCATGATTTGGCCGAACACATTGCCCGTTGCCGCAATCCGCAAGCTGCCTGTCCTTTGGAACTGCCCTGCCGACGAGCACTCGGCATCGGAAATGCAACAGGATTGGGAATGGCTCCGTTTCTCGTTGGCCATCCGGCTCTCATCAACAATTGGGTGGTTGCCAAGGAAACGGCGCTCGCGCGGGTGAGGGCGCGGAAGAGCGCAAGCGCCGACGAAATCGGGATGTTCAATTCCATCATCGGGAGAGCGGTTCGGCACGTGCAGCAACTTGAGGTGGAGGATCACATCCAGTCCAGGCGCAACGGCGTTCTCGGCAACGAAATCGCTCGGCTTGAATTGGATGTTCAGGAAAACGGCATTCTGTGCCGCAACCGTCCTTGGGACGCAGTATTCCAAGCTTCGCAGACACTTTCGCTGGAGGCGCAGGAACTTGTCGTGTCTGTCCTGCTTGAGCCAAACGCAATGTTGGTGGACGATTTGGGAAATGAGATGTCCTGCGATAGGGAATTTGAGATAGATCCGTCGATGACGGTTTCGGAGATGCGTCGCCGTTTTCGGAACCACTGCGAATGGGCACTGGCGCATGATTTCACGAAACCCGAGTCGGACGAGGTTTTCTGGTACTACTCGGAGGAGAAGCTGGAGCCGAGGATCGGCAACAGACATCGGGAGCCAGGTGCCGATCGGGAATTGACGCTCGACATTGCCCGGCAGTTTCAGCAGCTTGGCCGTGCACTTGAGGGAGCGAATGACGGATTCACCGCCGCCGAATTCCTGCTGGAGCATCCGGAGCTGAGGCACGCTGTGCGCAGGGTTCAGAACGCACCGGATCATCCCTATGCCGAAATCCGCGGCAACTTGATTGGTTCAGCCATGCGTCCAATTGACATCCTGAGATACAAGCTGGCTTTCTTTGGTGCCACGAAATTTGACCCGAAGTCGGATTTGTGGACCAGGATCACCATGTTTCAGGGAGCGCCCGTTGCTGCTGACATCAGCAGCCATGATGCCGACGATTGGTCGTTTCCGGTTCTGACCCGGCAATGACCCGTGTATCGCTCAACGAAATCGAATTTTGTGCCCGCAAGGCGGCGGGCGCAATCGGCTGGCCCTTCGGATTCGCCGAAGAAATTGGTCGTGCAGCGGTATGGTCGGCCGTTCAAATCCCCGCCGCGATCTCTTCATTGCTTGACCTCATCGAATCCCAACACAGGCAGGCTGATTGTACCCTCAATGGCCGGACCGCAGTGTTTGCGCGGGCGACTGCCCCATCGGCTGTTGCCGCATTCGATCTCCTGGCGGCCGGCGCTTGCGACAAGGCAGTCTTCCGGCAGGTAAGCTCGCCATTGGGACTGATCGGGTTCGGCGGTTCCGCTTCCGTCGCATTCGATACCGCGTTCCGGCTTCGCTGGGCCGGCGGTCTCGGTGAAGTCGCTGCAGGGCATTGCCGTCTTTCCGGCGAATTGGGGAACGATTGTCAGTATGCCGCCGAAGTGGTGAGTCCCAAATGCGGTGACCCGCTGCGGGTGGAGATCGACGGGGCGGTCATCAACGACGCAGTCTGGCACCGGCTGCAACTCCTTGCAGCTCGTACTCTTGTTCCCGCCACCTCCAAATCCCGCGAAACGGGAGCTGGCGCCGGGGTTGTGGACAGGGACTGAGCGGATTTTTAGGTCAAGGGGACCGGGCGCGGAATCCGCCTCCATTGTGGGCGAGGCCACCAGTTCGACCGGGAAGGGATTCTGTTTGCGAGTTCATTGTCATCAATTCGCTTGGAAAACGCTCTGCCCGTTTTGCTCAAGCAACAATTGATCCATCGGAATTTTTCCTAGGCAGAATTCGGAATCCTGCTCATCTGCCGCTCCAAGGTTGCCGAGAGAGATATTTTCGCTGCAGAGCGAAGCATTGACGATCGGCCTGTCGACTTGGCCTGCATTGAGTGGCCGGCCATGTTGCTGCAACCAGCCAATCCTGCGGTCGAGATGGGCGTTCTGATCGGGAATCGTCACTCCAGCATGTCTGCCCCGCCGTCCTCCATTTGTTTCGGTGGCAGCCAATAGCGGAATTGCGGCGTCCAGTCGTCCGCCCCGCGTCCGGCGAGTGCCAGCAAATGCCAGGCCGGGCAATAAAGATCCCCTGGGCCGAAGATTGCACCGTGCCTGCGAAACACTTGTTTCTCCAATCTTTCGTAGAGCACGGCTCCTGGCATGTTCGCTTGACCTTCCATCACGGTTTGCTCGCTGATGTATTTTCCGCCACCGTGGGACGCGAGCCGAAACCGCCAATTGCGGGAGCTTGCGAAGTTTCGCTGATCCTTGGGCGGATCCTTGGATACGAGCACGACGGACATGGCATCTTCAAGATGAGCGAGCACACCGTTGATGCCATCGCCCCACAAGGTGCAATAGCGGCATGCCTGCCCCATGTTGTGGATGACCAAGAGATGCTGCCTGTCCCCGAACAGCTCAAGCAAAGTAACTTCGCCCTCCAGAGTGGCGAAGCTGTAGTCGGCCACCTCTCGACGTTCGGCATTTTTGAGCAGATCATTCAGTTTCACGGTCAAATTGTAGATTTCCAACTGAAGCTCTGCGATTTTCTGGTTGGACATTTCCTCATCCTATTCGCCTTGAACGGGTGCGGCACCGGGCATCGCATACACACCGGATTCCAAGTTCAATCCGGCAACGAAGCGGGCAATCGCGAGAACCCTGTTCATGTCATTATTGAGGAATCGAACCTTCAATGCCCTCAACGTAGAAGTTCATGCCCAGCATCACTCCGTCATCGGCGGTTTCACCTTCGCTGAGCCAGGCAGAACCGTCCTGTTTGTTCAAAGGGCCGGTGAAGGGATGATAGTTGCCTGCCACAATGGCATCGGAAATGGCCTGCGCTTCTGTCTGGACTTCAGCCGGGATTTGGTCGGAGAATTCACCAATCTCAACCATTCCCTCATTTATGCCGTGCCAAGTGTCCACGCTTTCCCATGTTCCGTCCATCATCGCACCGGTTCTCGCAACATAGTAGGGTGCCCAGTTGTCGATGATCGACGACAATCTCGCGTTCGGACCGAACTGTTTCATGTCGGATGCTTGGCCGAACGCATGGATACCCTTTTCTTCGGCGATTGTCATGGCGGCGGGGCTGTCGGTGTGCTGCATTATCACATCCACTCCCTGTTCGATCAGGGTTGAAGCCGCATCTGCCTCCTTGGCCGGGTCGAACCAGGTGAATACCCACACGATTTTGAATTCGACGTCGGGATTTACCTTCCTTGCATGAATGTAGGCCGAGTTGATGCCCCGGATGACCTCCGGAATCGGATACGAAGCGATGTAGCCGATCTTGTTCGTTTTTGTCATCCGGCCGGCGATGTGGCCGATGACTGCCCTTCCTTCGTAAAAGCGGGCTGAATAGGTTGAAACGTTGTCGGCGCGCTTGTAGCCGGTGGCGTGCTCAAATCTAACATCCGGGAATTTGGCGGCGACGTTAATCGTGGGATCCATGTAGCCGAACGAAGTGGTGAAAATCAGCTTGTGCCCGGAAAGCGCCATCTGGGTTAGTACGCGTTCGGCGTCGGCTCCCTCCGGCACACTTTCGACATAGGAGGTTTGGACGGCGTCGCCATAGGCTTCCTCCACGGCCAATCGTCCCTGATCATGTTCATACGTCCATCCGAAATCGCCCGTCGGTCCGACATAGATGAACCCGACCTTGAGCGGATCGGAGTGCAGCGGGCCTGCCGCAAGCGCAACATATGCGCAAACGGCGGATGCCGCGGTCAGCCAATTCCTGAATTTCATGTTCCTCTCCCCATTGAAAACGCTTGAATCATCCGGATTGCAATTGTCTCAGCCTGACGCATGAAATGGTTTCCCAAGCGAGCCGGGAGCCCCGAGATGCGCTCCCCTTCCTGTCCCCGATATAGCCGCGAGGGCCACAATTGTCACCAAATAAGGAGCCATCGACAAATAGACGGGATTGATTTCAGCACCGACGGCCTGCAGGTTGAGCTGCAGAAGTGTAACGCCGCCGAAGAGGAATGCTCCGAGAACCACGCGAAATGGTTTCCATGATGAGAACACAACCAGTGCCAGCGCAATCCACCCGGCACCTGCGGTCGCCCCCTCGGTCCACTGGGGAACCCGGAGCAACGAAAGGTAGGCACCGCCGACACCTGCGCAGGCCCCGCCGAATACGATCGCACCCATGCGAATCGCGACCACCCTGTATCCGAGCGCATGTGCGGCATCCTGGTTTTCACCCACGGCCCTAAGCGCCAGACCGCCGCGGGAGCGACCCAGGAACCACCAGACTGCCACGACCAGAACGGCGGAGGCATAGACAAGGGCATCATATCCGAAGAGGAGGGCCCCGATGACCGGCAGTTCACTCAGGGTACCAAATCCGATTTGCGGAAACGACGGCGGCTTGATCCCGGCATAGGATTGTCCGATCAATGCCGAAAGACCGAGGCCAAAGAGTGTGAGCGCCAATCCGGTTGCAACCTGGTTGGCGTGAAGCAGTTGGGTCAGCAATCCGAAGAGAAGCGACAGTGCCGCACCGGCCAGCATCGCTGCGAACACGCCGGCTATTGGTGATCCGGTTTCGACTGCAGCCACAAACCCGCAGACGGCACCGATTATCATCATGCCCTCGACGCCCAGATTCAAAACCCCCGACTTTTCGGCAACCAGTTCCCCGATCGCAGCAAAGAATATTGGCATGGATGCGGCAATCATGGTTGCAATCAGCAGGAGTGGGTTGATCGAGGAGAGGTCCATCTCAATTGATCCTTGCCGTCCCGAAAGCGATCCGGAATCTCGATAGGAAGTCCATGGAAAGAAGGAAGAACAGCAACATTCCCTGGAATGCCTGTATCGCCGCCGCCGGCAGATTTAGCATGAACTGAGCCATTTCGCCGCCAATGTAGGTGAGGGCCATGAGCAATCCTGCCAAGACGATCCCCAGCGGATTCAGCCTGCCAAGGAATGCAACGATGATGGCGGTGAATCCGTAGCCGACATTGAAGTCGATCGTAAGTTGACCGGCGGGCCCTGCGAGTTCAAATATTCCTGCGAGCCCGGCCAAACCCCCTCCGGCGGCAAGGCAAATTGCAGTCAACCGCTTCGGATTGGCACCGGAATGGGCAGCACTGCGGGCAGACAGGCCGGCGAGTCGAATCTGAAAGCCGAGCCTGTGAAGCCGAAGAAGCGCATGCACCATCAGTGCAACCGCAATAGCGGCAATGACACCGGTATGGATTCCCGTCCCGGTGATAAGTTCGGAATTCGCCGCGCTTTCGTAGTGTTGCAGATTGCGCGATCCGGGAAATCCGATGCCGTCCGGATTCCTGAGCAAGCCGATTGAAACCGAAGCAAGGAGCTGTTCGGCGACATAGACCAGCATAAGTGAAACAAGTATTTCGTTGGCGTTGAACCGGATTTTCAGGAGTGCCGGAACCATTGCCCAAGCCACACCTCCGGCAATCCCGGCGGTGATCATCAGCGGGAAGATCCACCATGCATCCAGTGGATAGAGCGCAAGGGCGGTGGCCCCTCCGGCAATCGCACCCATGATGTACTGGCCTTCGGCACCAATGTTCCAGATGTTGGCCCGGAAACCGAGTGAAAGGCCGATGGCGATCAGCACAAGGGGAGCTGCTTTGACAAGAATTTGGGGCCTTGCATAGGAGGCGAGGTTGGGATCGAAAAGGGGAGCCCAGAAGATGGTCCTGATCGCTTCAACCGGATCCTTGCCCAACAGTGCGAACATCACCATTCCGGTTGCCACGGTTGCACAAACCGCCAATACGGGCGTTGCGAGCGCCCACGCGCGCGATTGACGGCGTCGTCGTTCAAGCCGAATCATTGGATTCTTCCGCTGTCAGCCGTATGTCATGGGTGCCACCCATCAGAATACCCAATTCATCCCTGGTGTAGTTGGCCACAGGGCGCGGCTGAGACAGGCTTCCGTTGTTGAGCACCGCGATCGAACTTGAAATTTCAATGAGTTCATCCAGATCTTGGCTGACCGCAACCACAGCGCTGCCGGATGCCGCCAGGTCAAGAAGAGCTTGCCTGATCGCCGCCGCCGCGGCGGCATCGACGCCCCAGGTTGGCTGGTTGACTACGAGCACAAGGGGGTCCTGAAGGATTTCCCTTCCAATGACGAATTTTTGCAGGTTTCCACCCGACAGCGAGCCTGCGTAACTCGCGGCACCAGTCGTTCGCACATCGAATTTTTCAATGATTGCTTCTGCGAACTTCCGTGCCTTTCGCCAGTTTGCAATGCCAAAACGGGCAAGTTCCATTCTGTCGGCCCCGGTCAGGAATGCATTCTCAACGAGGTTCATTTCGGCCGCTGCGGCATGACCGATGCGTTCCTCAGGGGCAACCAGCAATCCCAGCCTGCGCCGGGATTCCAGTGAGGTGCGTCCCAGGGATGCACCTGAAACCAGAATGTCGCCCGAATCGACGGACGCCTCCCCCGAAAGTGTCGAGACCAACTCGTCCTGACCGTTTCCGGCAATCCCGGCAATTCCGAGAATCTCCCCCCTTTTCACGGTGAACGAAACTTCCTTGAGCGGAGTCCCGAAGGTCGGTCCGGGCCTCAGCGAAATGCCCCTGACCTCCAGCAGCGGTTCGCCGAAGGCCGAGTTGGGGCGCTCCGGTGCACTGAAGGAACTTCCGACCATCATCTCGGCAAGTTCGCGTGCTGATTTTTCCTGCGGCGAGCAGGTGGCAACCACTCTTCCTGCCCGCAATATGGTGGCGTTGTTGCAAAGGTCGCGGATTTCCTCAAGCTTATGGGATATATAGAGAATTGCCGTGCCTTCGCTGGCGAGTTTCCTCAACGTGGCGAAGAGAATTCCCGTTTCCTGGGGCGTAAGGACTGAAGTGGGTTCGTCCATAATCAGCAGTTTTGGATCCTGAAGCAGACAGCGGATGATTTCGACCCGCTGGCGCTCGCCCACAGAGAGATCGCCGACCCTTGCATTTGGATTTAGCGGAAGTCCGTAGTTGGAGCCGGTGGCCCTGATTTGATCATCCAACCTCCGGGCCCTCGGGGGGCGGTGCATGCCAAGAGCGATGTTTTCGGCAACCGTCAGTGCATTGAACAGCGAAAAGTGCTGGAATACCATGGCGATGCCGCGGGAGCGTGCGACACTGGGATTCGCCGGAGCGTGTGGTTGCCCCAAAAGCGTCATCCGCCCCGAATCGGGCCGGACAATCCCATAGATCATTTTGACCAGTGTGGATTTTCCGGATCCATTCTCTCCCAGCAGGGCGTGTATTTCGCCGGCATCCATTGAAAAGGAAACGCGATCATTTGCCTGAACGCCCGGATAGGCCTTCGAGAGCTCACCGACCTCGAAGAATTCGGTCATCGACGGGCTGTCGGCGGATTGTTGCCCGGCAATCCCCGTCCAAGCAACCTGCAGGCCAGTCCGATGGCTATGGCATGAGGGTGCTTTCCCAGTTCAGGAATTCCGATTGGGCAGGTAATTCGATCAATGGTCTCTTCGTCAAATCCGGCTTCGGAAAGGCGCTTGCGAAACCGGACCCATTTCGACTTGGATCCGATGAGACCGGCTGAGCGGAACGGAATGGCCAATATTCGGCTGCAGATTTGAAGATCAAGCGCATGCGAATGGGTCATGATAAGATGCTCTGCGTTGGCGGGCGCATACGTGGTTGCATCCGCCGGGTTTTCGGCAAGAAACTGCCTGACGCCAGAAGGCACCATGCTCGGAAACCTGTCGGCTGACATGTCAATCCAGACAATCTCGAATTCGCCGGTCGGCTCCAGCACCGAGACGACAGCTCTGCCAACATGCCCGGCACCAAAAAGCCAAATGGGACGCTTCGCCATTGCAACCGGTTCGGAGAGCCAACCTTCGAGAAAATGGGTGCGTTCGGGTTCCCCTTCGGTGGCGCGCCGGATGGTGTCCGGCGTCGCAGCGGCCTCTTCACATACCCGGCGCAGGTGGCATGCCGAATCTCCAATGGCGGCCATAACCTTGTTGAGACCTGTCCTGTCAAATGTCTCGATTACGAGCGTTACCGAACCACCGCAGCATTGGCCGAGACCGGGTCCCAGCGGTTTGCGGACAACCTGCGCAAAAGACATTGGTTTTCCCAGTGCTTCCCTTGCCAACGCCGCAGCGTCGAATTCGAGTGCGCCGCCGCCGATGGTTCCTGACAGCCCGTCAGGCCAAACCAGCATGGCGGCACCAGATTCCCGGGGCACCGAGCCGGAGGTTTCGGCAATTGTGACCCGAGCGATTCTGCCATGTTCGTCAATCCGGCGTCCAAGCTCATCCAAATCGATGGGCACTGGTCAGCCCACGGTTTGGCGGCGCACGGCGGCCAGAATTCGTTCGGGTGTGGCGGGTGCGTCGAGGTCAGGATAGACGGTGCCGTCGCCGCAGGCGGCTACGGCATCGGAAAGCGCGGCCAGAACCGAAATTGCAAGCATCAGCGGAGGTTCGCCCACCGCTTTTGACCGGTAAATTGTGTCCTCCCGATTTTCGGACCGGTCCCAAAGCGAAACGTTGAAGACTGGCGGTCGGTCGGAACAGGCCGGTATTTTGTAGGTTGAGGGAGCATGCGTCATTAGCCGGCCGGTATCGTCCCAAACCAACTCCTCAGTGGTCAGCCAGCCCGCCCCCTGGACGTAACCTCCTTCGATTTGACCAATATCGACTGCCGGGTTGAGCGATTTCCCGGTTTCATGGAGGATGTCAGCGCGCAATATTCGATTTTCACCGGTCAGCGTATCGATCACAACCTCCGATACTGCCGCCCCGTAGGCGAAATAGAAAAACGGTCGGCCCTTTCCCGCTATCCGGTCCCAAGCAACCTTGGGTGTGGCGTAAAACCCCGTTGCTGAGAGCGAAACCCGGTTAAGGTGCCCCGATTCAACAACCTCAGTGAAGCTGTAGGATTCACTTCCAACCTCGAATCGTCCATTTTGGAATGCGACTGCACTTGCTTCGACCTGATGCTGGCTGGCGATGTGCCGGGTCAGCCTGCCGACAATTTCTCGGCAGGCATTCCTGACCGCCATGCCATTCAGGTCCGATCCCGAGGACGCTGCCGTGGCGGACGTGTTCGGAACCTTGCCGGTGTCCGTGGCGGTAATCTTGACGGCTTCAAGCGGTTGACCAAACTCCTGCGCTGCCACTTGGGCAACCTTGACAAAAAGCCCCTGGCCCATCTCGGTTCCGCCGTGATTGAGGTGAATGGAACCGTCCCGATAGACGTGAACCAATGCGCCGGCCTGATTGAGATGTGTCAGCGTGAAGGATATCCCGAACTTTACGGGGGAAAATGCCAGTCCTTTCTTGAGGTAACGGTTCCGGGAATTCCAATCCCGTATATCCCTGCGGCGTTGATGGTAATCGCAGCTTTCGAGCAACTCATCCGTGATGTCGCCGATCACACAATCCTCGACGGGCATTCCGTAAAATGTCCTTTGGTGCTCGGAGCCATCGGCAGGAGCATAGAAATTCCGCCTTCGAATTTCCGCAGGATCGGCGCGCAGCTTGTGAGCAACATGGTCGAGCACCCGTTCAATTCCAAGCATGCCCTGCGGTCCACCGAAGCCCCTGAAGGCCGTCGCAGATTGGGTGTTCGTTCGCAGACGCTCCGAAGCAATCCTGATTTCTGGAATGTGATAGACGTTGTCGGCGTGCAGCATCGCCCGGTCGGCGACCGGAGGGGAAAGATCGCGCGACCACCCGCATCGGATGTGCTGACGAAACTCCACGCCGGCCAGGCGACCTTCACTGTCGAAGCCGGCCTCGTATTCGATTCTGGCGTCATGTCTCTTGCCGGTTGTGATGAAATCGTCGTCTCGGTCGAGGCGCATCCGGCATGGACGGCTCGTCGCCAGTGCCGCTGCCGCACAGGCGCAGGCGATTGCATTTGCCTGGCTTTCCTTGCCCCCGAACCCGCCTCCCATGCGTCGGACCTCAACCCGCACAAAATTCATGGGTTTGCCTATGGTATCGGCAACCTTGTGCTGAATCTCCGAGGGATGCTGTGTGGAACTGTGGACCAGCATTGAGCCGTCCTCCTGCGGGACCGCCATCGCCGCTTGGCCCTCAAGGTAAAAGTGTTCCTGACCACCGATGGAAATCGATCCCGATACCCTGCGCGGCGCATCTGCGATGGCACCTGCTGCGTTGCCCCTTCCATAAACCAAGGGTTCTTCGATGCGACTGCTGGCGGTCAGCGCATCATCAATCGAGAGTATCGGCGGCAGTCTGCGGTATGAGATGTCGGCGAGCCGGGCCGCCCGCCTTGCGGCCAGATGGGAAGCCGCAACCACGATGAAGATCGGCTGCCCGTGAAAGTTGACCGATCCGTCGGCAAGAAGCGGTTCACCGTCCCCGGAGGGAGATACGTCGTTGGCGAAGGGAAGGTCGCTCGCAGTCAAAACCTTCAGTACCCCGTCGGTGCTCAGAACCTTGGACAGGTCAAGCGAGGCAATCGTGCCGTGCGCAATTGTTGAACACCCGAAGGCGAGATGGAGGGCGGTGCCCGGGGACGGAATGTCATCAAGATAGAGTGCTCGTCCGGTTACGTGCAGCAACGCAGCGTCATGAGCAGCAGGTCTGTGCGCAATGTTCACGGCTGGACCTCCAGCACGTTGGTGACCTCTTCCGGGGCAGTTTGCTCAACAAAAAATCGAAGAAGCATGTTTTGGGCGGTTTCCATGCGATAATCGGCAGAGGCTCGCATGTCCGATATGGGTGAAAAATCCTCGGACAGCTTGTCCATCGCACACCGCACCGCTGCTTCGTTCCATGGTTGCCCAATCAGTGATTTTTCTGCCTCTTTGGCCTGCTTGGGTGTTGCGGCCATTCCGCCGAATGCCAGTCTGACCTCCCGGACCACACCATCCTCGGCCCAAATTCTAAAGCAGCCGCAAACCGCTGAGATGTCCTGATCGAACCTCTTGGAAAGCTTGTAGCAGCCAAATGTGCCCTTGTGGTCGGGGATTTCAATTGCCCTCAGGAACTCCCCCGGCAGAAGATCTTGCTTGCCATAGTCGATAAAGAACTCCCCAATCGGAATCGTTCTGGTGACATTTCCGCGCTGGAGCACAAGCTGTGCTCCCAGTGCAATCAGGGCCGGGGGCAAATCGCCGATCGGCGAGCCGTTTGCTATGTTTCCGCCGACCGTGGCCGAATTGCGAACCTGGACCGATCCGAACCTGCGAATGAGTTCTGACAGCGACGGAAAATAACTGCCTGCGAACCTTCTGAATTTCGACAGTGTCGCGCAGGCACCGACCAGCCATCTGCCATTCTGTCGCTGGATCCTTCCAAGTTCTGGAATTCCGGCAATGAAACAGGTGGGTCTGATCTCGCGCAGTTGCTTCGTAGCCCAAAGTCCAACATCGGTGGCGCCGGCCACAATTGTGGCATCGGGGTTCGCGGTCAGCCAGGTCGCGAGTTCTTCGACGTTCCCGGGGATGAAGAAATCATGGCTGGCAACAGAATAGCGTTCTGTCGCAATCTCGTCGGCGATGTCTTTTGACCATGCCGGCAGTTCCTGATCGAACGCCGCCTCGGCGGCTCTCACGATGGGTGCGTAACCGGTGCATCGGCACAGATTGCCTGCAATCACGTCGTTGTGACTGTGACTGCGGTTGAGATGGCCGGAGACGAGTGACATGACAAAACCCGGTGTGCAAAATCCACACTGACTCGCGTGAAGGTCCACCATCGCCTGCTGCACGCAATTTGGGCTGCCGTTGGTGCAGGAAACACCTTCCACTGTTCTGATTGATTTGCCGTGAAGCTGCGGCAAGAACAGGATGCACGCATTGACCGCGCTGTGCCCGATTTTCTGTCCATGCCGTTCGGACACCATGACGGTGCATGCACCGCAATCGCCTTCGTTGCATCCTTCCTTCGTGCCGGTCAGTCCCTGTTCGATCCGTAGATAGTCGAGCAGTGTTGTCGAAGGGTCGGGTTTCGTCCTTACCGGAGTTCCGTTAATCGAAAACTCAATGTGTTCAGCCATGGCGTCGCCAATTCCGTCCGATTTGGGAATGGTGATCCATTCCCAACGCATGTTGATTTGGTGCTCCCAATTTGATGTCGCTGAGCCTTTGCAATCTCTTTGCCAATGCCAGTGCCGCTTGAAATGACTCTGCTGCCAATCATGCGGGTTAAACGAAGTCAACCTTTGGCCTCCATTGTATAGGACTTTCCACACTGTATTGTTGGCGTTTGGTGCGTTGCGGGATTTGGAGGAAAACTCGGCTTTTCGGCGGATTCTTGCCGATTTCGGATCTTGCCGGTGGATTGCGGATCTGGTCGAACAATTGGCCGTGACACATCGCCGGCTGGAACCCGGTCAAGTGCCAAACCGAAACGAGGCAGGTGTGCTGGGATCAGGGACTGCACAGACGTATGTGGACTGACCGGACGGTTCTGTCCGGGTTTCGTGACTGGCGCAGTCGGGCTAACCTCCAACATCGGCCAGGTCAATTGACCGGCCGACCTGATTGGCGAAAGTACCTTTGACAGTAGTCCTGGACCTTGACGGAAGGTCGAACGCGTTTTGGTGTTGATTGTGGCCAGAATACAACATAAACATATTATGAACAAATATGAAACAAATGTGTTGCATTTTGATCCGCAGAGAAGCATTGCGCTCATGTCATCAATCACAAAAGCAAAAGGAAACAGCCAAAAGTGCCGTCCACACAG
>JAGWAS010000036.1 GCA_021296235.1 Paracoccaceae bacterium | reverse complement strand
CGGCGCAAACAGGTCATGTCCGCCGGCAAGGCGGAACTTGATGCTTGGATCGACGCCGTGCTGATGGCCCGCAATATTGACGATGTGTTCGACGACGAAACGGCAAGCTGACCCAAACGCCGCTATCATGCGAACAGATTCGTAGCGTGATCCAGCCATCAAACGGACGGAAAAATCTGCTAACATGAAGCCTTGCAGAAATACTGACCCTACCCGCGAATGACGGGGTTGATCTCTTTGATCAATTGTTGCGTGCTCTTATGATCAGATTCCATGGGTGTCCCCATCGCATAAGGAACCCGTCGCGACAAAATTACTCGGCAACGACGGCATTCTTGTCAAACCAACTCATCAAGAAGACCTGATCAATGTTCTGATGTTGTAATGCACAACAGGTGGGCTCAAGCGGCCAGTAGATCACCGCTAACAACTCTCTCTTGGGATTTGCCGACTTCTCGCCGAATTCGTGCCAGCGCGATAAGCCAACTTGATCTTGGATGCCCAGCCGTGCTGGTTCCCAAACCCCAGTGTCAAATCAGATATCCGAACCCGGTGGTGGATCACTGCCGGTGGACGATGCCTCTTTGCCTCGATCCGTTTTGTTCTTGCGTCGGATCAGAGATTCAGGCGAAACCGGGCGCGTTACAGTCATCGCTGTGAGAGCATTACGGTCATCGCTGTGAGAAGAAGAATGGCAACCGTGATAGCAACCCGAACCTGGGGCCAGATCACGAGGATCAGGAGGCGGTCTTGAACACCCTTGAAATACTTGAACGGCTGATTTCGTTTCCGACGGTGAGCCGGGATTCAAATCTCAAGCTCATTGGATTCGTTGACTCATTCCTGAGTGAAAGAGGAATACGGACCCGGCTGGTTCACAACGCCGATGGCACAAAGGCAAATCTGTTCGCTGCAGTGGGTCCAAGCGGACTGCCCGGCATTCTGCTGTCGGGCCACACGGATGTGGTGCCAGTTGACGGACAGGCTTGGTCCTATGATCCATTCCGGCTCACATTGCGGGGCGGCCGACTTTATGGTCGCGGCACCGCTGACATGAAGGGGTTTCTGGCCTGCGCCATGCGTGCGGCTGACGCCGCCCGCCGCCGGGAACTGAAAACGCCACTCTGGCTGTCCTTCTCCCATGACGAGGAAGTCGGGTGTATCGGTGTCCGAAGTTTGATTGAGGTCATGGCCGCCGAGGAGCTGCGTCCGGCCCTCTGCATAGTCGGTGAACCAACTTCAATGCAGGTTGCGACCGGTCACAAGGGCAAGACTGCCTTGAAAGCGGATTGTTTCGGCACGGAGGCCCATTCGGCATTTGCACCGAACGCGCTCAACGCACTTCACCTCGCCTGCGACTTCGTCTCGACCTTGCGGCGGACCCAAGAACGAATTGCCGCATCCAGCACCGGCGATGCCGGTTGCGAGGTTCCATACACCACCATTCATGCTGCCCGGATTGATGGCGGCATCGCGGCCAACATCGTTCCCTCCCGGAGCACGGTCTGGTTCGAAATCAGGAACGCTGCTGCAGACGACCCGGAGCGGCTTGTCGGGCAGTTGAACCGGGATGCCGAGTGCATTGTACACGCCGCAAGATCCATCTCAGAAGCTGCAGACATCCGTATTTCGGTCCGGAACACATACCCTGGGCTGGATACACCACATGACGACCCTGCAGTGGAATTTGTGAAATCACTCGTCGGAAGGGCTTCCGTAATGAAAGTGCCATTCGGGACGGAAGGAGGCCTCTTTGCGGAAGGGGTCGGCGCGCCAACAGTGATTTGCGGTCCAGGATCAATGGATCAAGGGCACAAACCCGACGAATTTGTGGAAACAGAACAGATCGGATCTTGTGAGCAAATGATGTATCGGCTTGTCGACAGGCTGGAAGCGGGAATCTGATCACTTTGCCAAGAGAGAACTACGCTGCCAAGTCGTCCTCCTCTTCCTCTGTCTGTTGTCGATGCCACATGGACGCGTAACGCCCGTCCCTGTGCAGCAATTCCTCATGTGTGCCCTGTTCAGAAATTCTCCCTTTCTCGAGAACGATGATCCTGTCCGAATCGACGATGGTTGAGAGCCTGTGCGCAATGGCAATCACCGTTCGTCCCTTGGCCATCTCTCGGAAGCTCTCCTGAATCTCCTTCTCCGTTTCGGTGTCGAGTGCGGAGGTCGCTTCGTCAAGCAGCAGTATGGGCGGATTCTTGAGCAGAGTGCGGCTGATTCCGATGCGTTGCTTTTCCCCACCGGACAGCTTCAGCCCCCTTTCTCCAACTTCGGTTTCGTATCCTTCGGGCAACTGCTTGATGAAATCATGCAACTGCACCGCACGCGCCACGTTCTCGATCTGCTCCCGGGTCGCATAGGGCAGTCCGTAGGCGATATTGTAGAAGATGGTTTCATTGAACAGTACCGTGTCCTGAGGAACAATTCCGATCCTGTTGTGAAGGCTTGCCTGGGTGATGTCCCTGACATCCTGACCGTCAATCCTGAGAGCACCGCCACTGACATCGTAAAACCTGAACAGCAGCCTGCCGATGGTTGATTTTCCTGATCCGGAAGGACCGACGATGGCAACCGTCTGACCAGGCTCAACCGTAAGGTCCAGCCCCTTGAGGATCGGCCGTTGCGGGTCATACCCGAACAACACATTGTCGAACTCGATCCTTCCGCCCTCGACCTTCAATTCGGCGGCATCAGGCTTGTCCCTGACTTCGTAGTTCTCGTCAAGCAGGTCGAACATGTCACCCATATCTACCAACGCCTGCCTGATTTCCCGGTAGACCGTACCCAAATAGTTCAGGGGTATGGAAATCTGCATCATGTAGGCACTGACCAGAACGAAGTCGCCCACGGTCAGAGATCCATCCTGAACCCCGATCACAGCGATGACCAGCACCGCCACGGTGCCCGCCGATATAAGGCAGGCTTGCCCCAGATTCAGCGCCGCCAGGGAATAGCTGGTTTTCAGTGCTGCCTGCTCGTATCCCTGCATTGAGGTGTCGTAGCGCGCCGCCTCACGATCTTCCGCACCGAAATACTTCACTGTTTCATAGTTGAGCAGGCTGTCGATGGCCTTTTGGTTGGCCTCGGTGTCCTGCTTGTTCATTTCCCGTCGGATTTGAACCCGCCATTCGGTAACTTTGAAGGTGAACCAAGTATATATGCCGATCGTGGCAACGATGATCAAAAAATACCGGATATCCAGCACTACGAGCAGGATGATTGCGATCATGCAAAGCTCAAGTGTCAGCGGTCCCACTGAAAGAAGCATGAAGCGGAGCAGCCATTCAACACCCTTTACGCCGCGCTCAATCACCCTCGACAATCCGCCTGTCTTTCGGGTGATGTGATAACGCAGGGAAAGACTGTGGATGTGCCGGAAGGTTTCGAGCGCAAGCAACCGAAGTGCCCGCTGACCGACCTTCGCAAAGAAGACATCCCGCAATTGGTCAAAACCAACGCTCAGTATCCTTGCCACGCCGTAGGCAACAGTCAGGCCAACGGCCCCAAGGCCAACAATCTTCAGGAACGACTCCTGATCGGACATCGCCAGAATGTCGACAATGGCCTTGTAGATGAAGGGGGTGCCAACGGAAACCACCCTTGCCAAACCCAACGCAACCAAAGCCAGCACAACACGGGTTCGTGCAGGCAAATTGTTCTTTGGCCACAGATAGGGGGTGACGTTCCTTATGGTTCGCCAACCGCTGCGACGTTCCCGCATTTCCGCTGACAGGGCTTTTCTGGATTTGCGTGCCATGCTCCGTTTCCCGATTTCAGTGTTGGCTCACCAACACTTGCTTCACGCATTCACGCCAGATCCGGCAGACGGCAGCCTCTGTCGAAAAAGTTTGGACGCTCACAATTTCATTAACATAAGCCTGCATGAGCCCCATTCAATGTTTCTAGTGCCGCCCATAGGCCAATTTGAACAATCGGAAGCAAGTGAATTCGATGCTCTTTGCCCAATGGATGAACCGATCTCTTGCAATCGCCCTTTCCATTGGCAAGGTAGAAACTGAAGCCTTCTCAACATCCTCAGTTTGGGACTCGGAGACCTCAGCAAATTGATCCGCTGGACGGAGACCGGAATGGAATTAAGCATTTGTTTCAGAGATCATCGCGTTGCCCAAGCTCCATCAATGTCTGTTTACCTTTTCGACTGCCCAACGGAGCCGCCGGCATGCTGAGTGGGCCGGTGCGCCCTGATCCCTTGCATGTTATGGTGCAAGGCGAGGTGCCGCCAATTCGAAAGGTGCCGCGCGCTGTTTCCGTACCGGCCCTTGGTCTTCGACAGACATGGCTGCCACCAGGTTGGATCGCCGTTCAACCGAACACAGACAGAATTCCTTGATGCCCGGTTCCGGTTCAAACAAGGCGTTGGATGTTCTGGTCATCGGCAGTGGAAATGCTGCCCTGACCGCGGCGATCTCCGCCCGTGAAATAGGTGCGGAGGTCCTGGTGCTTGAAGCTGCACCAGAGGTTTATCGAGGCGGCAATACCAGGCACACCCGGAATTTCAGGTGCATGCATGCAGGACCGACCGGCGTTCTTCCGGGGGAGTACGGAGAGAATGAGTATTTCGGAGATTTGCAGAGGGTTACAAAGGGAAATACCGACGAGGCCTTGGCCCGACTTACAATTCGCTCTTCCGAGGAGTGCTATGGATGGATGCAGGATCACGGCATACGTTTTCAGCCGCCACTTTCCGGAACATTGTCCCTGTCGAGGACGAATGCCTTCTTTCTTGGCGGAGGCAGGGCGTTGGTCAATGCCTATTGCCGCACTGCGGCCAATCTCGGTGTCCAGTTCGTTTATGGTGCGCTTGTTCGGCACCTTGAACTCAAGGATCGGCGAATCTTGCGCGTCGACGCAGAAATCGAAGGTGAAACAAAATCGTTCTTTCCCCGTTCCGTGGTGGCTGCCTCCGGCGGTTTTCAGGCAAACATCGACTGGATGGTGGATGCCTGGGGCCCGGCAGCGCGCAATTTTCTTGTTCGCGGGAGCCCATACAACCGCGGCATCGTCCTTCGGAACTTGATTGATCAGGGTGTCGACACCGTGGGCGACCCCGCGCAGTGCCATGCAGTCGCAATAGACGGAAGGGCACCCAAATTCGACGGAGGAATTGTCACCCGTCTTGACTGCATTCCCTTTTCAATTGTTGTCAACAAGCACGGAGTGCGGTTCCATGACGAGGGGGAGGATTTATGGCCAAAGCGCTACGCAATATGGGGAAGACTGGTCGCCGCCCAACCCGATCAGATTGGATTTGCCATATTCGACTCCCGGAGCATTGAATTGTTCATGCCCTCGGCATATCCCCCAGTCGAGGCAAAGAGCGTCGAAGTGCTTGCGATGCGGTTGGGATTGTCCAAGGAAGCGTTGGTTGCCACAGTCGAAGAGTTCAACAATACCTGCCGTCCGGGCACATTCCGCCCAACCGAACTCGACGGGCTTGCAACGGAGAAGCTCAACCCGCCGAAGTCAAACTGGGCCCGGCCGATATCGAACCCTCCCTTCTTCGGTTACGAGCTTCGCCCCGGTGTCACCTTTACATATCTCGGCTTGTGCGTCAGCGCGTCCGCTCAAGTCCGGGCCAAGGGCTCTCCTATTGAGAATCTCTGGGCTGCCGGCGAAATCATGGCTGGCTCGATCCTTGGTGAGGGTTACCTGGCCGGATTCGGCATGACCATCGGAACGGTGTTCGGAAGGATTGCAGGATGTGAGGCGGCTGCCCATGCCCTCTGACGCCATCACTGAGGCACGTCGCCAGATCCAGATCTGCAATGCGTGCCGGTATTGCGAAGGTTACTGCTCCGTATTCCCCGCCATTCAAATGCATAGAAATTTCGCTGAAGGCGATATCGTTCAATTTGCCAATCTTTGTCATGACTGCCGCGGCTGCTACCATGCATGCCAGTACATCGCCCCACATGAATTCGACATAAATGTTCCGAGAGCGCTTGCTTCGGTTCGGCAACAGAGTTGGAAGGCTCACGCATGGCCTTCATGTGTCGGACAACTGTTTGACAGATCGGCTCTTGCTTTTTCCTCGGTTATGGTTGTTTCGTTGGCGATACTGTTTTGGCTTACGACCGCAATGCGACCGGCGAGCGGCGAGGGTTTCTATTCCTTCATGTCCCACAGCCTGATGGTAGCGATTTTCGTTCCTTCATTCCTGCTCCCATTGATTGCAGTGGGCATCTCCGTAAGGCGCTACTGGAAAGCTGTCGGCGGCGGCTCAATCAGATGGCAATACATCGCCAAAGCCGTCAATTCACTCGCTCGCATGGACAACCTTTCCGGTGGACACGGAGAGGGGTGCAACTTCGAGGATGGTGACCGGTTTTCGAATGCCCGCCGTTGGTTGCACCAGGCAACACTTGCCGGTTTCCTTTTGTGTTTTGCATCAACCTGCTCTGGAACTTTGCTGCATTACGGATTCGGGATGGAAGCTCCTTATGGCTTCCTTTCCGTTCCCAAACTGCTCGGGGTGCCGGGAGGAATTTTGCTTTGCATCGGAACCGCAGGTTTGGCTTGGCTCAAGACCAAGGCCGATCCCAATCTTGGGGTTGCGTCGGCTTGGGGCGGAGAAATGGCATTCATACTTGTTCTGTTCGGAACAAGCGCGACTGGATTGATCCTTTTTGCGGCCACCGGCGAACCGGCTGTGCAGTTTCTGCTGCCGCTGCATTTGGGTTTCGTGCTGACCTTTTTCCTGATGATCCCCTATTCAAAAATGGTTCACGGGTTTCATCGCTTGGCTGCCCTACTGCGCAATGCCGAGATGATGTCTGAAGACAGTTCCCTACGCTCCCATTGAGGCGGGTGTGGATTCGTTGTGTCCCCGTTCTTCCGTTTGACCTGGATGAACTGCAGGGTTTTTGCCTTCAATTGCGCCGCACACGTTCAATGATCTTGACGATGCCCAATCGAGTTCGTTGTGGGCACGGCGTTTGTGTGCAATTCCACAAGTCATGGAATTACAAATACATATTACAGGTTCTGCTTGATAAGATCTGTTGCGTATGGCATAAATTGCAACATAATTCTCAGCGTCCGGCCATCCTGACAGAATCCTTGAAGGGTTCTCCATCGTGAGAAGCGCCTACGAGTTTCAACCGAATCTTGGGTCAATCCCGATCAAACGCATCAAGATTGACCTTCGTTCTCGCGACGACATTCCGGCGATCCTCTTGGGACTTCAACTGATCTGGTGCGATCCGGAAAAGCAGGAGAAACTGTTTGCACTGCTTGATGGGCACATCGGTCCTGTTCCTCATCGGCCTGCCGGACGACCTGGGATGGACATGTGGCGGATACTTGTCCTTGCCGTCCTGCGCTGCGGAATTGGCTGCGATTTCGACCGGCTGCAGGAGCTGGCCAACCAACACCGAACCGTGCGCAAGATGCTGGGGCATGGCGATGACAGGGTCGATGGCTATCAATACAGTCGGCAGACGGTCAGTGCCAATGTTGCCCTGCTCCCACCGGAGCTTCTGCACGAGGTCAAAATCCTGGTGGAGTCGACCGGACACGCGGTGGCAAAAAAGAGAGCTTGGCGCCGTGTTGGCCGTCCAGGGTAGCCGGTCTCTGCAATTGAACAATATCAACCTTGCAATCAAATTGAGCCCGGTTTGGCATGCAATCCCATTCACAACTCAGGGGTCAAGGCGGGTCTGAACCTGATGGGACCTTGGCTGTAGCGGCCTTTGCGGCTGCGGTTGGAACTGCAACGCAAGCGCCGCCTTAATTTCACCCGCCCGAACCTTGCCAAATCGGCATGGAGGGAAACTGACACCGATGCAATTTTTGGTACCCGCTCATTCCTTTGCATTTTGGACTTGATGCATTCCGACCAAGTTCCCTTCCGACTTTCTGCATTCCAACCGCGCAACAAACGCTGCCGCATCATCCGGATTTTGTGCCAATCGGTTGCTTGACGGTCCTTTGCTCGAGAAATCTCTTATTTTTTTGCATGGTTGCCGCGCCACCTTCAGGCAATCCTGAATATCATCTCCAATTGAAAATAACTCCAAGAGTGCCAACCCAAAATTCTCTGTCTTTGGGTGGACCGGGTTATCAACCAAGAATTTGATCCGGCCCCGCCATTGTCGGCCGCTCGCTCCATTGCGTTGCAAGCGGGATGATTTCCAAGTTGATCCGTTCGTCTGCAGCTGCGGTGCAACTCGGCCCGGTCAGCCGGTGGTGACAACCCCTCCGTCAATAACCAGGACCTGCCCGGTCATCATCCGGCTGGCGGAAGACGCCAAGAACAGACATCCGTTCACGATGTCCCTCGGCTTCAGGTGTTCCTTCAGGCATTGTCGACCCAAATGCTCTTCCAATGCCGCCGGTGTCGCCCAAAGTTCCATCTGACGGTCCGTCAGCACCCAACCGGGCGCCAATGCGTTTACGCGGATGCGTTCCGGGCCCAACTCCCGGGCAAGGGCCCGCGTCAGACCGGTAATGCCTGCATTGGCTGCAACGTAGGCAGGGTATCCGGCATTGCCCATCATGTAGGATATTGAGGTGAAATTCACTATCGCGCCCCTACCCGACCGTCTCATGCCGGGAACAACCGCCTGTGCCCCGAAGAAGTATGGACGAAGATTGACCGATTGGTTGGCGTCCCATTCCTCGACGGTCATTTCTTCCGCAACATGCCGCATATCGTTTGCCGCATTGTTGACCAGCACATCCACAGGACCGTGTGCAGATGACGCTTCATCAACCGCCTGTCTCAATTGGCCGACATTCGTCAAATCGCATCTGATGAACAGTGGCCTTGCCCCAAATTCCCTTTCCAGCCGGTCGCAAAATTCGGTTGCGTCCGAACGCTGAACGAATGCAACCTTGGCCCCCTGACTGATGAAGCCCTCTGTTAGGGCCCCGCCGATACCCGAACCACCTCCAGTTATGAAAACCGACTTGCCCTCAAGATCACTGAATATTGCATCAGGCTTCATCGCTTATCCCCAGTCCGGATATTGCGCAGACATAGGCGCTCGCTTTTTGCCAATTCAAACAAGCCATTGCCTCATCGCACGTCCCTTTCCCAGCACGGATCAATGCTCGTCGGGACACAAAATGCAAGCGTTCATCGAATTGTCTTTGGATCCACTCCAACAAAAATGCCGCGACCGCAACGCTGCATTGGCAATCGCTCTGCCGCCATGACCACGAAACCCTGCAACCCACCGATGGAAATGGCGCCCAATGGCGTCGGACAATTGGTGCGTCAACGAAGCACATGTCAAAGTTCGTTGATTATGTTGGACTCAACATCATTTAATTGCATCGACAGCTCGGAACACATGAATCATCCGCGTGCCACTGGCTGTGATGGAATCGATCCGCTCTGCAAGTGAGCAGAAGCCGAATTCCATTTCCCAAAGCTCACCAACCGTAACCTCCAGCTGCGGCAGGCTCCTTCCGAGTTGGTTCAGCCTCCGGACGACCGGAGCATATCGCAATGCCAGTCAGCCGGGTTCCGGCTTCGGGCTAACCGGAGAATGTGGCCGTCGCCGAGGGAATATTCCTGAGTTTCCAAGGCCTTGGAGGGATACGGGCGGTCGATCGGGGAACTCAGCCACAAAGCTCAATTTGCCACCCATGGCCTCAACGTAGCTCCGCAACGTCGAAGCCATCATTTCCTTCCGGATTTCCGTTTGGGCGACGCTGGCTTGGCGGATATTCATAACATCGGCCAACTGCGCCTGTGTCATTTTCCTGGCTTTCCGCAACTCCGGCAGAGTCAGCTGCTCGACGTCACCGCTGTCGGACTCCGCAACGATGTGATCCCGCCGACCGTCAGTGCGTTCATCAAGCATTTTGTTCAGGTTCCTGCCCACAACTTTCTCCTTCCCTGCGCCGCAAGATGCCGGTTGAAGCTTTCATCGGCCCTGGCAACCAGCTTCCTGTAGAAGCATTGTTCGTCGATACCTGCCCTGTCTCCCGCTGTCAGCAGGATGGCCTTCAATGCAATACGCCACACACTATCATAAACAAAGCATCTCGGTTTCTTCATGTTTGCGTGATCGGACAAATTCAAGGCGTACGCCTGAGGTCGGTTCAGATCCAAGTCGGTTTTTTGCCGGCAGAATTGCCATGGCAAGGATCGCATCCTGCATCGCTTCGGAAAGGCCATCGAATTCGTCATCGAACCGGCTATGAAACACAATTTACCATCCCATGCTGCATTATGGACCGCAATCCAAATTATCTGCATCCATGGTTTTGATCTCAGGACGGCTGCCATGATCGTTGTCCGCTTCCGGCGGCCCAATTCCGGTTTGATT
>JAGWAS010000018.1:36512-78358 GCA_021296235.1 Paracoccaceae bacterium | reverse complement strand
TCCCAAGCGCCTTCCATGCGCTGTGCCAAATCAATGAGTTGTAAGGAAAGGCGGTGCCAGCGGACCACTGAACTTCAGTACAGCCTGGCCGGCCGGCCCTCGCGACGTATCACCGAACAGGTCCTGAGCTCGCCCAGGCACTGGAACCGCGTGCCGTCCACGACAGCGGACGCCGAGCGATGCCAGTGGCCGAAGATCCAGACGTCCGGACGGTGATGCTCGAACATCGCGTCGAACGCCTGCATCGTCCGAGACAGCGGGCGGAACAGCCTGACGTCCGGAAACACCACCTCGATCGCCGCTGCCGGCGCGTCATGCGTCACCATGATGCGGGGCTTCACCGCGATGTAGCGGTCGACGATCGCGTTGAGCTCCGCGATCGGGCACTCCTCGTCCTCCCACCAGTCCAGCCCTTGGGTGCGCAGGAGCCGGTCGACCGAGAACGCGCCTGAACCGCACGCGAGCGGACGGGGCTGTGGGCATCGACGGGGTGACGGCGACGGACTACGAAACCGACGCGGAGGCCAACCTGCTTGACCTCCTGGGGCGGATGAAGTCTGGCCGTTACCGTGCACCACCGGTACGCCGTCACTACATCCCGAAAGCGGATGGGGGGCAGCGACCGCTGGGCATACCGACCTACGAGGACAAGGTGGCGCAACGAGCCATTCTGATGCTGCTGGAGCCGATCTACGAGACGGACTTTCTGCCGTGCTCGTACGGCTTCAGGCCCGGCCGCTCTGCCCACGAAGCGTTGAAAGACCTTCGGGCGGGGCTGGCCGTGGAAGGCCTCGGATGGTTGATCGATGCC
Organism: Paracoccaceae bacterium; assembly: GCA_021296235.1. Classification (GTDB taxonomy): domain Bacteria; phylum Pseudomonadota; class Alphaproteobacteria; order Rhodobacterales; family Rhodobacteraceae; genus JAPOXR01. Next base: position 77,547 of record JAGWAS010000018.1, on the reverse strand, counting down.
GATATTGCGAATTACTTTGGAAGCATTGAGCACAAACACCTGCGGGGGTTCCTCGACCAGAGGATCAATGACGGCGTCATTCGACGCTTGATCGATAAATGGTTGGCAGCAGGAGTGCTCGACAATGGCGTCCTGCAACGCACCGAAGAAGGGACGCCTCAGGGTGGGGTAATTTCACCGCCCCGGTAACAAACTACGCCGATTGTTGGCGGACTGTCTCTCCGCTGCGTCCTGTTCTGCCGTATCTTAGTCGCAATGTCGTCGCCGCATCTAAACGACCCCGGGCGTCTCCCCCCGGCCTTGCCGTCATCGACGAATATAAGCTCCGGAGCAGCCTCAGGAGAGGCGGGTTCTTCCGGTTTGCGCCCTGGCGTGAAGTTGCGATGGCAATCCTGCATGTCGCTCGAGAGGTGCTCTCGTTCCGGTTACCGCGTGCTGCCACTTGCCCATCGCGAACGACGAACCGTGGCCGCTGCACTCCGATCCGACCGCAGACCGGCGAATTCCAGAGCGACCTGTGGCCTGGAGCCTGAACCGGTCCGCGAATGCGGATGTTCCTGCTTACCTGTAACGGATTCTCAAGAGCGGGGGCCGGCCGGTCAATAGCTGACTGTAAGCGATGAATGGCGGCCTTCGGTGCTCTTTCCAGCGATTTGGTATGGTCACAGATTTATGGTCGACAGCGGTATCGGACGTGATCTATGCCGCTCATTCGTTAACCTTGTCGAGGCCGATCGACGTTGAGACGACGACAAGTGCGGCGATTGCGAGCACGATCTGCACGCCCGAGACGGCGGCGACGATGGGCGAGCTTGTGTACTGCACGAGGGCCAGCAGTTCGACCGGCAATGGACGGTCCCGAAAACCGTGAGTGAAGATCGCGACCGAGAGATTGTCAAAACCCTCGACGAAGGTAAACACCGCGCCCGCGAGGATCGCGGGCATCAGGAGAGGGAAGGTCACCGTACGGAGGCTCTGAAACGGCGTAGCGCGGAGGTTTGCCGCGGCCTCTTCGAGCGCTGGATCAAGGCGCATCAGCCGGCTTTGCACGGTCCGGACCATCACAGCGACGATGAAAACAGTAATCGAAATGGACTGAAGCCAGATCGAAGGCGAGACGCCCACGAGCGCCCCGGCGAAAAGAACAGCGACGCCCAGTACAATGCCCGGAACCATGTGCGGAACAAGAACGAAGACCGAAAGAGCGGTCGTCCCCCGGAAGCGGCCGCGCACGCAGGCGAGCGCAGTAGGAACGCCAAGAACGATGCAGAGAACCGTCACCGTCAGCCCAACCTGGAGGCTGTTCAGCATCGCCTCGACGAGCTCGCCATGTTCGAAAACAGCTTTGTACCACCGGAGGGTGAAGCCCGCGGGCGGGAAGGTGACATAAGCGCGCGTATCGAAGGAGATGACGACAACGATTATCGACGGCGCGACCAGAAGGACAAGGGAGAAGACTGCCACTGCGAGCACCAGACCAATCCCGACCACGTCAACCAGCGAACGACCGCGAAACCACTTCATGCGTCGTGGCCTTTCGTCCATTTGGTGAAATGATTGGTCAAGAGAGCGATCGCCACAAGCACGATCAGGCAGGTTACCATCAGGATCAGCGAGCTGACGGACCCCTTCGACCATTCGAGCGAGAACACCACCTGCTCATAGATCATGGTGGCTGCGTTCAGATAATTTCCGCCGCCAAGAATCTGCGGGACGACAAAGGTGGTGTAGGTGAGGGTAAAGACGAGCGCCGACCCGGTGCCGATGCCCGGCACGCTGAGCGGAAGGATCACCGTCCGTAGCGTGCCGATACGCGACGCGCCAAGATTCTCGGAGGCTTCGACGAGACGGCTGTCATGGCGGCTCATGACCGCGATCAGCGGCAGGATCATCACCGGCAAATGGATCTGCACCATCCCGATCAGCACGGCCCAATGCGTGTTCATGATCCGGAGCGCCTGGTCGATCAGGCCAGTCTGCAGCAGCGCCGAATTCAAGACGCCGCGCCCGCCGAGAATGACCAGCCACGCGTATGTGCGGACAATACCGCTGGTCAAAAGAGGGGCGATCGTAAGCACCAGGATCAATCGCTTCGTCCAACGGCCGCCGGTAAGGAAGAGATAGGCGACAGGGTAACCGAGCAGTAGGCAGAGCGCCGTCGTCGAGAGCGCGAGATTCATAGAGCGCTGGAAAGTGATCCAGTAGAGTGGATCGGTCAAAGCGTTCGTGAGGTGCGCGAGCGAGAATGTCTGCGAAACGATAGCGCCACGGGAGATCTCAAAATCGGAGAAGCCGAGCGAAAGGAGAATTGCGAAAGGTATCACGGCGACCACGGTCAGCACGACAATCGCCGGAACGGCCGGCCAGATTCCGCGGCCGGACAGGAGCGCATCGGCAACCTGTTCTCCGAAGCCGGGCGGCGTGATGCGCCGATGAATCGCCGCCTCGGCCATCAGCCGGGATAGACCGAACAGGAGGCAGGATCGATCACGGAAAGGCTGACCTGGGAACGGTCCTTGACTGGGCGATCGCGCTCCTGGCGCATTGCGGAGACGCGGATAACGTTTCCGTCCGAGGCCTCGACGTGATACTCGATCAGCGGACCGACATTGCGGTGAAACGAGACCGTGCCCTTCCAAGGCCCGGCTTCAGGCGGTCCTAGCCGAAGGTTGTGGGGGCGCGTCATAACCTTAACGCCGCCCGTCAGGTCGGTCATGACCGTCTGACCGTCGGGCAGCCTGACGTGCCCCGTTTCGGCCTGGGTTTCCCAAAAATTGGACACGCCGATGAAGTCCGCGACGTAGGCGGTGGCGGGGCGGTCAAAGATCTCGTCGGGGCTCGCGACCTGTTCGATTTTGCCGCCGGACATCACAGCGATCCGGTCGCTCATCGTCAGCGCCTCTTCCTGATCGTGGGTCACGAAGATCGATGTGAGACCGAGGCGCTTGATGAGCTGCCGCAGCTCGACCTGCATTGCCCCTCGCAGCTTGGCATCAAGAGCGTTGAACGGCTCGTCGAGAAGAAGGACGCGGGGCTCCATCACGAGAACCCGCGCAATGGCGACGCGTTGTTGCTGCCCGCCAGAAAGCTGTGACGGGTAACGATTCTCGAACCCAGTGAGCGACACGGTCTCGAGCACTGAGGCGACCCGCTGCGCCACCTCGGCGCGCGGCCTGTTGCGCATCCGGAGGGCGTAGCCGACGTTGCGTGCGACGGTGAGGTGAGGGAAGAGCGCGTAGCTCTGAAACACGACGCCGACCGGGCGGCGGTTCACGGGCACGTCGACAATGTCCTGCCCGTCGATCTCGATCGTGCCGCCGTTAGGTTCCCAGAAGCCCGCGACGCAGCGCAGCAGCGTGGTCTTGCCGCAGCCGGACGGGCCGAGGAGCGTCACGATCTCGCCCTCGGCCACTTCCAGCGTAAAGTTCTGAAGAACCCTCGTGGCGCCGAACCGCTTGCCGACGGCCCCGATGCCAAGAACCGGGGCCGTGGTTTCGACTGTGTTCGAAGGACCCGCGGGTCCTTGCATCATGCTGCGAATATGCGGTCGAAGGTTTCGACAGTTTCGCCTCTGAGCGGCGCGAAAATCGGCCAGTCGAGCGAGGTTGTGCTGTCGAGTTCGGCCATCGTTGACGGCACGTACGGCGCCGCCTCCGGAGCGACCGGGACGCCTTTGACAACAGTTCCGAAATAAATCGGAGCGCTGCCCGCCATCTTCTGAATGCCCTCTGTCAACAGGATGTCGGCGAATTCGTGCACCAAGTCTGCCGTACCTTCGGCCGTGTTGACGAAGTGGACAATGTTCGTCGGCAGCATGAGAGGGCCGGGTTCCGTCACCTTGACATAGCCGATCGGAAGGCCCGCGCCGGCCGCAAGCGCTGTGTTGACATGCCAAAGAGGCGCAAGATCCACCTCACCGCGCTCGATCATTTGCTGCAGAAGCGGCGGGCTGCGTCCCACCAGCGGGTCGAGTTCCTGCCACTTGTTCAGTGCAAACGCCATATCGTCCTGCGGCATTCCGAAGGCTTCGCAGGTCGCGGCCAGCACTCCGAGCCCGAGATTTGACTGCGGTCGGCACATGCCGATGCGACCGTTGTACTCGCCGCTCCACAAACCGGCCCACGTCGTCGCCGGGTTTGCGATCTTCGAGGTGTCGTAGGCGATGCCGATGCCTTCGAACCAGATCGGTTGACCAACATTGTAACCGTAGGGCATGAACCGGGGATCGACGTTGCCGGAATTCGGGATTTTCGAGAAATCCAGCGGTATCAACACGTCTTCGGCCAGCGCGTTGATGATCGCAGGCGATCCCATCACCGCGAGGTCATAGGGCGAGTCGCCGCGCGCCGCCTTGATCTGCGCCAGGGCCTCGGCCGAGAGTCCGCCGATGACGCGCAGGGAGATCCCCGGATTGCGGCGACCGAGCTCTTCGCCCGCCGCGATGAGCGGCGCGTCGGATTCATTACCGTAGCCCACCATCACAAGCTCGCGGCCTTGAGCGCGCAGGATCGATGGACTCGCAAGGGTCGTGGCGGTGGCTAGGCCGCCCAGGACCGTACGTCGCGTTAAATGCACAGTATTCTCCTCCAATGACTTTTCATTTGCGGGGAGGACTTGGCGGGCAGTCGCCCGAGACTCAGCCCCCTGCGCATTTATAACATTTTTGCGGCATGCTTTGAAAGAGTTTCTGGAACCGGAAGGAAGGCGCGCGGCCTTGCCCGTCTTTGTTGCGCCAGCGCTGCCAGCGGCGACCAGCTTGGACACCTCGCCTTTGGGGGAGATCCGCGCCCGCGACTTGGCCGCTTGAGTCAAGTTCGCCTCGCCTCTCGAAATTTGGCGCAGCCGGTGCTGGCCTGTGCGCGCAAATGATCGGCGAAGGGCGAGACCAGCGGACGCGAGCGCGGATTTTGTCTCGTCTTATTGATCGTTCCGCCAGTCACCATGACGGTCATGCAGACGTGATTTGCAACGGAAACGACAGTGTCAGGTCTGCTCGTGATGACGACAACGCCAAGCGGTTCCCTGGGCAGCGCAAGCACCATTGCCAGCGCCGCGGTTGCCGCTTCGGGGTTGACCGTTTCGCCATTCCGGTACTGGCAGTACGCGAGCCGTCCGCTACTCCGATTGCCTTGCCATAGAACCGGCTCGGCAAGTTCCGGGGGGCGGAAGCGGCGCCCAGGCCGAGCCGAAATCGCTTCGCCCCGGATACAATCTGTGCTCTTCAAGTGGCCGGGATACGAACTGTTCGTCACGGCCGACTCGCCGGATAGCTCGGTGCCGCTCATTTTCAGGGTGCTCAATGCGGGCTTGCGTTTTATTGTCAACCATCAGATTCTGAAAGATGCGTCTGCGCGATACACTTCTCGCATATGCATCAGTTACGCCGAGGCCGAGGAGCACATCGACATGAATTTCGAGCAGCGAATGCGGGAGATTCGACACGAGCCATCGTCTGACGCGCCGAGAGATCCGGAAAGATTGCGCCGCATCGCACTCACCAAGACCGAGATGATGACGCAGGGCGCAGCGATTGGCGCGACGCTTGCGGCCAACGCTGAGCATTTGGCCTTGATTGGCGGCGAACTTGCGAACCGGTCGATCCGGAAGATCGCGATGGTCGGTTGCGGCGACAGCTGGGTTGCGGGGATCGCAGTGCGCCATGCCATGGAACGTCTCCTGGGCGCCGCGGCCGAGCCTTGCGAGGCGTTCGACTTTGCCACCTATGGGCTCGAAGTCATCGACGCCGACACTGTGGTGATCGGCCTCAGTTCGAGCGGCAAGACCAAGCCGGTGATCGACGGGCTGAAAGGCGCAGCCGCGCGCGGTGCCTATGCCATCGGGTTATCGAACACGCTCGGATCTCCGCTGATGGAAGAGTTCCAGGCTGCGCTGCATGTCCGCGCGACACGCGCCGGTTGGCCCACGCAATCGAGCACAGCGGCGATGGCGTTGATGCTTGCGCTGACCGCGTCTGTGGTCGAGGCGCGGGGCGATGACGCCTCGGCTTTACGCACCGCGCTCGAGGAGCTGCCCGGTCAGGTCGACGCGGTGGCGCAGGGATTCTACGGCCCCGCGCAAGAGGTGGCTCGCCGCCTTGCCCGCGCCGACCTCGTTCTTCTGACCGGCGCCGGTCCTTACCGTGCGGCAGCTGAAGTCGGTTCCGCCAAGCTGGGGGAACTGGCGCCGATCCACGCATACGCATTGCAGTTGGAGGAATATCACCATTACCGCACGCAAAAGGCCGGCGATCCGCTCATTCTTATAGCGCCCGACAGGGCAAGCCATATCCGTGCGCTCGAGACCGCGATTATGAGCCGTGGCATCGGGGGATTCTGTGTCGCGCTCGTTCCTGAGGGCGAGACCGAGATCTCCGAGGTCGCAGACGTTGCCTGGCACCTTCCCGAGGTGGCCGAGGAGACCCGACCCGTTGTCTATTGCGTTCCGCTGCACCTTTTCGGTTACCACGCCGCGATCGAGCGCGATGCAATCGGCCTTGGAGCACCGCGGCTCGGAGGATGCAGTGATTCCTGATCTTGTTGCGGTCGGGGGCCTGACGGTCGACAATGTCGTAGCGTCTGACGGGACTGTCGCGCTTGAACAGGCAGGGGGAAACGGGGCCTATTCGGCCGTCGGTCTGCTGATGTGGCGGCCGAGCGCAGGGCTAGTGAGTGCGGCGGTCGAAAGCTATCCCCGCGCAGCGCTCGAGCGCCTGAAGGCCGGCGGCGTCGATCTTGGAGGGGTTCGATGGTTTGATGAACGGCTCGAATCCTGCGACTGGTTCATCTATGATGCCGACGGCAATCGTGAGGAGGGGCTGACAAGCCCGCCCACGGCTCTGGAAAGGGCCGGCTTTCCCACCGACCGCCTGAGTGCGCGCGAGGTTGAACGCTGGCGCACGACACTTTCGGAGCGCGATTCCTCGGGCGAGATCAGCTATTCCGGTTTTCGCGATCGCCAGCCGCTGACACCTGCCCAGATCCCTCCGGAGTGGCGTAAGGCCCGCGGCGTCCACCTCGCGCCTAGCCAGCCCGATGTGATGTTGTCAATGCTTGACCATTTCGCGGCCGGCGGGACTTGCTTCACTGCGGATCCGGGCTGTCAGCTTGCCTCCCGTCGGCTGGATGAGATTGCGCCGATTCTCGCTCGCCTTGACGCCTTCCTGCCGAGCGAAGGTGAGCTGCGGGCGCTCGTTCCCGGCGCCGGTCTTGAAGACGCGCTGGCCGAGCTTGCCTCACGCTGCCCCGGCGCGGTCGCGGTGAAACTGGGTCCGAAAGGCGTGCTGGTCCGGGATCGGGGAACTGGCGTCGTGGTGGAGGTGCCGGCGGTTTCCGCGCATACGGTCGATCCGACCGGGGCGGGAGACAGCTTCTCCGGCGGGTTCCTTGCTGGGCTTGTTGAAACCGGCGACGCAGTGGCGGCGGCGCGGTTCGGTGCAATCTCGGCGGCGCGGATCGTGGCAGCGTTTGGCGCCGACGGGGCGCTTCCGGCGGATCGCGAAACTGCGCGTGCCGCATTCGATCGCTATCACGAGGTCGCATCATGACTTTTAGGATTCTCCGGGCGGCGCCTTTGTTATTCGCGGCCCGCCATCACCGTGCTTGCAACCGGTTCATGGACGCCGTGGGGTCGGCGTGAACCGGCGCGATTTCGAAGGCTATCGCCACGGCGTTCCGGCCATCCGCTGGCCGGGGGACGCGCGTCTGGCTATCTCGATCGTCGTAAACGTCGAAGAAGGAGCCGAGCTGGCGCTAGCAGCGGGCGATTCGCGCAACGAGCATATCTACGAGGTGGTCGAGGAGGTCGAAGGCGACCGGAATCTGTGCATGGAGAGCCATTTCGAGTACGGGCCGCGCGCGGGTTGGCCCCGGATCCGGAACGTGCTGCGCGGGCGCGGGATTCGCGCAACGCTGAATGCCTGTGGCCGCGCTGTGGCGACGACGCCTTGGATCGCCGCTGATGCGGTTGCTGATGGTCATGAGGTCGCCGCCCATGGCTGGCGTTGGGAGCGGCACGTGCACATGGACGAGTCAACGGAACGCCGTGCGATCGCGCGTACGGTCGAGGCCATCGCCCGTGCCGCCGGAGCGCCGCCCGTCGGCTGGCACACGCGATCCGCGACCTCGCTCGCCACGCGCGACCTGCTCATTGAGCAGGGCGGTTTTCTCTACGACAGCAACGCCTACAACGACGATTTGCCCTACACGGTCGATACCAGGGAGGGCCCGCACGTCGTGTTGCCGTATGCCTTCGATTCCAACGACATGCGCTTCTACAACGGCGGCGGCTTTGTCTTCGGCCAAGACTTCGCGCGCTACTGCATCGCCGCTTTCGAGCACCTCTGGCTCGAAGGCGCGTCGGCCCCGCGCATGCTGTCAATCGGACTGCACACGCGGATCATAGGGAGGCCCGCACGGATCGGCGGCCTTGAAGCGTTTCTCGATCATGCCCTGTCTCGGGACGGCGTCTGGTTCGCAACGCGGGCTGAGATCGCGCGGGCTTGGCGCACGGGATTGGGAATGCCGGAATGGATTCCGCGACGGTGCCCGCCCGACTTTGCGCCCGAGGATGGGCGTCCCGCATGACCTGCAACCTCGTGGTCCATAGCGGCGCATGGCCGGACATGACCCGGCCAATCGGTACGCGGCCAACGGTTGCCGCGCATATGGACCGCGCGGGCCGGCGCATGCCGGTTGGCGAAGGAGCAGTGGGATCGCGGTATCCTTGCGGCTCTTTTTGTTGGCGGCGGATCTCGACCGCGCCGCGGCCGCAATCTCGCGGATCGCAGGGACGCTTCCGCGAGGATTCTTGCGCCGCAGTGCCGGCAGCAATTGGACAAAGGGATTTTTTTGCCAGGCGGGCGAACCGCATTGCCTCAAATGGCAACGAAGGTGGTCTTCCCAGTCGCGGAACCTCGAGGCTGATCGCTGTGCCCTGTATGTGTGGCGGGCTGGCCCGAAAGCGGGACCTTTGGTGGATCGCACGACGGTACGACATCGCTGGTGCGCCGGCCCTCTCCGTGTCATGAGGATTGCGCTTGTCAATCCGAACACCAACGCAGGGACGACGGCAGCAATGGTTTCAATTGCCGCCGAAGTGGCGGGCGCCCGGGCGCGGGTCGAGGGGCATACAGCCCGTTTCGGTGTTCCGCTTATTACTGAGCCCGGAGCGCTCGACCGTGCTGCGAAAGCGGTCGCCGCGCTCGCGCCATCACTTTCGGCGGCCGACGCCGTCATCGTCGCGGCCTTCGGCGATCCCGGACTCGCCGCGCTTCGCGCCGCGCTCGACGTGCCGGTGACGGGCATTGCGGAGGCGGGCATGGCCGAGGCCGGTGTGAACGGGCGACCGTTTGCAGTGGTCACGACAACACCAAAGCTTGCCCCGCGCATTGCGTCGACCGCCGCCCTTTACGGACATCTGAGGTATGCAGGGACCTGGACGACCGACGGCGATCCGACGGCGCTTACCGCCGACGCCGCCGCGCTTGAGGCTGCGCTTACCAAGGCGATCCGTTGCGCCGCCGACAGTGGGCGTGTCGAGGCGGTCGTCATCGGCGGTGGCCCACTCGCAATGGCCGCTAGAGCATTGTCCGCGGCGGGACCGGTCCCACTTGTCGAGCCGGTTCCGGCAGCTGTGCGTCTGTCGTTTCTGCGCCTTGGAGCGGAGATCCCGGTATGAAACAAACACTGGTCGTTGCCGATCGCATCGTGTGCGGGTTTGCCGCCGACGGAGTCCCAGAGATTCTCGAGGACGCGGCCATACTGATTGAGGCCGGCAAAATCGCCTTGGTCGGCGAGGCGCGTTCGCTCCAACGCGATTATCCTGAGGCAAGGGTTGTCGGCGGCCGCGGCCGGGTTGCGATTCCTGGTCTCATCAACGCGCATCATCACGTCGGGCTGACGCCGTTCCAACTTGGTGCCCGGGACCAGCCGCTCGAACTTTGGTTTCCCGAACGGCTCGTCATGCGCGACGTCGATCCGCGTCTCGACACGCTGTTCTCGGCGTTCGAGATGGTTGCTTCGGGTGTCACGACGGTGCAGCATTTGCACAGCCGCGCGCCAGGCGATGCCGATGCCGTTCTCAACCGCGCCGAAGCGATCATCGGCTCTTACACCGAGATCGGAATGCGGGCGTCATACTCGTTCGCCCTGCGCGATCAGAACCGGATGATCTACGACGCCGACGAAGTCTTTGTGGCGTCGCTTCCAGCCGCCCTTCGCGGGCCGGCGGCAGCCTATCTTTCGAACTTCGCACTGCCGCTCGAGGCCCAAATTGACGTATTTCATGCGCTTCGCGCGCGTTGGGCCGAAACGGACCTAATCGGTATCCAGATCGCGCCTTCGAACCTCCACTGGTTGTCAGACGCCGCACTCGAGGGCGCCGCGCGTATGGCCGAGGACACGGGGGCGCCTGTTCACATGCACCTCCTCGAAACACCATATCAAGCCGAATACGCGCGCCGCCGAACCGGTGGTTCGGCGCTGGCCTTCATAGACCGCTTCGGTCTGGTTGGACCGCAGCTCACAATCGGGCACGGCGTCTGGATGTCTGGCGAGGATATAGAACTGCTTTCGGATCGGGGCGGGTGCCTTTGCCACAATTGTTCATCCAATCTCCGGCTAAAGAGCGGCACGGTTAACCTGAACGCCTTTCTGGCCCGCGGCGTGCGTGTTGCGCTGGGCATCGACGAGGCGGGCATCAACGATGATCGCGACATGCTACAGGAGATGCGACTCGCCTTGACGCTGCACCGGCCGGCAGGCCACGACGCACCCTGTCCCAGGGCGGCCGACATCCTGCGCATGGCCACCGAACACGGTGCTGTGACGACACCATTTGCCGGCCGGATAGGGCGATTGTCGCCCGGCATGGCCGCCGATATCGTGCTGCTCGACTGGGAAACCGTTACGGGGCCCTGGCAGGATCCGGCAATTCCGCTGATTGACGTCCTCATTCGGCGGGCGAAAGCCGGCGCAGTCGAAACGGTTATCATCGGCGGCGAGACGGTCTATTACCAAGGCAGCTTCATGCGGGTGGACCGGCAGGCCGTCCAAGGGGAAATAGCACGTGCGCTGGGGCGTCCGGATTCAGAGGTGGAAGCGTCGCTGCGACGCCTGGCATCCGATTTGATGGAACCGGTGCGCGATTTCTACAGAGACTGGCTCTGAAGTGGAGCTCGAGCCTGCTAACCGCTTGTCCGGCGCGCCGGCACCAGGACGGCCTTTTGTGATAATGAGAATCAAACAGTTAAGTGAATCTTGAATCCCAAGTATCTGTCATGACACGCCTTTTCCGTTGATCAGGTTCACATGAAAACTCCGGCTCAGACGTTCGAAAGCATCGCCATCAGCGCGTCCTTCACTCCCGTTAACCGGAACTTCATCGCGAGATTTGAAAATTATTCAATGATATCCGACAAGTATCGGATATCAGGCTGGACTCGGACTGGGAACAAACTTGGTCGGATCGATCCCCATCAGTTCAAATGCCCGGCTCTGTAGCGGCGTCGGTTCCGACATCAGCGGAATCCGATACGCCCGCCGGGCCGGTATGGCCACCTCGTTCAGCGTCAGCGTGGCCAGGTCGGCGAGAAGCGTCGTGAAACTGTGAACCGACAGCCCGCCGGAAGTCAGTTTGGTGTCGGCCTTGGACTTGGCGCTCTCCGAGACGCTGGCAGGCGCCACCGGTGACTTGCGTCGTGCCTGCGCGCCCTCACGGTCGTCATCCTCGAACAGAAGCGGTGCCAGGCGACGGCGCAGGTGCCATTCAACGTAGAAGGCCAGCACGCACAGGAACACATGCGCCCGCACATGATCCTCGGACCAGACGTGGTGTTGGGTAGAAACGGCGGTTTTTTCCTACGTTCCCTGCCGGCAGTTTTTTCAGTGATTCGGCGACAATCCGGGACAAGGCTGGTGCGGACCACGTAGAGAACCAGAGTATTTCCACCCCCGAGGTGCCGGTTGGAGAGGCTCTTCTCGATCCAGGGCTGGCGCTTGAGCAGCCAGTCGAGCATGGCCAGCATCTCGTTGCCGGACACCGGCCCGAGTTCGAGCACGGCCCCGAGGCTCGTCGATGCGGTCTCCGGCGACAGCGCCCGGGCGGTGGCGAGCTTGGTGTTGTTTTTCAGGGTAGGTTGGCGTGGAAGCATCTCACCGTAAACAGCGGTGATTTGGTGAGGTAGAGGCTGGACAAGACTAGTGTGGATAGCAAGATAGGGATCAAAATGGTGGGCAAGCTTGATACGATTGGCCTCTGTTACAAGTCGCAACAAATCCCCGTCGGCATCAAAGGACCATAACTGCCCCGCAGTCGCGATTTGTAACGTATGCTCATCATTAGAGCGCGCGTTCAAAATGGCGACAGCACCTAGCCGATTAAGGACTCTGTCGCAAAGCTACTGAACTCCGAATTTACAAGCAGTTAGGGGACACTTAGCGACATTCTGCCGCCATTTTGAACGCGCGCTCTACTGGGCAAACCGGCTGAGCCCGTTTCCATTCCAAATTCCTGAACCGGCTCACATTACAATCCTCACGATTTCCGCCTGGGCGAGGCGTTCGGCAGGGGTTCGTCTCACGGCCTTGAATTTCGTCCGGTCATTGAAGGCAGGGCATGAAGCACGAGAGCGGTGTTTCCGGACCATGCAGCCTGAATGGAATCCACAATGTGGCCACCGTCTGCTCAATTGGATGTTTTCTTGAGAAGATCATGATTCACGGGTACAGTGGAACAGGATTGTCACTCACTACAGTGCTTGAGGCAAAGCAGTTGGCGCAACCGGTTTTGACACCCATAACGCAAGCCCTCGAGGAAGGTGCACTCAGCCGACGCGAACTCAAGGACCTCATGCGGCGGTCGAATGTTCCGGGCTTGGTGCATTTTGTTGTTTTCGTGTGCGTCCTTGGCGCCACGGGTGCCCTCATTAATCTTGCGATGGGATCTGTCTGGGTTGTTCCCGCCATGTTTGTTCACGGTGTGGTGCTGGTCCATCATTTCGCCCTGCAGCATGAGTGCGTTCACTACACAGCGTTCCGAACCCGTTGGCTCAACGAAGTCTTTGGCAACTATTGCGGTTTTGTCATCATGCTACCCAACAGATTCTTCCGCTACGAACATTGCGACCATCATACCTATACCCAGCTGCATGGCAGAGATCCTGAGTTGATCGAACTTCCGATATCCGCCCGGAAATACATCTGGTACCTGTCGTCGTTGCCGTTCTGGTTTCAGAAATTCAAAGAAATCGGAATGCACTTCCTTGGCCGGTTCTCCGGGGCCGAGGAGAAATTCGTTCCGCGGGAGGATCGCGGCTCGCTGGTTGTAGAGGCCAGGATCATGATCCTGCTCTATCTTGCCGTCTTCGGCGCCAGCGCCTGGTTCAACTGGTGGGGAGCGGTCTGGTACTGGTGGCTGCCCCTGTTCCTTGGTGAACCAGTCATGAGGGCAATCCGAATGACCGAGCATGTGGGAAGACCAAATGTCCGCGACATGAAGGTGAACACGCGGACAAATCTGGTAACGTTGCCAATGAGGTTTCTTTGCTGGAACATGAACTTCCATGCCGAACACCACTATGCCTCGTCGGTCCCATTCCACGCCCTACCAAAACTCCACCGGAAGCTTCGAAGCTATGTCCATGTTGAAAGGCGCGGCTATCTCGGCGCACATTTCGACATACTTTCGCAAATACTGGGGTTGAAACCGAGGCTTGGCACGTCCTCAGACGACCGGGTGTGAGAAAGGAACGTGCATGGCGGGATCTGATCGCCGTTTCCGAGCTTGAAACGGGTGATGTAACGCCTGTTGCGTTCGGTGCCAGGGAATTGGCGGTCTACGACACTGTCGATGGAATTTTCGTCAGCATGGCGAGATGCACGCACGGCGCGGCAAATCTCTGTGATGGCTACTTCGATGGGAAGCACATCGAATGCCCCTTGCATCAAGGCCTCTTTGACGCCCGAACCGGTGAAGCCAAGGCGTTGCCGGCAAAGCGCAGACTTCTGATGATTGAAGCCCGGGTCAAGGACGGAATGGTTCAGGCAATGCTCTGACACCGCCGGTTTGAAACTGGATTGCAAACCAACAGATTGATCTGGGCCGTGCCCCATGCCGAGATCCGCATCCGTATCCGCCGAATTCCTCTTGGCTCTCGTTGTGATCCTGCCCACGCACCGTTGCTTCTCCTCTCAGGTCGGCATGGCGGTTCCATGCCCTGATCCCGGCTTCACTTTCGGCTCATAAGGAGTCGGACATCCTCATACCGACGCCCCTGAATGAGGGCCATTCCAAGTTCTTCAGCTGTCTTGAGTTCCGATTCCTGCAAGGATTCGGCGACAATCCTGCCTGCAAGGTCAGCCACCGAGTGCCCCCTGCGCGCTGCGACCCAAAACCAAGCATAGGCGCGAATCGGGTCAACCTCCGCACCATCGCCCTCCGCGAACATCGTTCCCAAGGCATATGCGGCCGCACCGCTGCCGGATGCGGCTGCATTCTCATACCAACCGACAGCCTTGCCGGAATCCTGTTTGATGTGCCGACCCTGCCGATACATCGTTCCCAGTTCGAGTGCTGCCGAAGGATTGTTGTCGTTGGCCGCCTTTCGGATCAATTCGACTCCGTCCCCTACATTCTTTGGAACACCAAGGCCGCCGATCGTTGCCAATCCCAGCTGCAACCGTCCGTGGGAGTCACCGTTCTTGGCGGCCTTAAGGAACCACTTTGCGGCTTCAGCCAAATCTTGCGGCACCCCGCGCCCATCCCGGTAAATGATTCCAATATTGTGAAGCGCAGCCGATTCACCACCTTCAGCTGCTCTCTCGAACCACTGCATCGCCTTGACGACGTCCTGCGGAACCCCCAGCCCCTTTTCGTGGAGAACTCCAATGTTCAGTTGCGCTCCGCTGTGACCTTCCTCGGCCAGCGCGAGCCACTCCTGGTAGGCGAAGTTGTAATTCCCGGCAACATAAGCGACCCATCCGTCCTCAAAATCAGCACGGGCGAAATTTGGAAGACACAGAAGGAGGGCGGCCAGGAATCCGCTGAAGCCGGCAATTGCTCTTCCCAACAGTGAATTCTCCGCCAATTTTGAGCTTTCAAGGATCCGCCCGAGGGCGATGCCGTTGGGACATCCAGGTCCGGCAGTCGCAATACTTGCAACGGGGGACAATGTCGGAGGACTGGAGTTCATTGGGGCGCGTTCCCGGAATCCTTCAGTTTCCGGCAACCCAATGCGAGCGCAATGACGCCCAAATCGGGAATTGTCCGAGGGCATGTGCGAGGTGCATCGTTGCGGCGAATGCATGTCAGGGAATTTCAACATGCCCAGCCGCCAGATGCCCTTTCGGAACGACTCAGTGAATTTCGAGGAAAAAAATGGCGGACATGAACGACCGGATGTGCCTGACGTTTCATGCAGCGCGTTTCTTGGTTTTGCCGCCTCAGTTATCAAGAAATCCTTCCAGGAAACCAACAACGTTAACACCAATTTCATTGATCGCATATCCACCCTCCATGACAATGACGGTGGGCAGGCGCAAGCCGGAAATCCTGCGGCCGCAATCAATGAAATCCTTGGATTCCAACCTGAAGAAACTGATCGGATCATCCTTGTAGGCATCGACCCCCAGCGACACCACCAAGGCATCGGCGCCGAATTCGCGGATGCGGCCGGTCGCAGTTTCCAATGCGCCGCACCATTCGTCATATTGCGTTCCGGGTCCCATGGGAAGATTCAGGTTGTATCCGCTGCCATCGCCCGTTCCGACCTCGCCGGCATAACCTGAATAGTATGGAAATGCGTGCTTGGGATGGCCATGAAGGGAAATGAAAAGGACATCAGAACGATCATAGAATATGTCCTGTGTTCCGTTCCCATGATGAAAATCGATATCCAGGATGGCGACCCGTGCTGCACCACTGTCAAGAAACATCTGCGCAGCTACAGCAGCGTTGTTGACAAAACAGTAGCCGCCAAACATATCCCTCATTGCATGATGCCCGGGTGGGCGGCAAAGAGCGAAGGCACATTCGGCCTCGCCGGATGACACGTGACGAAGTGCCGATTGTGCCGAAGCGCAGGATGCCTTTGCGGCCTCCCAAGTTCCTTGGGTGATTGAAGTCTCAACCGCCATCGCATACCATCCGGCCTTTCCGTCGATGTTTTCGGGACAGTGGTTGGCAGGCATCCTGCGCGCCGGGATTGTGGTCGGAATGAGATCCCCACTGAACCCCTCCCTTACCCAATCGTCCCAAGCAGTCTCCAGGAAATTCAGATATCCGGAATCGTGCAGCTGGAAGACGGGCGCCGGATCAAACCGGTCGGGGCGGCGAATGTCACAAAACCCTTTCAGTTCAAGTCGATCGAGAATGAAGTCAATCCGGGACGGTCGCTCAAATGGCTCGACCAGTTCCCCGCCGTGGAGTTCTCCCTTCGGCGAGTGCTGCCTATGGGCTTCGTCGAAGAACACTGTCATGGACATTATCCGCTCCGATCCACCCTTTACTCCCAATTGCCCGCACGCTGGCCAATCAACTGATCCCTTTGGACGCAGCCCGCTTGCGGCTTTTCCAATATGCAGACGTCATGCGGGCGTCAACGATCGGGTCCTTGATCCCGTCAATATTCCACACACCTAAATCTGACAGTTGATTGCCCTGCTTGATGGTTGAGCACCATTGACCTTGGCTCGCCGCACGGTACGGTCAAGATGGGTTCGAAAGGCAATTCGGTGTCGCTGAAAACCGGGCGGCTAAATTCGCCGGTCCCGACCACCGGCAATTCGGTGGCGACGTGCATAATTCGTCCATCTGATCGATCAAACCTGGCCGCTCCAAGATTGGCCGGCACCGACGATCTGCGACATGGCGGAGGAAATTCTGTTTTGGACCTGCCGGGCTTGCTGAGGCCCCGCCAATTCTCGGCGATCCTGTTTGGATGCGAGAGGTTGTGCGCAAAGAGAGGCGGATGTCGCCTTTCAACCGATTTTCCTGCTGTTGGTCGCACTTGGCCAACGATTGCATTTCCATTGCATCAACCGCTTCCTCGAATACGCGGACCGCACGATTGAAGACCAACAATCCCACGTTACGCCAAAAATGCCTGCGCTGCCTCTGCATTGAGTGGTTCAGGACGGCGGCAATCGGTTGAAAGCTCGATCCAGGCATTCTCGTGTGCCGACCGGAGAATCGAGGAAACGGCATCGACTGCATGAAGGGCCATTTCAAGTGAACAGCGATGCGGCCTTTTCTCGGTTATGGCAAGAGCCATGTCGGCAATTCCGGCAGACCGGTAATTCGCCAGAGTTCCCAATTTGGAATGCGGTTCGTTTGGCATTCCGAATGGATGAGCCCAGTTCTCAACAGTAGCGGTTCTCCCATTTCGCCCGGCATGATCCAACGAACCACCAAAGAAGTTCGGGTCGGGCACGAACAATGTTCCCTCTGTTCCGTAAAGTTCCATGCTGGAGTGCCGGTGCGCGCAGATATCCCAACTTGCCGAAAGGGTAATCGTGGCACCCGAGGTGAACTCGAGCAATGCATGAATGTTTGTTGGTGTCTTGACTGGGATGACTTCTCCCTTACGGGAGCCATCGGTTCCAATGGTTCGGGTCGGAAAGGTTGCCGTTGCGAGCGCAACGACGCGTTTGATTGGACCGATCAACTGAATCAGGTTGGTGATGTAGTAGGGGCCCATGTCCAGAATGGGGCCTCCACCGGGCAGGAAGAAGAAATCCGGATTCGGGTGCCAGTTTTCCATGCCGCGGTTCATGAAATGAGCTGTTCCCGCCACAACTTCACCAATCAGCCCACCATCAATGCATGCCCTCGCCTGCTGATGCACGCCGCCAAGAAAGGTGTCGGGAGCCGACCCGATGCGAAGGTTGCGTTCGGTTGCCAATCTCTGAAGGGCTAAGCCTTCCTCAAGCGTCATTGTCAGCGGCTTTTCGGTGTAGACGTGCTTTCCGGCATCAAGAATCTGTCTTGAGACCCGATAATGTGCCTCCGGCACCGTCAGATTGACAACAATATCGATTCCGTCGGAAGTCAGCAGGTCATCGGTGGAAAGTGCCGGTATTCCGAACTCCTGACCGCGACCTCTTGCCGCATCAGCGTTGATGTCGGCAACGGCCCGAACCTCCAGCCCGGCAAACCGCGGCAACAGCTTGAGGTAGGCTGCAGAAATGTTGCCGCAACCGATTATTCCAATTCCCAATGCGCCCATTTGCCTGCCTTCAGAAATCCCGTGCCGATGCAATCGAACGCTCGGCAAAGCGGCGGTCATCATTTGGATTGTCATGCTCCATGACCCTGTGGCGGGCGGCGCTTCGATCAACGGCGGCGGAAAGGGCCTTCCAGTCCATCACACCGTAACCCACATCGGCCCAACCATCCTCGTCCCCACCGCTTTCCTCCGATGCAATATCCTTCACGTGAACAGCACCGAGCCTCTGTTTGAAGTGGTCGATCCAAACCAAAGGGTCTTGGCCCGCAACCTGAATCCAAGCAATGTCCAATTCAAGCAGCAACCTCTCATCGGCCCCCAGCAGGCATTCAATCGGCATGCGACCATCACTGCATGGGCAGAACTCGAAATCATGGTTGTGCCAGCCGAAACTCAATCCCGCTTCGAACAGCGGCTTGCCCGCGGTTGCCAACCGTTGGCCAAATTCGGACCAACCGGCGGAAGATGTCGGGCGGTCTTCGGGCATCAGATAGGGTGCATAAACCTGTTTGACGCCCAGATTCCTCGCCAGTTCAACAATGCTCCCGGGATCGGATTCAACAGCCTCCAGGCTGACATGAGCCGTCGGCATCCTCAGCCCGGTTTCGGCAAGCCCCTTGGCAAGATCAGAGCTCGAAATCAGGTCACCAAAACACTCAACTTCAGAATAGCCGGCGTCGGCCACCATCCTCAGTGTGTTGCGAAGCGGGCCGAACTTCCGCGATGAGTACAGCTGATAGGAATATTCCTGCATGAAACCCGCCTTTGCATCGTTGGGATTGTGGTGCCGACATCTGTTGTACGTGTTTTGGTCGGGCTTGTGTCAATATGTCGAAAACAGATCCTCATTCAATGTTGAGCCCAACCGGCAACCATCAGGGATCCTGGTTCGACCATCAAGTCCGAAGCGTAGGAACTAACCGCAGTTCAAGATCCGCACCGGTGTGCCAGAACCCAAGGAGCAGAATTTCCTGAATTCAACACTGGTAAAGCAGAAGTCTTTGCTGCAGCCAAGTTAACTCCCGCAAATTGCGACAAATGCCGAATATGTTGCCAACAACCAAGCCTCGACAGGCGATCATCGATCAGTTCGGATTTCCCGCCAAATGACGAACGCAGTTGAACTCAAACTGGTCCCCAAGCGACCGATTGACTTTGGACAGCATCAATTAACGGAATTGAAAATGGTTGGAGCCATTCAACTCGCCTGTCGAATTGAACCGCTCAACGCAACCGCAACACCGAATTTCGCATTGGAGTATGGCGGGAAAGGCTGAATTGACCAATCTGCGGTCAGCAGGCCATCAACCGACTCCAGCACACTTAGCCCTCCATCAGGGCATAAATTCAGGTTGGATAGTTCCTGCACAGAACATCTTGACCGGACACTGCCGGATCGTGTGCAGTCCTCATGGGCAGGGCACGAAATGAAGAACAGAACTCGGCGATTTGAAACAATGAGACGAGGTCGGCACAAAGGAGCAATCAATGTCAACGACAATGAAGGGATCAGGCATTTTCCTCGCCCAGTTTGCAGGGGACGATGCGCCATTCGACAGCTTGGCCGGAATGGCTGGCTGGGCGGCCTCGCTCGGGTATGCTTCGGTCCAATTGCCATCATTCGACAAAAGACTTTTCGATCTCGACAAGGCTGCGGAGAGTCAGACCTACTGCGATGATGTTAAGGGCACTTGCAGTGACGCCGGGGTTGCCATCAGCGAATTGTCAACGCACCTTCAGGGACAATTGGTGGCGGTCCACCCCGCATACGATCCAGCATTTGATGCATTCGCTCCGAAAACGGTTCACGGCAATCCGGAAGCCCGTCAGGCTTGGGCGGTCGATCAACTGCACAAGGGGGCGATTGCGGCACGCCGGCTTGGTCTTGACACCACGGTCTCATTCACCGGATCTCTGGCGTTTCCATACCTTTACCCTTGGCCACAGCGGCCTCCAGGCCTGATTGCGGAGGCATTCGAAGAGCTTGGACGCCGGTGGAAGCCAATACTTGATGCTCATGACAATCAGGGCGTCGATATTGGGTTCGAGATTCATCCTGGAGAGGATGTGTTCGACGGACATACCTATGAACTATTTCTGGAGGCGGTGGACGGTCATGAGCGGGCACGAATCAACTATGACCCTTCCCATTTCCTGTTGCAGCAACTTGACTATGTCGGTTTCATCGACCTCTACCATGACCGGATTTGCGCCTTTCACGTCAAGGACGCCGAATTCAACCCAACAGCGCGTCAGGGCGTCTATTCCGGTTACGCAGGCTGGACAGAACGTGCCGGCCGGTTTCGTTCACTGGGCGATGGCCAAGTTGACTTTGCCTCGATTTTCTCGAAATTGGCCCAGTACGGCTATGATGGCTGGGCCGTGCTTGAATGGGAGTGCTGCCTGAAATCACCCGAACAGGGCGCGGCCGAGGGGGCTCCGTTCATCGACGGCCACATCATTGGGACTACTGACAAGGCGTTTGATGACTTCGCCGGCGGAGATACCGACCGGGCGCAACTCCGAAACATGCTGGGTCTGGATAGATGAAACCACTCAAGCTGGGAATGGTTGGTGGCGGCCAAGGCGCGTTCATTGGAGCCGTGCACAGAATTGCATCCCGTCTTGACGGTGATTGGGAACTGGTTGCCGGTGCTCTTTCGTCCGACCCCGCCCGTGCATCCGCCTCGGCGGTTGAACTCGGATTGGACCCCGACCGCAGCTATTCGGACTTCCGGAGGATGGCGACTGCGGAGGCTCGGCGGAGCGACGGCATCGACGCCGTTTCGATCGTTACCCCCAATCATTTGCACGCAGGTCCCGCAATTGCGTTCCTTGAGGCGGGAATCCATGTGATCTGCGACAAGCCGCTGTCGGCAACCCTTGATGATGCCAAGGCCGTCGTGGCCGCGGTGGAGGCATCAGGCAAAACATTCATCCTGACGCACAACTATACGGCATATCCGATGATCCGGCAGGCGCGGGACATGGTTGCGAAGGGAGATTTGGGGCGGATACGCGTCATCCAAGCCGAGTACGCGCAGGATTGGTTGACGGAACCTGGGCGAACCGACCCTGCGCGTTCCGGGGCTGGAGGCTGTGTCGGTGATATCGGCACGCATGCGTTCAATCTTGCCTGTTTCGTAACCGGATTGCGTCCGGTCTCTGTTGCGGCGGATCTTGACTCCTTTGTCGAAGGGCGGCGGCTGGATGACAATGTTCAGGTTCTTTTGCGATTTGATGGCGGTGCCAAAGGCATGCTTTGGGCCAGTCAGGTTGCCGTCGGCAACGAAAACGGCATGCGGCTGCGGGTGTTCGGCGAGATTGGGGGGCTGGAATGGTGTCAGGAAAACCCCAACCTCATGACGTACACGAGGTTTGGAAATCCCAAACAGTTGCTTACGCGCGCCGGTGCGGGTGCAACGGAACCGGCCAATGCCGTCAGCCGAATTCCCGGAGGACATCCTGAAGGTTATCTTGAAGGATTTGCCACGGTCTACCGGGAGGCCGCAGCCCTGATCCGGTCCGGAGAAAACGTTTCCGGCAGCCTGCTTCCGACGGTCTCGGACGGTCTTGCCGGGATGGAGTTCATTGAGGCATGTGTGGAGTCTTCAAGTTCCAATTCCGCTTGGGTTTGGCTGAACTCCTGACCAAATGAAGGAACGACCCGATGGTTGCGCGCAGGGCACTGCTGGATGTTCTTGCGGAAACGGCGCATGTGGGAGGTGCAAACAGTCAAAGCGGGAGCGTGAAGACGGCACCAATTTTCTGATTGCGGGATCACAGCAATTACAACCAGTTCCGAGTGTCGAATGGGGGCCAGGTCGCGCCGCCACATCGGGGATGTTGCCGAAGCCGGGTGTTTTTTTGGGAGAAGATGAATGAGGAAACTCAGCATGTCAGCGCGCAAGGAATGACTTGAGATTTTGTGCCAGCGCCATGTTGAGGCGGAGCGCTTAGGCAAGTCGCACATATTGGACGAAATTGAGTCGGCAACAGGTTGCAGCCGAAAGCATGAGCTCCGTTTGTTTCGGGGTCCGTCCCTGGCCGCGGATCATGCAATTTGAGAAATTCTTGACAGCCGCAACCATCCACTCATCCCAATTTCAGGGAATTGAACACCGACGCCAGTCGAAGTCAGACCCAAATTTTTACCTCAAATCGTTACCTGCACTTTCATGCTCCCCCGCGGCACTTGACCTGAGATGATTTCGGAAACATCCTTGAGCGGCAGCAGATGTGTTACGACCCGTTCGGCCGCTTTACCGGCGGCCCGCAGCGTATCCAGTGCGTCCGGTATGTTGTGATTGAGTGAGTGGGTGCCGAACAGTGAGAGTTGACGGCGGAACACCTCGAAAGGTGAGATCGAAATGCGCGCGTCCTGTGGACAGACTCCGAAGAAGAGCGCTGCTCCCCCGTTTGTGATGAAGTCGACAAGCGAAGCAGCTACGGCGGGAACCCCCGTGGCATCGACCGAGAGATCGCACGCCTGGCGCAACTTGTCGTCAGTGTCCGGCCCTGCAAGAAGGGGCGTTAGGCCGCTGTTTCCGGCAAATTGCAATCGGCGTTCGTCGATGTCGATCACGATCACCTCATCCGTGCCCCGGTTCCTTAATGCCAAACCCATCAACAGTCCCATCGGACCAGCCCCGAAAATGACCGCGCGCTCAATCACCCGGCCCGCCAGCGGCGAGAGGCCGTTAAGAACGCAGCCCATTGGTTCGGCAAGCGCAGCCAGGGAGAAACCCATGTTTCCGATTGGATATACTGCGCCGGCGCGCACCGTGCACATCTCGGCAAATCCGCCATTGACTGTGACACCGTAGGCACCCAGGGAATTGCACAGGTGTGCCCAGCCGCGGCGACATGCTTGGCAGGTGCCGCATTCGAAGTTCGGGTCCACCACGACGCAATCGCCCAGATTCAGGCCAGAAACCTCCGGTCCGATCCCAACAATTTCACCCGCAAATTCATGGCCGGGAACGACCGGGAAAGCGGAAGTTCCGTAGTTGCCCCGCATAATCTCGATGTCAGTGTGGCAAAGGCCACTGGCACGCACGCGGATTACAACTTCTCCGGAACCAGGTTCAGGGTCGGGCAAGTCGCAAAATTCGACCTGGCCTTTCCCGGGAAAATTGACTGCCTTCACCCTGCACACCACCTTTGACTATGCATCAAGGTAGGCCCTGATGGCGACCTCTGTGCCGGACTCCCAGATCAATCTCAGCCATTTTGCGAAAACCGGCGCAAAAATCGCATTTCCGGCAAGATCGCCGTAGAACTGGTTCTGGTTCAGCCAGGCTTCGGGGTTTGACCTTGCGAGTTGAGCAACATCATGAAGCTGGTGCCAGAACGGGTCGTTCGGTTCGATGGCGCTGCCGTCTTCGCGCGTGCCCGCGCACATCCGGGCCCACAGCGCTTCAGCCAGTGCAAGCCCCTCAAACGATGTGGAATTTGCAAGCGCCTCGCGCAGAGCAGGCAGGACAAATACGGTGTGCCGTGCCGAGCCGTCGGCGGCCACGCGCCGCGTGGTGTCGACGATCTTCGGGTTGGAAAAACGCCTGTCGATCAAGTCCACATATGTTTCGGGAGATGTGCATGGAACCGGGTTTACATGAGGGACGATCTCCTCGCGCGCAACCTTTCGAAACAGGGGACCGATCAACGGATGCGCCATGCAATCTGCAATCGTTGCAACCGAAAGGATCTCACCGGGGTTTGAAATCACCTGATGCCCGCCATTCAGGATGCGGACCTTCATAGTCTCGTAATCGTGCACGCGATTGGAGAAGGTTACTCCCACCTTGTCCCATTCGGGACGACCGGCGCAGAAATTATCTTCAATCACCCATTGGCAGAATTTCTCATGAGTAACCGGTGCCGCGTCGTCAATTCCAATTTCATGCACCAACTCCAGTTCCTTTGCACTGGTCATGGGGACGATGCGGTCCACCATCGAATTCGGAAATGTGCATTCTGCGTTGATCCAGTCTGCAAGTTCCGGATCAGAGAGGCGCGCCAGCGAATCAACCGTTTGGCGAAGGATCGAGCCGTTGCCCTGCAGGTTGTCGCAGCTCTGCAGGGTCAATGGTCCAGAACCAGCGTTGCGACGAAGGCGAAGTGCGGCAACAATTGCACCAAAGGCGGTGCGCGGGCGGTCCGGACATTCGGCATCCAGGCGGATTTCGGCATTGCTCGCGTCGAAGCCCTTGGTCACAGGGTCAATGAAATAACCGCCTTCGGTGACCGTCAGTTCCACAATCCGGATTGCCGGATCCGCCATCTGGTTGATCAAGGGACCGTGGCCTTCCTCGACTGGCAGGTATCCAATGATGGAGCCCACGATCTCGGCTGAGGTTCCAGCCGGATCCAACTCAATCAGGGTGGTCAAGTAATCCTGTGCCGCCAATTTCCGGCGCTGCACCTTGTCATAGGCCCGCACCCCGGCACCGATAATGGCCCAGTCGAACGCACAACCCTGCTGCATCAGCCTGTGCAGATACCATGCCTGATGCGCGCGGTGGAAATTGCCAAGGCCAATGTGAACAATTCCAGGAGTCAACCTCGACCGATCGTAGCGCGGAACGACAACTCCATTGGACAAATTGCGCAGAGCTGCATTTGACAACCTCACCGGCATCCCTTCAACTCATCCAGTTCCCGCCATCCACGTTCAGCGTCTGCGCCGTGATATAGCGCGCATCATCCGAAGCGAGGAAAACGCATGGGTCGGCGACCTCGGCCGGTGCACCCATATGACCGAGAGGCACCGCCTTGCCGACCTCGCGCTTTTTTTGCCCCAAGGGTTTGTTCTCATACACGGAGAACAGGGAATCGACATGGTTCCACATTGGGGTGTCAATGACTCCGGGGGCGATGCCGTTGACGCGGATATTGTAACGGGCGAGTTCCAGTGCAAGCGATTGGGTGATTGAGATTACGGCAGCCTTTGTCGAACAATAGATCGTGACATTGGCTTCACCGCGCCGGCCAGCCTGGCTGGAGAAATTGATGATTGCTCCCCCGCCACGCCTTTCCATAAGTGGAACAACCCTCTGGGAAACAAAGATTGTGCCGCCGACATTGACGTCATACTGGCGGCGGTAGTCGGCGTGCGTGATCTTGTCTATCGAGGCCATGTTGAAAATGCCGGCCCCGTTCACAAGAATGTCGATCCCGCCCCACACTTCTTCAACCGCACCCACACCGTCAAGAATGGACTGCATATTCGTAACATCCATCTTGACCGCCATACCGCAATCGCCCAATTCACCGGCTGTATCGCGGGCGGCGTTGTCCAGTACATCTGCAACTACCACTTTTGCGCCTTCCCGCGCATAAGCCTCGCAGACCGCGCGGCCAATGCCGCGGGCGCCGCCGGTTACGAGGGCGACCTTGCCTTCAAGTCTTGTCATGCCAATCGTGTTGCTGCTGCGTCAAACCGGTGCAACTGATCGAGGTTTGGTGTGAGGTGGATCGTGTCGCCATAATGGAGATCAACCTCGCCGCCTGCGCGGACTGTCAACGGTTCGGCAAATCCGTCAACACTTACGCGGAAATAAGTGTCAGAGCCCAGATGTTCCGACACACCGACTATACCGGTCCATTCACCCGACTCTGCCGAGACGTCAATATGCTCAGGCCGGATGCCAATCGTGTGCGCATTGTGTTTCGCGGCCTCGGTTCCATCGACAAAATTCATTTTCGGCGACCCAATGAAGCCTGCGACGAACAGGTTTTGCGGCGCGCGATAGAGTTCCAGCGGGCTGCCCACCTGCTCAATCACGCCCGCCTGCAGCACAACGATCTTGTCGGCCATCGTCATCGCTTCGACTTGGTCATGCGTAACGTAAATCATCGTGGTGGCAAGCCGCTTGTGAAGTTCTGATATCTCCAAACGCATACCAACGCGCAGTGCGGCATCAAGGTTGGACAACGGCTCGTCGAATAGAAAGGCTGCAGGTTCGCGGACAATTGCGCGCCCGATCGCCACACGCTGGCGCTGTCCGCCCGATAGCTGCCCTGGCCGCCTGTCAAGGTAGTCGGTGAGGTTCAGCACGCGCGCGGCTTCTGAAATACGCCGCTCCTGCTCTTCCTGAGGGATACGGGCCATCTTCATCGGGAAGGCTATATTCCTGCGCACGGACATATGGGGGTAAAGGGCATATGACTGAAAAACCATCGCCAGCCCGCGCTTTGCCGGTGGCAATTCAGTAGCGTCATGCCCGTCAATCTCAACGGTGCCCTCGGTGACATCCTCCAAGCCGGCAATGAGGCGCAACAGTGTGGACTTGCCGCATCCTGACGGACCGACGAACACGACGAATTCCCCATCTTCGATTTCCAAGTCCAGCGGCGGAATGACCATGACATCGCCAAAGCACTTCTCGACCCCTTTTAGCTGGATGTGTCCCATATTGTGTCCTTCACTTCACCGCGCCGAATGTCAGACCGCGAACAAGTTGTTTCTGGCTGAACCAGCCCATGATCAGAATTGGTGCAATCGCCATGACCGATGCGGCACTGAGCTTTGCGTAAAAAAGACCCTCAGGGCTGGAATAGGAGGCGATGAATGCTGTCAGCGGGGCTGCCTTTGCGGCAGTCAGATTTAGCGTCCAGAAGGCCTCGTTCCAAGCAAGGATGACGTTGAGAAGAACGGTCGAAGCCATGCCCGGAATCGCCATGGGCACCAGAACGTGGATCACTTCTTCGCGCAGGGATGCACCGTCCATCCGCGCTGCTTCAAGGATCTCGCCGGGTATCTCGCGAAAGTAGGTATAGAGCATCCAAACAATGATCGGCAGGTTTATCAACATCAGAACAATGACGAGGCCAGTGCGAGTATCAAGGATGCCCAGATCGCGGAAGATCAGGTAAATCGGGATCAGCACGCCCACAGGCGGCAGCATCTTGGTTGACAGCATCCACATCAGAACGTTCTTCGTGCGTTTGGCCGGCACAAAGGCCATGGACCAAGCAGCGGGAATTGCGATCAGCATGCCAAGAAAGGTTGACCCCAACGAGATAATGAGTGAATTGGAAAAGTGTTTGAAATAATTCGACCTTGCCTGAACGGCCCCATAGCTCTCTGTCGTCCAGCCTGTGTTGAGCAGGATTTCAAGTGGTGCCTTGATTGCGTTGCCTTCGGTCTTGAACGACAGGATGACAATCCAAAGGACCGGGAAAAACATCAGGAAACCCAGCGCACCGGCAGCAATGGTGTTGATGGATTTTCGGGACGTTGTGACGTTGCGTGCCATGCGGCTCTGCCTATGCGTCCAGGTTCTTGCCGATCATCCGCATCAGGAAGATGGCAACAATGTTGGCCAGTATGATCGCGATTACGCCACCTGCGCTGCCCATGCCCACGTCAAACTGGAGGAGTGAGGAGACATAAATCAGATAAGTCAGGTTTGTGGTTGAGACCCCCGGACCACCGTTTGTGGTTACAAGAATCTCAGCGAAGATCGAGAGAAGAAAGATTGTTTGGATAAGGATCACAACAGTGATCGCCCGCGCCATGTGCGGAAGCATGATGAACAGGAAGCGCGAGAATGATCCGGCCCCGTCCATTTCGGAAGCTTCCAACTGTTCCTGGTCCAGCGACTGAAGTGCGGTCAACAGGATCAATGTGGCGAAAGGCAGCCATTGCCAACTGACAATGAGAATGATCGACAGGAGCGGAATCTGGCTGAAGAAGTCGAGGGGCTGCAATCCCAATCCCTGCGCGATATGGCCAAAAATTCCGTTCACGGGGTTCATGAACATGTTCTTCCAGACCAACCCTGATACAGTTGGCATGACAAAGAATGGCGCGATTGCCATGATCCGTATGATCCCCTGGCCCCACATGGGCTGATCCAGCAGCAATGCAAAAAGGATACCGCCCACCACGGTGATCAGGAGGACGCCGCCCACCAGCAAAAGTGTGTTTGCCATTGCCGCCTTGAAACTGGGATCGGTAAGGAACCAGTAGTAGTTGTCCCAACCCGCGAATGGGTTGGCTCCAGGCGTGATCAGGTTGTAGCGGAGGAAGGAAAAATAGATCGTCAGGCTCAGCGGCACGAGCATCCAACCGAGTAGTAGCACCACCGCCGGAGAAATCATTAGCCTTGCGGCCGATCTGGAAGCCTTGGTTGCCATTTTGATCTACATTATGCCCTTCAATTGCATTGCAACAACTGCCCGCCAAGATCTTGGCTCACGGCACACGCAATCTTCGGAACCAGGAATACGGGCCGGCTCCTGGAGAGCCGGCCCGTCCCAAGGAGGTTAGTTGATGTAACCTGCCTTGGTCATTTCACGAACCGCGAATTGCTGGCTGTTGGCCAAAGCCTGATCAACGGATTGCTGACCGGCGAGAGCGGCCGAGATCTGCTGGCCGACATAGTTGCCAATTCCCTGGAACTCGGGGATCGCCACGAATTGGACGCCGGTGTAGGGTACCGGATCCTTCGTTGCGTCAGCAGGATTGGCAGCCAAGATCGAGTTCAACACCGTCGCAGCAAATGGTGCCGCCTCAACGTAGGACGCGTTGTCATATGTTGATTGGCGTGTGCCCGGAGGCGCCGCGACCCAGCCCTTGGTTTCTCCGACGAGTTCGACATACTCCTTGGAAGTCGACCACGCGAGGAATTCCTTGGCGGCTTCAACCTTTTGCGAGCTTTTCGGGACGGCAAGTGCCCAAGCCCAGAACCAGCCTGTGCCCTTGTCGGTGACCTGCTTTGGCGCCTGGAAAAAACCGGTCCTGTCGTGGACCGAACTCTCGTCCGGATTGAAGATATAGCCGGCGGCCGAGGTCGCATCGACCCAGGTCGCGCATTTGCCGTCTGCAAACAGAGCACGGTTTTCATTGTGGCCGTTTGCGGTGGCACCCGGAGGACCGAAATTGTTCATCAGGTCCACATAGTAGTTGATGGCAGCCTTCCACTCGGAACTGTCAATGGTTGGATTCCAGCCCATGTCGAACCAGCGACCGCCGAATGCGTTCACCAGCGGGCCAACAAAGGCCATGTTCTCGCCCCAACCGGCCTTTCCGCGCTGGCAGGTGCCGTAGACGCCGTTGTCGGGATCATGCACCATGGCGACGATTTCAGAAAACTCGTCATAGGTCATTTGCTCGCTTGGAACTTCGATTCCGGCATCTTCGAACAGGTCGGTACGATAGAAGGTGAACGAGCTTTCGGCATAGAACGGAACCGCATACAGAGTGCCGTCGGCCGAAAGGCCGTTGCGCACCGGCTCGAAAATGTCTCCATAGTCGTAATCGTCTCCCAGGTCTTCCAGCGCAACCAGCCAATCCTGCCCACCCCAAATCGGAGCCTCGTAGGCGCCGATGGTAATGATGTCGAACGAGCCCCCATCAGTGGCGATGTCAGTGGTCACACGCTGACGCAATACGTTCTCTTCGAGAACCACCCATTCAACCGAATGTCCGGTTTGCTCTTCCCACTTTGACGACAGCTCTTGCATGATAATCATGTCGGAGTTGTTCACGGTGGCGATTGTGATTTCCTCGGCGACGGAAGCTGTCGCAGCAACCGACACCAACGCAGAAGCACCGATCAATATACGGTTCTTTCTTATCAATGACTTAGACCTCATAGCATTCTCCTTGTTGCAGGTCATTCAGTCTGCATGTTTTTGATCATACGTGTCGGGAGGTTAGGCAAGAATGCATCACGATTCGGCGGCAATGAGAATCGAAATCGATTCGACCGCCAGATACACACCTGCCCAAACCATCCCAAATCCTCCCCGTTGGCCAAGCAGACGCGGTTCCCGCCCTACAGAAAGCAAGGGGGCAAGTCAACGAAAAAAATTACTATTGTAAAAGAAATTATTTCGGCGTGCTAAATTCAAGCAGAAGCCCTGAGCACCAGCTTGCCTTCGAACAGCTCTTCCGGTCGCCCGTCGCTGCTGCTCTTTCCGTCAATTAGGTCGAACAGCACTTCGACACTTCGCTTGGCAATTGACCTATAGTCCTGAGAAACCGTGGTCAAAGGAGGGCAAGTGAACTGCGACCAGGGATGATCGTCATGCCCGGCGATGCGTATCGCGCAGTTGGGGCCGTGCCCAACGCGCAAGCCCTTTTGATATGCGGCGGCGATCATCCCAATGGCCAAGCGGTCGTTGCTGCAAAGAACCGTATCGGAGGGAAGTGCGCGTTCCGAGATCAGGCGCATTCCTTCTTCACGTCCGATTTTCTCAAAATTCCAGTCGCTTCCCGGCACCCGAATCACCTGCGGGTCATGCCCGAGGCGCTGCATGGATTGAACATAGGCATCACGCCGCTTGTTGGCATTCGGATTGACCGGTGGCATCTCAAAGAAGCATGGCGGCTCGCCGGTCCGGCACAAATAGTCCACAATGAGCGGAATGCTTTGGAAGTTGTCGGAGCCCACAAATGCACGGCCAACATTCACATTGCTGTCGAAAATGACCGTCGGGACCCGTTCAGTAAAGCGTTGCACCGTCTCAAGGTCCGAGCTCCGCCCAAGCGGTGCGACAAGCGCACCAGCGGGCCGAAGTGTTTCCAGCGTTGCCAAGGCGTTGTTTTCGAGGTGCTGTTGGCCGTGTGCACTGAAGACAACGGGCCAATAACCCAAGTCGATGCAGAGCCGCTCAATCATGCGAACAATCTCTGCGAAGAACGGATCTGCCAGATAAGGCACGACGATGCCGATGGTTCTCGTGAGTTTCCTGTGCTGATTGATTGCGAATATGTTCGGCCGGTAGTCAAATTCTCCGAGCGCAGTTTCGACGCGCTCCCTGGTTGACTTGCGAACGCTGCCAGGGTCCTGAAAATACTTGGAGAGCGTCGGGCGGGAAATTCCGCTGACTTCGGCAAATTCCTCCATATTCCTGATTTTCCGACCCGACATTCACGCACCTCCATGAAATGTCGCTCTGCTTGGTTACCGCTGGGTGGTTGTCCTGACGTATTTCAGGAGTGGCAATATTTCTTTACACGCGACATGTTTTTCCGAATAATCTTACAAGTTCAAGTCGGCAGTGGTCAAGGAATTGTTGCGCCTCGTTGCCGGGAACAACTGGCCCGACTGCGCAGCGGAATGCAGAAAACTGGCCAGGTGGGGGAGAGCATGAAGAAGATATTGGTGATCGGGGAAATTTTGGTCGAAATCATGGCTGACTCGATCGGCGACGGATTCCTCCAACCGCAGGCGCTGACAGGACCGTTTCCCTCAGGTGCGCCGGCCATTTTCGCCGACCAGGCGGCCATGCTCGGCCAACCCGTGGCTATAGTTTCGGCCGTTGGTGACGACGATTTTGGCCATCTGAACCTTGATCGGCTTGCTCGGGATGGCGTGGACATATCCGGAGTATTCGTTGACCAAGACCGCCCGACCGGCAGCGCATTTGTGCGCTACCGGGAAAGCGGTGTACGCGACTTCATCTACAACATGCGCCACAGCGCCTGTGGACATGTGAACATGACCGCTTCGGTCGAAACGTTGCTGGAAACAGCTGACCATCTGCACATCACCGGTTCGTCCCTCTCCAGTCCGGAATTCGTGAAGCTCAATCTTGAGGCCGCCAAGAGAGTGTGCGAACGCGGCGGATCGGTATCGTTCGATCCAAATCTCCGAAAGGAAATGCTGTCGGCGGACGGGATGGCAGATGCAATGTCACGGATTGTGGCAATGACAAACCTGTTCCTGCCGAGTGGAGAGGAACTGACGCTGCTGACCGCCGCAAAGGACGAGCCAGGTGCAATTGCCGAGCTGTTGACCCGCGGGGTTAGGGCCGTCGTTCAGAAAAATGGAGCGAAAGGCGCAGTTTACCACGATGCGGTCGAGGCGATCGCCCAGACGGCATTTCCAGTCAAGGAAATCGATCCGACCGGGGCGGGTGATTGTTTCGGAGCCACGTTCATCTCGCTTTGGCTGCGCGGCTTTTCCCCGGCCAGGGCACTTGAACTGGCCGCCGCGAGCGGCGCCATTGCCGTGGCGGAACCAGGCCCGATGGAGGGGACATCGGACTTGCCTGCCCTTGAGGCCTTTGTTCAAAGTCACAGGGGCACCTCGTGATGGCACACACACTTCTCGCGGTTCGCGAGGCATAAAGCCGTGGTGCATGTCCGGGGATACCCTGCAGGCCCCGAAACCGAACTTGGCTGCATTGGCACTTCAGTTATTCTGATCGAATTCGCCATGGCTGGCCCACGCAGAAGGAAGAGCAGGCTGCATTCCGATTGCGGCAAAGGCTGGACGGCAGGCGCATTCCGGATTTGGCACTGAGAAAATACCTGCCAAAGCTTGCCGTCAGGGGGTCATACGGCGATATTCTGATGGCTTCCGTTCAGGACGCATTGCGTCTTTATGAGTGCGCCTGCATTTCCAGGCCCCATCCGCAACCAGCGGGCAGTGACGACAGTGCCAACCCATTTCCTGAGGCATCAAGGACAGATGCTGTCAATGGCTGCGGTGCAGGGATTGGAACATTGTTGGCCCGAACACTGTTGAGGCAACCAACAAGACCCAAATCAGGGAACGGCTCAAGACATCCGTGATGCCTTGGGTCCTTGAAGGCGGCAAACAATTCTGTGCTACCGGTTTTGAGTGACATCCAATCGCTTCGATGCCGCCCGGAACAGGCCCTTGGTGGAACTCGGAACCGCAGGGTCAGCCAACGACGACCGGCGACCACGCATTGGCGGCACAGCAACTTCCATGGCTCCGACCATTGCGCTCCAAATTTGCCTCCCGAATTCCGGCTTTTAGAGAAATCCTCACATCACGGGATGTCAATTGTGATCATTCCATTTGCTTCGCGGGCCCTGGAGCAGCAAAGAAGAATCCGTTCCTTTCTTTCCCTTGCGGACAGCACGAAATCCCGATGATCCACCTCACCGCCGGTGTAGTGTGCGGCGCAGACGCCGCACAATCCGTCCGAACACTTGGTATCGACCGGCAATCCGGCTTGCGCCAATGCATCAATTGCGGTCTGCTCCGCTGCAACCTTTATCACCCGCCCGCTGCCCGCCAACTCAAGCCGGAACGGAAGGTTCTCTTTCTCGGGCTCCTCAGGAACCACAAAATACTCCCGGGAAAGGCTCTCCTCGGGCCAGCCCTTTGAACTGGCCATGTCAAAAACCGCATCCATATATCGGTCACTGCCGCAGGAATAGAGCCGGCAGCCTTCCCTGAAACGCGGAATGACCTCCCCAAGGTTCGCCCTGGATCCGGCAGCCGAGAAATGAAAGACAACCCTGTCCGCCCACGCGACGCTTTCCAATTCACCGGCAAATCCAAATTCGTGCCTTGATCGGGCACTGCAATGAAACACAAATTCACTGGAGATTGCATGCAGGCGGTGCGCCATGGCCATCAATGGCGTGGCACCGATGCCACCTGCCATCAGCAGAGAGAATGGTGCGCTCTCATCAAGCGGAAAATGGTTTCGGGGTGCTGAGATGAAAACCCGCCTGCCTGGCCTGAAGGCTCGATACATTAGGTCGGAGCCGCCGCGCCCCCCTGTTTCCCGGAGAATGCCAAGAACGTATTTTGACCGATCTGCGGGATCACCGGCCAGCGAGAATTGCCGCTCGTATTCAGGTGCAATCACGACATCAACATGGGCACCCGCCTCAAATGCCGGGAGGCTTCCGCGCTCGGCATCGGTCAACTCAAACCTCACCACGCTTCCCGATAGCTCTTCTCTCTTCGAGACGATTACTGGAAACACCGGAGGCGGGCCATCCAGCCTTTTCCGCTGAGGCACAAGATCTACGCCGTCGTCGGAGTTCATCCTGCGCCGGTATTCGGCCGGCGTGAGCATCGATCGGTAACGTTCGATCCCCGCTTCGCGGTCGACCGGTTGAACCACCGGAAACGGAGCCGGCATGACATCAGCCGGATAGACCGCCAGCGTCTGATCATCATAGTCAATCTTAAGGTCAACATTCAGGCCGCGCTCATTGGTCCTTGCTGCCTGGACATATCGGCCTGTCTGTCGGTCAAGCTCAATGTCCCACCACCACTTCTTGACCGGATTTATCGAACCTCGGCCAAGGCTGTCGTCAAGTTTGGCAAGCACTTTTGCCGAACGGGGCACGTTGATGGCCATCCACCTGAACGACTCATCAGCGAACAGGCCCTCAAGGTTCCATGGACAAGTCTTCATGCAGCGTCCACACATGCCCCCAGCAGCGTTCGTCAGGCGGTAGCGCGCGCACTTTTCGGCATCCGACTTCCAGATTTCATATCCGTTGTACATGAGCTTGGGGCCTGCGGTGATCGCGCCGGACGGGCATTCACGGGCGCATTTGTTGCAGGATTCACAAAAACGCTGCAGTCCGAAATCGATCGGCCGGTCATGCGCAAGGGGCATGGACGTCGAAACGACGCCAGATTTCAGCCGCGGTCCAAGGAAGGGATTGAGAATAACCTCTCCAATCCGGCTGACTTCACCGAGGCCGGACAGCAGCAGGAGCGGCGGTTGCAGCAAATCACTGTCGAGAACGGAATGGACCCTGGCCGAATACCCAAGCCTTCTGATCTGTTCGGCGATGACCCCGCCGATCAGCGAAAAGCGGAGGTAGGCCCGCATGGACTGGGCCACAGAAATCCAATCGTCACCAGAGGCACCCTCCATGGTGTCGTAGCCTTGATCGTAAAGCATGGAGATTGCATTGTTGTGATAGGGTTCAACCTCATTGCCGCCGGCATCATGAGAATAGTAGGCCCAGTGCGGAATTGCGCTGATCCCGACCGCGTCGGTGGACAGGTAGTAGGAGGCTCCCTTCACATTGTCGGCGTTGCGTTCAGGATCCTCAACGCCTTCAGGCACGGGGCCTCGGGCCTCGCCGAACTGCAACAGCAGAAGAGCGCCAAGCGCCCGGCGGGCACAACCGCCGATCGGACTCTTCATGACATAGTATGCACCCTTCGCAGCCTCCTGCACAGGCTTTCCGAGATCACCAAACAGCGAACGGGCAAAAAAATCCGACCGTTTTGGGAACCGCGGAATGCGGTTTCCGTCGATAAGTGTCGTCGGCTCGTCGACGCGTTTGATGGACTCGAAAGGATGTGGCCCCTTGCGGTATTCGCGACCTTCAAACGGAATCGAGGTACCTGCCCGCCGTTCAGATCCAAGTCCAACGTGCCAAGCGGGGCCGTGCGAGCGAAGTCCAGATTTTCCGCAGCCGTCGGCCAACGGGGAATCTATCTCCATGTGCAGGCTTGTGCTGACTGCGGCAAGGCCGAAGCGATCGCCAACAAACGCATTCTGAAGAGTTCCGCCCGACATGCCGCAGAGTCCGGCCGACACGCTCAACCGGTTTAGGTCGAATTCGGACGTTGTTGCGGTATGAGCCCTCGCACCATGGCCCAGCATTCGGATGTAATTTGCCATGACCACCGCGACGTTGGCGGTCAGGAGTGCCGCCCGCTCCGCTTGGGTTCCGCGGAACCATTCGGTGCCCGGCTCGTTCTCATCTGGTTCCCTCGAATGTTCCACAAGAATGACAATTGCGCAGTTGTGTCCCTGAGGTGAACCGAAGTCCTTCCTCGATGCGGCCAGAATGTCGGCATATATGGCGTCGACGCCAGCCGCGTAGGTTACCGGCTGCCCTTCCTCCAACTCCTCCCTGATTCCTGCAATCATCGAATTGCGTCTGGCTTGCGCAAGAAGATGACTTGGCTGAAGCCGTGCGATGCCGACCATCGAAGCGTCGAAATAGTGGCACGCAGCCTTCATGTGGCGCGCACGCTCCGCCGGGCATTCAGGAATTTCCGCCACCGGATTGACCACATCCCCGTCGCGCACGGTATCCAGCATTGCGAGGAATCTTGCCATGGCATGGGCAAGCGAATCAGAGGGATGCGCATCGAAATCCAAATCCGTTTCGGGGGGAACAGCACCAAGATTCGGGTCGGCTTCCGAACGGGCCAGCCGTTCAAGCGGAAACGGTCCAAGATGAATTGGTCGCTTCCTGTTCGAAAAATACTTCATGTGCCGTCCGTTGTTCGCCGCAATCGCTCCGGCAATACCGGGCATTCCGGTCATGGCGAAGGTCGGAAAACTACCGCCAATCACTTCAGGCAACAACCGCCGAGTCAGTTCGCGCCTGCCGTGAAATGGCACATTCGGTTGTTGAGAATATTGTGTTTTGTGGCATTGCGTCATGAATTTGCCAAAGTTACGCGAAAAGATCCTTGGTTGGAGTTGAACACGATCGGACACGCAACGGTTCATTCGAACCAACCACGCGCCGGGAAACCAGTTGAGGCCGATGAGGCATTTGCCGTGCGCATGAAAATGGCCACACCGATGGTTTCCGCAACAATGTCACTTCCACTGGCCGCCAATGTCCGTGAACTGATGATCGCAGCCGCCAACAACGGATACATGTTCGGGATGCGGAATCTGAAGGGCACTTTGAGGGGGCCGGTTCGGGAATTGCCGTCAACCGGGTAACGCTTGAGGAAAGCATGCTGCGCCAGACGGCCGCGGCCGAATTCTCCTTCATGGACGGACGCATCGGCTTCATGCCGGTCGGCATGCACGAAGCGTCAATATGGGGAAATCGCGGTTGGCTTGAAATGGAGAATCCAGACGACCGCCAAAACGCCGATGACGTCCTGCCCGCCATGCGCGGTGGTCTGTCTGCAGATTGGACCACTCTACGGCGAGGGGTTGCAATGAACATGCACCGCATGGACCTGATTTGGGTCGCCGAAACATCCATGCCGGACACCCCGAGTGGGACCAGTTGAGCCGCTGCCGGATGCGGGGCTGTTTTCGCAGACACTCTATTGCATACCTCAAACGGACGAATCGTGAATTTGGAAGCGGGAGGAGCGCAGTAATTGCGGATTTCCGTGAAACCAACCGGCTTGCCGACGCAGGATAGCGGTTGCTGTCCATCAGCATCCGGTTGAGGCGTGGATTCCGGACCCTTGATCCAAGGGCCTGAAGTCTGCATTCAGTGAGTTGCACCACCAACAATTCACCGGCAGGTCAATTCCTGCTATGATCGCCCAAACGGCGCAGATTGAGGTCCAATGGGCAGTTGACAGGGACAGGGCAGAGATTCATTCCATGCTTCGTGCACAAATCAAGCAGTCCAACAGCATCCCGATTGTTCCGGGAGGTGCATGAGGTGGCCATACCGGCCAATGTTTGGTTCCGCCAGCACCGGTTGCAATCAAAATGAGCGGATTCCTTGTTCTCGCAGCAATCCTTCTTGCCGCTGCCGTCATTGCGGTTCCGTTTTCAAAACGCCTCGGCCTTGGCACCGTGCTCGGCTATCTCTTTGCTGGCATAGTTGTCGGGCAGATCAGCGGGCTTCTGGGAACTCAGGCCACCGGCCTTGTCGGGGTTGCCGAATTCGGCGTGGTGATGCTGCTGTTCGTGATCGGCCTGGAAATGGATCCCGAAACACTTTGGGATCTGCGCCACAAGCTTGTTGGACTTGGCGGACTTCAAATTGTGATGACCACCATCCTTATTGCTGCCGCCGGCAGGTTGCTGGACTTGCCGTGGGCAACCGGAATCGCAATTGGAATGGCATTGGCGCTTTCGTCAACTGCAATGGTGATCCAGACATTGTCGGAAAAAGGGCTTACCCAGACGAATGGCGGCCGGTCCGGCGTATCGGTCCTGCTGACGCAGGATGTTGCATTCATTCCGATGCTCGTCATCATTCCGCTGCTCGTAGTTCCCGGACAGTTCAGCACAAGCGGTGCCGAGGTTGCCGGCCATGGGGTGGGAAAGGAAACCGGGCCGGCACTTGCCATCATTGAGGATCTGCCGGCCTGGGGGATCGCCGGACTCATGCTGGCAGCGATCGCTTTCATAATTCTTGGCGGTCGATTTCTTTGTCGCCCCCTGTTCAGGTACATTGCCTCGACCGGTCTCACCGAAATCTCGACTGCCGCCACACTCCTTCTCGTTGTCGGCACCGCGCTGCTGATGACGTTCGTCGGCCTGTCGCCGGCCCTCGGAACCTTCCTTGCCGGGGTTGTTTTGGCGAACTCTGAATTCCGCCACGAAATGAAATCCA
Source organism: Paracoccaceae bacterium (assembly GCA_021296235.1). Lineage (GTDB taxonomy): Bacteria > Pseudomonadota > Alphaproteobacteria > Rhodobacterales > Rhodobacteraceae > JAPOXR01. Next base: position 39,298 of record JAGWAS010000018.1, on the reverse strand, counting down.
ACATTGAGCCTTTCAAGGGCTTGCTGCTCGGCTTGTTCTTCATGGTGGTGGGGGCAAGCATTAACTTTCAGGTTCTGTTTGCGAACTTCTTTTCAGTGATAGGGCTGGCACTCGGCATGATCGCCTGCAAGGCCGCAGTGCTCCTTGCATTGGCACGGCTGTTCCACCTTCGAGGCCGCGATGCCTGGCTGTTTACTCTCGGGCTCGCTCAGGCAGGTGAATTTGGCCTCGTGCTGCTGAGTTTCATGACCCAGACGAACGTCATCGACCAACAACTTGCCGATCTGCTTCTGCTTGTCGTCGCGGTCTCGATGATACTGACCCCGGCACTGTTCATTGGCTATGAGCATCTGGCAACACGCATCGGTGATCCGGTCGACCGCCTTGCCGAATCCGACATCACGGGTGAAGGTCCGGTTATCATTGCAGGTGGCGGCAGGTTCGGACGGGTTGTCAACGAGTTCGCCGCCGGAAACGGAATCCGCACCACCGTCCTCGACAGCGACATCAAGGTCATCAACATGATGCGGCGATTGGGCATCAAGGCTTATCTTGGCGACCCAACACGGCCCGAATTGCTGGAGGCAGCCGGAATCAGCGACGCTTCCGCCTTGGTGATTGCAATCGATTCGCCTGACAAGACCACTGAGCTTGTGAGATACGCACGGCGTCGGCGGCCCGATTTGACCATAATTGCCAGGGCACGCGACCGCATCCATGTGTACGAGCTCTATCAGGAGAACGCGACGCACATTGTTCGGGAAACCTTCGACAGTTCACTTCGTGCCGGAAGATACCTGCTGCAGCGCATGGGCGTTCCCGAGGACGAGGCTCATCAGAGAACCCGCAATTTTTACCGTTACGACAGGAACTCAACGCGCGAATTGGCTCTCGTCTGGGATCCCGAGATTCCGGTTGAGGAAAACGAGGTCTACATCAAGCGCCTGCACGAATTGAGCAAAGAAATGAACCTTGGCCGCCTTGAGGCATCCGAAGATCCGACCGGACCCGGCAGTGAAACCATTTCACATGATGGTGCGCCCCAAGGGGACGGAAAGAAGGAAAAGCCAAATGAGCAGCCGGAGACAAGGACGGATTGACGGCCAAATTCGGTGAGACGTCCCGAGTCGGATCACCCAACCGCACCGGAAACCTGAGCCTCCTCGAACGTTGACATTCCTGAATGGCAAGCGAGGGCTGCCTTTAGAACCAGAGCCGCCACGGCCGCCCCGGAACCCTCCCCCAATCGCATTTCCAGATCCAGAACAGATCTCTTGCCGATTTTTTCGAGGATGCGGCCATGTCCCGCCTCGGCACTGCAGTGCCCGGCAATCGCATGGGCCAGCGAATCCTTCACTTCAGAATGGAGCGCCGAAGCAGCGGCAGTGCAGATGAATCCGTCAAGCACCACTGGAATCCGATGGATTCGTGCGCACACGATTGCACCGGCAATTGCCGCCAGTTCGCGTCCGCCGAGCCGTCGCAGCGCGTCCAGGCCTTCTCCCGGTGCAAACGGGCCGTTGTGCTCAACGGCGCTTGCCACGGCGCAAACCTTTCGTTCCAACGCACTTCCGTCCACACCGGTTCCGGCACCTGTCCAGTCCGTGGCAGATCCACCATAGAGCGCAAGTGCCAGGGCTGCGGCACTTGTCGTGTTGCCAATCCCCATTTCGCCCGGAACCACAAGGTCCGCTGCAGGTCTGACGGCCCGCCATCCCGCAAGCAGTGCTTGGGTGAACTCCGTCTCCGTCATCGCGGCACCGCAGGAGATGTCCCCGGTCGGCCTGTCGATATCAATCGCATGCACATCCGGCTCTGTGCCCAATTGCCGAGCCAATTGGTTGATGGCCGCACCGCCGGAATTGAAATTGGCGATCATTTCTGCCGTAACTTCCGGCGGATAAGCTGACACCCCCTGTGCAGCCACTCCATGATTACCCGCAAAAACGATAACTTGAGGATTCAGGATTTCTGGTTTGGAGTCTCCACGCCATGAAGCATACCAGATTGCCAACTCTTCCAGCCGGCCAAGCGAACCTGACGGCTTGGTAAGGAGTGCGTTCCTTTCGCTGGCAAGTATCCGGGTTGATTCATCCGGTGCGGGCAGGTTTTGCAGGACCCGCCGGAATCCCTCCGGATCGCAAAACGGCGTGTCAGTTTCGACCATGGATGGTCCTCTCACATTGAATCGGTTCGGTGGTTGATATACCGCTTTGTCCTGCCTTGATGAACACCGGTTGAATACGGATGAAACCCGGCCCAAACAGGATTCCGCGTCCGCAAGATTTGCTTGCGGCAATTTCCCTGCTGACCCGGCTGCCGGTCGGGTCGGGTCGAGTGATTGAAGTTACCGGCTCATCCTCGTGGGCATGGCCCCTGGTTGGTGCAGCAGTCGGTGCACTCGGTGGCGGCATTGCACACATGTTGTCATCCGCCGGAACTGGCACGTCCATCGCGGCCATAGCCGCAATTGCCGGGATGATAGCTGCCACAGGTGCATTGCATGAGGACGGATTGGCGGATGCCGCCGACGGCCTCTTCGGAGGTCGGAGCATGGAGGACCGGCTGCGCATCATGAGGGACAGCAGGATTGGATCCTTCGGCGCCACAGCTCTGTGTGTATTCTTGATTGGACGTCACTCCGGACTGAACGAGTTGCTGCAGGCAGGAAGAGTCTTCGGTCCCCTGATTGCTGCCGGTGCAATCTCCAGGGCAGTGATGCTCCTGGCATTTCGATTTACCCCGTCAGCCCGTCCCGACGGGTTGGCTGCCGGCATCGGGACGCC
>JAGWAS010000018.1:0-36402 GCA_021296235.1 Paracoccaceae bacterium | reverse complement strand
TCGGAGGGGTTACAGGCGACACACTCGGAGCCACCCAGCAGGTGGCTGAACTCTCATGTCTGATCTGCCTTGCTGCCTTGTCCTGACCACGATCGCGACAAAAGTTACTTCCGGCGAGAGTCCAAGATCTTCACAATGGTGGAACCCGACGCCTCCTCGCTTTGCGAGGTTACGATGGCAATCTCCCTCGTCAGCCGGTCGACTGCCGATTCATAGAGCTGGCGTTCCGAATACGATTGTTCGCGCTGCTCGTCGCGCCGGTGAAGATCACGGACCACCTCGGCGATCAGGATGATGTCGCCGGAGTTGATCTTCTGTTCATACTCCTGAGCCCGCCGCGACCACATCAATCGCTTGACCACAGCCTTGCCCTTGAGGATGTTGAGTGCCTTTTGCGCAACGTCTGCAGTTGCCAAGCTTCGCATGCCTATCGCCGAAGCCTTGGCCGTCGGCACCCTCAGTGTCAGTTTGTCCTTCTCAATGAAAACGACGAACATCTCAAGTTTGGTACCCGCCACCTCCTGTGTCTCGATCTCAATGATCTTTCCAACACCGTGTGCGGGATAAACCACATGTTCACCCACCGAGAAATTGAATGCCCTTCTTTTCTTGCCCATCGGCTTAACCTACCTCGCAAATCGGCGAACGGCCACTTGGCCGCAATTGCATTTTTCATCAAACCGGAATTCCCGTTGCCGCCCGCAATTCAAGAACCCAGCCCCGGCTTTTCGGAGAAATACTTCTCCAGCTTCCCTTCTTCGCCCTCGTGGCTCTCGGCGTCAGGCGGCGAATCTCTGCGCTCGAACAGGACCGGCCAGATCTCAGAGTATTTGCGGTTGAATTCAACCCAGTGCTCCGTGTCCGGTTCGGTATCGGGAAGTATGGCGTCGACAGGGCATTCGGGTTCGCACACGCCGCAATCAATGCACTCGTCCGGATGGATGACCAACATGTTCTCGCCTTCATAGAAGCAGTCAACCGGACAGACCTCGACGCAGTCGGTGTACTTGCACGCAATGCACTTGTCTGTAACTACGTAAGTCATTGCGGCCTCGCGGGTGCGGGAATAACTGTCGGCAAGAAGCATGCTAGATATGGTTGCAACAAGGTGCGTTCAAGAAGAAATCCCGCAGTTTCAACCGTCAGTGGCAAACAAACGGCGACTGCCCGGCATTCACAGCTTTTCCTTAAGTCGCATCAGCACGTTGAACGGATTGTCCGGATCAATTGGCTTTTCCTTTTTCTCCTGCCGTGTTGACCGTTTCTCTCCTCTTTGCCCCTCTTGCTTTCGCGATTTTGACTTTCGGGGCTTTTGGACGTCGCGCCTTCTTCGGTCGGCACCGCCGGACCGATCGCCTTCAGCGCCCGAATTCCCCGCTCGACGTCCACGGCCATGCCCCTTGGCACGCCAGCTGAAGGTGTAGCCAACAGCGATCTCTTCCTCGGCATCTTCGGCATCAAGCACCCCGGTCTCCGCCACCGCTACCGCAATGCTCTCATCCTTGCTCTCCTCCGTCCCCGCTGCAACATTCTCCGGAAATCCTGCCCCAGAATCACTGCCAAGCGGAAAATCGGCAGCCACCTGCGTCCCCTTGGGATCGTCTGCCTCCTCAATCTTCCCACCAGCGTCATTGCCGCCGGAAATTCCTTCCTCGCCCTCAACGGCAACAGCTTCACCAGGCTCGCCGCCGCCACCCGTTCCATTTGTTTCTTCGTGGACCGACGCAACCTCCGCGTGCGGCTCCTTGACTTTGGGCCGTTCAAACCTCGCTGCCGCGTAGCCAAGCCCCCGCATCAATCCGGCAAATCCGTCCAAGGTCAGACCCGTTATCGAAAGCATGTCGGGTGTTGCTTCGAATCCCCGTCTGCTGTCTGCCTCGCGCAGCAGATTCAGGAGCCGTTCCAACATGTCGATGCGGATGGCAAGATCGCCGACCTTGGTGTAGCCGGAAATCGGATAGTAACCCTTAGGCATTGCCGGATCAGCCGGAATTGTTACCAAGCCAGGCGGGGGCGCAGGTGGAAACTCGTCCAGCCCGCCAGCGAGCGACCAGAGCACAATCCGCCAGCGGGTTGCCTCCGGTCTCAGTATGGGATGCACATAGACCGAGTGCTGCCCAAATCTCACTCCGTGCCTGCGCAGGAGTTTTCTGTTTTCCTGGTCAAGTTCCTTCACGTCACCAGCGATCGCGGACCTTTCGATCACACCGAAGGATTCGACGATCCTGTAAGCCACACCCTTGGACAGGCCGGTAATCTCCGCATCGGCCGCCAAGTTTTTTATCGCTTCGCAGGAGTCTGAAATCTTGTGTTCCACGAAGGCCCGGAGCCGCCTTTCGACCTTCTTGCGCGCCTCCTCGCCAGCTGCCTCGTCGACAAAGACCTCAATCCCGGGTTCCAGCCCGCTCTTTCCGGGCACCAATTTTCCGACAGAATGCTCGCCCCACATGAGGCCACCTTGCTCGGTCAAGTCGATCTCATTGTTCTTTGCCCCGGAAAGTCGACCGGCCCGCAAGGCAAATTCGGGCGCCAGGATCTTCAGGCTTGCAGTCCTGACCGCCCTTTCCTCCTCGGGTGTGGATGAGGCGGCCTGAATGAACCTGAAGCCTTCGATCCTTCCAACATGTTGACCTTCAACCTCGACCTCCCCTTGAGAGTTCACAGTGGCCACCAGAGTCTCCTTCTGCTTCATTTGCTTAAGCAACACGCTTGTCCTTCTGTCAACGAATCGTTTGGTTAACCCTGCATGTAGGGCATCCGAAATCCTGTCTTCCACCGCTCGCGTCCGCTCCCTCCAATGACCGGAATTCTCCACCCAATCCGGATGTTGCGAGACGTAGGTCCAAATTCTGATTCCGGCGATTCGCCGCGCCAGTGTGTCGACCTCACCGTCAACACGATCGATCCGGCGAACCTGTGCTTCCAACCACTCATCCGGGATGCTGCCCTTGTCCAGAATGAACATGAACACCGTCCGAATGAGCTCCGCATGCTCACCTGCCGCCAAATTCAGGAAATTCGGAATCTGGCAAACGCCCCACAGCAGCTTGACGTCCACCGAAGAGCGAAGCCTCTCCCTGATTTCGGCAACGCCGGAGAGTTCGCGCAGCGCCGCCATGTCTTCCGCCTCCGCCGACCGCGCCAGCATTGGATTTCCGCTGACACTGCGCAACGAGGCCAGAAGCGTATCGGCGGACCGGAAATCCAAATCGGAGTTGCGCCACTGCAGTGCATGGAGGTTCCGGAAGCGGTTTTCCTCAATGGCGGCAACCGTCTGCGAATCCAGTGGCTCCGAATCGGCCGTCGTGCCGAAGGTTCCAGGAGTCCTGAACCTTCCGGCCCGTCCTGCAATCTGGGCGATTTCGTTCGGGGCCAGCCTGCGTATCCGGTTGCCGTCGAACTTTGTGAAGCCCACGAAGGCCACGTGATCTATGTTGAGGTTGAGGCCCATGCCGATCGCGTCGGTCGCCACCAGGAAATCGACATCGCCATTCTGGTAGAGTTCGACCTGAGCATTTCGTGTTCTGGGACTGAGCGCTCCCATGACGACGGCGGCACCTCCCCTTTGCCGCCTTACAATTTCGGCAACTGCGTAGACCTCCTCAACCGAAAACGCGACCAATGCAGAGCGGGGCCGCATGCGCGAGATTCTGCGGGATCCGGTGAAGCTGAGGTTGGACAGTCTTTCCCTGCGCTCAAATTGCACCCCTCCCATCAGTTTTGAGATGGCCGGGCGCATGGTTTCCGAGCCAAGGAAGACGGTTTCGGCCTGGCCGCGAGCACGAAGAAGCCTATCGGTGAAGACGTGCCCCCTTTCCCGGTCGCCGCAAAGCTGAATTTCATCAACACACAGGAAATCGGCACCGCTTGCGACCGGCATAGCCTCCACGGTGCAGACCCAGTACCGCGCCCGCTTCGGAATGATCCGTTCCTCGCCGGTAATCAGTGCCACTGCCGAGGGTCCGAGTTCCTGCCTGACCTGATCGTATACCTCGCGAGCAAGCAGGCGAAGCGGAAGCCCGATCACACCGGTCCGATGGGAGAGCATTCGCTGAATCGCAAATCTCGTCTTTCCCGTATTTGTGGGTCCAAGAACCGCTCTGATGCGGCCGCCGTTCGAAACAGTGTTCACGAGTTGAATTGGTCAGTATGTGAGACCGGACGTCTTTTGCCTGAGCCGGGAAGTCGTTTCATCGAGGCCCTCGCGGGCCGGGTATAGATCTCGGACGATTTCATGCGCCCTGAGCGCCGCAGGATAATTCCCCCATTTCTCCATGATCATGACAAATCCGGAGATGGCACCGAAATGGCGGGGCTCCAGCACCAATGTCCGGCCGATGTCGTTGAGTGAAAGTTCGTGATGTCCGGCCAGGAAATGTGCGGTCGCACGTGCATTCCAGCCCTCCGCGAAATCCGGGGCATGGTCAACCAATGCGCTCAGGTGCCTTATTGCCGCAAGGTGTTCCCCCTTGGCCATCGCTTTACGTCCCTTCTCAAGCAGCAGGTTCATTGCCGGCGATCCCGATTCGGACCATTTGCGCACGATCCTGAGTTCAATTTCCAGCGCATCGCTCGAATTTGCCCGCTTCAGTTGCGCAAACAGCAGGTCGAGTTCCCGGTTCTTGCCTTCCTCGCCCGGCATGCCCGGCGAGGCCATCAACAATAGTATTGCAACGGCCTTTCCGGCTGTACCCAACAGTTTCTTGAATTGCTTCATTGACCTATAGTTACCGAAACCAATCGAGGATCGGAAATCAGGAGACGATATTAGCGAAAATGAATGCCACTGTCACCAAAGCAATATCCGCGATCGGCGAGACCTTCCCCCACGGTTTCGAGGATACGGTGGTATTCGACATCATGGACGTTGGACAGGTGACCCTTGACCGCAGCGGAGTCCGGTCCGGCGGACAATCTGCAAGCCTCACCATCAGCGCCGACGCCGAGACATTTGCCGGCATCATTAACGGAAAGCTGGATCCCATTTCGCTGTACCTTTCCGGGCAGATTTCCGTTAGCGGCAATCTGGGCATTGCCGCCAAATTGGCCCAAAGGCTGCGGTGATTCCGGATCCGGCACCTCTGCATGAAGAGATCATGCATCCGGCCCCCGGCGGAACTGCCTGCTGGTTGAGAACGAAGGACGGCATCCGCATCAGGTTTGCCCACTGGCGGAGCGGATCCAACGGCACCATCCTTTTCCTGAATGGCCGAACCGAATACGTCGAAAAGTACGGTCTTGCCGCAAGCGCATTTGCAACTCGGGGCTTTTCATTTGCTACCTTTGACTGGAGGGGACAGGGACTGTCGGAAACCGTCAGCCATCCGCCGGGAATTTGCCATGTCGACGATTTCCTTGACTATCAGCACGATGTCAAAGCCGTGCGCTCCGCCCTGTCGAAACTGGCACTTCCCAGGCCGCTCTTTCTTGTTTCTCATTCAATGGGAGGTGCAATCGGGCTGAGGGCATTGCATGAAGGTTTGGCCGTGAATGCAGCTGTGTTCTGCGCACCGATGTGGCGAATTCGCTTCCCGCCACCTGCCCAATTTGCGGCACGGGTGCTGTCCGCCGCCGCCGTTCGCGTTGGATGGTCAAGGCGGTTTGTGCCAGGTTCCGGACCAAGCAGCCATTTCGAACTGGCCGACAGCGAAACGAACTGCCTGACTTCCGATGCAGCCATTTTTTCGTTTTTGGGCGGGCAACTCCGATTGCGTCCGGAACTGTCAAGGGGCGGACCATCCTGCAGTTGGATGCATACAGCAATCCGAGAATGTCACCGCCTCATGTCGGTGCGCCCGCCGAACCTGAAATCTCTTGTTCTCCTTGGAACAGATGAGCGGGTCGTTGACCCTGAGGCGGTCCGCACCCTCTGCGCTGCCTGGCCCGAGGTGGAGTTGGAGTTGATTGAAGGCGCAAGGCATGAGCTTCTGTTGGAATCCGGCGAATTGCGGCAACTTGTGTTCGACCGGACTGCGGACTTCTTCCTTGCCTATTCCTGAAACGCCATCACCTCCACGGCAATCCGATGCAATTCGGGCGTGGCCGCAGCGACAATGCGGGAACTCTCATGAGCCGGAGCACCGGACCAATCGGTAACAACGCCGCCGGCCGCGAGCACAAGCGCGATTGGTGCATGGATGTCATAGGGATGCAATCCGGCCTCAACCACGAGGTCAATATGCCCGCCTGCAAGCAGCGTATAGGCATAGCAGTCGGTTCCATAGCGCGTGAGCATTGCCCGGTCCGACAGCCTCTCGAAAGCCGAGCGTTCTCCGGGAGTTCCTATTTCCGGAAATGTGGTGAAGAGGATTGCATCGCCGATGCGACCAGTTCTGCGCGTGCGCAACTCCCTCCGACCATGCCGGTCGACAACCGAAGCAGTCCCGAAACCGCCTTCAAATCTCTCGCCGATATGCGGCTGATCCACGATGCCGAATAGCGGCCCGCTTTCGTCGGAGACCGCTATCAGGACGCCCCATAGGGGAACTCCGCTGATGAAGGATCGAGTGCCGTCAATCGGATCGAGCACCCATTGCAGGCCGGTGCAGCCGTCGGTGGCCCCGAACTCCTCTCCAAGTATCCCGTCATCCGGACGGCGCCGTTCAAGGACACGACGCATTGCCCGTTCCGCATTGCGATCAGCCTCGGTTACCGGATCCCACCCGCCGCCGTCATCCTTGTTCTCGGTTCGCAGGCCGGGCGCACGAAAGAATGCCAAGGTTTCCCGCCGCGCCGCGTCGGCCATTTCCCTTGCGACCTCGACAAGTTCAACCTCAATGCCATGTTCAAGCCGCTTCACGACGGTTCCTCGCGCACCCATCGGTCAACATTGCTGCCCGCGTTCAAGCTTCCCTCCCTGAATGCCCTCAATCCGAATAGGTTGATTGCCGGACCGCGGCAACCCCAATGCAAGTGCATCCGGACACCGACCTGCCAAAGCCATCACGCCCAACCTGCAAGTTCCAATGCGATCCCGGCATTTCAACCGACCTTCAGTTCAGTTTATGCCGCTGCGAAACCCCGGGCACCGCCGGCGCCGTGCATGTGTCAAGAGCGGTGCCGACAATGTCATGACCATTCATGGCATTGGTCACAACCATGTGCATCGAAGGCAAACATTGGAGGATCATCCAAGGTGGCACATCCGCAGTTGCCTGACCGCTCCAAGGCGAAACTGTTGCTCTCCGCCGCTCTGAACATGCTTCCGGAATGCAGTTCCGTCTGATAGATCGGGGCAGTAGCTTGCACCGGATGGCCTGTCATGAAAGCGATGCTGATTACGGCGCACGGCCAGCCGTTGAAGTTGGCGGATGTTCCGATTCCCGAACCTTCAGTTGGAGAGGTGCGGATCAGGGTTGACGCAACCGGGGTCAACTACGCCGATCTGCTATTGATTAGCGGAACCTATCAGGAAAAACCCTCACTGCCCTTTTCGCCGGGAATGGAATTCTGTGGACGAATCGACAGTGTCAACGATCCCGTTTCGGAGTTGAAAACAGGACAGAGGGTGATTGCGTTTGCAGGCCATGGCGGCATGGCCGAGTATTGCTGCATTCCAGCAGGGCACTGCATCGCGATTCCAGAAGCAATGCAGACGGAAGCCGCCGCAGGATTTCTCATAGCCTATCTGACCGCTCACATCGCACTGGAGCACAGGGCACAACTGAAACCGGGGGAGCGTCTGCTTGTCCTCGGTGCCGCCGGAGGAACCGGTCTCTCGGCTGTTGAGGTTGGCAAACTGATGGGAGCGGAAGTGATTGCTGCGGCTCGAGGCGCTGGCCGGCTGCAGACGGCGCTGCGGGCCGGGGCGGACCACGCGATCGATACCGGTTGCGAAGATCTTCGCGAATCAGTCAATGGGCTCGGAGGAGCGGATGTGGTGTTCGACCCGGTCGGCGGCGAGCAGTTCAGGGCGGCAATGCGCTCAGCAAATCCAGAGGCACGGCTTTTGCCGATCGGATTTGCCTCCGGAGAGGTTCCGCAGATTCCCGCCAACATTCTTCTGGTAAAAAATTTGACCGTGATTGGAGTTTATTGCGGCGGATATCGGAAGTTTCGGCCGGAGGTCATTTCCGACAGTGCCCAAACACTTTTAACCTGGCACCGCGAAGGACACCTCAACCCAACGATCAGTCACATCATTCCGCTTGATGAGGCAAACGTTGCCCTTGATCTGCTGCGACAAAGAAAATCCGTCGGAAAGGTGGTGATTAGGGTTGGTGGGGACTTCTGATCTCTTTCAACCCGATTGCAGATCCCGAAGAAATGACCAATCACCATGTATAACTTCCATATACTACATTCTTGTCTTTCTGCCATACGAGACGCGCGGGAAATCGACATTGCAGTTCGAAACATATTAGGAAACTATGCGGCAATTCAAAGGGAAGGCGGTGCAATTGCCGGTTAGTGATCCAACATTGCTGGAAGTCACGGAACTTGAGACGGTCTTTTCGACCAGGGATGCGCAGATATTCGCTGTGAACAGCGTCAGTTTCGACCTGAAGGCTGGCGAGGTGCTTGGAGTCGTGGGCGAGTCGGGATCGGGCAAATCGGTTACCATGATGTCGCTGCTCGGGCTGCTCCCCTCCCCACCGGCCCGAATTCGCAATGGCAGCGTGATGTTCAGCGGAAGGGAGCTTCTCAACATGAAGGATGCGGAACTCCGGAAGATCCGGGGTGGCAGGATCGGTTTCATCTTCCAGGATCCGATGACTTCCCTCAATCCCGTGTTCACAGTGGGTTTTCAACTCATGGAACCCCTGCGCCGCCATTTGGGCATGTCCCGCGGCGCAGCAAGAAAAAGGGCAGCCGAATTGCTTGATCTCGTCGGCATTCCTGACCCCGCACAGCGGCTGCGCGAATATCCGCACCAGTTCTCAGGCGGCATGCGACAAAGGGCCATGATCGCAATTGCCCTGGCATGCGAACCGAAATTGCTAATTGCCGATGAACCAACCACGGCTCTTGATGTCACAATCCAGGCGCAGATCCTGGAATTGGTCAGAGGCCTGCGGCAGAAACTGGGTATGGCAATCATCTGGATCACACACGATCTTGGAGTCATCGCCGGGATTGCTGACCGGGTAATGGTCATGTACGGTGGCCAGATCGTTGAAAGCGCTCCTGTGGACGAACTGTTCGGCAATCCGCGTCATCCCTACACCAAGGCACTTCTTGCGACAGTTCCGTCGATTCGCGGCGATCGAGCGGACAAGTTGAGTTCGATTGAGGGAATCACGCCTACGCTGACACGCCGTCCGGCCGCCTGCGCATTCAAACCGCGCTGCCGATTTGCGTTTGACCGTTGTGGAATTGAGCTTCCGCGCAGGACCGGACTTGGAAGCGGTCACGACGTCGCATGCTTTCTGCAAGATGGGCAGGGGGCGACATCAAATGTCTGAGGCGGGGCTGACCGGCGATGCGTTGGTGGAGGTGCGCAACCTCAAAGTGCATTTCCCGATCACGGCCGGAATTCTCCGGCGCACGGTTGGCGAGGTACGGGCCGTTGACGATGTTTCGTTTGACATCAGCAGCGGCGAAACGCTGGGACTCGTTGGCGAATCCGGATGTGGCAAAACTACGGCAGGCCGGGCAATTCTGCGCCTTGCCGAAATCACTTCAGGTAGCATCAGGATCATGGGAACCGACATCGTCAAGGCCGATGCCAGATCTGTGCGCGAGCTTCGGCCCCTGATGCAAATGATATTCCAGGACCCGCAGGCGAGCCTCAATCCGCGCATGACTGTGGCAGACATCATCGGCGAGCCACTGCGCGAACACGAAGCCTCCACCCTTCGCAGAAGGCAGGATCGAGTCGATGAACTCATGGAATCGGTCGGCCTCAATCGGGATCACGCCAGTCGCTACCCACACGAGTTTTCGGGTGGCCAGCGCCAGAGAATCGGCATTGCGAGGGCACTTGCGCTCAACCCGAGACTGATTGTCTGTGACGAACCGATTGCTGCACTGGATGTCTCCATCCAAGCTCAGGTCGTCAACCTTCTGGAGGAACTTCAGGACCGGTTTGAATTGACCTACCTTTTCATCAGCCACGATCTGGGAATGGTGCGTCACATCGCCGACCGGGTTGCGGTGATGTATCTCGGAACCATTGTTGAATTGGCACCGCGCAGCGACCTCTATGCGGATCCCAAACACCCCTACACCGAAGCATTGCTGTCCGCGGTCCCGGAACCGAATCCGGCAACTGAGCGGGAAAGGCAGCGAATTATTCTTGAGGGCGACGTGCCGTCGCCAGCAAATGCTCCAAGCGGCTGCGTGTTTTGCACCCGATGTCCGAAAGCCATCGATCTTTGCCGACGGGAAAGACCCGAATTCACGAAGATCGGTCCAAGCCGGTTCGTCGCCTGCCATCTGGCAGGCACGGATCAACCCGGACCGCAGGCCAATCTGCGACCGGTTCCATCAAACTGAGAAAAGGAGAAAATCAATGAGGACTTCAAGATGCCTTTTCGGCGCGATTGCCGCCGGTTCGTTCCTGGCCGCTGCAGCGGCGCAGGCCGAACGCGGCTCGGACGGCCATGTCAGCATCATCTACTGGCAGGCTCCTTCGATCCTAAACCCCTACCTGTCGGGTGGCACCAAAGATCTCGAATCATCATCGCTCGTCATTGAACCCCTGGGCCGCCACGACGCCAATGGCAATCTCGTGGCCTGGCTTGCGGAATCAGTTCCAACGGTTGCCAACGGCGGCGTCTCCGAGGATTTGACCTCAATCACCTGGAAGCTTCGCGAAGGCTTGGTTTGGTCCGACGGCAGCCCCTTAACTTCTGAGGATGTTGTGTTCACAGCTGACTACTGCATGCATCCGCAAGGCGGCTGTGCTCAGTTGAGCAACTTTGACAGTGTTCAATCCGTTGAGGCAATTGATGACCTGACGATTCAGATCACCTTCGACGTGCCGAAACCATACCCCTACTCCGTGTTTGTAGGCGCCCAATCGCCAGTGCTTCAGAGGTCGCAGTTTCAGGACTGTCTTGGAGCACGTGCACCGGAATGCACCGAGCAGAATTTCAACCCGATCGGTACTGGTCCATTCCGAGTGGTTGAATTCCGCCCGAACGACGTGATCACGATGGAGGCGAATCCAAACTACCGGGATCCCGACAAACCTGCATTCGCCACCTTGACCTTCAAGGGCGGAGGCGATGCCGCCGCGGCAGGCAGGGCCGTTCTGGAAACAGGTGAATTTGACTACGCGTGGAACCTTCAGCTTGCTCCGGATGTTCTGCAAAACATGCAGAATGCAGGCAAAGGCACTGTGGTATCCGCATTCGGCACCCTCGTTGAACGTCTGATGGTCAACCTTACTGATCCAAACCCGGAACTGGGCGACGAGCGTGCAACGCCAAAGCACCCGCACCCGTTCCTGACCGACCGCAACGTTCGCCAGGCACTGTCCATGGCAGTCGATCGAGATCTGTTGGTCGAAATCGGATATGGTCAGGCCGGCAAGGCGACCTGCAATGTCGTTCCGGCTCCGGAAATCTATGCATCCACCGCCAATGATGGTTGCCTGGTTCAGGATATTGAGGCCGCAAACAGGTTGCTTGATGACGCCGGCTGGGTACGCGGCGCCGACGGCGTCCGCGAAAAGGACGGTGTTCGACTGTCGATCCTTTATCAGACGTCGACAAATGCCGTCCGACAAGACTTCCAAGCACTGATCAAGCAATGGTGGTCCGAAATCGGCATTGAAAGCGAACTCCGCAACATAAGTGCTTCTGTTTTCTTCGGCAGCGATCCCGGCAGCCCTGACACATTCCAGAAGTTCTTCGCCGACATCGAAATGTACGCCAACAATTTCGAGGGTGCCGATCCGGAAACATATCTGGGCAATTGGAAGTGCAACGAAAATCCGCGTCCGGAAACCCAGTGGCAGGGTGGCAACATGCCGCGCTTCTGCAGCGAGGAATATGACTCCATGCTCGCTGACATGGCCAAGACCGGTGACATCAACGAGCGTGCACGGCTCGGCAAGGCAATGAACGACATGCTCATGCAGGAATTTGTCATAATTCCGCTTGTCCACCGGGGACGTGTATCCGCACACTCAAATACCTTGGGAGGCGTTGATCTCAACACTTGGGATTCCGAACTCTGGAACGTTGCCGATTGGCATCGCGTCAAATAGCCGCAATCATGGCGATGCCCGGTCCGAAAGGTCCGGGCATCGGAAATCATTCAGGTTTCGGCAATCAGGGGTACATCCGGAACAATGTTTCACTACACCGTCCGCAGGCTGCTCTATGCCATTCCAACGCTTTTGCTGATCAGCCTGATACTCTTCCTGTTGCTTGATCTTGCGCCAGGTGACCCTACCGCCCAACTTCCGCTCACCATTCCCCCCGATGTCAAAGAACGCATCCGGGCATCCCTCGGTCTGGGTGAGCCGATCCACATTCGATACCTCCTTTGGCTGCAGCAGTTCTTCGTCAATGAATCACTTCATCTGATTTCGGAGCTTACGGGCTGGGACATTTCCGGCGATCGCCAGCGTGTCATTTCCT
Source organism: Paracoccaceae bacterium (assembly GCA_021296235.1). GTDB lineage: Bacteria > Pseudomonadota > Alphaproteobacteria > Rhodobacterales > Rhodobacteraceae > JAPOXR01. Next base: position 23,869 of record JAGWAS010000018.1, on the reverse strand, counting down.
GGCAGACTCGTTCGCCCGTGGTGGACATTGTGATCCAGCGTCTTCCCCAAACGCTTTGGGTGGTTGGTCTTTCCTACGTGGTGGGCATCGCCATCGCATTGCCCATCGGGATAATTTCGGCGTATCGTCAATATTCCTGGTTTGACCAGGTTGGGACATTCGTTTCAATGGTCGGCTTTTCGGTGCCGACCTTCTTTACCGGTGTCCTTCTCATCGTCATATTCTCGGTCCACCTCGGTTGGCTGCCCAGCATCTACGACACCACGCATGTCGTCACCGACTGGAACAGTTTTCTGTTCCAGATCCGGCAGCTGCTGATGCCGGTTTTCGTGCTGGCACTCTTCAACGCTGCTCAAATCAGCCGTTTCATGAGGGCCTCAATGCTCGACAATCTGAACCTTGACTACGTCCGCACCGCCCGCTCCAAGGGCTTGGCAGAACGGGCTGTCATCCTCGTCCATGTGTTGCGCAATTCCATGATTCCAGTGGTTACGGTAATTGCACTTGGCGTGCCCTCGGTCTTCGGCGGCGCAATTATCACCGAACAAATATTCAAGGTGAACGGGCTCGGCCAGTTGCTCATCATTGCCATAGAGGCAAGCGACATTCCAATGGTCCAGACACTCTCATTCATATTTGCCATCCTGATCGTCCTTTTCAACCTTATCGCCGACGTCATTTATGGCATCCTTGATCCAAGAATTCGCTATGACTGACATTGAAGCGTTCTCAGCGCCGCCGCGCTCGCATTGGAATGATGTCTGGCATCAGTTCAGGACACACAAGGGTGCGCTTGCCGGTAGCATCTTTTTTGCTCTGGTGCTGCTGGGCGTATCCCTAGGTCCATTGATCTGGACCATTGATCCACAATTCATCGACATCAGGGCAAGGAACTCGGGGGTCAGCCTTGCTCATCCGCTCGGGACGGATCAACTTGGCCGTGATACCCTGGCACGGATCATGGCAGGCGGGCGGACGTCCGTGGCTGTTGGATTGACGGCAATGCTGCTGTCGCTCCTGCTCGGAACCGCAGTGGGTGTTGTTGCCGGATTCTTCCGTCGCATGGACGGCCCCCTCATGCGGGCAACCGACCTCTTCCTTGCACTCCCGCTCTTGCCGCTCCTGCTGGTAATCATTCTGCTGTTTCGCGATGCGCTTCGGGCCGCCTTCGGCCCGGAAACGGGGATCTTCATCCTGATCGTGTTCGTAATCGGGATCACAAGCTGGATGCAGGCTGCGCGAATTGTCCGAGCCGACGTGTTGGCACTCAAAGAAAGGGAGTTTGTGCTGGCCGCAAGGTCAATTGGAACCCCTTCCTGGCGGCTGATCACAAGGCACATCCTTCCCAATGTCCTTTCACCAATAATGGTTTCGGCAACCCTCGGCATTGCAACCGCAATCATTACGGAATCGGCTTTGTCGTTTCTGGGACTCGGCTTCCCGTCGGATTTCCCGACTTGGGGCCGTTTGCTCTTTGACTCGACCGACTATCTCCAGCAATATCCGGAAAGGGTAATTTGGCCCGGATTGGCAATTTCGCTCACCGTGCTCTCAGTCAACTACATCGGTGACGGGCTTCGTGATGCCTTGGATCCGAGAATTCGTGCCAAGTAGGGTATCGGAATCAAAGCCGGCCGGTTTGGGAGGGGTGGCGGTTCCGCTCCGGCACTCGCGCTGCACCGAACACCCCAAGCAATTGACAATTGCTGGCACGCTTCAGCCTTCAGGGGACACCGACCAACCTTGAAATCAAGTGCCAAGATCATCATAATGAGTAGAGGTTGCATTTGCGCGATTTCGGGCAAGCAGAACATGGAGCTAATCAATGAGAACAATCGGAACCACCGGACGGGCTAGTACCACCGTCGGCGTCAAAATCGACGAGGGTCTGCGGGCCCATATGAACAAGGTCTACGGCTTGATGTCCGCAGCAATGATGATCACTGGCATCGTTGCTTATCTTGTGGGCACAAACGACTCGCTGCTTTACTCCATTTACAGCACGCCACTGCAGTGGGTTGTGATGCTGGCGCCGCTTGGTGTCGTATTTTGGCTTAGCGCCGCAATCAACAGGATGAGCCTGGGAACAGCTCAAGCTGTGTTTTGGGGATTTGCGGGCCTAATGGGCCTTTCGATCTCCTACATCTTCGCTGCCTATACCGGCATTTCGATTGCACAGACCTTTCTTATCACCGCAATTGCATTCGCGAGCCTTAGCCTTGTCGGCTACACGACAAAGAAGGATCTGAGCGGACTCGGTTCATTCCTTATCATGGGATTGATCGGAATCATCATCGCCGCGATCGTCAACATCTTTCTGGCATCGGATGCCATTGCATTCGCGGTTTCAGTGCTTGGCGTACTGATTTTTGCCGGGCTGACCGCGTATGACACTCAGCGAATCAAGAATACCTACATTGAGATGGCGTCAACCGGGAACAGCGAATGGCTCGGCAAGTCGGCAATCATGGGTGCGCTCAGCCTGTATCTGAATTTCCTCAACATGTTCCTGATGCTGTTGCATCTCTTTGGTTCACGAGAGTGAGTTGAGTCAATTCTGTTGACTGCAAGGCGCAAATCGAAGTGACGGAATAAAGCCGCCGGAAAATTCGGCAATGTCGCAACTTACCGTCAATGGCGGAATCAAACTGGTTGTGGCACGATTGCCGAATTTCCGGTGCCGTCGAACAAATGCAGGCATGCCCGTCAGGATACGGGCCTGCCACACCGGGTGGCTGACGGCATTCCTTGCCTGAAGGAAACGGAAGCGCAGTTTCAGGCCATTGCGCCGATTAACTTCTGTGCAGAAGTTGTCGGCATCCATTTGGCTCGGAGGCAACATCGTCCCGATCCCCGACTTTGGGAATTGACGGTTTGATTGGAGAGCGTCATCCATTGACTTTCACGACGGTACCGGGCGCCGCTTTTTCTCCATCACTCCCGACGTTTCCTCCGGGGCATCGTATCGGAAATCGACCATCCCCCTCATCAAATGCTCGGATCCCGCATCAAGTGGCGAGCGTCCACGCGGTCGGCTGCCATCGCCTTGGCATGGCGGGCCGCCTGAAGGAACACAGACCACGACATCTATCCGGGGTGCCGGCCCGCCGAGTGACCAACCAAATCCACCGTTGTTTCAATTGAACAGCAAAGTGACACTGCAGTGCGCGGAAGGCCTGTAAGCCGGATTTTGTCCAGAAGGCGAAGCCTTCCTGGATGACCATTCATCTGCCCGCCGCGTTACCGCGACGGTTAAGCTGCCTACCCGAGCCACTTTCCCAAGGCAGGAGTGCGGCATCGCCGCTTGCGGCCCCTATTCGGCATTGCTCCCGGTGGGGCTTGCCGTGCCACCGCCGTTGCCGACGGTGCGGTGGTCTCTTTCACCACCGTTTCACCCTTGCCTGTCGCCAGGCGGTCTGTTCTCTGCGGCGCTTTCCCTCGGGTTGCCCCGGCCGGGTGTTATCCGGCACCGTTGCCTTGTGGAGTCCGGACTTTCCTCACGGGAAGCACCCGCGCGGCCATCCAGCCATCCGCGCAATCCGGCAACTACCGGCAACCAGGGCCACAGTCAATGCGGCTTCGCAATTGGGAATGTCATCGACATCCGGCACCTATGCTGCCGAATGGTGATCAGCCAAAAAGGTAATGGCACCCATGTCCTGTTCGTCCAGTGGCCCGCGCGCCCAAGATCGGAATCTGGACCTGAACGCCGTCAGGAGAGTCTGCAGTGCCCCTTGGTCCGAAGGGTCAGGCAGTTTGAGATATCCGAATTGGGCAGCGGCTGAAGCAAAGGCATGAGGATCAGGTTCGATCCCGTGGCCGAATTCCGGCCAAACGGACAACCCCCTCAGTGCCAATCGGCGCCAGTCGAATTTCGGGCCCGGATCAAATTTTCGGTCTGGTGCCATGTCCGAATGACCGATGACACCGCTTGCAGGGATTTGCCATGTGCTCATGATGTCCTCAAGCAACGCTTCAACCGAAGACATCTGATCTTCGGAGTACGGCCGGTCGCCCGGGTTGGCGATTTCGATGCCGATGGAATGCGAATTTATGTCATTGCAGCGCGCCCATTCACCCGAACCGGCATGCCATGCACGCTTGCTCTCATCAACCAACTGGGTAACCCCGCCAGCTTCGTTCACTAGGTAATGCGCAGATACCATGGATTCCGGCGAGCAAAGCCGCTCAATTGCATCATCGAAAGTGGCCATGCCGGTGTAGTGAAGGACAACAAAAGAGGGGCGCTCGGTTCCCGCCCTGTCGCCAAAATTCGGTGACAATCGGGTAACGGCCTTCATGCCACCATCCTTGGTCACAGCATGCTTCGGTAAACCGCCGGTGTCCATCCGCAGGCAAAACCGTCGCCGTCAGGATCAATCCCGAGCCTGTCGGTCGAGGGCCCTCCGGAATCGAGAAACGCAAGCTGCGCAGCCTCATTGTCCGGATAGGAGCTGCACCTATCCTTGTAGTTCAACCTGCTGAAAAGAGCGCCAAGGCGTGGATAGATCTTTGTCCCAACGTCATGGGACACGCTCAATGCAAATTCTGCAACGCTGGATTCTCCCGGTTTCTCCGGAAGTTCGGAAGGTTTGAACACAACCAACTTTTGCTGCTGAATCTGCCTCCTCATGGCATCCGATTGAATTGTCTCCCGACCGGACACTACATCAAAATCCTGTTCGTCGGAGATTGTGCCTGATCGCCGGGCCCGCAAATCGACAGGCAGTGTCAAGGTTGCGGCAAGGTCAATCTCACCCATGCCGTCTGAAGGGAGATCACCTGAATTTTCGGCAAATGACGTCGGGGTTGTCCATGCCGGGCTACCGGTCCCGGGAGGTCCGTAATCGGCTTTGGGCGGCGCTCGTTGGCCCACTCGGCTTGAGGAATCTGCCAGCCGGGTTGGAGATTCTGCCCCAGGCACCGGAGCCTCCTGTTCCTGGCCGCCATCGCCATAACCGCGAACATTGGCAAGAGCCAATTCAACCATGGACTCGATTGAACCCTGCTCACCCGGCTCGGTCACCACGGCTGGTGCCGAAGGCGGACTTTCAACTTCGGAAAGAGTGGCCTTGTTTGCAGTTTGACCCCGGACCGGCACTTCCTGAACTTCCTGCGGAAACTCGGTGTCGACGCCACAACCGGCGACAAAGGTCACGGTGGCGCATGCGGTCAGAAGTCCAATCCCGCCAAAATATCCGTGCACCTTCATCCAACTACCACCATCTTGCCGGTTTCAGATCGAATCCGGTTGCCTGCTCCAACGCACGGGCACAATTCAGCAAACTTCCCTCTTCCCACGGCCGTCCGATCAACTGAAGGCCAAGCGGAAGCCCTTTGGCATCAAGTCCGGACGGAACTGATATTCCCGGCAATCCCGCAAGGTTGACGGTGACCGTGAAAATGTCGTTGAGATACATGCTAACGGGATCTTCATTGACCATTTCGCCGACCTTGAATGCCGAATTCGGGGTCGCCGGGGTAAGTACTGCATCAACCCCATTCGAAAATGCCTGCTCAAAATCCTTGCGAATCAGCGTCCGCACTTTTTGTGCCCGCCTGTAATAGGCCTCATAAAAGCCCTGTGACAGCACATATGCTCCCACCATAACGCGCCGCTTGACCTCAGCACCAAAACCTTCCGCTCGGGTCTTCTCATACATCTCGGTGATGCCATCATTGCGGCCGAGTTTTGCGCGATAGCCATACCTCACACCATCGTAACGTGCAAGATTCGAGGAGGCTTCCGCCGGAGCCACCACATAGTAGGCAGGCAAAGCATAAGATGTGTGCGGCAGCGAGATGCGCACAATTTCGGCGCCGGCATCCTTCAGCATCTCAGTGCCTGCAGCCCACACCCGGTTGATTTCGTCCGGCATTCCTTCAATGCGATACTCATCGGGTATGCCGATGCGCATTCCCCGTACATCTCCATCCATCAACGTCTCAAAATCAGGCACCGGCTGTGGTGCCGATGTGGAGTCCTTAGGGTCATGGCCTGCCATCGCTCCGAGCAGGAGCGCCGCATCGCGCACGGTCTTGGCGAGCGGTCCTGCCTGATCAAGCGACGAGGCGAATGCCACGATCCCCCAACGCGAGCAACGCCCATATGTAGGTTTCAATCCGACGATTCCCGTGAATGCCGCCGGTTGACGAATTGAGCCACCGGTGTCGGTTCCGGTCGCGCCGAGGCACAGGTCCGCCGCCACTGCCGCAGCTGAGCCGCCGGACGAGCCGCCCGGTGATCGGTCCTCTTCGGAATCGTGCGACCTCCATGGATTTACCGCGGGTCCGTAGACCGAATGCTCGGTCGACGAGCCCATTGCGAATTCGTCCATGTTAAGCTTTCCGAGCATGACCGCGCCCGCGTCGCGGAGCTTCGCCGTAACGGTGGATTCATAGCCGGAACGGAACCCCTGCAATATCCGCGATGCCGCTTGGGTCGGCGCCCCGATCGTGCAAAAAACATCCTTTATGCCAATTGGGATTCCACAAACCGGATTAAGATCCCCGGCCTTAAGTTTTGAATCGGCATCGGCGGCCCGCTTCCGGGCGATGTCGAAGGAATGATGACAAAAGGCATTGAGTTTTCCGGCCGTTTCAATTGCGCCGATGCATGCCTCCGTCAGCTCAACCGAAGTGAATTCACCCCTGCGCAGCGCGTTCGATGCATCGGAAATGGTAAGTTTGTTCAGTTCGCGGATCATTCCACAACCTTCGGAACCGCAAAGAACCCCTGCCGGGTTTCCGGAGCATTTGACAGAATCTCCGCCTGATCCGAAACTCGTAAGACAACATCCTCGCGACGCTTGAGCTTCATTGGAGTTACGGTCGACATGGGTTCCACTCCCTCCACGTCAACCTCGTTCAGCCGTTCCATGAATTCAAGAATGGATGACAACTCACTGGCGATTGCCGGCAGGTCTTCCTCCTCAACCTCAATCCTTGCCAGATGTGCCGCCCGGCGAGCCGCTTCAAGATCAATTGCCATGGTTCACCTTAACCAACCGCAATGTCATCCGAGGTTGGACTGCGGTTGCGGCGGCCATCCACGGTTTTTTGAATCAAGAGTATCATCCAAGCCAGCATGATTGCATTGATGATGTGCCAATACATGTGGGTACCTGAGGGGAAAAGGTCGCAGAACGGTTCGTCAGCGATACGAAATCCCGTTGAGATTACAAGCATCAATCCGCCCAATGCCAGATCCCTGGCCGCTTCTGGCCTTCTTCGCAACAACATTGCCGCATAGATGAAAATAAGCAGTGCGACCGAACCATACGCGGCGGAACTGCCGATCAATGGAAACAGCGCTCCAATGGAATATGTGGCAATCGGTGCATACGGAAAGAACAGCAGCGTTACCAGGATGGACAAGAGGGCGTTGAAGCCAAGGAAGTGCCGATTTGCCAGGTAGAGGAAATAAAGAATGAACGCCGCTATCGGGATGACATCCGCCAACGCTGCCCACCTGGTGGCAAATGTATGAAACAGAAACGACCCGACACCGATGGCAGCAAGAATTGCCACAAGTACATGTGCCTCGACGGCACCTCGCCTTTTGAGGCTCAGGCCAACAACAAATGCTGCGATTAGGAACGCCAGATTGGACAGGGCATTCAGCGGCTCCGCCCAGAATCCCGGCTCCAGCCTTTCACAATAGTTGTCGATGTAGTGGTTCCAGCCGTTCATGGTTCCTTCCGTCAGGTTACCGGCCCTGCTTGCGACGGGTTTACAGCCGACATGTCACCTTGCCGGCATTCAAGTCTCGCCCGAATAGCCTTGAACCGGCGTCCGGGCAACCATCCGGCTGAGTTCTTGCCGGATCAACTCCTGCAACCTGCCGACCCATCCGCCTCAGCTTCGGATGCCCGCAACCTCCGCTGCCAACACAGCCCGGCGCCTGATTGCCGAATTGTTGCGCGGAAGGGTGTGTCGGAAAGTCGTCCAACCGGTCCATCACGGTAACCCGAATTGTGCCTGATCCTCCATTGCCATCACGATATCCGGCTTCTCCACAAACATTTGCAGATGCGGCAACGGTTCACCCCTGCGCCGATTTTCGGACCGGCGGGGTTGCTTCCAACACACCGCGTTTGCCCGGAAGACCAATGAACTGGAATCTGGCGGGATCAAGCCTTGCCTGCGCTCCGCAGACGGCTGAAGAACTCCTGAAGCAGCTCGGAAGCCTCCGTTTCCCCAATGCCCGAATAAACCTCTGGCACAAAATGGCATTGTGGATGCGTGAAAACCATTGCACCGTGATCAACGCCTCCTGACTTTGGGTCTGATGCCCCAAAACACAGCCGCTTGATCCGGGCATGGCTGATGGCCGCGGCGCACATTGCGCACGGCTCAAGGGTAACATGGATGCTGCAGCCAACTAATCTGCTGCCGGAGAAGATCTTGCAGGCAGCCCGAATCGCCAGAATTTCCGCGTGCGCAGTCGGATCGTCCAGCTCACGGGTCATGTTGCCGGCCGAGGAGATCACCAAACCGTCAGGTCCAGAGATCACAGCTCCCACTGGCACCTCACCTCTTGATGCTGCTCGGCGCGCTTCGGCGATTGCGGCATCCATATGGGATTCGAATGGCCAGTAAACGCCATCCTTCGGCCTTCCGCTCATATTTTGTGATCTCAACTCCAGATTTAGAATGTCGACCCGCCCAAGATCGGTTACCATGACCGCTCACCAAGTTCGAATTGAATTGTCAGGCGGGCGGTGCGTTGGGATTGTGGAAGGCACTCGACTATGGGAGCAGGCGAAGGAATGCAGCCGGATGGTGTTTCCATGGCGGGTGAACGCATAGCGAAAGCAATCGCGCGGGCAGGGGTCGCATCCCGCAGAGCTGCCGAACAATTGATCATTTCGGGCCGGGTTTCCGTCAACGGCAAGCCGTTAAAGAGCCCCGCCTTCAACGTAAACGCAAATGACGTCGTTACTGTCGATGGCCAAAGACTGCCGAAACGGGAGGCAACCAGGGTCTGGCGGCTCCACAAGCCGGTTGGAGTAGTTACCACCTCCAGCGATACTCAAGGACGAACGACCATGATGGACATCTTGCCTGCGGACATCCCCAGAGTCGTTTCCGTTGGAAGATTGGACATCAATTCCGAAGGGTTGCTGTTGCTTACAAATGACGGTGAGCTCAAACGGCATTTGGAACTTCCAGCAACCGGTTGGCTGCGGAAATACCGGGTCCGCGCCCACGGAAAGGTCTCGGACGACACGTTGGAGGCACTTCGACGAGGCACGACTGTCGACGGCAAGCGGCTTGGCCCGTTTTCGGCCACACTCGACCGCCAGCAGGGTGCAAATGCTTGGCTGACGGTAGGATTGCGCAGTGGCAGGAATCGTGAAGTCAGGCGGGCGATGGAAGAGGTCGGCCTTCAGGTCAACCGTCTGATACGGATTTCGTTCGGCCCCTTCAACCTTGGCGGTCTCAAGCCAGGAGAGATTGCGGAGGTTAGGCCGGCAGTGTTGAGGGATCAAATCAGCGGTTTCCGAAATGCCCAAGGCGGCCATTGAAGCCGCCTCGACGGGTGCCGGGCGGCAATTCGGAAAGCGGGAATATTCCTTGCGCAAACGCGTTGGCGGATTTACCAATCGGCGTTGATGCATCCTGTGCAAATGATCGGATGCAGAAGTTCAGCTCATTGTCAGGAATCTCGATGGAACAATCTTCGAACTCGAATTCTGCACTGCCCATCGTCAGGATTGCGTGCGCATTCCTGCTGGTTGCTGTTGCATCGTTCCTGACCGGTTGCGCAGCGAACCGGGAATTGCCGGTCAGACAAACCCAGACGCATCTCCAGCCGGAAAAAGCACGCGAGTATTATGCCTCACTTGAACAGCATCTGACCGAGGGTGGCTTTCTGAAAACCAACGGAGGGGCCGACGCTGGTTTCAGTTCCAAGAACCTTGCGGACAACTTTGAGCGGATTGCGCTCTATGATGAATTCCAACTCAGCGGCAACAGTTTGGTTAGGGCCAAAAGGGAAACCCGCATCCGACGCTGGGAGAATCCGGTTCGGGTCTCACTGAACTTCGGCGAGTCCTATCCTGAGGAACTTCGCGCATCCGACACGGCCTTCATCCTCGACTATCTTGATCGAATTGGGAGGGCAACCGGACAGAGAATTGAAATCGCTCAGGAGTCGGCGAACTTTTACATCTTTGTTCTGGACAGCAAGGAGATTGCAGGTATCGGCCAGCGTCTTGCCGACCTGAATGTGTCAAGAAGCCGGCTGATCGGCGAACAGATCGCTTTTCGACCGGTCGAGTCCCTGTGCTTGGTATTTTCGATTACGGAGAGCCAACTGGACTTGCGCTATCAAACGGCGATCGTTGTGGTCAAGGCGGAGCATCCGGAGTTGATGCGAAAGGCCTGCTATCACGAGGAGATAGCACAGGGCTTCGGCCTCACAAACGACAGTTTCGAGGCAAGGCCCTCAATATTCAATGACAATGAGGAATATGCCTATCTGACCCACCATGATGAACTGCTGTTGCGCATGCTCTACGATCCACGAATCAAGGCCGGCATGACGCGAAGCCAGGCGATGCCGGTGGTGGAGGTGCTTGCACAAGAGTTGCGTCCCGAACTCGACGGATAACCCATGCAGGTTGATGTTCTGCATGAACGGGAAACGGCAAAGGTGGGATTGTTCGGCAGGATCGTCTTGCATGACCGAAAATAGATCGCACCCGCAAGTTTGAACCTGGCCTTTCAGAGTCGTTGCTTCGAGTTTCGTGGAAGTCCTTGGCAGTGGTGCAGAGAGCCGATGGGGCGGCAGGCAGTGACAGCAAACCTTAGCCGCAGGCCCAACTCCGAACCAATCGAAACTGGTCTGACCGGCGTCATCGCAGTGGGTTGACGCGGCGGGCGCCATTCGATCAGGTGGCCACGGACAGTCGCTTGAGAAATTGCATGGAACTTTGGATAGTCGCCGAGGGCACGGAGTTTCCCATCGAACAAATGCATTGCCGGTTTTTGGATCAGACGATCAGTTGCGCACAACATGACAGATCAGCTCGCCAGCCAATCAGGTCGAAGTGCCGTGATGCGTTGGGACCAACAATTGCCCGGACGGTGCACCGTCGATTGCGTTCTGTTCGCAAAGTCCAATCTGCCATGCCGGAAGCCGTACATTGACAAACGCCCATTTGCGTCACTGCGAATTCGCGCCCGACAAATGACCGTCGGCACCGGGGACCAACTCGGAATTTCGATGGTTCCACAGCGTTATCGGTCAGGTACAAAACTCCATTTGATTCAACGCAGTCAGCACCCAATTTCCTGAATGCCCGCCAATTTCCCGCTGGTTTCTGAAATCTGTTGAAACCCCGGCTTCAAATCGCAGGAAGATCAAGTTTCCTCTCGGCCGCACACTCCAGAGCTTCCGGATAGCCGGCATCGGCATGGCGCATGACGCCGCTTGCCGGATCGTTCCACAACACTCTGGCCAAGCGTACGTCTGCAGCCTTCGTTCCGTCCGCCACCACCACCATGCCTGCATGCTGTGAAAATCCCATTCCGACTCCACCACCGTGGTGAATCGAAACCCAGGTTGCCCCGGAAGCGACATTCAACATGGCGTTCAGCAATGGCCAATCCGAAATCGCGTCCGAACCATCGCACATGGCTTCAGTCTCGCGGTTGGGTGAGGCGACGGATCCGGCGTCAAGATGGTCGCGTCCAATCACTATCGGAGCTGACACCTCTCCGCTGCGGACCATTTCGTTGAACGCGAGCCCGAGCCTGTGCCGGTCGCCAAGACCAACCCAGCAGATGCGGGCTGGCAATCCCTGAAAACTAATGCGGGTCCGGGCAAGGTCCAGCCAATTGGCAAGATGACGATCCTCCGGAATCAACTCCATGACCTTCTCGTCGGTTCGATGGATATCCTGCGGATCACCGGACAAAGCGACCCAGCGGAATGGGCCAACACCGCGGCAAAACAGAGGCCGAATGCACGCAGGAACGAAGCCGGGATAGCGGAAGGCGTCAGCATACCCCTCCTCGAACGCAACCTGACGGATATTGTTGCCGTAATCGAGCGCCGGCACACCGTCATTCCAGAATCCCACGATTGCCTCGACATGAGTCCTGATCGAAGCGCGGGATGCAGCCTCGGCCGCCTTTGGATTGCGGTTTCTGCGCTCCAACCAGTCTCCAAAATCCCAATCATGTGGCAGGTAGCCGTTCAGGGGATCGTGCGCGGAAGTCTGATCGGTAACGAGATGCGGACGCTCGCCCCTGCTTCGAATCTCCGGCAGAATTGCAGCGGCGTTGCCCAGAAGACCGACGGATTTCGCCTCGCCCGATCCATTCCAGAGGTGAATCATATCAAGTGCTTCATCAAGCGAAGTGGTGAATTCGTCCAGATAGCCTGTCCGCAATCTGAACTCGATGCTGGCCGGGTTGCACTCGACAGCAAGGCAGGAAGCGCCAGCCATGGTTGCCGCAAGCGGTTGGGCACCACCCATGCCGCCAAGTCCAGCCGTCAAAATCCACTTTCCGGTGAGGCTTCCCCCGTAATGCTGCCGCCCGACCTCGACAAACGTCTCGTAGGTTCCCTGAACTATTCCCTGCGAACCAATGTAGATCCACGAGCCGGCGGTCATCTGGCCGAACATCATGAGACCCTTGCGGTCGAGTTCGTTGAACGTGTCCCAGGTTGCCCAGTGCGGAACGATGTTTGAATTGGCAATCAGGACCCTGGGTGCCTGTTCTTGGGTTCTGAAGACCCCAACGGGCTTTCCCGACTGAACCAGCAGTGTTTCATCATCACCCAGCCTCTCAAGCACTGCAAGAATTCGGTCAAATTCACTCCAGTTGCGAGCGGCCCGCCCCTTTCCGCCATAGACAACGAGTTCCTGCGGGTCCTCCGCGACATCGGGATCTAGGTTGTTCTGTATCATCCGGAAAGCCGCTTCCGTCTGCCAACTGCGGCAGGAAAGCACCGATCCGGTCGGCGCACGAACGACGCGCACATTTGACACTGCCTGGGTCATACCTGGTCCTCCGGCAATTCGAGGGCATGCAGGCAAGGGTCCATTGGCTACAACTGCCTGTCGGTCACTCGAAACATACCGCGCCCGCCCGGTCGAAGCCATGTCAACTGCAATGCAATGGCGACGCTTCCTCTGCTGTTGCCGTTTTGGCGGTACAGCCGCGATATCCGCGGAAATGGCCTTCCACATCGCTGGGGCGATTGCCCGACATCGGTGATGCCAGCCAACAGTATCACCGCAGTTCGCCACCAACCATCCGGTGTTCAATCGGATTATAGCCGATCCGATAGGAAAGCTCAGACGGGTGCTCAATCTTCCAAACTGCCAAATCTGCCCGTTTGCCAACGGAAATGGTGCCGCGATCTTCGATCATTCCCAACGCCAGTGCCGCATTGCGGGTTGTTCCGGCAAGGGCCTCCTCCGGGGTCAAGCCGAAAAGTGTGCAAGCCATGTTCATGGCAAGGAGCACGGAGAACATAGGTGATGAACCAGGATTGCCGTCGGTTGCAACCGCAATTGGAACGCCCGCTTCACGCAGCCCTGGGACCGGCGGCACCTTCGACCCGCCCAGCGTGTAGTATGCACCGGGAAGCAGCACGGCAACGGTTCCCGCTGCCGCCATCGCCGCTGTGCCATCTGCATCAAGGTGCTCCAGATGATCCGACGAGAGTGCACCAAAACCCGCTGCAAGCTTGGAGCCGCCCATGTTCGAGAGTTGCTCGCTGTGCAGCTTTACCGGAAGTCCCAGAGAAACGGCGTGGTCAAACAGGCGTGAGAGTTGCTCGGTGTTGAACGCAATGTCCTCGCAGAATCCGTCAACCGCATCGACAAGTCCCAACTCATGTGCAAGCACAAGCCCCGGAATTGCGACCTCGTCGACATACTCGTCAGACCGACCGCGGAACTCAGGTGGAACGGCATGAGCGGCCAGCCAACTTGTCTTGACGCCAATGCCGCGCAGTTTGCCGAGTTTTCTCGCTGCCCGCAGCATTTTCAGTTCGGATTCAATCGACAGGCCGTATCCGGATTTTATCTCGACAGTCGAAACACCTTCGGCGATGAGAGAATCCAACCGAGGCAGGGATTGCTCCACCAGATCATCCTCCGAGGCTTCACGGGTGGCCTTCATTGTCGAAAGGATGCCCCCGCCCCGCCTGGCAATTTCCGAATAGTCAATCCCGTCAAGTCGCAGTTCGAACTCCCTTGCCCGGTTGCCCGCAAACACGATGTGTGTGTGACAGTCCACCAGTCCCGGCGTAACCAGAGCGCCTCCAAGGTCCACGGACGAGCGGCAACGCATTCCGGACGGCAATTCGGACCGGGGACCGACCCATGCGATCAATTCGCCCTCAACAACGACGGTGCAGTCATCCACGAGCCCATACGGGCCACGACCGATCTCCATGGTTGCAGCATTGCAATTGTGCAACATGGTTTTGGCCATGGGTCGATTTCTCCAATGCCAGTTCACCTGCTTGGCATTACTGTCGACGAAAGGGCATCAAAGTCAATGCCGGGATGTGTTCACCGGAGGCAGAAATCATGAAGAAAATCTGGGCAAGGCAGGCCCTTACCGAGGATGGCTGGCAGGATTCTGTTCTCCTGACCATCGACAAATCCGGCACAATTGCCACCGTCGAAGCCAATGCCGCCGCCGACGGCGAAATCCGCTCAATCCTGCTGCCGGCACCCGCCAATTTGCACAGCCATGCGTTTCAGCGGGTTATGGCCGGACTGACGGAAACGCGTTCACTGGAGAAGGGCGACAATTTCTGGACCTGGCGCAAAACAATGTACGCTCTTCTGGAGCATCTGTCGCCGGACGACGTGCAAGCCGTTGCGGCATTTGCACAGATGGAAATGTTGGAGGCCGGATTTGCCGGGGTTGCTGAGTTTCACTACCTGCACCACGAAGTGGGTGGTCAAGCATACGCAAATCCGGGCGAAATGTCTGTGCGCGTCGCGGCGGCGGCAAAGGAAACCGGAATTGGCCTGATGCTGCTGCCCGCGCTCTATGAACGCGGCGGCATCGACGGATCTCCACTGGAAGGGGTACAACAGCGGTTTGGTTGCAACTTGGACCGCTTCGCCAAGATCTTGGATGCGGCACGGCTGGCGGTCGCCGAGCTTCCACCGGATTCCCGGGTTGGAATCGCGCTGCATTCCATGCGGTCCGTTTCCCTTGAGACGATCACGCAGGCACAAACGCTGTTTTCGAATTCAGTCCTGCACATCCATGCCGCAGAACAGACAGCCGAAGTCGAAAGTGTAACTGCCGCAACTTCGCTCAGACCCGTTGAATGGCTTCTGGAGAACTGCCAAATCAATGATGGATGGTGCCTTGTCCACTGCACGCACCTCACCCCGGTTGAAACAAGAAGGTTGGCGGAAAGTGGAGCTGTTGCCGGTCTCTGCCCCATTACCGAAAGCAATCTCGGTGATGGTATTTTCAACGGAAGGGATTTCATTCGGAACGGGGGAACCTTCGGCATCGGAACCGATTCAAATGTTCGAATCTCATTGACCGAAGAACTGCGCACACTGGAATATTCACAGCGCCTCAGACATCGAATCCGCGCGGCCCTTGCATCAAATCATGACTCCCCCGGACGGGAACTGTTCGAAACCGCGTGCCGGGGCGGGGCCTTGGCCTGCAGACGAAACGGTGGAAGGATTGGTCCAGGTGCCTTGGCCGATCTCATCGAACTGGACGGAGACGGAATTGATTTGGCCGGACTTGAGGCTGACCGAATTCTTGATGCATGGATATTTTCGGCAAACAGGAACCTTGTCAGGAATGTCTGGTCGGCGGGCCGCCACGCGGTCCGGGATGGATTGCACTGCCGGCGAGAGGCGATCACCCGGAAATACCTCCCGGTTCAGAACCGGTTGAGAAATCTAGCCCAAGGCGCCTGACAAAGCTCTGAGTGCGGGGATCGCAGGAAGCAGGCCGAATAGTGATTCAGGGATTTTTGCTTCGGCACTTTTGGGGATTATTCACTCGGCAGTGACAGCCCGGCGCCAGTTTCGAGGGCCACAGCCTGGTTCCGGCACTGAGGCGGCTGCGCAGGGCGCATGAATTGCGTCGTGTGATCTGTGTTGCCGATCGCGGCATGCTGAGCGGGGCCAACCTTGCTGCGATGGAGGCTGAGCGGATGTTCCATATTGTCGGCGCCAAGCTGAAGCAGTTGCCGAAGGATTGCCGGGAGGAGGTTCTGGACCCCCGGCGCCTTGGAGCGCTGGATGCGGATGGTGTTCGAGTTCAGGAGGTGATGCATCTGGGCCGGCGCATTGTGGTCAGCCATTCCCCGAAGCGGGCGGGCAAGGATGCCCGGGATCGGGAACGGATACTCAGCAAGCTGCGGATCCGGCTTGAACGAAGTGCGAACCCGAAGGAGTTGCTGGGAAGTCGGGGACACCATCGGTTCCTGCGGCTTGAGGGCAAGGCCAAATGGGGTCGCCGAAGTGCTCCCAATGTAGTGCCTTTTCGGGTATCGGCACAATTCAAAACAATCACTTACACCAACAAACCGTCGAAGTCAGGACCAGATTGCAAAAAGGCGTCGTTAGGTCAGAGCTTTGCGCCTGCGTTTCACAAAAAATTTGTCTCAGGTTTTGTGCGAAGCGCCGTAAACGATTGCAACCTACGCTCGAAGCTTCTTAAGCGAAAGTGGCGCCAATGATGTTTTCGCGCGTAATGATGCCGGTGAGAATTGGGCTGGGTTTGAAGGGCCTGTTTTCAAGGTGCGAGACGAGTGCCGCAACCGTTTGTTCCGCGACAATTCGGACGTTTAAGTGGATCACAATATCCATAGTTCCGTCCAAAAGATATGACTTGGTACGAGATGTCAGGTTGTGGCCGAGAAATACGACTTCATTGGCGATGCCTTCGTCCTTAAGCGCACGAACCACACCCTGGTGCCCTCCTCCAACGTTATAGATGCCTATGATGTCGTTCCTTTGTCTAAGCGCTTGCCGAACGCCGTGATAATTTCCTTCGGCGTCGTCCTGCCCATACACGACGACTGCCTCGCTAATTTGAGGGAAGTCTTGTCGGAGACAGGCCCGAAAGCCAATCTCGCGATCTTCGTGGACTCGATAGAGTTCGCCCCCGGTGACCACCAGAACTGAACCCGATTGCCGTGTGAGACGCCCCATCAAGTAACCAGCGGTGCGGCCGGCCGCCCGGTTGTTGATACCAATGAATCCAATCAGCGCCGGGTGTTCCAAACCAGACATGATGGTCAACGCGGGTATGTTTAGTCTGGCCAAGTATTCAACAGCATCATGCACCCGCGGGTCGTCAAGCGCCTGGAATGCGACCGCATCTACGTCTTGGCCAGCGCAGGCATTCAACTTCCTTGCCAACTGCGCCGGTTCCAATTTCTTGGTAAAAACGCATTCGATTGTGGCGTTGCCCCGGGTGCCGCAATCCTGAAGGCAGGTCGCAAGGAGATCGGTTGAATGTCCAGCCTCTCCGGGCAGGAAAACCTTTAGGCGCCATGGTCGGGGGCGCTCTCCAAGCGTGGCGCCAGCTTCGATTGCTGCTTTGGCCTGCATGACGCGTTGCTTGGTTGCTTCGCCAACATGAGCACGATCGTTGAGAACGCGATCAACAGTGGCGGTGCCGACACCGGCAAGCTTGGCGATAGCCGAAATCGTCGCGCGCTTGGGGATATGAACCTTGCTGCTGGTCTCAGATTTATCCATCAAATCGCATCATTCCTTGCAACTATCACACCAATTAACATCAATTCATCCACCTGATGCAAGTTCTCATTGCCAAGAGTATTCCCCAGTGGAGAAAATCCGCCCCCATCAAGAATCCAAACAAACGGCGAAGGGAGAAAAACATGAAAACGCTTACGAAAATCCTGGCGGGTGCTGCGGTGATGGCGATGACTGCCGGGGGCGCAATGGCACAGGACAAGCTTCGAATTCAGACGCACTTCAACGCGGAATCCACGCCTGGGCAGCTGATCCAAAAGTTCATGGAGCAGGTTCAAGCCATGTCCGGCTTGGAAATTCAGATGCACTGGTCGTCAGAAGTTGTTGCCCAGAACGAGGTCATGGGCGCCGCCAGCCAGGGCATTCTGGACTGTGATATGGGCGGCATCACCGGGAATGTCGGCAAAGACCCGGGCTGGCAGTTGGCTGGCGACATTATGGGCGGCTATGACACGCCCTATCAGTTCCTGACGTGGTTCTACCACGAAGGAGGCCGCGAAGTTGTTCAGGAGCATCTCTATGATCCTCAGGACATGCACGTTGTCGGCTTCTGGCTTCAGGGTCATGAGTCGCTGTCCTCGACCGCACCACTGGCCGGGTTCGCGGATCTGGAAAACTGGAAATTCCGCTCGCCTCCGGGTCTTGAGACGGAAATTTTCTCTTCCTTTGGTGCCAAACCGGTTGTGATGGACTTCGGTGAGGTTCCCAACGCGTTGCGCACGGGCATTGTGGACGGTGCAGACGCGTCTACGCTTAACACGAACCACTATGCGCTAAGCCTGTTCGATATCGCGACACATGCGACATTCCCCGGTTTCCACTCGATGCCGTCCGAGCAGTTGAGCTGCAACAAAAGGGCATGGGCGGCGCTCTCTGATGCATCCAGGATTGCGATTGAACTGGCGCTTCAGGGCATTGCCCTTGATCTGGCCCTGATCACGGCGGTCCGCGATGGCGAAGCTGCGGTCGAACTGACGGAGGCTGGCGTGACCTTGCATGATTGGTCGACCGAAGATCGTATGGCGTTCCGCGAATTTGCGCAAAGCAGGTGGGCCGACTGGGGCGCCAAGAGCCCTGCAGCGCAGGCCGTGTTGGACAGCCATCTTGCCTACATGAAGAAGATCGGTCTTGTGAACTGATCCTCACAGCGAGGTCGGGCAAGATTGGGCCCGGCCTCGCACTAAGCAAAACCAATTTCCAACGCGCGGGATAGGCCGATGGATCCACTGACCAAAGAACGGGTCACCGGCAAGGGGCCGATCAGCGGAACTTGGGCCTATATCACGGGTCGCCCAGACAACAAGCGCGTCACCGTTTTTGACCGGCTCGTGACCGCGTTTTCCCGCACGGCAATGTTCTTGATACTGCTGGGCGTCGGGCTCACGTTTTTCGAAGTGCTCATGCGCTATTTGGTTGGCCGCCCGACCATTTGGGTGAACGAAGCGGTTCTCTGGACCGGTTCGGCAATTTATCTCTTTGCGGGTGCGTATACGATGCAGCGGCGCGCGCATATCCGCATCACGGCGGTTTATGACATAGTTTCGCGCAAAACGCGGCTTGTTTTCGATTACATCGCGCTCTTTGTGATCGTGGTCTACGCGGTCTTGATGCTGGTCGGCAGCCATGACGTTGCCTGGAAGGCGTTCAGTTCGTGGGAGCGGTTCGGAACCGTTTTTAACCCGCCGATCCCCGCGACAATGAAGCCGCTCGTGTTGATTGTCACTTTGGTGGTGGCGGGACTAGCGCTCAACAACATCCTTGTCGATTGGTTTGGGCGGGGAAAAGCCGACCCCAATCAAGAGGACGAGAGCCATCCCAAGGAAGCCAAGCGATGAGAACCGCGGCCTTTCCCATTGCGATCTTCGCTCTTGCCGTTCTAGTCGGCCTGTCGCCGTCCTTCCTGTTTACCAATTTCCGCGCCGATCTCGGCGTTGGCACGATGTCGCTTTTGCTGCTGATCGGCATCTTCGCGCTGCTGGTCGCTGGCGTGCCCTTGGGCTTTGCCACCGGATTCTTAGGCGCGATTGTCATCTGGCTGAACTTCGGCGAGCGCGGGCTCGGGCTTGTGATGCAGCGTGTTTACGATCTGGTCGTCACACACGCGATCATCGCGGTTCCCTTCTTCATCGTGATGGCCTCATTTCTGGAACGGTCCGGCATCGCCAAGGACATGTATAGCGCGCTCAATATTTCGATGGGACGCATGCGTGGCGGTGTTGCGGTTGTTACCACCGTGATGGCGGTCATCATGGCGGCGATGTCGGGCATCATCGGCGGCGAGATCGTGTTGCTTGGCCTGGTCGCCCTGCCGCAGATGCTGCGTTTGGGTTACAACAAATACCTCGCAATCGGCACCATCTGCGCCGGAGGGTCTTTGGGTACGATGATCCCCCCCTCGGTTGTTTTGATCATATACGGCCTGATCACTGAGACATCGATCACTAAGCTTTTCACGGCGTCTTTCACCCCGGGGCTGATGCTGGCTGGAACCTATATTCTCTATATCGTTGTCCGCACCCGGCTGGACCCATCGCTCGCGCCGCTGCCGTCGGAATCCGGTTTGGATGAGGACGTCCCCGAGACGAATTCCAGGATGGAGTTGCTCCTGAACCTGACGCCTTTCCTCATCGGCGGCGTCGCCGTCGCGGTTGCGCGTGCACTTGGTGTTGGCGGCACCGAGCAGGTGGCAACATTCATCTTCTCCAGCGCCCTTGTGGCGTTTCTGATCGTTGCGTGGCTGCAAAACAGGGACGAGTACCCAATTGCCAAAGGGCTTCTTCCGCCAATTGTCGTGGTGGATCTGGTGCTTGGCTCGATCTATGGCGGCGTAACTGGATATGCAGAAGCGGCGGCGATGGGCGTCGTCGCGACCCTGGCTTTGATCTGGGTACGAAGCGAGCTCAACACGGTCATGGTGTTGGAGGGGCTGGAGCAGACCTTCCGCTCGGTCGGCACAATCATGTGGGTCACCTTCGGCGCAACTGTTTTGGCCGGTGCCTTCAGCCTGTCCGGTGGGAACCGATTTGTTGCCAATGCGATCGTCGGGCTCGACGTGGCACCGATTGTCATCATCCTCGCGATGCTTCTTGTGTTCTTTCTTCTGGGCATGTTCATGGATTGGATCGGCATCGTGCTATTGTGCATGCCGGTTTTCATCCCGATTGTCACTCAGCTCGGCTATGACAAGATCTGGTTCGGCATCCTGTTCAGCGTCAGCATGCAGATCGCGTTTCTGACACCGCCATTCGGTTCGGCGGCGTTCTATCTGAAATCGGTGGTGCCACCGGAAATCGACCTTGTCACAATCTACCGCTCATTTGGGCCTTTCATTGTGTTACAGGCGATCATTCTGGCGATCCTGGTCGCCTTCCCGAACATTTCGTTGTTCCTTGTGAGGTGAGCACGGGCCGATAACATTTGCCCCGAAAAGGGCACCATGGCCGGGGGTGTCTTCTGGGCCGGCCAGCACAAGGAAATGCGGCTGAACCCCGCAACCAAAACTGAAAGGAATCAAGTGCAATGCGCGTGGGCGTAATAGGATTGGGGGATATGGGGTCGGGCTTAGCAAAGAACCTGATCTCAGCGGGGCATGACGTGACCGGACTGGACCTAAGCCCGAACCGGATGAAGGCGTTCGAGGCGATGGGCGGTGTCTCAAAGGCGAGCGTGGCGGAGGTCGCCGCAGGGGCCGAAGCCGTTTTCGTCATGGTCATGAACGGTGATCAGGCGAAGAGTGTCATCCATGGTGAAGATGGTCTTGCCGCTAATTTAACAAAAGGCGGCGCAATCATTCTGACCGCCACGATCAAACCCGCTGAAGCACGCGACATCGCCGAGGGGTTGGCAGGCACGGGCATTCACCTGATCGACAGCCCGGTCTCGGGCGGGTTCGCTGGCGCTCAAGGCGGGACGCTCACCATGATGGCGGCAGGCAGTGCCGAGGCGATGGCAACCTTCCGCCCGGTGATGGAAGCGGTTTCTGGCACCATCCATCACGTTGGCGAAGAACCCGGGATGGGTCAAACGATCAAGGCTTGCCTGCAAACGCTGATCGGATCGGTCTTTGCCGCCACATTTGAAGCCTCTGCGCTCTGCGCAAAAGCTGGGTTCTCCGGGCAAAGGGTCTGGGACGTGTTCTCGACCTCGGGCGTGGGCTGCAACGTCACCAAGAGCGCGCTCGAAAACATCGTCGACCGAAAATTCGAAGGCACCGGCAGCGGCATCGGCACCATGCACAAGGATCTGACGATCTCGCTCAACATGGCCGAGCAGCTTGGTGTGCCGCTCCACATGGCGTCCACGGCGATGCAGATCTTTCACGCGGGCATGACAAAATACCCAGAGGGCGACAATTGGGTCTGTACCCGTGTGATTGAAGAGATCATCGGCGCGGAATTACATCGGTAGGAGGGTCGAATGAAACTCGGTGTCATCTGTGACGGGATCAGCCGCGATTTGAACCACGCGGTCGACGTGATGGACGAGTTCGGCCTAGACTATGCCGAGCTACAATTCGTCGGAGAACGCGAGGTCGGCGATCATTCGGCCAGACAAATCGCCGATATCGACAAGCTCTTGAGGGATCGCGGCAAGCCGGTCTCTTGCCTATCCCGCCATGTCTTCGCCGGTCTGACCACCGCCAACAAACCCGGCGACACCGCGCATACCATGCATATGGATGCGCTCAAACGGGTGATCGACATGGCGCATATCGTTGGCTCACCATTGGTTAGGATCATGACCAACAAGAAGGAACAGATCCTGTGGGGCAGCGGCGGTGCGGAAAAATGGAATGTTGCGCATGGAGCCTGGGATGCGACTCTGCCACTGATCGCACCTGCGCTCGACGTGGCACGCGACGCCCGCGTGACCCTAGTGGTCGAGACTGGCAACGGCACAATGGTCAATTCCAACTACACCGCGCGCAAGCTGATTGACGATCTGGACGCCAAGGATGTGCTGAAGGTCCTGTGGGACCCGGCCAACAACTGTTGGTGCCACGAACGCGCTTGGCCTGATGGTTATGAGGAAGTCAAAAATGGTTATCTCGGCCATGTTCACATCAAGGACGTCCAAACCGACACGCCGCGTGCAACGCTTGAAGTGCGCCAGATGGGACAGGGACAACTTGCGGGTCAATTTCTTCCCATAGCGGAGGCGCTGCGGTCGGACAGCTATGACGGTGTTATCAGCCTTGAAAGCGTCTACCATCCCGGAAACGGGAACTTTGAGGATGGATTTCGGCGCTGCGTTGACCTCTTCAAGACAACATTTGGATGAGGACGTGAAAACAGCAATTGCCACTGTCTCGAATTCCGGAGATCTGCCCGAAAAACTGGCAGCCATCGCGGCTGCGGGTTTTGACGGCATTGAGATCTTCGAGCAGGATTTCATCGCCCATGACGCTGGCCCTGGGGACGTCGGAAGAATGGTCCGCGATCACGGGCTGGAGATTACGCTGTTTCAGCCCTTCCGCTATATTGAGGGTTTGCCCGAGTCAGAGCGCAGCCGCGCCTTTGATCGCGCCGAACGCAAATTCGACGTCATGAGCGAGCCTGGCACCAATCTGATGCTCATTTGCCGCTCGGTGCATCCGAAGGCACAGGGCGGCATTGACGGGGCGGCAAGCGAGCAGCGAAGCGCACTCTTCGCGTGGGCTACGAGGCGCTGGCCTGGGGGCGCCATGTCAATGATCACCGCGACGCCTGGGAGATCGTGGCCGTCGGTGGTGTCGGCGACATCAATCAGATCCATGTTGAATTCCTGCAGGACTGGACGGTGCCAGAGGGCATCGAGGCTACTCCCCACGAGCAGTGGCGCCTCGACCCGGCCAAGTCTGGTAAGACCTCTTGCGTCGGTGATATCGGCACCCATGCGGTCCATATGGCACAGTTCGTCAGCGGGCTGAACCTGACCGACGTCCAAGCCGAGTTCCACGTCTGCGGAGCGCCTAAGCTGCTGGAGGACACGGTCTTTGCATGGACACGCCATGGCGATGTACCGGGCACGCTGACGACCACCCGTCTGGCGCCTGGCAACCGTGGGGGCCTGCGCCTGCGGGTCTTTGGCTCTGAGGGCGGGCTGGAGTGGGACCTGGAGCGGTCCGAGCGGCTGAAGTTTAA
>JAGWAS010000017.1:13487-118270 GCA_021296235.1 Paracoccaceae bacterium | reverse complement strand
TGCCAATCTGAACGATACCAGAAGTCGTGGCGGCCCCGACAGGATTCGAACCTGTGACCTACCGCTTAGGAGGCGGTCGCTCTATCCTGCTGAGCTACGGGGCCGTTGGTTGTAATATTGAGCGATAACCGCCCCAAGACAAGAGATATTTGGACAGTTGGCAACGGCGATTGCGATTGATGAATGTGGTTCGCTGCAGGTTTGCCCCCGTGAAAATCCGGCGCAGGGCAGAACAAGATTGGATTTCATTGAAATGTTCTTGGATATCAACGATCAAGGTTGGATTCGGGCCATCCATCGCATGTTCCGCCGAATATTCATGAGCAAATTGTTGGGCATGCTCCGCGTGGAATGCAGTCGTCGATGCCCTCGCCTCAACCTCAATATTTGTCAGACCGGCTGCTGCGGGCGAAGCCATTCAACGGGCATCAGTGGGAGAAGGCAATGAACGATTGGTATTGACGAAAGCAGTTCCCACAAATTGCGGCCAACATGAGCGTCAACGGTTTCCTGCACGGGAAAGTAGGGGTAAGTGTACATACAATGTTCCAACCTGAATCCCTTGCCGAAATCCTTAACGCGGATTTTGATGAAGTGATCGATGTGAGATCACCGTCCGAATTCGATGAAGACCATGTTCCCGGTGCTGTGAACTTGCCTGTGCTCGACTGCGAAGAGCGGGTGCGTGTTGGCAGGATATACAACCGGGAAAGCCGATTCCGGGCAAAGAGAGTTGGCGCAGCCCTCGTTGCAAAAAACATCGCAGGGCACTTGGAAGGTTGGTTGGCCAACCGGCCGGGTTGCTACCGGCCGCTGGTGTATTGCTGGCGGGGTGGTGAACGGTCGGGCGCGATGGCAGAAGTTCTCACGCGGGTTGGCTGGAGGGCGGAAACACTTGAAGGTGGATATCGCACCTACCGGCGGTTGGTGGGCCAATCTTTCTATGACCGGAGTTTCCCAGCCGATGTCGTGCTGCTTGAAGGGTATACCGGAACTGCCAAAACATTGATTCTGAAGCAGTTGGAGCAGGAGGGTGCCCAAGTCATCAACCTTGAGGAGCTTGCGTGTCACCGCGGGTCACTGTTTGGCGCGACGGGCGATGCACAACCCACGCAAAAGGCATTCGAAAGTGCACTTGCAGAGAAAGTCAATGGTCTGGACACTTCCAAGCCTGTGGTCATTGAAGCAGAATCAAGCAAAATCGGAGATCTGCAGATTCCACCTTCCCTGTGGGCTGCAATGCAAATTGCCCGCCGGATCGAACTCGTTGCCACCATCGATTTGCGGGTGGAGCACATTCTAACCGAATTTGCCGGATACGTTGAGAACAGGGCAGTGCTTGATGGTTCCATCAGCAGCCTTTCGACCTACCATTCAAAAGAGCGGATATCCGGGTGGCTGCGCCTGTCGTCCGAAGGCAGGTTCGACCGGCTTGTCCGGGACCTGATGACCCTTCACTATGACCCGCGCTACAGGAAGCATCGGGAACGAAATCCAATTCAGCCGCTGCTCACTGTTCAGGTGTTGGGAACGACTGAGGCCGAATGCGCAAAGTTGGCGGGCCACATTGTTTCGGAAGCTGGATTGGCCGGGCAGGGGGTCAGCTGACTGCAATCCACGGATGCCCCTTGTGGACTTCACCGATAATGGCAGGAGATTCGCCGACCCTGCGCAAACCTTCAAGCGCATCTTCAGACGCCGTCTGTGGGACCGAGGCAAGCAGCCCACCCGCTGTTTGGGGATCAAACAGCAGGTCTGTCATGGTTCCGCATGCGTTGGTCATTGAACTCATGAGTCTCGCGTTGGATGTCCAAATTGAGGAGCGGACTCCGGCATTTGCCAGATCAACCGCACCGGAAAGCACGGGAATTGCGTCAATTCGGATGTCGGCAGCCACACCGGATGCCTCAAGAATTTCGAACAAGTGTCCTGCCAAGCCAAATCCGGTGACGTCCGTCATTGCCGTTGCCGATTTCGCAAGAACTTTTGCTGCAGACCCTGAAGAACGGGACATGCTGTTCAGCGCAGCAGCGAAATCCCGTCCTCGGGCCCTTCCTGCCATTTCACCCGCAAGAATTGTGCCGGCACCTATCGGGCGGGTCAGGATCAATCTGTCGCCCGGTTCTGCACCAGATTTCGTGATTGGCCGATCTCGGGGAATACCGGTAACCGTAAAGCCTATAAGCAACTCCGCGCCTTGACTTGTGTGCCCACCAACAATGGCTGCGCCTTCGCCTCCGAAAACCTTCTGTGCAGCATCCATGATCTCGCGCTGGGTTTCGGCAAGCATTTTTTCTGACATGCGTGGAAGAACGATGGATGCCAACGCCGCCTGCGGCCGTGCACCCATCGACCAAACATCGCCAAGCGAATGGATTGCCGCGATCCGCGAAAACAGCCATGGATCGTCAATGAAGGCCCGAAGATGGTCTGTGGCGATGACCTGTGATGCGTTCTCCCATTCGAGCACCGCTGCATCGTCGCCTATCCCGGTTGTTACATGCAGGTGTTGATCCATTTTCATCCCGGCAAGTCCGGCATGAAGCGCTGTTCGACCAACTTTGGAGCCGCAGCCGCCGCAGAGTTTTCCGTTCTCACCAATGAATTCCTTGAGACCGGCAGCGGTCTCGGCTGGTAAGGCCAGTTGGCCCATGACCGGAAGATTCACAAATTTTGCCATGAACCGCCGGTCAATCCAGTCCTTGGTGCGCCAGACCCATTTGCCGCCAACCGCGATTCCCCATTTTTCACCAATTGCGTGCTTGCCACCGGTGGAAATGAGCTTCAGGAATTTGCGCTGCGGCACGAACGGTCTCGGCCGGGCATCCGACAGCGCCGCCCGAAGGTTTCTGAACAGGGCAGGCGCGGCGCGAACAGCGAAAACACCGGCCTTGCTGCGTGGAGCTCGGGACATGTGCACACAATCGCCGGCGCCATGAACTTCCGGGAAGTTGGTCGATCTCAGAAATTCATCAACCTTGATGTAGCCATGTTCAAGATCAAGGCCGGTTCCGCAAAACCAAGTGGGTGGCTTCGCGCCAGAAGCACTGACGATGAAGTCTGCCTCAATGCACTCGCCACTGGCCAAATTTAGGCATCGCGACTCAACCGAAGCCACCTCTGCAGAGCATTTGAACCTAATCCCCAAACTGGCCGATTTCCGGAGAAGTGAGTTGCGGGCACCGGGGGCAAGTTCAAGGAGGGGCGCAGAGGATCTTTCCACGACAGTGATGCGGGCGACTTTTCCCGTAACTGAATTCACCCTGTGCGCTGCGGCCATTGCAAGCTCAACGCCGCCAACGCCGCCCCCAATGATGACGATGTCCGGCTTTCGAGTTTCGGCGGCAAGATTGGCACAAAACGTGTCCCACCTGTCGGCAAACCGTCCCATTGGCTTTGCCGGAACAGCGTGGGCTGAAAGTCCGGGAATGTCCGGAATGTTCGACGTTATTCCGACGTTGATTGAGAGAATGTCGAAGTTGATTGGTGCTTGTCGATCGAGGATAACTTGGCGGTTTACCAAGTCCACCCCATTGGCACTCGCCAGCGTCAACCTTGCTCCGGAACTCCGGCATAGACGCACAAGATCGATATCAAGTTCATCCCGGCGATAGTGGCCCGCCACGTAGCCCGGGAGCATTCCGGTGTATGGCGCAGTCGGATGCGGATCAATCAGCGTAACCCTTGCTCCCGGCAGCGGGTTCATTCCCCACATCTTCAGAACAAGGGCGTGCGCATGCCCTCCTCCCAGCATGACAAGATCGCGGGTGAATGGGAGTGGTGCCTGCATCAGTTCGGTTGGGAGAGCCGTTGTGGACCGATTGAACGGATGATTGACCTCGTGGTTTCACGAACTGGCTCTTCTGTCTCCTTGAGTATCTCCACTCGGTCAAATCGGTTCGGATCCTTTTTCATTGCGCTCCGCAATGCCTTTCCGAACACCATCCGAAGTTCGGTGCCAATGTTGAATTTGCAGACAGCCGTTTCCGCGGCAAGACGTTGGCGCATTTTTGTGTCAATTCCTGAACCGCCATGGAGCACAAGTGGGATGTTTACGACGGACTCGACGGCACGGATTCGATCCAACTCAATGGTGGCGGACGGAGCCCTCTGGAGGTGCAAATTTCCGACCGAAATCGCCATCGCGTCAATGCCGGTGCTTCGGGCAAATTGTTCAGCCTCATCCGGAACGGTGCTGCTGGAAGTTTTCCCGCCCGAATGCCCGACAATCCCGATTTCGCCTTCGCATGAGACCCCGGCGCTGTGGGCCACCTGTGCCGCTTCAGCGGTTAACTCAATGTTCTGCTCAAGGGGAAAGTGCGATCCATCAAACATTACGGAGGTGAACCCGCAATCGATTGCATGGCGGCATTCCTTGATGGAAGTAGCGTGATCCAAGTGTGCCACTACCGGAACGCCCGCAGAATTGCCGAGCGTTTTGAACATCGCGGCCAGTACCTCAAGCGGTGTGTGGCGACGGCAGCCCGGCCCTGCCTGAAGTATCACCGGCAAACCTTCAGATTCCGCCGCATCGACATAAGCTCGCGCATCCTCCCACCCCAGCACCACAAGGCCGGCTACGGCATAGCCACCGCTCAATGCGGGGCCAAGCACATCGGCAAGGGTGGCAAGCGTCATTTGAATTTGGCGACCATGTCTAGAATTCCGGGTATCGAGTGGATTTGGTCAGCGTGCGCCGGCTGGAAATATTGCTTGAGACTTCGCTGGCTCAGTCCGCCCAAAATTGTGAAGTAGTACATCTCGTATCCAGGAAGAACCGCACAGGGGTGGTATCCCCGGTCGATGCAGACGGTCGATCCATCGACCACGTGATAGGCGTCGCCCGGTTCGTTCTCGTGCCGTTGAAGCATCTGAAGCCCCGACCCCCGCTTTGGTTTGAATCGGAAATTGTAGGTCTCGTCGTGCCGGGTTTCCTCCGGAGGCCTGTCGGTGTCATGCTTGTGCGACGGAAAGCCGGACCAGCCGCCCTTTCCAACTGTGTAGAGTTCGGAGACCAGAAGGCGTCCGACTTTGCCATGTTGTTTCTGGCCAAGGATGTGTTTGATCTTTCGGTGCGTCTTGGTGTCGTCGGATCCATACTGAACTGTATCAAGGTCCTCGGACCGGATCGCAAATGGCTCAAGTTCAGAGTCAAAGCGGGCACCGGCAACGAACACCTCGCATTGTTCTGATATGCAAACCATATGAGCTTCCGACCCGCTTGGTATGTAAACTCCCTCAGGCTCGCCGTCCCAGACATCGATCGACCGGTTGCCGATATCCGAAAAGGATCGGTCGGACACCTTGACGGAAACGGTTCCGGTGGCGGGAACTATGCAGGTTTCGTAGCCGGGAACGGAATAGGCGAATTCCTCACCCTGTTTCAAATTGACGATGTTGAAGTAGCAAAGGGGAACCGTGGAGCTGTCCGGTTCGACAATGGGTCTGTTTCGGTTGTCGTGTGGGGGGATGTGCATTGTCTGGTCCGTTCTTCGGGGCTGGATCCTTGAAGGTTGCAAATGCCACCGGGGATTGGAAGCTCATGTTGCGGTAGGTCCGGGATAATCCTGTAGCTCGTCGGCATAGCTGGTGCGCGGTATCGGGTGTTCGGCAAGAAATTCCTCCAATTCCTTTGCATCCGGCATCGCGGGAGCACAACCGACCCGGGATACGACAATCGCAGCGCATGCCGCGCCCCTTACAACCGCCGCCTCCAGCGGAAATCCGGCCGCCAGCCCCACCAGGAGTCCTCCCATGAAGCCATCGCCGGCACCGATGGGCTTGAGGGCGGGAACATCAAAGACGCCGGTTCTGAATTCGTTGTCCCCAGTGATGGTCACCGATCCATTCTCACCCATCTTATAGACCGCAATCGCCGCCGTTGACCTGGCAAGCGTTCGGGCCTTCTCCAGTCCTTGATCGGCCCCTCCAGCCATGAAGTCAAACTCAGTGTCATTTCCGATCACAATGTCACACAGCGAACCAGCGCGCGAAAGCGTTTCGGTTGCATCCTCAGTTGAACACCAGGAGTGAGGCCGGTAGTCGATGTCGACGATCAGCGGCAGGCCGGCATTTGCCGCCAACTCAAGAGCACGGAAGGCAGCACTGCGGGACGGTTCCTCTGCAAAGACCGTTCCGGTGGTTATCAGCCCTCCAAAGGACCCATAGTCGATCTGTTCGACGTCTTGGACGGTCATTTGAAAATCGGCGGCACCATTGCGGTACAAGACGCATTGGTGACCCTCGAAAGTGCTCTCCGCAATCGCCAGCGAGGTTCGCAACGGACCGGGCACCTGTTTCACATGGGCCCGACTTACGCCATACCTGTCAAGTTCGTTCAGGCAGAAGCGGCCAATTGCATCATCCGAAACGGACGTAACCAACGATGCATTTCCTCCGTGACGTGAAATTGCGACCGCAATGTTTGCGGAAGAGCCGCCCAAGCAGGCGACAAAGCGGGCAACGGTATCAAGTTTCGCACCCGGAGGGTCCGCGTAGATGTCCATCCCGGCCCTTCCGAGCACCACAAATCGGTTGTTTTTCAGTCGTGCGAGATCGGTCATAGCGAAAAAACCCGTGCGGCCAGAATGAAAATCGGCACCGATTGTGCCGGACTTCCGAAATACGGTTTCCGGACAATTCGGTTCAACCATATTTTTGTACTGCGGTCGATCGGATGATCCCCGAAAGTCAGGGTATGGCCCGAACAGTGTCTCCGAACTTTTTCGCCAATTGTGAACTCGGGGAACTACACCGCGTGATGGAATTTGCCGTGTTCCTGCAGAATTTCGGCCGCAGTACTCTGGGACGGTTCCAAGACGCCGTCGACATGAATTCAGCAAAGAAGTCGAACAATCATGAGTGACACCGCTATTCCACCTGAGCGGTTTCCCAACCGAACTGCTTTGCTGGCATGCCAAGAATGTATTGGGCCGTGCGAAATATGTCGGCAGAATTCGGGAGAGCATGGCTATTACAATTTCACTTGGAACAATCTTTGACCATCATCCTCCGGCAGAACCGGTGTGGATTTGCCCGGGGCGGCATCAGATTTCATCGTGCGATTCGTCCAGGTAACGGTTGGGGTGCCAAGCCCGTTCCGACGGAACGCCATTGTTGCTCGGCGTTGGCGACGCCACCGTCAGTTACCGCTGCGGTTCAAAACAAGTCAGCAGGGAATAGACTTTCCCGAGGGCCGGCTGGATGGAAGTGTCTTCGGTATCCGTCGCCAGTTGGATGTCGGCTGAAGGTCGGACAATGCCTGAAAACTCAATGGAGGTTGAAGAGTATTTTTCGCAGGCCGTTGACTTCCGCAATGTTTCTTTGTTGCAACACTGGAATTGTCCATCGTTGCGGGATGAACCTGGTGCAACTGTGTTGAAAGCACATGACCGGTTTCTTGAACGTGCCTCTGTGGCACGATTGACGAATTGGAAATTGATTGGCATACCAAATGCCATTGGAATAGAATTCCGATTCTTGGCGAATGCGGAATGGGGTTCCCAGTGAGGAGATTGTGGTGAAATTGTCATTTTGCTTCAGAGTCGACCCGCACGTGCCTGCCCCAAACACCAGGGATCTGCAACAGCATGCGTTGTCGGCAAACGACCCATTGGCGTGCCAGCGCACCTCTGTGGGCAGTCGCATGAAGACAAGGCCAATCCAATGACAAAAATCAAAGCGGTTCGTGCCAAGGTGTGGAACTGGATCGGACCCACGGTCCCGCCACAGAAGAATTTTTGCACCAATGCCACCGATTTGATCTGCGAGCGGGGTGATGCAATGTCATCATTCCGGTTCCACCAGTGGCTCACATGCGAGGTGGAAACCAATGACGGGGCCGTCGGAATCGGCAATGCCGCATTGGCGCCGACAGTTGTCAAAAAGGCCATTGATGACTGGTACGCATGCATGGTCATCGGAGAGGATCCTTTTGATTGCGCCCACATTTGGGAAAAGATGTACCGTCGATCTCATGCATGGGGACGCAAGGGCGTGGGCATGACCGCAATCAGTGCAATCGACATTGCGATCTGGGATCTAATGGGCAAGCTGGTCGGTAAACCGGTGTTCAAGCTGCTCGGTGGCAGGACGAAGGACAGGATCCCGGTCTATTATTCCAAGCTCTATTCCGGTCCGATAGATGCCATGCAAACAGAGGCGGAGGCCGCGATGGCTGCCGGATACCAAGCGTTCAAGTCACGTTTCGGCTTTGGTCCAAGGGACGGCATGGCCGGCATGCGGGAAAATCTGAAACGGGTTGAGGCAGTAAGGGAAGTTATCGGATATGATCGGGATTTGATGCTTGAGGCCTACATGGGCTGGAATCTCGATTACACGCGCCGGATGATCCCCAAACTTGAGAAGTACGAGCCCCGCTGGCTCGAGGAGCCAGTCATTGCCGACGATCTCGATGGTTATGCCGAACTCAACCGGGGGCCAATTCCGATCGCTGGTGGCGAGCACGAATTCTCGCTTCTCGGTTGTTCACAGCTTCTCCGGTCCAAGGCCGTCTCCGTACTTCAGTATGACACCAACCGCGTTGGCGGCATCACTGCGGCCCAAAAGATCAATGCGGTGGCGGAGGCTCACCAGATCCCCGTGGTTCCCCATGCGGGACAAATGCACAATTATCATCTGACCATGGCGAGCTTGAACTGTCCGATCAGCGAGTATTTTCCGGTCTTTGATGTGGAGGTCGGAAACGAACTGTTCTACTATATATTCGAGGGTGATCCGGAGGCGGATGGCGGATGGCTACAGCTTGATGACAGCCTACCCGGCCTCGGAATTGAGATCAGTGACAGGCATCTGGACAAATTCGAGATTTTCGAATGAGAACCTACAACGGAATCTGGCCTGTAGTTCCAACGATTTTTCAAACGAACGGAGAGCTTGACCCTGAGGGACAGATCCGTGCACTCGACTGCATAATTGCACAGGGGGTTGACGGAATCTGTATTCTGGCAAACTACTCTGAGCAGTTCCTGATTTCGGACGATGAACGGGATGTTCTCTCAAGACTGTGCCTAAATCATGTCGATGATCGAGTCCCGGTCATCGTCACGGTCAGCCATTTTGCCACGCAAATTGCTGTTGCCCGCGCTCGCAGGGCAAAGGAATTGGGTGCGTCGGCGGTGATGATGATGGCACCCTATCACGGGGCGCTCATGAGG
Source organism: Paracoccaceae bacterium (assembly GCA_021296235.1). Classification (GTDB taxonomy): domain Bacteria; phylum Pseudomonadota; class Alphaproteobacteria; order Rhodobacterales; family Rhodobacteraceae; genus JAPOXR01. Next base: position 109,094 of record JAGWAS010000017.1, on the reverse strand, counting down.
GGCACTCCGGTGCAAACCCGAGAGCAATTTGCTCGTGTCGGTGAAATCGGGATCCCCATCATGCTGCAGGATGCACCACTATCCGGCGTGGATCTTCCCGTTGACCTGCTCGCCGACATGGCACGCGAAATTGAAATGTTGAAACTCTTCAAAATCGAGTGTCCAGGGACGGCGGACAAGCTCCGCCTTCTGCTGGCCGACGCTGGTGATGCGGTTGAGGGGCCTTTCGACGGCGAGGAGGGTATTACCCTCCTTGCGGACCTGCACGCCGGTGCAACCGGCTCAATGACCTCGGCCCTGATCCCTGATCTGATCCGGCCGGTTGTCGTGTCGTATCTGAACGGCGATGCCGAAACCGCGGCGGACGTCTATGCCAATGTCCTCCCAATCATAAATCACGAAAACAGACAGTGCGGTTTCAGGGCCGCCAAGGAGGCGATGATGGAGGGTGGTGTCATCAAATCGGCATTTTGCCGTCATCCGATTCCAGCTCTTCACCCGGCGGCAAGAGCTCAGTTGCTGTCCCTGATGCGCCCTCTCGACCCGCTTGTACTGCGCTGGGCCTCATGAGCGGGCCAGTTTTCGACATAAAGAGCCTGATCAGCGAAGAGGCACAGGTTCCACCGCGGCGGAACCTGTCGACGGAAGCGGCTGATGCATTGCGCGACCTAATCCTTCTGGAGAAGTTGGCACCGGGCACGCCGGTTCCGGAACGCGATGTTGCAGCGGGTCTTGGCATCAGCCGCACTCCGCTGAAGGAGGCGCTGCGCATACTGGAAAATGAAGGCCTGATCGAGTACGGACCGACCCGTCGGCCACGTGTAGCCAATCCCTCAATCGAAGAGCTTTCACAATACATTTCGGTTTTGGGTGCCCTCGAGGCACTGGCCGGGGAGACGGCATGCAAGTTGGCCACGGATGAGGAGATAATTGCAATTGGTGCAATCAATTCGCGTTTGCTGGGTTTGCCCAGGGCGGTGACGGATCTTGAATTCTTCCGCCTCGACATGGAATTCCACGGCGCAATCGTCACCGCTGCTAGGAATGCCCCGCTTGGACAGACCCATCGACAGTACAATGCCAGGTTGTGGCGCGCCCGCTTCATGTCATCCCGTCAAAGTGACCGGCGGGCCAATACGCTAGCTGAGCACTGCGCTATTGTCGAAGCGCTGTCAGCCCGCGATTCCCGCAGAACAGCCAACGCATTGCGCAACCACCTGAAGAGTACCATTCGCAACATTTCAAGGATTTGCGAGAGCAGTGAATCACAAGACAGTGTTTCGACATAGCGAACCCTTTGGAAGCAAATGGGGTCGAACGATCTCTCTTGCCGTTCAGGCGCGAACCTTGTGGAATTGCATGTTGATTGCACGTGTTGGCTTCGAATCCGACGGTGGGGAAAGAACAAGGTGTCGAAGCGCTGGTCATACTAACAATACATTGCGAGGTTGGTACGATTGCGAATTGAGTTGGATCAATTTCGAACGGAATGGCCAAGCTTCACTTCAATCGCAATGGAGCTCTTCCGAAAAATTGTTGAAATCGGGCGGCTTCAGATTTGAAGTTGCCCTGCGGTTACTGCACTGAACAACAACCTGGCGGCATTTCGGCTGAATGCGCTGGCGACTGAATCGCCTCTGAAAACCCGTTTCGTTTTCAAAGTTGTTGTGAGGGTAAGGCCGATCGCTCTCACTATTGCTTGGCCGACTTCCAATTGTTGGCCAGATTGGACCAGACACTGATCAACGAAAGCATGATGATGGCCGAAGGGATTGGCCAGGGCAAACCAGCAGCCTGGCAGCCTCTCCGGAGGTAGGCCCATCATTTGCAAAATCTGCTGCCCTTGGCCCCAATTCGCAGGAGGATCACAGCTCGTTGAATATTTCGACCGACAATATTGTTGGCATGTATCTCACAATCTCGTGCCAACACTCGCCTTCGTCGAAGCTGACGAAAACGGAATCGGTATTTGTTCCGAAGTAGATGCCCAGGGGATCGCAGGTATCGTGCGCCTGCGTTCAGCAACGCAAGTGTCCCGGCTGGGTGTCCTGACAAGAGACTGTTCCGTACTTTCGGTCGGGAAGCTCCAGCAGAATCCGGTCAATGCGAAGACCCGGGGCGCGCGATAGTTGTCAGCGGCAGCTTTCCGCCAAACCATCGACCATCTTGCGATTTCTCGTTAGGTTCAGGCACATTTTGAACGCATTCTTCGCAGGGATCACATTGGCCATGTTTCGGCCAGCAATGTCGAACGCGGTGCCATGCGCCGGTGTTGTAAGGGCAACAGGCAAGCCAGCCAGAACAGAAACTCCTCGGTCAAACCCAAGCAGTTTGATGGCGATCTGACCTTGATCGTGATACATTGTGACCACTGCGTCATACTCGCCATCTCGGACCTTCAGCCATAGGGTGTCGGCCGGCAGCGGCCCGGCAACTGAAATCTGCTGAGTTTGGGCGCGTTCAACTGCCGGACCAATGACACGAATTTCCTCATCTCCCATCAATCCGCCGTCCCCGGCATGTGGATTGTAGGCCGCCACAACAATGCGCGGGTGTGCGTATCCAGCCATTTTCAATGTGCGGTCGGTCAATCGAATACTGTCCTCGACTCTATTGATGGTAAGCAGATCGGGCACGTCCTTCATGGCCACATGGCTTGTAACCCGTCCGTTCCACATGCCGTCTGCAACATTGAATTCGCTGGCGGGCGTTTCCAGGCGAAAGAAGTCCCGCGCATAACCCAACTCATCGGTAAATTCATTGCCGCCGAGATGCATGGATTCCTTGTTGAATGGCATGAAGATGATGCCGTCGACCTGACTTTCCCGAGCAAGTTCAAATGCCCTGTGCAGCCCACATATCGAACTTCGTCCGCCCGCAGCCGATACCTGCGCCAGCGGTACATCCGCAATTCCATCGACGGCGAGATCGAGGTGCAGAATTTCATTTGTCGTGAACTGCAACTCCGAGTCCGGTTCCAAATGACACAAATTGTCAATGGTCTGCCCGGTCTGTTTCTCACCGCGTGCAAGAATTTCGGGCGCACCGATTACCACCAGATTGGCAGCGGGTCTGACCTCTTCGTCTGACAAAAGCCTGACCAAAAGTTCCGGTCCGATTCCGGCCGGGTCTCCCTGGATCAGGGCAATTGTGGGCTTGCTCATGATAATCACCGTTTAATTTTTGTGTTTTCCTGAAGTATGCCGCAAAGCTTCGATAAACCGATCAAGATTGGGAAGATGGCAGCTTTTTCGGTTTACTCCATCAATTGCCATCATCATTTGCTGAGTGTCCACAGCAGCAACGCGTGCTCGGTACTGAGGCAAATCGGTCCAGCCGGGGTTCCGAATGGTGAGTGCGGACCTAAGGGATCATTTCACGCATTATCCCTCGCCGGTATGGAATTTGCCGGTCCGCCAGGGCCTCCGACTCCAAAGAGGCGGACCGATTAGGACAATTGCGGTGAGAACCAGAAAAAACAATGTCAGTGGCCTTGTGAGCATCAGCCACCATTTCTCATCAAGCATTATTAGCGACTGGCCAAGGCGCTGCTCCAGCATTCCGCCAAGTATCAGCCCGATTGCCAACGGAACGACGGAAAACCCGTAGCGGCGCATGAAATAACCGACAACGCCGGAGATTAACGCAACCCACACGTCGAACATGGATTGGTCCAGCGCGTAGGCGCCAACGATTGAAAACACGAAGACGCAGGGCCAGAGAACCTGCACCGGGATCAGGGTTACGCGAGCGAACAGCTTGGCACCGCGCAGTCCGGCAAAGAAAAAGAGAATATTCACGAGCATCATTGACCAGAAGATTGCGTAGGCAAAGTCCGCCTGCTCGGTGAACATTGCGGGGCCGGGACGCAGGCCATGAACCATGAGGCCTGCCAAGATAACTGCTGCAGTGGCACTTCCGGGGATCCCCAAGGCGAGCGTGGGCACCATTGCGCCCCCCGTCGCGGCATTGTTGGCGGCTTCCGAACCTGCAACGCCTTCAATTGCTCCCTTGCCGAATTCCTCTGGAGAGCGGGACCAGCGCTTTGCTTCGTTGTAGCCAATCATTGAGGCCACCGTTGCCCCCTCGGCCGGCAATATGCCGATGAATGTCCCGATTCCGGAGGATCGAAGGATCGCACGCCATGTCTTCCTGTAGTCTTCCCGGCTCGGTAGCATGACCGACTTCATCGTGATCCGTTCGTGCCGGACATTCAGTCTTGAGGATTGCACCAGCAGTTCGGATATCCCGAAGACACCGATCATGACGGGCACAAATCCAATGCCGTCATAGAGTTCATAGGAGCCGAACGTGAAGCGCTCGACGGTCGTGAGATTGTCTACGCCGACCAGTGCAAGGAAAATGCCAAAACCACCGGCTATCAGATTCTTGAGGGGTGAACCTTCGCCAATCGTTGCCAGCATCGAGAGTCCAAATATGGTTAGGGCAAAATACTCGGGCGGTGAGAAATTGTATGCGGCCCGAGCAAGCAGAGGAGAGGCGAGCATCAAACAAATGACGCTGAATATGCCGCCGACCGTCGACGCCACAACAGCCATTCCCAGTGCCCGGCCGGCCTCGCCGCGCTGCGCCAGTGGATAGCCGTCAAGGCACGTAGTTGCACTTGCCGCCGTTCCCGGTGTGTTGATGAGAATTGCAGTTATGGCGCCTGCAAAGGTTGCCGAACAGTAGATTGCGGTCATAGTGGCTATTGCGGGAACCGGTTCCATCGTGAGGGTGAACGGCAGGAGCAGTGCTGCACCGGTGGTTGCATTCAATCCCGGGAGAGCGCCTATGACGACACCGCCAAGCGTCGCCGCCACCAACAGCAACAGAAGGTACGGATCGCCCAAGGAAAGAAGTCCATTCAGGAAAGCGTCCATTTGCTACCCGTACCAAATATTGGTTAGAACCCCGCGCGGAAACCGGATTTCGAATACTTGGTCAAACAGAAGGAAGATAAGTATCGGCACAATCAGACCGACCAATGCAAGAATGCGCACCCGCCTCTCACCCCAGAATGCTGCCAGTGCCGTTGCAAACACGGCCAGAGCAAGAATGAAATCAACCGCCGTCAGCGCAGCAAATAGGCAAAAGACGGCAAGTGTGCCGACGGTCTTTCGTTGAATTGGCGCGCGCACCCTGATTGGGTCGAACATCACCATGGCCAAAGTGAGAATGATGAGCAGGCCGAGAAGAAGTTGCGGAAAGTCTGATGGTTGCATCCCCCGCTTCAGGATGGGAGGCATCTTTTTGAATGTCATGGACAACCAGAATGCCGCTGCACAGAAGGCAATAATCAGAACCGGAGCCAGCAGGCCCTCAAGACGTCCACTGCGGCTTACGGGTTCTTGGGGCAAATTGGCCCTACCTGAATTGGGAGTGGATGCGGCAGGCACTCCCGCCGCATCCCTTATCAACCATCAAATGAAGCCCAATTCCTTGAGGGCCGCGGCCATTTCGTTGACTGTTGTCTGAATCTGAGGTCCCCAAATGTCGGAACCGGCGACCGAGGATGCATCAAGACCCACAGAAGTCAGGAATCCTTGATAGACGGAGTGGTTCATTGCCTTAAGCAGAGCCATTTCGATTTTCTCGGCGATCTCTGGTGGCGTGTCCGCATGAACGGCAAATCCCCGCACGGTCGAGAAGCTAACCGGTATGCCAAGTTCCTTGGCAGTCGGAACGTCGGGTATCTTCGACATCCTCTCGTCGGCGAGGACAACGGTTGGGCAGATCTCGCCTGCATCAATTTGCGCGCTGGCCTCAGCGAGGTTCAGGACGCCCGCATCAACGGCTCCGGCAACCAATTGCGTCGCGAGTTCGCCGCCGCCGTCGAACGGCAGCATTTTCGGCGTCATCAAACCGCCCTTCTTGGCGAACATGAAGGCAGACACGTCGTCAATGTTGCCCAAATGGGTAACGCCATAGGTGATTGGAGCTTCTTTCTGCTTGGCCACGAAATCCTCAGCGCCAGCGTAGGTTCCGCACTTGGTCATCAGGATTTGCGGATCGTCGGTGCCGCGGGCGATCGGGCGCAGTTCCTCGATCATCATTCCGCCTTGCCCCTTTGCCATCACCGCTGCATGGCCGACCGTGAATGTAAGGATGGAATAGCCGTCAGCCGGAATGGTCCTGTAGTATTCGAGCGCTGCCGCTCCGCCGCCACCCCTCTTGTTGACGACCACCATGTCCTGACCCAGTTCGCGCCTTGCGCGCAACATCATCATGCGCGTGGTTACATCAGTGCCTCCACCATGTCCGGCATGAGTGATGACCTCAATCGTTTTGGATGGATACTCATCGGCTTGCGCCGCTCCGTGGAAAGCTGGCACCATGGCCGCAGCAGCGGCCAACGCCGCGATCTGCACCCGAAAACCGTGCAACTTCTTCATGAAAATTCTCCTCAATTTTGATAATTCGGCAAGTATTGCTCGCTCAACTAAATTTGGTATGCCAAATGTCATTTTGAGTCAAGAATGCCCGTTGGGCGCACCACCCTGCGACTTTCCGAAGTTGCTCTTCGCGAGTTGGATGTCGGGGCAGAACACAGAATTTCCAGCTGCCCGATCCCGTGCCATGTGTGGCTGGAGGAACTTTTCCTGTTTGTGGTTTGGTCAACCAGATGTGTCATCTGAACCAATCCTCTCTCCACGGTTGGGTTCTGCAGTTGTTCGCCTTGCTTTCCGAAGCAAGGGTGGCCGAAATGCAAGGCGACAATCAGGACGACAGCTTGACGTTGCGGCGAGGCGGACAGCCATTCCCTTCAGGTTTACGTCTTGAACCGCTTTTGACAATCTCGCAAACCTCTGGAATCTTTTGACTTCCGACTGCATTAAAGGCAAGAGTGCGATGCTGAAACTGGTATTTGCCGATTATTTGACCCATTGCCAGGAAGAGGGTGTTTGATCCGCAAAAAATACCTTACTTTTCGAATGTTTATGCGGCACTTTTGCTGGCGGAAAGAAGTGGTGAGCCCGACAGGATTCGAACCTGTGACCCACTGATTAAAAGTCAGTTGCTCTACCAACTGAGCTACGGGCCCAACCCTAGTTCTCCGTATGAGTGCACACTGCACCCTGCGGCAGGCGAAGGCGTTTAGCATCGGCCCAGATTGCAGTCAAGTTGGCTCAATGTCCGTGCAGGACTTACCCCATCTGTTTCTGTTTCTGTTTGCGTTCGGTGCAGCCAAGCTTGCTCTCAAAATACACTCACAACCATTGAGCCGAGGCCTTCGATCTCGACCTCCAGCACATCGCCGCGTACCACCGACGATACACCCGCCGGTGTTCCGGACAGGATCACATCACCGCCCACCAACTCGAAATATTCCGAAAGACACGAGATCAACTCCGGAACCTTCCAAATCAACTGGTTCAGGTTGCCCTCTTGGCGAACGGCACCGTTGACCTTCAGTGATATCCTGCCCTCGGCAAGATGCCCCACGGTTGATGCGGGTTGAACCGGACCAATCGGAGCCGAATGCTCAAACGCCTTGCTGATATCCCACGGACGACCAAGTTTTTTCTGTTCGGCCTGCAGGTCGCGACGGGTCATATCCAAGGCCAATGCATAGCCGTAGACATGGTCAAGTGCCTCCAATTCAGGAATGTTGGTGCCGCCGGATTTCAGCATGACCGCCATCTCGACTTCATGATGAACATCACAGGTGCGATCAGGGTACGGAAACTCGCCGGAAGTGTCTAGGTTTCCAGGGTTTTTTTGGAAAAAGAAGGGTGCTTCCCGATCAGGATCATGACCCATTTCAATGGCGTGAGCGGCGTAGTTGCGCCCAACGCAATACACCCTGTGGACAGGGAATCTCGCTTCGGAGCCCGCTATCGGCAAAGTGGTCGGTTGTGGCGGTTCAAACGGGAATTGAGGCATCGTTTTCATCTCTCGGCTTCCGCGCTGCCGGCAAGCGGTTCGACAATCAATCAATCTCTGATCAAAATCAATCATGAAACAACCAATTTGGGAACCCGTCCAAGATTGCGGGGCCGGATTTGGATGATCGGGAATCTGCGCTTACGGCGCTAAGATCCTTCATTGAGTTCCGGAATTAAAAACAGGGAAACCGATTGCCCCCGGAGCGAGAGCTTACCGGTTGTCTCAAAATTTTCGCGGGCGAGGAACTGACGATCCAAGCGGTGCTTATCGTGCTTTCCGTACTTGCCTTTTCCATTTTGGCGTCAGTTGCTGCCTTGGGTCGCCGCTTTCTGCACTACGTCGCAAAGCGATAGCCGTCCGGAACTCGCCACCTGCAGCGGCGGTATGTCGAGGCTACTTTTTGGCCACCACGCTTTTCGGATTGAGATTGCCGATGCGACCGCTTTCAGTGCCCGCGTTTTCGTCGATCACGGCATTGATCAGGGTTGGCTTGCCCGAGTCAATTGCGTCATTCACCGCCCGGTAAAGATCGTCGGGGGAAATCGCGCGGACTCCAACGCCACCGAAGGCTTCCATCATCATATCGTAGCGTGCATCCTTGACGAACACGGTGGTGGCAACGTCCTCGCCGCCAGAGGGATTGACGTCGGTGCCCCGATAAATCCCATTATTGTTGAAAACCACTACGCAGACCGGAAGCTTGTAGCGGCAAATTGTCTCGATTTCCATTCCGGAGAAACCAAAAGCACTGTCGCCCTCGACCGCGAGCACCGGTTTGCCGGTTTCGATGGCCGCTGCGACCGCGAAGCCCATCCCAATTCCCATCACACCCCAAGTGCCGACATCAAGACGCTTGCGCGGCTGATGGATGTCGATGATGCTGCGGGCGAAATCAAGCGTGTTGGCGCCTTCATTGACAAGAATGGTGTCAGGGCGTTCCCTGACGATCTTGCGGAGAGCGCCGAGTGCGCCATGGAAATCCATCGGCACGTTATTGTTCTGAAGTCTCGGGGCCATGCGGGCCAGATTGGCCTCCTTGCGCGTGTTGACCGCCTCGGTCCATTCCCGTGGTGCCGCCGGCCAGCTGTCGCACATTGCCTTGAGCAACGCGGAGACGCAGGATCCAATGTCCCCGACAACAGGCGCGGCAATTTCCACATTTGAATCCATTTCCTTCGGGTCGATGTCAATCTGCACGAACCGCTTGGGAGCGGTGCCCCAAGTCTTTCCTTTTCCATGGGAAAGAAGCCAGTTGAGCCGCGCTCCAATCATCATGACAACATCGGATTCTTTGAGCACGAGAGAACGCGCCGCTCCCGCAGACTGGGGATGTGTATCCGGCAGAAGCCCCTTGGCCATGCTCATGGGCAGATAGGGAAAGCCGCTCTTTTCGACCAACTTTCGAATGTCATCATCTGCCCTCGCATAGGATGCACCCTTGCCAAGAATGATGAGGGGACGCTTTGCCGACTCGAGCACTTTGATTGCCCGCTCAATTGCGTCATTGGAAGGCAACTGTCGCGGTGCAGGATCCACTACCTTTACCAGCGAATTCCTGCCGGCTTCGGCCTGCATTGTCTGGCCAAGAAGCTTCGCCGGCAAATCGAGATAGACGCCACCGGGCCGTCCGGAACAGGCTGCCCGAATTGCGCGTGCAACGCCGATGCCGATGTCTTCGGCATTAAGCACGCGAAATGCCGCCTTGCATAGCGGTTTGGCGATGGCAAGTTGGTCCATTTCTTCGTAGTCGCCCTGCTGCAGATCGACAATCTCGCGTTCGGAAGAACCGCTGATCAGTATCATCGGAAAGCAGTTCGTGGTTGCATTCGCGAGAGCCGTGAGGCCGTTGAGGAATCCAGGTGCTGAAACCGTGAGACAGATTCCCGGCTTCTGCGTCAGGTAACCGGCTATGGCGGCGGCGTTGCCGGCATGCTGTTCATGCCTGAAGGAAATAACACGCATTCCCGAGGCTTGCGCGAAACGGCCGAGATCCGTGATTGGAATGCCGGGAACAGCATAAATGTTGCTGATGTCATTGAGTTTGAGCGCATCAATGACGAGGTGAAAGCCATCCGTGAGCTCAATTTGGGTTTCGTCGTCTTCTGGACCGGTTTCCGCGGTCTGAGCCGGTGTCGACATATCAGTTAACTCCCTGACCAGTGTTTCTTGAAGCGCTTCAGTTGAATTCCGAAGTAACTTGGGCGCTTGTCCGCCCGAAACAGCCTTTTACAAATTGGTTTGGAAATTGGAAGGTGTCTGGCGCTGTCAATCCGACGGAAATGTGCACTTATGCATCCGATCCCTCCGGACCGCCATTCGTGGACCCCGACCGTCTGCGCTTGCGCCAGGCGAGAAACAGCGGATAGAGCATCAGTGCTACCGCAATTGCGATGCACATGGCCGAGATGGGACGCTCAACAAAGATTAGGACGTCACCCTGCGAAGACAGCAGAGATTGGCGCAGCGATCGTTCGGCAAGCGGCCCGAGCACAATTGCGAGCACCGCCGGCGCAACGGGATAGTTGAGCTTCCTCATCAGGTAACCGACTATTCCGAACAGCAGCATAAGCCAAACATCATGCATGGTCTGGGTGGGCGCGAATCCACCTACGATGCAGAGCACGAAGATGATCGGCGCAAGAACGGTGAACGGCAGCGTCAGCACGCGCACGAACACGGGAATGAATGCCAGATTGATCAAAACGGTGAACAGGTTTGCCACGTAGAGCGAACCTATCAATCCCCAAACGAAATCGGGGTTTTCGCTGAACAGAAGCGGACCTGGTCTCAGGCCCCAGATGATCATGCCCCCCAGCAGGATCGCCGTTGTCGGCGAACCGGGAATGCCGAGGGTGATCATTGGCAGCATCGATCCCGTTGATGCAGCATTGTTGGCTGCCTCGGGTGCGGCGACCCCGGCGATGTTCCCCTTTCCGAATGAGTCCGGATCCTTTGAGAATGTCTTGGCAAGCCCATACGACATGAGGGAGGCCGGGGTGGCGCCCGCCGCCGGCAGTGTGCCGACGAAATATCCCAGGATGGAGCCAAGTGTCGTCGACTTGATGTAGACCCTGACGGACCTGACGTTGGTCATGAACCCCGACCAAGTCAGTTTCACCTTGTGCACGATGACCTTTCCGCCTGTGGTCTCGAGGGTCCAGAGCATTTCGCCGATGCCGTAAATTCCGATGGCCAGCACGAGGAAATTGATTCCGTGCAGAAAACCGGGAACATCGAAGAAGATGAGGCGCGGCTTACCGGAGATGATGTCAAGCCCGACAGTGGCGAGCACCAGGCCAATCAGGATTGAGAACATTGTTTTGGGAATGTCATCGCCACCGAGACCAATGAAGGTTGCAAAGGCGAGAACCATCAGCGCGAACTCTTCAGGGGGGCCGAATTTCAGCGCGAATTCAGCCAAGGGAGGCGCAAACAGAGTGAACAGTATGACAGAAATTGTGCCACCTATGAAGGAAGCGATGGCAGCGGCGGTTAGAGCTTGGTCTGCCTTGCCGGACATGGCGAGCGGTCGGCCGTCGAAGACTGTGGCGACCGCAGTCGATGCTCCGGGGATGCCCAGCGTGATTGAGCTGATGGCTCCGCCGTACATGGCGCCGTAATACACTGCGGCCAAAAAGATTATCGCCGCCGTCGGTGGAACCAGGAAAGTGATCGGCAGGAGGATGGCTACGCCATTGACCGAACCGAGCCCGGGCATTGCGCCAACGAACAGGCCTACGGTGCAACCCAGTATGATCATGAACAGGTTTAGTGGCTCAAGCGCCTGCAGCAGTCCGCCCGACAATGATATCAGAATGGATTCCATTGCGTTCTACTCTTCTCCGGCAGGAAGCAATCTGTGCACCGCAATGGATATCGTTGCCAAGAGGGCAAAAGCTGCAAGAATGAAGACCCAAAAATGGTCAGATCCGTACATGACATCATAGATGGGGTAGAACCATTCCTCGGTTACCGCCTTTGGCAGCGGAATCTTCAGCCCCCATTCGAACAGGGCGAAGATGAAGACGGGACCGCCGCCGGAAAGCATGATGGTGATCGGCCATTGATGACGTCCGACGATTTTCAGGTAGAATATGAGGAACCCCACCAAGGCCAGATAAATACCAATGAGGTGAATGCCGATCAACAATGCCACCAGCGCGCCCACGGAAGTTCCGACGATAATGACGGCGTCGCGGGACATGTAGGATTCGGTTGATCGAGATTCCGGTGTGAGGCGGAGAGCCCATCGAACAAGTGTCAAGATGGCGCACATCAGCATTCCAAGTGACAGCCAGAACGGCCAAAACCCCGAACCGGGCCCTTTTTCGCTTACCCAACCGATGGCCAACCCATCCGTTGACGACCACATCAGACCAAGCGAGATGAGGATCGTTGCGATCGCCATCATGAATTCTGCCTGACGAACTGTCATGGAATTCGCCTCATGCTTGCTGCGTAGCCTTTGGATTGGAATGACGCATTTGGGGCGAGTCGGCAAGTCTGCTTGGTTTGCAGCGAACCGGACATTGCGGTGTTCTTCTGTGAAGATGGGTCATCGGGGGCCGGAAGCAGGATACTCGCACCCGGCCCCGCAGAACGTAAGATCTACTCTCCGGTGATCGCCGAGGCCCCGACCGATTCGATCAGTTCCCTGTGGCGCATGCCTTGCTCGGAATGGAAAGCCGCCAAGTCGTTGCCAGCGACCCACTCATCGCAGGTCAGGCCATCTTCAACGCAGAAGGTCTGCCATTCCTCGGACTCAAACAGAGTCTTGAAAAGGTCAATGTACCAAGCCTGCGCTTCGGCCGACATGCCGGGAGGGCCATTTATTGACCGCTGCATGAAATAGACAATGTCATGGCCAAGTTCCATTGCAGTCGGAATGTCTGGATAAGCTGCCATTCGCTCCGGCGTGAATTGAACGAGCGGCTTTGACTGACCGGCACGGTAGAACTCGTTCTGTTCCGCAGGATTGTTTACGGTCGAATCAATGTGATTTCCAATCAGGTTCTTGGCAACAGTTCCGCCTCCGGGGAATGGGATGTAGGTGACTTCGTAATCGAATTCGGCCTCCATCATTGCCGTGAGTATCGAGTCTTCCTGGCCAGATCCCGTGCCGCCGACTTTCCAATCTTTTCCGGCCGCCTTAACCGTCGCGACATAGCTGTCAAGATCACTGATGTCTGTTCGGTCGGCATGAACCCAAAGAAGGAAGGTGTCGAGGGCCATGCGGCCGATGGGTGTGAATGTCGAGATGTCCACTCCAAGGTCCGTCTGGATGATGGGCGTGGTGTAGAACGAGTTCAGCGTAACCAGAACGGTATGATCGTCTCCCGCCTTGCCCTTAAGGTAGAGAAGTGCCTCAGCGCCCGACCCGCCCGGCTTGTTAATTGGAATGAATGGCCGGGGGGAGAGATTCTTCTGTTCGATGAGCCCCTGCAGCAGTCTCGCGATTTGGTCGGCTCCTCCTCCGGTGCCGGCCATGATGATGAACTCCACCGGCTTCCTTGGAGCCCAATCTGCCGCGGCTTTTTCGACAAGTCCGGCGGACGAGATCGAAAATGCGCCGAGTGCCAAGGCCGTGCCGGCGAAGAAATTGCGGAGTTTACGCATTCCTTGCTTCCTCTCGGTTTGGAGAAACCACCGTTCAAACTGTTCTGAAGTGGGGCAATCCGCCCCGTCAAACAAAACCCCCCAAACGGCAGCTCATCCGTTTTTGTCAAATGCAGATCGCCCCATCGCTGAAGGACAAACTGCATGCATTGGTATACTGTATACCACAAGTAGATTGACAGCAAGTGTTTCGTTCCTTTGGAAGGGCATGTTGTGCTTCAAATTCGACCTTCTGCCGAGCTCACTCAGAGTCAGTTGGCGGCATTGCTGAACGGGTTTCGAGTTCTGCGGTTAGGCTCTTGATCCCGTGCAGCTCGGAACCGGCGGTGGATGTCCTGATCTGTAGCTGGGTCAGCTTGTCCCGCGCTGTCGTCATTTCCGGAGCAATCCGGTCGAGCTCGTCCTGTACGTTCCTTGCCCTTTCCCCGTAACGGGCGGCCGGCTATTTCTCCTCCATCTTGAGTGCCGCCAGTTCCGGTCGGCGGTTGCTCTCGAACTCGAAAGTTGCTTCCGGATTGACCTGCTTGAGCCGGGTAATCTCGACGGTGAGCGTCTTGGCGTCGCTGCGGCGGGCATCCGTGATGCCGTCGAACAACCCATTGAATTAACGGATTTTTCTACTTCATTTTGCATGTTTTGACGCAAGATTGCAGAAACAACAGCCAACGGAAATCAGGATTTATTTGGAAGCAAAAGCACTGGTGCTGAGAGGATCTTTCTTGACAACAAACAATAATTTGCATAAATATCTTGCAAATATAAATTTGCAAGAACTCATGAAGATTGGGCAATTGGCGTGACAAGAGACCTTATCGGGAGCCGGATCAAGGCACTTCGCCAAGCAAAAGGCCTGTCTCAGGACGGCTTGGCGCAGTTGCTTGGATTCAAGGACAGACAGACTGTCTCGACGATTGAGACAGGTGCACGGCGCGTAACGGCCCAGGAGTTGCTGCTCGCCGCTGAAAAGCTGGGTGCTCCGATTGACTACTTCACAGACCCCTTTCGCCTGGACGGCGAAGCTCGATTCTCGTGGAGGCAGTGCGGTGTGCCTCCAAAGCGGCTGAGTGAATATGAGAGTTGCGCCAGCCGGTGGATCGGAGCCTATCGGACACTGTTGCCTCAAGTCGGCGGCAAGATGCGTTTGATGAGACCGTCTCTGGGTTTGACGAAGCAATCGCGGTACGAGGATGCGATCGAAGCGGGAGAGCGTTTCGCTGCCGAGTTCAAGTTAGGAGAGATTCCGGCAAAGCGTCTTGTCGAAGTAATGGAGAACGAATTGGGCATCTTGGTGCTCATGGTTGACGCTGAGGAGGGTATCTCCGGTGCCGCCTGCCGCCTGCCGGACATGGACGCAGTGCTTATAGCCCGCCGCGAGATTGCAGGACGGCGCTACTTCGACTTGGCGCACGAGTTATTTCATATCCTGACTTGGGAAGCGATGCCGCCCAAGCACGTCGAGGAGGCGGTCGAAAGCGGTGGCGACCGCATTGAGCAACTGGCGAACAACTTCGCCGCGTCAGTGTTGATGCCTTCGGCGGAGGTGATGCGGTCGGGTCCGTGGGAAAAATTTGATGCAGACTCCTTGGTTGCAAGGCTGAACTCGTTAGCGTCGACACTCGAAGTGACGTCATCGGCCCTCAGGTGGCGGCTGGTGGCGCTCGGGGAATTGCCCGCCGCGAGCGCGCGAGAGATTCCTCAAGCGTCGCTGCGCAACAACGGTCGGATTGAGGCCAAGTTGCCGCCGCCGCCGTTGTTCTCGAAGCCTTTCGCCGAGGTTCTGGGAACGGCGCTGCAGCAGGGGTGCGTATCTGTGCGTCGAGCCGCGGCATTGGTCGATGCGTCGGTCGACGATCTACCGGAAATGTTGGCGGCACACGGCGTTGAGCACGAAGTTGAGCTGTGAACGGAATGGTCAGACCGCATGCAGTCGTTCTGGTGGATACGAATGTAGCGCGACGGAATCTTGGGAGTCAGGAGTCGATCAATTGGAGTCAGAGCGGAACATTACGGAAATACACAGTTTGACTCCAGAGAATCTGTCTTGTGACAGCCGTTTTGCGGTGTGCTCATGAGCACGTCTACCACTCCCGGCGTCACAGATATCGATGTGCTCGCACTTTCTGTGCGTGATAGCGAATCGCGCCGCCTTATAGGCGAAGCAATCACTGCCTATCGAGGCGGCGCTTTACGATCTGCGCTGATTTCCACATGGATTGCTGTTGCTTACGATATCATTGCCAAGGCCCGCGAGTTAGCCGGTCAAGGCGAAGCAGCACCCAGAGAGTTTGTAGGGGAACTCGACAAGGCAATTGAGGCCAATAATAGGCCCAAGCTACAGACGTTTGAGGCAGAGTTGTTGAACAAAGCCAACAGCGATCTCCAGCTTCTTGCCCCACATGAGTACACTGCCCTCGCACGCCTTCGGGAAGATCGGCATCTGTGCGCTCACCCCGCCTTCGTTGTCGAAGATGAGCTTTATCAACCGTCCCCAGAACTTGTTCGTGCACACATCCTACATGCGCTGCAGCACCTTCTCGTGCATGCCCCGCTGCAAGGTAAGAGTGCCATCGCTCGATTTGACGCTGCTCTACTGAGCCCCTCTTTTCCTGCCACAGCTGATGACATAGGTGCCTTCCTTCGCGAGAGATATCTTGACCGGGCGAAGGAGGTACTTGTGATCAATCTCATTAAGGCCATTATCAGTGCACCGTTTGGCACAGAGCACGCCAAATATTCCAGTAAAACCAAACTGTTGGCGGTAACGCTGCGCGAGATAGGAAAGGCAAAGACGGAGATTTATGACTCGATTATGCCCGGTATCGTGGCCGATAAATTTGAGCAGGTAGCCGACGACGTACTCCTGAGAATCTGTCCATTTCTTGAGAATGACCGGCGCATTTGGCGTTGGCTCAAGGAGCCAGACCGTACCCGTATTAGACGCCTCCTTGAGAGCGCTGACATCGAAGCCCTTAAGACCTGCGCTGCCTTTGACGCATTTGCTGTCGTCCCATTGTCTGAGATCTTGCTTGAGCGATTCGGTAGCTTCGATGACACCGTGCAGATCAGCATTATTGCCGAGCATCCAAGAAAGGAGTTCGTAGGTCGAGGGCTGGAAATCTACGCTCGGGCCAGAAGTTTTAGCGACGCGGAGTATCTTGGTCGGTCCGTCATCTTGCCACTTGCTGCGTTCCTGTGCGCCAAAGATTTGGAGACCTTGCTGGAGGCCGCAAGTAAAAATGGACAGATATGGTTTGCTAAGGATACGCCCGAAATCCTTGAACGGCTATTCGAGCTGACAAATTCGCTTCTTCCTGACAGTCGGTCGCACTGGGAGCACTTCGTCGAAGAAATGATCCAGCGAAATAACGGCGATTCATCTGGCCACTATACTTATCCCGGACTGCAAAAGCTACTAATGCAGTGAACTTGGCCGGGAGTGCCGGGCCATATCGTAAATGTCGGATGCTTGGTGATTGCCAATAGAACTAGCGGTAACCGAGGAAAGAAGCGAATACCCCCAAAATCGCGCGTGCTTTTCAAGTGTTGCCCTGGTTGCTGAGAGGAAATTGGGGCCTGCTACCCTCAGCCTATGATTGGCGAAACTCGTACGACGTGATGATCGAGGCGCACGCACGCCCACTCACAGCCGCCAATCACGCGACGTTGCGGTCTGCACCATTGTCCAAATTATCCGCGCCAAATTTGCTGTGCGGATTGGCGGCGTGGGCACACGCGTTGGAGCGAGTGGGCACATGGTTCCTGTGCGGCCCGGATCGGGCAAGTCTCCGCGTGGCAGTCCAGCTTGGCTTGCGCGAGCGATTGGTGTCACTGGAGGAACTGCTCGAAAAAGCAGGACACAGACCAAAGCACAAATTGAGGCCGGCGTACGGGAGAAAGTGGATGAACCGCGTGATTGACGGGATGGTGGTTGCCGAATTCGGGCGACGGTAGTGTGCAAAGCGATTCAGAGCGAAGCGATTGGGAAAACCCTATTGCCCGGGGTAGGGGACGCCTTGGAATGAAGTTTGTGTCACCGAAAGGGTGATCGCCGAACAGCTCGTTGACAAATTTGGAAAGTCGCCTCCGAGTGCACTCGCCGACTTTGAGGAGGAATTCAATGCGTTCATCGCTCAACTTCGCATACCGTTCAACCACCGTCGGGTGACCCGGGCGACCAACCTGCTTGAACGTCTGTTCGCGGAAGTACGCCGATGTCTTGAGATCATTCCCAATGCCTGGGTTGAAAGGCCAGTTCGGAAGTTGACGTTTGGGGCAATGATGCTTGCCTCTAAACTGTGTAAGTCAACCAAGGCAGATGGATTTGAGACCCATGAACGCAAAATCGGAAAACTGATGTCTGCCGAAATTCACGCCTGCGCGGCGTAGCACTGGATTTTCCAATCAAGCTGACTACGCGATGAATGACAAATCCTGTTCCAATGTCCCGCAGACGATTGCGGGCAAGGCAAATGGTGGTCAAACGTCGGGTCGTCAGGTAAAGGCTTCGCCCACTCCCGAAACGACGGATTGCGGATGATGCGGTTCAGAAAAATGCACGGTCTCGGCAACGATTTTGTGATTGTGGATACACGAGGCGGCAGTGATTTCAGCCCCGGAAGAATCTTGCCGCTACTGGGTGACCGCAGGCGCGGCATTGGATATGATCAACTTGCGCGAATTGAGAATTCGTCGAGTTGCGATGCCCGGCTCTCATTCTGGAATGCGGACGGCTCACCGTCAGCGACCTGCGGTAATGCCACCAGGTGCATAGCCCGATTGCTGATGGAAGAAACCAAAACCACAAAAGTGATGCTCGAAACAAAGAATAGAACGCTGGCCTGCGAGGATGCCGGTGGCGGTCTCACAAGCGTGAATATGGGCAAACCGCAATTCGAGTGGATGGATATCCCGCTAGCCTCCGAACTGGACACGATTTCGCTCCCGATTGACGGGCACCCGGTGGCATTGGGGTTGGGGAACCCCCATTGCGTGTTCTTTGTCGAGGACGCCGAACTGGCGCCGGTTGATGAATTGGGCCCCCAGATCGAACATCATCCGCTTTTTCCGGACCGAACCAATGTCGAATTCGCCTCAGTAAGGTCAAGGAGCCAGATCAGGATGCGGATATGGGAACGGGGAACGGGCATTACGCAAGCATCCGGTTCGGGAGCATGTGCGACAGCGGTGGCGGCGGCGCGGCGGTCGCTGACGGGACGCAGTGTCGAGGTTGAACTTGATGGTGGTGTCCTGAATGTCGATTGGCGTGCCGACGGCGTTTGGATGACCGGCCCGACCTCCCATGTATTTGACGGCGTGCTTTCGCCGGATTTCGCGGTCAGCGCATGAAATTCGCAAGGCCACAGGTCGAAACTCTTGGGTGCAGGCTCAACGAATACGAGTCCGAGGCAATGTCAGAGGTCGCAGCGGCCCAGGGGCTGTCAAATGCAATTATAGTCAACACATGCGCCGTAACCGCCGAGGCAACCAGAAAATCCCGCCAGGCGGTCCGCCGTGCAGCGCGACAAAACCCCGGCGCCAAGCTGGTTGTGACCGGTTGTGCAGCCCAAATCGATCCTGCGAGCTTCGCTGCGCTGGATGGTGTTGATGCCCTGATTGGGAACGGTACCAAACTTGCCCCTGACATTTGGCGCGAACTTTCGGATCGGAAAGCAGAAGACGGGCCGCAGATGCTCATTGATGACATTATGTCGGCCAAGCATCCATCCAACCACTTGATTTCTTCGTTCGGCAAACGTGCCCGTGCCCACGTTCAGGTGCAAAACGGTTGTGATCACAGATGTACATTCTGCATTATCCCCTACGGGCGCGGCAATTCACGTTCGGTTCCAATGAAGGAAGTTGTTTCCCAAGTTGGTAAACTTGCAGGGCACGGCTACAGGGAAGTTGTGCTTTCGGGTGTGGATTTGACCTGCTGGGGAAAGGATCTTCCGGGTGAGTCGCGGCTTGGCAACCTTATCGCCTGCGTGCTTGATCACGTTCCGGAACTTGAAAGGTTGAGGTTGTCCTCGATAGATGTGGTCGAAATTGACTCCAAACTGATGGAGTTGATTGAGTCCGAACAGCGGTTGATGCCGCATTTGCACCTTTCGCTGCAGGCCGGCAACAACACAATTCTCAAGCGGATGAAGCGTCGGCATCTGCGCGAGGACGCAATCAGGATCTGCACAGAAATCAGGCAAGCCAGACCTGGCATTGCCTTTGGCGCCGACCTAATTGCCGGGTTTCCGACCGAAACGGATGCCATGTTCGCCGACACGCTGGATCTGGTCAGGGAATGTGGGCTGACCTGGCTTCATGTATTTCCCTACAGCTCAAGGAACGGCACGCCGGCGGCGCGCATGCCGCAGGTCGGACCCGCTGAAATCAGAAAAAGGGCGGCAATGTTGCGGGAGTTGGCGGCGCAATGTGTCCATCAGCATTTGAAGGATTGGGTTGGCAGGACA
Source organism: Paracoccaceae bacterium (assembly GCA_021296235.1). Lineage (GTDB taxonomy): Bacteria > Pseudomonadota > Alphaproteobacteria > Rhodobacterales > Rhodobacteraceae > JAPOXR01. Next base: position 89,124 of record JAGWAS010000017.1, on the reverse strand, counting down.
GGCAAAGTGCTGCTTGAAGCATCGCACATCGGCCGGACGGAGCAATTCGCCGAGGTGATGTTAACGGAGGATCCTGCGGCCGGGGGAAACTGTACCGCCGAGTTCATCGGAATCGAAGGAAAGCGGCTAATTGGCCGACCCGTTGCGCTTGAAGCCGAATTCGTGGGCGGCCATGGCGCCCGGTCTGCGGAATCACGGCGGTAGCCCAACAAGGGAGCGACCCCCCAACGCCCATCAAACCACCTATCTGTTGGTGCGTTTCGATCTGACACTTCCCGCTGCGCTCATCGAACACCTCTCGTTCGGCCGTGTCCAACTTGGGCTGCCGGTCAAGGAAAATGCCGGGGAAGTGGGTTGTTCTTCGACATGGATTGAAAATTTCGACTGTCCAACCTGACGTTTGGCACCATCGGATCAGCATGCATCTTCAGGATTCACTGGGATCTGTAAGTGCCAGTCGATTTCCTTTGCCTGTCTGAATCTCATGAGTTCCGGCAAGAATGCAGCGGAGATTTTCTTTGCCGGGAAGCTCTCCCTTGAAGTGCTTGCAGCGATAGAGACAGCCAAACTTGCCAGTGGCACAGTCTTCATCAGTTCGGTCGCGATTGTGAGTTTCCGAATAGATCGCGGTAGTCGCTGCGCAGCACGGATTTCTGAACCTTTCCCATTGAGTTGCGGGGAAGGTTGTCGAGAAAAATCACCCGTTTCGGGTGCTTGTACCGGGCCAATCTTCCGTCAAGCCAGGACGAGACTGCCTCGGGCAGGCGGCTTTCCCCGCCTGCACCAACCACAAATGCGACCACTGCTTCGCCAAAATCCGGATGTGGTACACCGACCACCGCACTTTCCGAGACTTCAGGGGAGCCGTCGATGACGTTCTCAAGTTCCTTCGGATAGATGTTGACGCCGCCGGATATGACGAGATCCTTGGCTCGCCCTTCCAGCACGACTTCACCTTCTGAATCGTAGCGGGCGAGATCACCCGTCCTGAACCAGCCATCCGCACCGAGGTCTTCACCGGTCTGTCCTGCCAGTCCCCAATATCCCGAGAACAGGCCTGGACTCTTAACCTCGAGCGAGCCGATTTCGTCAGGTTGGGTGACGGTTTTTCCGGAGTCGGCCCGGATCTGGACTTTTACACCAGGAATTGGAGACCCAACTGAGCCGGGCTTGCGGCGGCCATCGTAGCGATGTGATGTTATCATGTTGGCCTCAGTCATGCCGTAGCGTTCAAGTATGCGGTGGCCGGTCCGACGTTCCCACTCATGATGGGTTGTGGCCAGCAGCGGGGCCGACCCCGAAACAAAAAGCCGCATGCCGGATGCGGTTTGCCTGGACAGTCCTCCATGCTTCAGAAGCCTGATGTAGTGTGTTGGCACCCCCATCATTGCTGTTGCGTGCGGCATGGTCCGGATGATCGCATCCGCATCAAACTTCGGAAAAAGAATCAGAGAACAGCCTGCCATCAGCGCAATGTTTGTCGCCACAAAGAGTCCGTGCACATGATTGATCGGCAGAAAATGGATGAGCACGTCAGCTTCCGTGAATCGCCACAGCTGCTTCATTGTCGAATAGTTTGAGGCGAGTGCACCGTGCGAGAGCATGGCTCCCTTTGGGCGTCCGGTGGTTCCAGAGGTGTAAAGGAGGGCGGCAAGCTCATCCGGTCGCCTGGAAACCGGATCGAAGGAGGTCCCTGCCTGAGTATTTTGGGCCAGCAGCGTTCCCTTGCCGTCCGGCTTGAGTGTCCAAACCCGTTGCAATTCCGAATATTCGGTGGTGCCAGCCAGTTCGCTGTTTTTTTCCGGCGCGCATATGAGAAATCTTGGACTTGCGTCCGCAAGAAAATACCGGGTTTCAACCGCAGTGCAGCCGGGACTGATCGGAAGCAGCACCCCGCCGGCAGCCACCGTGCCGAGATAGAGTTGCAGCACATTCAGGGATTTCTCTGCCTGGACCGCAACCCGATCATCCGGTTCAAGGCCGCAATCCACCAAAGTCCTGGCAATTCGAAGGGATCCGGCGAAGAATTCACCATAGCTTGTTTCCTTTCCGTCAGCGTCGACGGCAAAGGTTTTTGCGGGATCCCGTCGCAAGCCAAATGAAAGGGCGTCAAACAGATGGTTTGGCATTTGTGGACCCGAATTTCAGCGGCGATCGAATACACGCAGGTAACTGAAAATTCCGACTTGGCAAACACCTGGTGGATGCAGCCAAGGTTTTCTGTGCTGTTTCTGTTGGCGTTCGGTGCGTTGCAGGACTGCTTGCGCAAACTTCACATCGCCGCCCCAAGGATTACCGCAACAGCAATGTAGTTGCGCAGGGCGTTGTTGGCTGGCGCATTGCACCTTTGGGAAAGGTAGGCATCCTCGGCGACGGCGACGTCACTCGTGAGTTGATTGAAATTCTCCGCACTCCAGTGTCCTTGGTTTCAGGCCAGAAGATACACCGGCAAATCGCCGGTCCGGCGGAACCAAGGTGATGCCGCAGACGGTCTCAAGGCTCTACGCACCGGATTTGGCGTTGATGCGGAACTGCTCAATCCGGAACAGTTGTGCAACATGGGAATGGCTCACCACACCCTTGAGCGGTGTCACGGTCCGGATGCAGGCGTTTGCCTTTTCAAATTCCTCTTCAAATGCGCCAGTCGCATCCTTGTCCCAGTCGATGGAGACGAGTGTTCCGAAACTGCCCTCCTGTGCAGGGCGACGAAATGTCGCCACTCTCCTGCATGGGTGAAACCAATCGATTTGCCGCGAGCGGCCTGAAGCGTCCGGGGTGGTATTTTTTAGCTTCAAGACACAAACCGAATCCTGTAATGGGCGGTTCCGATCGCGCAATTGTAACGATGCCGACATACCGCTGATTGACTTTGCCCGGGTGAGGGCACGCTAAAGGAGAGATGAACTTGTCCCACGCCGATCACGTGGAAGGAACTCGCCGCGACTTCATCTACTATGCGACAGGTGCGACCGGCGCAGTTGCCGGGGGTGCCGCGATATGGCCGCTTGTTGACCAGATGAACCCGAGTGCCGACGTGCAGGCCCTTTCCTCAATCGAGGTTGACATTTCGGGGGTAGAGCCCGGAACGCAGTTGACTGTCAAATGGCTCGGCAAACCGGTCTTCATCCGTCGGAGAACCGAGGAGGAGATTTTTGCAGCGCGCCAAGTTGCAATGGACGAGTTGATTGATCCGCTGGCCAGGAACGGAAACCGAAATGAAGATGATGTCGCTCTGGATGAAAACCGCACCATTGACGTAGCAGGCGAGTGGCTGGTGATGATTGGCGTTTGCACGCACCTCGGCTGCGTTCCACTCGGTGATGGTGCAGGCGAATTCAATGGCTGGTTCTGCCCATGTCACGGATCCCACTACGACACCTCGGGTCGCATTCGCAAAGGTCCCGCACCTGAGAACCTTATTGTCCCGGTGGTGGAATTCGTGGACGAATCGACAATCCGACTCGGATAGAGGAAGTCAACATGGCTGGCATTCCGCACGAAAAGTATTCGGCAAAATCCCGACCGGAGAAATGGCTGCATGAGCGGCTTCCCGTGGTGTCCCTAATTTACGACACCCTGATGATACCAACACCCAAGAATCTGAACTGGTGGTGGATTTGGGGAATTGTTCTCACTTTCTGCCTTGCCCTTCAGATCGTAACCGGCATCGTGCTTGCCATGCACTATACACCGCATGCGGACATGGCATTCGCCAGCGTTGAGCATATCATGCGGAACGTGAATGGTGGCTGGGCCCTGCGTTACCTTCATTCGAACGGTGCATCGCTGTTTTTCCTTGCAGCCTATATCCATATGTTCCGGAGTCTCTATTACGGATCATACAAGGCGCCGAGGGAAGTTACCTGGATCATCGGAATGTTGATTTATGCCACAATGATGGCAACGGCTTTCATGGGTTATGTGCTCCCTTGGGGCCAAATGTCTTTCTGGGGAGCCACAGTGATAACCGGGCTGTTTGGGGCAATTCCGGGAATCGGCGAAGCCTTGCAAACTTGGTTGTTGGGTGGTCCCGCGGTGGAGAATCAAACGCTTAACCGGTTCTTTTCTCTGCACTATCTCCTGCCATTCGTGATTGCCGGACTGGTTGTTGTCCATATCTGGGCGTTTCATTCCACGGGAAACAACAATCCGACCGGCGTTGAGGTGCGGCGGGGGTCCAAGGAAGAGGCAAAACGCGACACCGTTCCCTTCTGGCCGTATTTTGTGATCAAGGATCTGTTCGCACTTTCGGTCATCCTGACCGTGTTCTTTGCAATAGTCGGTTTCATGCCGAATTTTCTCGGACATCCGGACAACTACATTGAGGCAAATCCATTGGCTACGCCGGAGCACATAGTTCCGGAATGGTACTTCCTGCCGTTTTACGCCATTCTCAGGGCCTTTACTTCGGACGTGTGGATTGTTCAGTTCGTAAGCTTCATCACCGGCGGGATTATTGATGCCAAGTTCTTCGGGGTCATGGCGATGTTTGGTTCGTTGCTTGTCATGGCCCTGGTGCCGTGGCTTGACACGTCCATGGTGCGTTCAGGCCGCTACAGGCCGATGTTCAAATGGTGGTTCTGGTTGCTAATTCTCGACTTTATCGTCCTTACCTGGGCGGGAGGCCGGCCGGCCGAAGGAATTTATGCCATAATCTCCTTGGCGGGATCGGCATATTGGTTCCTCTATTTTCTTGTCATTCTCCCGGTTCTCGGAGTGCTTGAAAAGCCGCTGCCGCGTCCCGCTACGATTGAGGAGGACTGCGAACCCCGTGAGCCTCCTTCAGCGGAGCTCGAATCCCAGCTGTGAAGATGTTTGCAGGAGGTGTGTTGATGAAGACAGCAGCCGCGGCGGCCGCATTCGCCGTATTGGCGGAATCCGCATTTGCCGCTGGCGGCAGCGGGTATGTCGAGGATTATGACTTTTCCTTTGAGGGACCGTTCGGGAAATATGATCAGCAGCAGTTGCAGCGCGGCCTTCTGGTTTACCAGGAAGTCTGCGCAGCCTGCCACGGCTTGCGTTATGTTCCGATCCGTACCCTTGGCGACGCGGGTGGACCCGGTCTCGGGAGCGGCGCAATCAAGGCTTTTGCAGCGAATTTCGACGTCTATGATGAGGAATTGGAAGATTTTCGCGCTGCAACGCCGGTTGACAATTTTCCGGTCAACGATTCAGTGGGTGCACCCGATTTGTCCCTGATGACCAAGGCACGCGCCGGCTTCAGTGGACCGGAGGGAACCGGCCTTACTCAGTTGTTCAGAGGCGTTGGTGGTTCGGAATACATGGCATCCCTCCTGACACACTACACCGGTGAGGAGAAGGAAGAGGCTGGTACGACTCTTTATGGAAACGAGACCTACTCCGGAGGCTGGATTTCAATGGCTCCGCCGTTGGAGGACGGGTTGGTCGAATATCCGGACGGCTCCGATAATTCGGTGGAAGCGATGGCAATCGATGTTGCCGCCTTCCTCACTTGGGCAGCCGAACCCAAGATGACGGCGCGCAAGCAGATGGGTTTTGTCTCGGTGCTGCTCTTGGTTGTGCTTTCCGTTCTGCTCTACCTGACCAACAAGCGGCTGTGGGCACCGCTGAAACCCCGGCATGGTGAGTGAATCCGAACGGAACCCAACTCAGGTTTTCGTCCACTCACCGTCAAATTAATCCGCGACCCAACATGCGGTAATCTGTTACCCAACCGAGACGGTTGCCGATGTGGAATTCGACCACATGGCAACATCGGCTTTCAAGCCCTGTTTCTTGAGGCAAGTCGTTTCCAAGGATCCATTGAACCTTCTCAAAAGGATCAGGGCGATCCGTCGGCATTCGTAACCTGAAGTCTCAAGGTTGCAGGTTAGGCTCCCATGACGGTTTTTTTGCCGTTCTCGTTCCCAAAACCATCCCGGGTTTGCGATGAATGGCTGCGGCACTGGGCTCACGGCTCAAAACCGTAAATCCACTCGTGGTCGGGATGGTTTTCGAACCGCCACTTGCGGATCGGCCCGGCCATCGCATTCAGATAGTACATCTCGTACCCGAATGGAACGCCGCAGGGATGATGGCCGCGCGGTACGAGCACGACATCGTGGTCATGCACGCAGACAGTTTCATCAAGGGAGCCGTCCTCGGTAAAGACCCGTTGGAAGCCGAATCCCTGAGCCGGATTCAGGCGGTGATAGTAGGTTTCCTCAAGAAAGGTGATGCGTGGAAAGTCGTCCTCATCATGGCGGTGTGGCGGGTAGGATGACCAGTGGCCCTGCGGTGTGAAAACCTCAGTTACCAACAGGCTGTCGGCGACATCCCTGTCTTCCATCGCAATGTTGAATATCTGCCTCGTGTTTGTTCCTCTGCCGCGTTCGGTGAACTCAATTCCCTCCGGACCGATTGCTTGGCATGGCCGACCTTCCTTTCCGGGTGCAGAGCAGACTGCAATTATGCAGTCGGTTGTCGCCGTGGCCAGCCAATCCGATCCCGGGGCGACATAAAACGCATACGGAGGCAACCTTTCAAAAACACTCAACCGCTTGCCAAGAATACCGAACACTGATCCTCCGGCCGACAATTCCGTCTTTCCCTCGACAATGACAAGAATGGCTTCCTTCTCCCCGGTACTGCCCCGTGCAGAATCGCCTGGCCGCAACCGATGCAGGCTGAAACCGACATAACGCAAACCGACATCGACCGGATTGATGTCGTGGACCTTCCCGGTTTCGCCATTGGGTCGGTGCAGAATGTCCTTCATCAGGTCTCCAATTCGGAAATCGTCGGTTGTCTGCATACAGTGTCTTGGCGGAACGATACAGGTACAGCCACAAACCCCATCCTCGTTGGTGCGCGGACCATGTGGTGTTTGAATCATTCATAGCCGACCATCGCCTGTCCCAATGGAGCGATTGCCATGTCCCTGAGCGATGCGACCTGTGAACTTCGCACACCACAGGGACGCAATTAAACCAAGCGGAAATGCCCGGAACCATGCGGAATTTTCCTAAGCCAAACACAGCCAGGAAGGCAAAATCGGCGGACAACAACGCGGTGCGACATCGCTCGGCCGCCAGGCGATGACGGTCATGACAATCGGCAGCGTGCACACCAGAACAGTCTTGATCCCGTCCAGTATCATTCAGTCTCAATGTCAATTCAGAATTCCCGGAAGCGCCAAATCAAATTCACCACTTTCATGCGCATCCGGTGATCTGTCGCATATTTTGTTTCGACCTCCCTTCGCCGATATCCGATAAAATGGAAGCGTGAGACGCATGCGAACCTCCGTTTCCCTGCAAGATATGGAATGGACATTCCCACAGGTCTGAACCCGAAGCTCGTTGGTCGGCAACGAGTGATCCCGGACACATCCTATTGTTTGGTTTCCAAAAGAGAGAATGGCACCGACAATCCAAAGGGAACAGTGTCGCGCTCAAGTGATGATGGGTTGGAATGTGTCCGGCGACATTGCCGTCTTCAGCCTGTAGGCGACTTTGCTGCCAATTCTGCACGGCAATGCAAGCAATTCTTGCCCTCAGGCAGTTGTCGTGAACGAACACCCGGCATTGCTACCGGGTATTCGGGAAGGCATCACTTGGATGATAGTTTTCAAAGCTGGAAAGCGTTTGGGCGTTGCATTCGTCCTGCCAGACGGATCCGGGAAGAACAGCGGAAAAGCAGGGGAACCGCTCGCGAAGTTCCTGCACCTTGGGTGTGTCCTCGATTGCAATCGCGGCCAATCCCGCAACAACTCCCTGCTGCCGCTGGATCAAGTTGATTGCCGCGTTCATGGTGCCCCCTGTTTCGACCCATTGATCGACCAGCAGGACGCTCGTGCCGGGCGGGAATGCAGGTTGGCGCATTTCCATGTCTTGGGTGCGACCGGAGTAGTTCGTGAACGAGACCCGATCCGTTTCAACGCACAGCTTGTCAGCCTTGCGAATTGGCAACAACCCTTTGCCCATCCGGGCTGCCAATGCCGCACCAAGAACAAATCCCATGGCGTCCAAGCCTGCAACCACATCAACATCAATGCCTTGCATATCCTCCTGCAGGTCATCCAGCAGGTCCGTGAAAGCGGCTTTATTGATGTAGATGGATGTCGGATCAAGCCAAGCAAATTTGCCGCCCTTGGTATTGGGGGCCATCAGGCGCAAATACCAGCGGTCGTCTCTTGAGCCCTTGTTCTTCATTGCTTGCATCCCAAGTTCCTTGTGAGCGTCATCAATTCACGCAATCTTGCAGGATCAATATCGTAGAAGTTGCCGGGATGGTTGATCCCGGTGGCAACCAGAAAAGCATCAACATCGCTGTAAACTGATGCATTTTCCGGTGTGACGCCGGATGCCAGGGCGAGTGTGCCGTTGCCGATGCCCCGGCGGAAATCCCGAACCTTTCCGAGATCTGCTTCTTTGCCAGTTGCAGTGCCCGATGTGGTTACGACATCCATTCGGTCGGAAGCGTGGCGTGCCGCGGCTTCAAAGTTCTTTGCGGCGACCGGCCGCTGTTTCTTGAATGCGGTTCCACCGAAATACAGACCGTTCCAGCCGGATGCGTCCCGGGCAACGGCGATCTCGTCGGCTTTCGATGGATTATGCCCGGTCTCATCAATGCAGGCGTCATCGGCCCAATAGGCATCCACAAAACAGCCTTGCGTTTGCAAGTCGCCAAGAACGGGGAAAGCATCCTTGCCGGTTACACCCAGAAAATTGCATCCCATCCACAACCGCGGTCTGGCGGACCGGACGGCAATCAGAATCGGAAGGAACTCCGGCAACCCGAAATCGTGGTTGATCAGGAAACATCCGGCAGCGCCTGCTGAGATCAACACATTAACATTTGTTAGCGTTCGGCTCGTGTCCAAAACATGGATCACCGGCAAAACGACAGGGCCCGGTGCTTTGAAGGACCTATGAAATTCTATTCTGTCCACGGGCCATCTATATCCACGGATATCGATGGCGCAAATCGCCTGCTTGGCCAAAGAACCGGAAAATCCTTGCCGACATGCTCAATCCGAGTTTAACTTAAGGGAGACCATATTGGAGAGCAATCATGGACGAAAGAAATTTCGCCAGCCGGCGGGAAATCCTGAAATACGGTTCGGCCGCGGCATTGTCCGCACCATTTGTGGGCAGAGCCTGGGCTGCGACAACCGAAATCAACATGCTGGCTTGGTACGGCCACGGCGAGCCTGACATCGTTGGTGCCTTTGAGGAGGCCAACAACGTCAAGTTCGTGCCCAAATACTATGCGGGCGGCGACAACATGTTGGCTTTGGTCGCACAGTCTCCACCCGGAACCTATGACGTCATCTTGTCGGATGCAGAGTTCGTGCAGCAGTTGAACGCAGCAGGCTACATTGAGCCGCTCAATGCCGACGAATATCCCTTCGATGACATGCTGCACGAAGATTTCCAAATGTTCCCGGGCCATTGGGACGGCGAAACATTGTTTTCCGTGATGGTGCGATTTGGGCATCTGGGCGTATCATACAACACCACGGCGATCAGTGCCGAAGAAGCTTCCAGCTATAGCTGCTTCTGGAAACCGGAGGTCAAGGGAAAGGTAGGCCATTTCGACTGGCACCTTCCATCGCTTGGCATGATGAGCCTTTACAACGGCAATGGCGCCGGGTTGTGGAATCTGGACAATGCTGCATGGGAGAAGGTGCAGGAAACGACACTGAGTTTGCGTCCGCAGGTAGGTGGCTATTTCGACTTCGGCGGAACGTTCAACAACCTGAAGAACGGTGAAATGCTTGCCATGTGCGGAATCGGCGACTGGATCACCGGCATTCTGGAAAAGGACGGCGCGCCAGTGGCTTCAGTGATCCCGAAAGAGGGTGGTATCCAGTGGACCGAGAGCTATTGCATCGGCAAGGGGTCGGCGAAGGCGGATATCGTTAAGGCGTTCATTCAGTACATGTTGTCGCCGGAAGGTCAGGTGAAATCAGCACAAATGGCAGCCTACCCGGCCAACGTGATCACCAAAGGTGGTCGAGATGCCCTAAATGCTGCAGACCCGATGGAAGCGGAGCGCACCAACCAGACACCCGACAACCCGATGAACCCGATTACCCTGATCAGGGAAGGTCGAATTCACTATCGTGACATTCCCCAGCAACAAACGCTGGAGGACTGGAACGACTTCTGGTCAGAATACAAGAACGCCTGATGTTGCAAGGGCCCGTTTCGGGTCAACAAAAATTGGGGCCGCCGGTGCGGCCCCTTCATTCCGGTCTGACCCATTCCAGCCGCCATTGGGCGCATTGTGTACCGGGAATGATTGCGCGACCGGAGATCAACTGATCCGATGAACCGCTTTGCTCTGGCATTCCGGCTGCCGATCATCGTCTGGCAGATCCTGTTCTTTCTGGGCCCTCTGATCTTTATGGTCGCGATGTCGTTTTTCCTGGTTAAGAACTACCGGATGGTCGAGGCCTTCGAGTTAAAGAACTGGGTCAAGATGATGACCCGGGGATATGTATGGGATAGTTATTGGCTAACATTGGCGCTGGCAACACTGACAACTGTTGCTGCTTCATTGGCAGCGTTTCCAGCGGCATTTTATCTGGCGTTTCGCACCTCGGAATCCTTGCGCCGCTGGGTGATTTTCCTGCTGATCATCCCATTCTTCACATCCTATCTGGTACGGACGTTCTCCTGGTACGTGATCCTTGCAGAATCCGGAGTGATCAACGGCATTTTGGGTTGGCTGGGGTTGGGGCCATACATAATGTTGAACACAATGTTCGGGACAATTGTCGGCTATCTGACACTGACATTGCCTCTGGTGGTGATCCTGCAAACTGTGTCTTTGGCGAACATTGACATGCGCCTGGTCCAAGCGGCGCAAAATCTGGGCTGTTCGTCGGCGCGCACCTTGTGGACGGTCATTCTTCCGCTGTCACGAACCGGTCTGATGATCGCAGCGTTGTTCTGCTTCATTCTGGCATTTGGTGATTTCGTCGCTCCCTACTATCTGGGCGGATCAAAACCGCCGACGTTGCCGATCCTGATAATCGACACAACCAAGTCCGGCCAGCAATGGCCCCGCGCCGCCGTCGTAGCAGTGATGATGATGGTTACGCTCTTTGCCATTGCCTTTACAACAATCGTTCTGGCTTACCGCAAGCGGACTTCGAAATGAGCACTTGGATTCTTCGCATCTGGCTTGGCCTCGTTCTGTTGTTTGTGTTCATGCCAATCATCTTTTCGGTTGTATTTTCGTTCAACTCCGATCGTTTCCCAACGATTCCATTGGGGCATTTCACCCTGCATTGGTACCAAACAATTTGGGCAGACCCGGATGTATGGACTGCAGCCCGAAACTCGGTGATTGTCTCGCTCTCGACCTGCGTGTTGGCAACGATGCTTGGGTTTTGCACGGCCTATACGGACTATCGTTACAACTTTCGCCTCAAGGGAGCCTACTTGGCACTGATCCTGTTGCCGCCAACGATCCCGCTGATAATTTTGGCGCTGGCCATGTTGGCTTGGTTGTCGAAGATCGGGGCGTCCGGCCAACTCTGGTCCATCATCATCGCCCACACCGTTCTGACCGCTCCCTTCGCCATGGCAATCATCCGACTGCGGTTGAACCAGATTGACCAAGATCTGGAAGCTGCAGGCTGGAACTTGGGGGCATCGGAATGGGTGGCGCTGCGCGCGGTTGTCCTGCCGTTCTGCCGTCCTGCAATTGTCTCGGCGCTGTGCCTGACAGCAGCGATATCCTTCGACGAGTTTGCCGTCGCTTGGTATGTGGGCGGCCTGAACAAGACCATTCCGGTGCTGATACTCGAGATCGTGCAGGGCAACATTGACCCGCAGGTTAATTCGATCGGATCTTTCGTCTTCCTGACGTCAATGACACTGGTGGTATTGGCGCAGCTACTGGTGTTCAATCGTGTGATGTGGAGGTCGGCATGACTGCATTGGTGAAAATCGATGCCGTCGAGAAACGCTTCGGCGACTTTGTTGCTGTCCGCTGCATGAATTTGAGCATTGATCAAGGTGAATTCGTTGCGATCATGGGTCCTTCGGGTTGCGGAAAAACCACGACACTGCGTATTCTGGCGGGCTTGGAACAGCCGACTTCGGGCAAGATCCTGATCGGTGGGCGAGTTATGAACGATGTGTCGGCGCACCAACGGGATACTCCCATGGTCTGGCAGTCTCTGGCCTTGTTCCCGTTCCTGAACGTGCGGGAAAACGTCGAATTCGGCCTGAAAATGCGCAGAGTCGCGGTTCAGGAGCGCAGTCGCCGGGCTATCGACTGGCTTGAGCGCATGGAGATCGCCGATCTTGCCGGCCGCATGGTCGACACGCTGTCAGGCGGGCAGCGCCAACGCGTCGCACTTGCGCGCGCACTCGTGACCGAGCCTCAACTCCTGCTGCTGGATGAACCATTGTCGGCACTTGACGCCCACCTGGTTATTCGCATGCAGGGTGTGCTGAACCGGTTGCAGCGGGAACTGGGCATCACGTTCATCTATGTAACACATTCCCAATCCGAAGCCTTCGCGATGGCTGATCGGGTGGTCATCATGAATAATGGTGGCATTGCCCAAGTTGGCAGCCCGCGCGACATTTACCGGACACCCGCCAATCGTTTCGTGGCCGAGTTTGTTGGACGGAACAATATTCTGACCGGAAATGCCACTGTGGGCGGGATTGATACGGCGGTGGGGCTGGTCAAGACTACCCACAGTGTCACTACTGGCAGTGCCGTTACCCTGGTAATTGCCGCCGACCAAATTGCCATCTCTCGCAAACCCGCACCCGGGGCAGTCGAAACGAAGTTGATTTCTGAAGAATTCGTTGGATCAGTCGTCACATTGTTCCTGGAGGCCGGCGACGGCACTGAATTCAAGGTCCAACTGCAGGAACGCGCCTTGGCTGAACTCGACATCCACTCGGGCGGATCCTTCCATTTGACTTGGCCCGACAACATTGCGCACATTTTGCCAATCTCGCCATCATGACGGTATTCCTTCAAATGGGAGTGGTGTGTCGAACTCGGTTGGTTGATAGTGCGAGGCATCTGCCAGTCCTTGATGGGACAGTTTGGCAGCTTGAGGTGCACGGAGGTGCGGTGCCATGATTCAGAACCCGATCCCTTGGCCCGGCGGCGCCAAGTGCGCCTGTGCCATTACCTTTGACATGGACGCGGACAGCCTTATCCAAATCGCACGTGCCTCGGACGGATTTGACCGGCTCTATCCCATTTCCATGGGCCGCTATGGCCCGACCGTGGCGGTTCCCCGGATCCTTGAAACCTACCGTCGCCTTGGATTGAAACAATCGTTTTTCATTCCCGGCTGGTGTCTTGAACGTTATCCGGACACGATCGAAGCCATCATGAATGGAGGACATGAAATCGGCCACCATGGCTGGATTCATGAAGATCCGGTTGCAACCAAGGGAACGCCTCAGACAGAAGCCTTCGAAAAGGCGCTGGACGCTCACCAACGGATCACCGGCCAACTGCCGCAAGGTTACCGCGCGCCGGTTTATAACGTTACCCAACAGGTGATTGATCTTATGATCCGGCACGGTTTGCGCTATGACAGTTCGCTGATGGCAGACGATGTTCCGTATGCCATGCAGACTTCGGAAGGCCGATTGTGGGAGATGCCGGTGCACTGGGGCACCGATGACTGGCCACCCTTCGCGCATTATGACGAGATCGGCTACATGATGCCCGTGCGTGCGCCGTCCGATGGGCTGAAGGGCTTTTGGGAGGAATTCGAGGCCCAGTACGAAGCTGGAGGCTTTTTCATGTTGATCTTGCACCCGTTTCTGACCGGACGGCTGGCACGGTGGAACATGGTCGAGAAATGGCTGGAAGAAACTCTGAATTCCAAGGACGTCTGGTTCGCCACACTATCGGGAATCGCCGACCATTTGGACGCAATAACCCAAGCCGGTGGGTATACTCCGCGCACTGAACAGCTCCCATACTATACCGGTCCACAGGAATGACCAAAATGCTGACCGAGATTGACAAGAAATTTCTGCGCATCGCCCATCAGGAGGCCAAGGCCGGGTTTGACGAGGGCGGCTGCCCCATAGGTTCAGTCTTGGCGCGCGGTGATCAACTCGTTTCACAGGGCCGTAACCGGCGTGTCCAAGATGGCGATCCAATCGCACACGGGGAAATGGATGCGCTGCGCAAGGCCGGGCGACAAAGGACGTACCGGGACACAACGCTCTATACCTCACTTAGCCCCTGCATGATGTGCTCCGGCACAATTGTCCAATTTGGCATTCCCCGCGTTGTCATTGCTGAAAACACGACCTTCGGCGGCAATGAGGAATTCCTGCGTCGACATGGTGTCGAAGTTATTGTTGTTGATGACCCCGACTGCATCGCCCTGATGACCAGATTCATCAATGAGCGGCCAAATCTCTGGGCCGAGGATATTGCTGAGGATTGATTCCGGTCATGTCCGTGAACTTGGAACATTCGCCCACTTCGCATGGGGACAAATCTTGCCCGAAAGAATTCTGAACCGGTCCGGGAGTGCGTGCGCCATAGTTGTTTGATTCTTGAATGCCATCGGGCAGGGATCTCCGTGACAACGAGTGTCCGCCTGTACGACATCCGTTGCACGGAGCCACGAATTTCTCAGGGCAATTCGGATCTCCAGCCTGTAGGGGATTGACCCTGACAAGTTCGAAATTCGAAGTTTCCCCTGTTCAACTCTCGCATCTGCAACGGGTTGCCGAACTTGGATCTTTTGTCATCTGGAAGCTGTTCGACAGGCGCAGGGCACAAAGGGCGCGGGAGCGCGCGCAGTAAAGGTTCCTGGCAAATGCCTTCATTGACTTTCCTTTGTGCCTTTTCGCCTCTGCAACCGGAAGGGCACGGATCAACATCACAGGAGCCACTTTTCCACAATGCGGGTTCAGATCACAGCCGGCACACCAAGCAAATCGGCAATGCGCGGAACCTGAAGCACCGCCCATCTGAGTTCCTGCTTTTCAAAATTGCTCAATTCGGCCGGCGAAATGCTGTTTGACAGCGCAACGCCATTGTCGCTGTCCCTCAGTTGCTGGCGAAGCACCGTGCCGAGAATGATCCCGTGCGCGGTCATAAGATCCTGTGTCAGCGTTCTGTCGCATGCTCCGGCATCCGCTGCGGCCGCAAGGCGTCCCGCCGTTGATCGTGCCTGAATCCCGTTCTCAAGAGCCAAGGCGCGTGCCGCTGAAAACAATGGCATCAGCCCATGCATCTTCAGGTCCACCCTCCGTCGGCCGTCAAGTTTCCAGCGGCCGAACATCCCGAAGGGCTGATTGATTTCGCATGCTCTCTTTGCAAGACGCGCAATGAATGGCCTGTTGACCTTGGCTTCGGCCAAGGTCGATTGACGCAGATCTCCCGCGATACCGGAGTGGCCATAAACCGGCATGGCATCAAAAAAGATGTCGACATTCATCAAGTCGGACGGGCCTGTCCGTGTCATCCATTCGGAAATCGTGCTGCGCCATGCACCCGTGTGCCTGCACCATTCCGGGTTCGAGGCCATGATGCCCCCCGGGCAGGATTTGACCCCGGATTGATGCAATATTGAGTTCATCAGCTTGCCAAATTCGATGAACCACCCGGCATCGGTCCCTACATCCCCCCCAAAGACAATCGCATTGTCCTGATCCATCGCCAGAAGGCTCTCACCGCGGCCGCCCGAGCCAAGAACCAGCACCGTGAATTCAACCGGTGGACTGCCGAGCTTGGATACGATCTCAGACTGGGCAAGATCGCATGACTTGGTGGTCATCGCACGCAGTTCACGGGAAATCACTGCAGAGATCTTCCTCGGTTCAACCGAGGAATTCAGAAGTGATCGTGCAACTGCACTGAGATCCGACCAAACGCGTCCAAGTTCCGCCGGTGTCGAGGCCGCCTCAATCTCATTTCCAAGTGAAATGGCGTCGCTGCCATGACTGCCGAACGTATCCTTCGCCGTAACCGCACCAACCAGTGAACCGTCTCCGCTGACCACCCCAAGATGGCGGATGCCGAAGGAGGTCATCGACACGATGGCCCGGTAGACGAATTCCTTCTCGGCAACGGTCCTGAGAGGGCGGGAACAGTGCAATCCGCTTGGCTCACTCATCGCCAAGTCACCCTTGCCCGATATTGCCCGCATGACATCGCTCTCAGTCAGAATTCCATGTTTGCTGTCCTCAAAACCGGAAACGAACAGGGAAGTAACACCTTGATCTACCATCCTGCCGACCGCAGCCCGAAGACTAACGCCCCTGTCAATGATCGCAGCGGGCCGCGACATCACATCACCGACGCGACATCGGTAGGGAAAACTGTGAAAATTCGGCGGTTCAATTTGCTTGCGGGTTGTATGGCGGGAGAAAAAGGTCTCCTGTCGTTTGGTTTGGCAGATCCGTCTTGCCTCTCCAACGGTTGTGATTCCGGCATCCTGCAACAGGGGCAAAAGCCGACAGTAGATTTCAGCGGTCAATTTCGCATCTGCAAGTGCCCGGTGCCTGTCCTCAACATTCACCGACAGCCATTTCGCCACGGATTCCATTGTCCAATTATCAATGTCCGGGCGAAGAACTTGTACAAGTTCCTGTACATCCAGAACCTCTGGAGATAACCACAACACTCCACACCGGCCATGCTCAGCCTCAAGGACGGCCAGGTCGAACTCGACCGAATAACCCAAAAGGAGAGAGGAGCCACACCAATCCACAAATTCAACGACTGCGTCCCTGAATGGAGGTGAATCACCAACCATGCCATCGGTAATGCCATGAACCTTGGTTGAAGATTCGGGGATGTGACCTTCCGGGTTGATCAGGCAGGCATGCGCCGAGTTAAGTTCGATGCGACCGGATTTGATCCTGACCCCGGCGATCTCAATGATCCGTGCCTTCCGGACATCAAGGCTGGTTGTTTCGGTGTCGAATGCGACGGCATCCACTGACCCGAGCGGCATGCCGGAAATGCCTCGTGCCGTCGGTCGGAAACTCATGCGGATTCAAGATTGGGTTGCATGGCGTCGTTGCCGATGGGCGGTTCAATCAGGTTGAACCGGAAAATAGTCCTCGCAATCGCCTTCGCGAAGCACATCTGCGGTGGAGCAATGCAGGCCACCTCCGAAAGCGTAGGCGTCCCGCAGTTCCACTTCGACAACCTCCATGCCAAGCCGGTCGATTTGCTCCGCCTGATAGACCTCGGATTTTTCAACGCAGACAGTCTTGGGGTCAAGGACCAGGATGTTCATTGACAGCCAGACCGACGAATAGCAAAGCGGCGGTGGCTGGTTGTGTGCCGGTGGAGCGGCATCGATGATCTCCCAGTTGTTCCTTTCGAAGATCTTCCGCTGCTCGTCCGGCAATCTCCGTTTTGGATTGTTCAGGATGAGACCGGGCCGCAGCGGCGTGAAGGTGGCGTCGATGTGTATTGGGTACGGATCTCCCGGAAAATTGACCGCGTGCACGCGGTGATCCGGGAAATGGCGTCGAAGCCACTCAATTCCCTTAAGATTGGTTGTAAATCCATGCTGAACCACAAGGTCGCGTCCGAAGCGGAGCACATCTGCGGCATCAAACAGAGGTTCCTCCTCCGTTGTTACGAAATGCTTCCGCGCGGTCCATTCCAGCCTTTGCTCCTCGCTGATGCTGTCGGCCAGATAGTCCTTTCGATAATCCCGGTCGGTAAGGCGCGGTTTCGGTGCCGCCTCGTGCCTGAATTCAGGATCATCCTCCCAAAACCGCTGCAGCAGCGGCCGGTAGCAGAGATATTCAAACCAGCGGCACCGGTACGACATGGTTGCTTCCAGTATCTCACTTCCAACGGTCAGCAGGACATCGCGCGGCGGCATGCAACCAAACTGGCTGGATGTATGAAAGTCGGGCGTCTGCACAGGTTGCGAAAAATCGATCGGTGTCGGCCGGTCGACACGAATGCCTCTGTGGCGCAGTGTGTCGGCGAAATTATCGAGCAGTTCGTTGCCCTTTTCGATCGTTTCCTTTGGGCGAATGCCATGAATTCCGAGCATGTCGGAATCCTCCGGCACCTTGGCGTTGACTGCAGGTTCCGGAGGCGGAACGTGACTTCCCGTTGCCACTCCGACGATTACGTGCCTAAGTGGATCCCATTCATTCCAACTGCTTACGCGCACTGGTTCGATCGAGTGCATTTTTCTTGTTCCAAATCAGTTTGGATTCTCACAGGTGCTCATCCGCAAGGCATACAGGCCGGAACCCGGCTGCATGGATGAAGGCCTTAAAGCCGTCCCTACAGCGATGATTTGCACAGGGCAAGGCAACGTTCGAAGTGCCCGCAAAGCCCGTTGAAGCCGGAGGCGATCTGCTGCACCGCAGTTTCATCATCAATTGCCCCGGCGAGCCAAAGGAGGGCAGTGTTGCCGCAAAAATGCCCGCCGGCGGCAAATCCGCACACCGAGCCATGCCTGACGGCATTGTCCAGCATTTCGTCTGGGGGATTGCCTTCAAAACCTGTGCAATCGAGAATGATTCCCCTTGAATGCATGTCGTGTTCTTCGATTGCTGCCCAGATCTTACTCCAACCATCCTGCGTTCCCGGCGGTTCAACCATCCACCAATCCGGGAAACATCCTGACCCATACAGGCGCCGAACGGTCTCCGGAACGCCATCTTCACCGATTGCCGCGCCGCTCAATCGGATCATCAACTCCAGCCGGTTTCGCCGGGCTGCCGAGTGGATCCGATGCAGGATGTCGTCAAATTCCGACCCCAATTCGTCGATGCGGCACTGCACAATGACGGTGTGTTCGACGGGCCACTCGGAAAGCCTGCCGAAATCGTGGCCGAGTTGCGTCGAAAGGGATCGGAGGGATGAACCTGCCGCGTTTGCAGGACGGCCGATCCACAACCCACTGCCGGCAGCGTCCATGAGTGCCGATCTCCCGGCACCGTCGTCGCAAATGATGCCGTGGCTGGAGTTGCAGCCGCCGACTGAGTTAACCGCATCAAGGCAGAGTTGCCTGAACCTGGAAGTTGAGTCGCCACTGGGACAAGGATCCCCGAAATTCGAATTCTCAAGATCGAGAATGTGCAGGAACGGCCACTTTCGGCTTCGGTTCGTCGACCAGTGAATTTGCTCGAGCTCTGCATCCTTGCGCAACGCCGGTATCCTCACGCCCCTTTTCAGGAAGTGTGAGAGTTCCTCCCATGAGGGATAGGAGGGAGTGCATCCATGGCGCGAGACCGCGAAGGCACCGCAGGCATTGGCGAATTCCAGTGATTCAGACCAACTTCTGTCCGTCAGCCAGCCCTTGAGCAGGCCTGCCATGAACCCGTCCCCCGCCCCGAGCACATTGAACACCTCGACCTCGAAACCCCTTCCGGTTACCCCTTCGTCGAGACTGTCGGGGATGTCGCCATCGAACGCAGCAGCGCCCATTGGACCCCTTTTGCAAACCAGTGTCGCCGATGTCAGATTTCTGACGGTTCGAAGGGCTTGGATCGTGTTCGTGGTGCCTCCGGCAATGTGGAATTCCTCCTCGGTGCCGACGATGAGGTCGAACATGTCCAGCACCTCCTGAAGGGTTTCGGTTACGCGGCCGGAGGCAATGAACCTGCTGGAGCCTTCGCCATGACCGGCAAGGCCCCACAGATTGGGACGAAAATCGATGTCCAGAGCGGTGCTGATGTCGGCTCCCCGTGCGATCCTGAGTGCCTTCAGTACCGCTGCCCTGGTGTTGGGATGGGAAAGATGCGTGCCGGTTGCACAGACACAACGGGATTGTCCGATGAATTCCGGATCCATGTCGTCGGTTGAAAGTGCCATGTCGGCGCAATTTTCGCGGTAAAAGATTAGGGGAAAATCCTCATCGTTGCGGATGCCCAGAATAACCAGAGCCGTGAGACGTTCCGGGTCGGTCTTGACCCCTCTGGTGTCGACCCCCTCGCGCTCAAGTTCCTCTCGGATGAAGCGGCCCATGTGCTCGTCGCCGACGCGGGTGATGAGTGCGGCTCGAAGCCCGAGCCTTGCTGCTCCCGCAGCAATGTTGGTTGGCGACCCGCCGATGTATTTGCTGAAAGTGGCCATGTCTTCCAACCGTCCCCCGATCTGACCTCCATAAAGGTCCACAGACGATCGACCGATTGTGATCACATCAAGGCGCTTTTCCATGGCTGCAGGCAAGTTTGCGGTTCCAGGTTTGAATTTGGCGGTCGGATGGCAACTGTCCGTTGAGTCCTGAATTGCACTTCACAGTTACCGGTGTCAAATGACGCGCAGCCGCGCGTTTCGTTGACTGTATCTTGAATTCAACCGGCAACTGTGCAATCCAATTTTGCATCAGGCTGGCAGTTGGATTACTTGCGCTGCCCGATTCCGTGGTGTGGTGAATTTGTGCTTGACCGTCGCAATTACAGCTTACTTGGTGAGGAAGGCCGCAAAGCCGTTGAAAAGGGGCTGGCCGCGGCCGATTGGTACCATACTAAGGTGTCGCGAAACGAAATGAAAGAGCTCATGGGTCGCACGGACCGTTACGCATTGCGGGATACAGCGATCTGGATTGCCGCATTGCTGTTGTCCGCCGGAGCAGGGATCTATCTTTGGCCCTCTTGGTTTTCGGTGCCGTTTTGGCTGGCCTACGGAGTGCTTTACGGCTCGTCTTCGGACTCACGCTGGCACGAATGCGGACATGGAACCGCATTCAAAACACCTTGGATGAACGATGTCGTCCATCAGATTGCGTGTTTCATGATTATGCGCAATCCCACAGTTTGGCGATGGAGCCACTCGCGGCACCACACCGACACTATC
The DNA here is from genome assembly GCA_021296235.1 of Paracoccaceae bacterium. GTDB lineage: Bacteria > Pseudomonadota > Alphaproteobacteria > Rhodobacterales > Rhodobacteraceae > JAPOXR01. The sequence goes on along the minus strand of JAGWAS010000017.1, from coordinate 68,355 downwards.
ATTGTGGGGCGGGACCCGGAAATCGCGGTGATGCGGCCGCCGGACGCGGCGAGGATCCTGCTGAACCTGTTCGGTATCATGGATGCGATTGAGGCATTCCGACGGATGTTCATTCACGTAACCGGCCGACTGCATCCGGAGGAGGAAACCTATGTTCCCGCAAGCGAACACCATAAGGTCGTTTTCACCGCCCGCATCTGGTTTGCCATATATGCCGCAACGGTTGCGACTGCTGTCTGGATGGGATCAATCCTGCCACTCATGGTGATTGGCCTGCCACGATTTTACGGAGCCTGGCACCACATCATGACAGGTGTCCTTCAACATGCTGCACTTGCGGATGACGTGATTGATCACCGGCTGAATTCCCGGACGTTTCATCTCAATCCGATCAGCAGGTTCATCTATTGGAACATGAATTACCATGTGGAGCACCACATGTTTCCAATGGTGCCCTACCATGCGCTTCCCCGTCTTCATGAATTGATCAAGCACGATTTGCCGTCGGCGGACGGCTCAGTCTGGAGTGCCTACAGAACGGTGTTGCCCGTGCTGTTGCGGCAATTGCGCGGAGACAACGTCTTTCTTGTTCGTAAACTGCCCGACACGGCTCGGCCCTACCGTGCGGAACTCCATGATGCAGTCGGGGCCTGAAAGTACTTAGATGGAGAGTCGAGATGCCCCATTGGGTTGATGCCTGTGCAGCCGAAGACATCGAAACCGAGGATTTGATTCGGTATGACCATCCTGACGGACGGACATTTGCAATTTACCGCTCTCCGGAGGATGAGTTTCATTGCACAGACGGTCTTTGCACCCATGAGTTTGTTCACTTGGCCGACGGTCTGGTCCAAGGATGCCTGATTGAATGTCCGATGCACAACGGTGTATTCGACTACAGGACCGGAAAGGCCAAAAGGGCGCCGGCGTACGAAGACTTGAAGACCTATCAGACCAAGGTGGAAAACGGTCGGGTGCTGATTGAGATCTAGCGGACTTCGCACTTCCGTCAGTTCTTCGAGGTGCCTTGCGGTTGAAAAGTGCATTTGCAGGATCCGGCCGGAAGCAGCAGATGCGAAAGGAAATCGTTACATGTCGGTTAATACCTTCGGCAGATTGTTCCGGTGCACAACTTGGGGCGAAAGCCACGGGCTCGCAATAGGAGTCACGGTGGACGGTTGCCCACCCGGAATTCCGTTGAACGAGGCGATGTTGCAACATTGGCTGGACCGACGCCGCCCGGGCCAGAACAGATTCATGACCCAGAGGCGTGAATCCGACGAGGTGGAGATCCTGTCCGGCACATTTGAGGGGACAACGACGGGAACACCGATTCAGTTGCTCATCAGGAACCAGGATCAGAGGTCAAAGGATTATACCGAAATAGTGGAGAAATTCCGCCCTGGTCACGCTGACTTCACCTATTGGAGAAAATACGGGATTCGTGACCATCGCGGTGGCGGCAGGGCATCGGCGCGCGAAACGGCTTCCAGGGTTGCAGCGGGGGGAGTGGCCCGCGAGGTTCTGAAATCACTTGCGCCATCAATTCAAGTTACGGGCTGGCTTGCGCAAATGGGGGAGATCGCCATTAACCCGGACCACTTCGATTCCGAGGAGATTGAACGCAATCCATTCTGGTCGCCGGACGGCATCACGGCAAAGGATTGGGCGGTGCTGCTCGAACGGATCAGGAAGTCGGGCGATTCTATCGGTGCTGCAATTGAATGCGTTGCGTCCGGCGTTCCCCCCGGCCTCGGCGCACCCGTCTATGGCAAGCTTGATGCCGACTTGGCGGCGGCGATGATGTCAATCAACGCGGTTAAGGGTGTGGAAATCGGAGTCGGCATGGGTGCCGCCAGTCTGAAGGGAAGCGAAAACGCCGACGAAATCGTGCCTGGGGCGGACGGGCCGAATTTCAAGTCGAACAATGCCGGAGGTGTTCTCGGCGGCATATCGACCGGCCAGGACATTGTGGTTCGGTTTTCGGTAAAACCGGCATCCTCGATTTTGATCCCCAGGCAAACGATAGACAAATCAGGTGCCGCAACCAATGTTGCAACCAAGGGACGTCATGACCCCTGCGTTGGCATCCGTGCGGTTCCAGTTGCTGAAGCGATGATGGCGTGCGTGCTCGCCGACCACCTGCTGCTGGACAGGGGTCAGATCGGAACCACTCGGGAACTATCCTGCTGATTCACAGAACGGACTTCGGTACTGGCAAATGGGTCGCGCTGCCTTCCTTCGGTCGCTCGGGCAGTACGTTGCGGAGCCATCTGTTCGGCGGTTCAATTCCGAGGGATATATTCACTGATTGTCGCCTTCCATGTCGCGCGGCAGTTGGTTTCCGCTGAGTCGTTGAAGCTTGGCTTTGACGGAGCCAATGTTCAACCATCTCCAGATTTTTCAGCAAGATGAGTCGCGGTTTGCGTTGGTTGCCTGTGGGCCATGAAAGTCGGCTGCCCGCTGCCAGCTTTCGGACCACATGACCCGCTGACTTGCAGTGTGTTGCACCGGCATTGGGATGACGTCATGCACAGCATCGCAACCGGAAAATTGAAGACACGGTTTCCTCAGGCGTGGATGAGACCCATTCCGACAGCCAAGCCCATATCCGAAGAACGCTGCCAAAGTCGGAATGCAGCAAATGATTGCACCGTTGGAATTGCTGGCTGATGGTCGGAAGCATTGACAATATGTGGAAGTCCTGAAAACCGGCTTTGGATGGACATTCCTCGCGGCACATGGATCCCGGGCGATGGTACCGAATTCGACAATTCAGGAAGGTTCGTTTTCTGGATTGAGACGGCGGAAACCTGTTTTTGGGAGCATGACGCTAAGTTGGATTTTCACCCGCGCTGCCTTGTGGATTCCGATCGGCTGGTCGAATTTCTTTCAGTCGGATTGTCATTCAGCAAAGCGCTGGTTTCAGACTTGTATCCCGAGACGGCACTGTTCCATGCCACGTTGCCCAGCGATGATCGGCAACCGCTGCCCAGTCTTGAAATGGCACAACTTAACGGAGAGTTCCTGCCGGATGAGGCAGATTGGAGATCGTGGAAAATATTCGGCATCTCAGTCGACAAGCCATTGCTGTTTCTCCGGAAACTGCAGTTGGCGGCCGATTTCGGTAACCCAAAAATCCAATTGGGCAGCGATCTTCGGTTCTGGATTCAGTACTCGCTGCAATTGCGGAACTTGGTTAAGCGGCACCAGTTTCTGCCAGTGATGAAATGCTTCCAAACTGGTGGCCGAGACCCGGAATTGAACATCTTCGCCGGGTGGTCGCCGGCCTCCGGCATCTATGAGGAAGGGTTGCAGGAATTTGCCGACGCCATGCCAGGTATTTGCAGCGCTGTCGATTGGGCAAATCCAGCCAAGATGTCGACTAAGCGAACCTGGCACTTTGATCCGGTTGAACTGCTGAGACAATTTTCCGAGCAGCAGGTTGAACAATTGATTTCCGATGTTGTCTTCACACAGAAGACAAGGAAACAATTCGAGGGCAGTTGGCTTGCCGGTGCAATGGGGCTTGTCGAGCCTCATCGCGCAAACGACCCGGCCGATCAAGCCCTGTCGACCGCAGAGCGGTGGACACAATGGCGATCATGGCAAGAGGAAATACTCGGTCAATCGCATGAATCTGGATTTGTTTTGGGGGTGCGCCTGCATGAGGGAGATGAAGGTCAGGATGACGATTGGCGGCTGAGTTTTTTCGTGACTTCAGCTCAGGATCCGTCCCTCAAGATTGATCTGGCGGAATGGTGGTCGTTGTCGGAAGGCAAGCGCGAGCTGTGGCTGAAGCATTTTGGTCGGTGGTTTGAACGCAACCTGCTGGTTAATCTTGGGCACGCAGCACGGATTTGCCCCTTGCTGTGGCAAGGCATGGAATCGGCAACTCCGACCGGCCTTAGCACAGATATGCAGACGGCTTATGAGTTCCTGAAGAACGATGCGATCGTGCTTGAATCTGCCGGCTTCAGGATCGTTCTGCCAAGTTGGTGGACGCCGAAGGGCCGAAGAAGGGCGCGGATGCGGGTACTTGCCTCGGGCCAATCCGCTGCACCGGGTGTGGCAAGTGCAAACTCAGCGACGTTCGATCTGCCGTCATTGGTGCAGTACCGCTATGAGCTTTCGGTTGATGGAAAACCGGTTGGAGAGGAGGAGTGGCAGAACCTGGTGAGTGCGAAGTCGCCATTGGTTCGCTTTCGGGGCGAATGGATGGAGATCGACCGGCAACATATGGACCGGATGCTGGAAATGTGGCGCCGACAGGAGCAGGAAGACGATGTGTCCAGTGTCGGCGAATTGCTCAAGCAGGTCGGGGAGGCGGATGAAGACTCCACGGAGTTCGTATTCGACGAAGTACTCGACGGTGTTCTGAAGGGGTTGCAGCAAATTGAGGACATGGAATCCCTGGATGATCCGCCGGGCCTCAATGGTCGATTGAGGCCGTACCAGCAAAGGGGGCTATCATGGATGGTTACTCAAGAGGCGCTGGGGCTGAACCCATGTCTTGCGGACGACATGGGTTTGGGCAAAACCATCCAGGTAATTGCACTGCTTCTGCATGAGCGCGCGCAGTTGGATTCGGAAAGTAACTCCGAATTGTCGCCAACGCTGCTGATTGCGCCCACCTCCGTGCTGAGCAACTGGGTCAAGGAAGTGGAGAAATTCGCACCGCAACTGAAATGCATGGTTCATCACGGCAGCCACCGTACGGTTGACCCCCGGGAATTTGGCAAATCCACCACCGCAAACGACATCGTGATTACTTCCTTCACAATCGCGCGCAAGGACAGCGGGCTGCTCAAGAATGGAAAATGGCGGCGCATTGTCGTGGACGAGGCACAGAACATCAAGAATCCCAAATCCGCCCAGGCAAGGGCAATTCGTTCACTGAGCGCACGGCACCGAATTGCCATGACCGGCACGCCAATCGAAAATCGGCTGATGGACATATGGTCCCTGTTCAGTTTCCTGAATCCCGGGCTCTTGGGAACCTCCGCACAATTTTCGCGCGCCTACGAAAAACCCATACAGCAGTCCGGAAATCAGCAAAGACTGCGACAGCTTCAGCGGCTGGTGCAGCCGTTCATCCTGCGTCGGCTCAAGACTGACAAATCAATCATCAGCGATCTTCCGGAGAAACTGGAACAGAAGGTTTACTGCAACCTGACCAAAGAGCAGGCGTCGCTCTATCAGGCCGTCGTCAACGACGTGCAGGATCAGATCGAAAGTTTGGATGGCATGCAGCGCAGGGGGCTGATGCTGGCCACGCTGATGAAGCTGAAGCAGATTTGCAACCATCCCGCCCAATTCCTTCAGGATGGCAGTGCTTTCAGTGAATCGCGCTCGCACAAGTTGACCCGCGTGAAAGGAATGATCGAAGAGGCTCTCTGCGAATCCGACAGCCTGCTGCTGTTTACCCAATTCACTGAAGTGGGCAGTCAACTGGAAAACCTCTTGCGCGAAAAGCACCGCTGCCCTGTCCACTATCTGCATGGAGGGACAAGCCGCAAACGCCGCGAACAGATGATTGAGAGTTTTCAGGCTCCGGATTCACCCGCGGGGATTTTTGTCCTCTCACTCAAGGCCGGCGGCGTCGGCATTACCCTGACACGAGCCAATCATGTGTTCCATTTTGACCGCTGGTGGAATCCGGCCGTGGAAAATCAGGCGACCGACCGTGCATACAGAATTGGTCAGCAAAAGACCGTCTTCGCACACAAGATGGTTACAGTGGGCACGTTGGAGGAGCGCATTGACGAGATGATTGAGGAAAAGCAGGCTCTGGCGGCCAACATCATTGGAACTGATGAAAAGTGGATCACCGAAATGGACAATGCCTCCTTTCGCGAGCTCATTCAACTCAACCGATCTGCGATCATGGAGTCCTGACAATGGCAAGAATGACGCGCACCTGGTGGGGCAAGAAATTCCTTGATGTGTTGTCGCACATCATGGACAGCGGCCGCCTTAAGCGCGGCAGGGCCTATTCGACACCGCGGCGTCTGCTGGAATTCGATGTCAGCGGCTACACCGTCAATGCCAAGATTCGCGGAAACGTGAATCCTCATTTTGGTGTCTACAGGGAGCCAAAATACAAGGTCGTGGTCAAGCTGAAGCGGATATCCGTCAAGGATTGGGACAGGATCACCGGAGAGATCGGAAATAATGCTGCGTGTCTTTCCCAATTGCTCATGAACGAAATGCCAACGGCGATCGAAGGGGTCTTTTCGGAACTGGATCTTCATCTGTTGCCGCAGAGCAGGGCCGATATCATCAGCTCCTGTTCGTGTCCTGATTACGCATCCCCTTGCAAGCATGTCGCAGGCGTCTATTACAAGATCGCATCACTGCTGGACCGTGATCCGCTCCTTGCATTCCAATTGCGCGGGATGAAATTTGAGTCACTGCAAAGGAAACTGTCGGCCTCACCGCTGGGTCAGGCTCTCAGTGACCATTTCGGGAGTGGCGAACCGGCAATTGAGTATCCGTCCCACCGTTACACGTCCCCGCAGAGACGGTCGTTGCCGAACGGCAGCCCCAAATCATTTTGGCAGGGCAGCGGCACCCTTCCGCCGGTTGAAGTTGAAGACGGTGACCAGACTGCTCCGGCGATACTGATCAAACGGGGCGGCGACTTTCCGGCCTTCTGGAATAAGGACGTTTCATTCATTGAAGCCATGGAACCGGTCTACGTGCGCATCGTGGAAAAGAACAAGGCGTCGCTATAGCCAACTCCGAGGTTGGGCCGGAGCACGGCGGAGATGCCCGCTTGATTTTGCCTTGTCGGCACGGGCACGGAATCAAGGAGGCATCGGTTCAACATTTTTCAATCGATGTTTCCGGTCGCAGGCCTGCACGATCGCTGGAAACTCATTTCGCGTTTTGTTGGATTGACGCACGGCCACAACATTGTCCGGGACGGCTGTTTGGAATTCGTTGCGGAGAGTCATCCAAATCGGAAAGATGAAAAAATCACCCGGCTGTCAGAAACTCCTGTTCGGAGTATCTTTCTGCGCGACAATTTGTATTCCGGTATTCATGCCGCGTATTCGCTATTGCATTATGAGATTCTGAAGTCGCCAAACCGCAGTTTTGGCGGATTTTCTCCACCGAATTCAGGCAGAAGAATTGCGCGGATGTTCCCTTGCGAGCTGCACGGCCAGAATTCCGGCGGTAATGATGACGACCCCCACCATGTCAAATATGGTGAATTGTTCGCCAAGAAGCAGTCCGGCAACCGCAACCCCGAAGAACGGATTGAGAAAGTGAAAAGATGATGCGCGCGTTGGACCTGTTCTGTTGACCAGTGTGAACCACAGCCAAGTTGCCACCAACCCCGGAAAGACCGTGGTGTAGGCGAAGGCAGCACCAAATTGCCATGACCAGTTGACCGAGGGAGTTTCAAGGATTGTGGCGGGAACCGCCAATATCACGCAGCCGACGAGCATCTGCAGTCCGACCACCATCAGCACATTACCTTGCGTGAATGCGTTCCTGATCGTCAGGGTGGCAACTGCGAGTGCCACCGCAGCGACCACGCAGAGTGCAACTCCGAGGCTGTCGCTGCCCCCGGTGAGCCGACCACCCATGACCAGTGCCACACCCAGGAATCCGGCGATCAGGCCAAGGGATCCCAACATACCCAACCGCTCATTGACCAAGAATCGGTTGAGGAACGCAACAATCAACGGAAGCGAGGACGCAATGATTGCGGCAAGCGAAGCCTCAATCCACTGCATGGCCACAAAGTTGAAGCCCAGATAGATTACGTTCTGGCAGATGCCGAAGAGAATCGTCGCCCGCCATTGCCCCCGGGTGAGCTTGAGTGAACCGCCCAACAACAGCGCAATCGCCACGCCAATTGTGCCCGAAATCGCAAACCTGACCGCCAAGGCGGTCAATGGCGGTGCCTCAAGGACGACTATCCTTGAAGAGGAGAAGGCGCTCGACCAAATGAATGCGAATGTCATTCCCATGGCCAAGGCAAGCACATCCACGCGGTGTGCCGTCATTCGGAACCGCCTGATGCAAATGGGCGGGCCAAAAATGGCCCGCCCATGTTTGGATCGTCAGTTGCAGGCGTCCTTCAGTGCCTTTGCAAATGTCATTCGCGGCGCACGGTCGGCCGCTTTTTCCATGGTCTGACCGGTTTGTGGATTTCTAACTGTACGGGCAGCGCGTTCCTTGGACGAGAACTTGCCAATGCCGGGAATTGCAACGGCGTCGCCGTTGGCGACCGTCTCGGTGATAATATCGGTAAGTGCGTTGAGAACCCCCCCGGCATCCTTGACCGTGACACCTGCCCTTCCGGCAATGGCCGCAACCAGGTCAGCTTTTTTCATGGGTTGTTGAGTCATTCTGACGATATCCTTTGTTGTTAAGGTCGAACGGTAAAACAGTTGATAACAAAACAAATTTCTGCGGCAATTCAATGCAAAAGTTTCGATTCACCCCCAAATTCCGGCACTTTTTCTTCGGATCGGTCAAAGAAATGCGGTTTCGTCGAAACTGCGCAGCTTTCTGGAGTGAAGAAGTTCCAACGGTTCGCTGCGCAGCAACTCAAGTGCCCTGATGCCAATCAGGAGATGGTTCTCGACTTGACTCCGGTAGAATCGATTGGCCATCCCCGGAAGCTTGAGGTCACCGTGAAGCGGTTTGTCGGAAACGCAGAGAAGGGTTCCGTAAGGGACACGAAACCGGAATCCATTGGCGGCAATTGTCGCCGATTCCATATCGAGCGCTATGGCCCTGGATTGATTCAGCCTGTGCACAGGACCTGCGTTGGCACGGAGTTCCCAGTTCCTGTTGTCGACTGTGGCAACAGTTCCGGTCCGCATGATCCGCTTGAGTTCGAAGCCCGGATGTCTTGTTATCTCGGCCACCGCCCTTTCAAGCGCGATTTGGACCTCTGCCAAGGCGGGAATGGGAACCCATACCGGCAGGTCTTCGTCGAGCACTTGGTCCTCCCTGAGATATGCATGCGCAAGCACATAGTCTCCCAGGCTTTGTCCATTCCTTAACCCGGCGCAGTGCCCCAGCATCAACCATGCCCGCGGCCGCAATACAGCTATGTGATCGGTTGCGGTCTTTGCGTTTGAGGGGCCGATCCCTATGTTCACCAGTGTTATCCCATCACCCTTGGGTCTTTTCAGATGATAAGCCGGCATTTGCGGCGTGGATTCCGGCCTTGGAGTTGCCCCATTCGCTGCAGTCAGCTCCATATCTCCCGGCACAACCAGCGATGAATAGCCGGACTCCGGATCGGCGAGTGCGGACGCGGCAAATTCCTTAAATTCATCAATGTAGAACTGGTAGTTGGTGAAAAGGACGAATTTCTGGAAATGGGCAGCACTTGTGGCCGTGTAGTGACGAAGCCGGGCGAGTGAGTAGTCGACGCGTTGGGCTGGAAACAGGCTAAGGGGTCGCGATCCATCCGGATTGCGGTAGTGCTGACCGTTCGCAATGTCGTCATGCAGGGTCGCAAGATCGGGAACGTCGAACATGTCCCGCAACGAAAGGTCGAACTCTCCCGATGGGAAGCGCGTTGTCGCGTCATCTTCAACCGCAAAGTGGATCGGAATGGGAGTCGTTGAGGTTCCGACCACAACAGGAACATCGTGGTTTTCCATCAACAGTCTGAACTGCAAACCCAGATAGCGCTCAAAGAGGTCGGGGCGCGTGATCGTTGTCGAATACTCGCCCGGTTGTGCAACGTGGCCGAACGACAGTCTCGAATCAATCTTGTCATACGTGCCGGATCTGATCCTCACCTCCGGGTAATGGGCGCGGTAGCGTTCCTTAACGTTGTTGTTGCGGATTGCGTGCTGAAGCCTGTCCCTGAGGAATCGTGTGCCTTCGGAATGTAGTTCCTTCAGCCGGGAAATGGCGTCCTCGGCGTTCGTGAATTCCGTCGCCTCCACAATTGGCGGTGAAATCACTGGAAATTCGAAATGCTGCGAATTCACCGGTCAGCCCCTTTCCAAGAGGTCGGTCAGTTTGAATCGGGTTGCGTCAACCAAACCCAGATCCGATATGCGCAATTCGGGAATCACCGGAAGTGCCAGCAGAGTATGCTGCATCAGCGCGTTGTTCAGGGGGCATCCACACTTGCGCATGGCCTCGCTGACACCATTCGCCGCAGCGGCCACAGCTGATGCGGGATCCTCCGACATAAGTCCGGCGACCGGTAGTTGGACAAGGGCAATTTCCCGACCGTCCAACCAAACGGTGATGCCGCCGCTGACCTCGGCAAGCCTGTTGGCTGCAAGCGCCATTTCCCTGCGGCCGGTGCCGACCACAATCATGTGGTGGCTGTCGTGGGCGATCGTTGAGGCAACCGCCATACGGCCGCGATAGCGAAAACCGGATACCAGCGCGTTGACGACACCGCCGGTGGCCCGGTGGCGCTCAACCAGGGCAAGTTGGCAGATGTCCCGGGATTCGTCGGGCGACAGAACCCCGTCTGCGACGGCGACATCCATGACGAGAGCCCGTGTCGGTGCCTGGTTTTCGATAACGCCGATCACCTTAGCCCGAACCCGGCTTGCGCCCTCCGGAGCTGGAATCAGGAAATCCTCCGCCTCAAGTTTCCTTCCGAGCCTGACGGTGTCGAGGGCGCGGCCGGGCCAGGTCAGTTTCGGCATTTCCATCGTCAACTCCCCGTTGACGGCGAGGGTTCGGCCACGGGCCACAACCCTGTGGACCGGTAGGGATTTGAGGCAGGATGTGAGCAGCATGTCTGCCGACCGTCCGGGAGCAATGGACCCAATCTCCCGCTCCAGGCCGAAATGTGTTGCGGTGTTGAGTGAAGCCATTTGAAGGGCAATGACAGGATCGCAGCCGCAATCGACAGCGTGTCGGACCACCCGGTTCATGTGGCCTTCATGCACCAGTGTGCCCGGGTGGCAATCGTCCGTGCAGAGGATGAAATTTCGTGAATCCAAGCCTTTTTCGGTGATGGCGGTTATCTGTTTTTCGACATCGTACCATGCCGAGCCAAGGCGCAGCATCGCCTTCATGCCCTGCCGAGCGCGGCTGATTGCGTCGATTTCGCGGGTTCCCTCATGGTCATCCGCCGGACCGCCTGCGGCATAGGCATGAAATGCGGGACCGAGATCCGGGGACGCGTAATGCCCGCCGACGACCTTGCCGGATTCCATGGTTGCGGCGATCTCAGCAAGCATTTTCGGATCCCCGCCTATGACACCGGGGAAATTCATCATCTCTCCCAGCCCGGCAATTCCCGGCCAACCCATCGCTTCCCGGACATCAGCCGGCGAAATTTCGGCTCCCGGTGTTTCCAGCCCCGGTGCCGACGGCGCGCATGAAGGCATTTGCAGCAGCATGTTAACCGGCTGAAGCATCGCCTCGTCATGCATGAGACGGACACCATCAATGCCGAGAACGTTGGCGATTTCGTGGGGATCGGCAAACATCGTCGTGGTGCCGTGAGGAATCACGGCCTCGGCGAATCTGGCCGGTGTCAACAATCCCGATTCGATATGCATGTGTCCGTCGCAAAGACCCGGAACGGCATATTGCCCTTCGGCATCAAGGATTTCAGTTCCGTCACCTACGCAGTGGCTGGCATCCGGGCCGCAATAGGCGAAGCGCCCCTGGACCACGGCGATGTCATGGTCCTCCAGAATTTCCCGACTGTGCACATTGACCCATCTGCAGTTGCGAACCACCAGATCGGCCGGTTCGCGACCTGCCGCAACCGCGACCAGACTGGCTGCAGAGTTTTGCCATGACGGAATGGAAGTGTTCGCTGACATTGGCGGTGAGTATTCGAGTTTCCCGGTTGGTTCAAGCCGTCCGGCAGAGGATGGTGCGTCCCAGTTTGTTTATGTGGAGTGATTTTGTGAAATGTCTGAAGCGTGGGGTTGCGTTGCGCACGGCGTGACGAGTGTCAGAGGTGCCAACGCAGTCCTTTCCATCAAATGCAATGTCAGAAACCGGCGTTGGGCCGACTTTCTCCACTGGCAAGCACAACAGGCCTTGGCCGCCTGAACAAACAATCCAAGTTTCACCCGGAAGGGGATCCCGACGATAGTGGCAATGTGGGATTTCCGATCGCTTGTGCTGGTCTCTTCATCCCATCCGGGCATCTGATATTGGCGGAACCCGTTTTGGCGTAGGTCAATTTGTCACGGAAGGCGGCCGATCTTCCCTGGTGCGCGCCAATGTTCGGATTGGATCCGCCACAGAAATTGCACTCAATGGCAGGAATGCGTGTCGCATCGTGCGACATCACGGATTTGCTCATGCAACAAGGTGCTGATTTTGAGTTGTCGGTTGTCGTTGGCCAATCCTCCAGTTCCGGCTGCATCCGTGCGCCTGTCCAGGTGAGGCAACTCAAACTGCAGAAACAGGTCGAAGGCATTCAGACCATGCTGGGGCTGATTCTTGTGGCGCATTGCCGGTCAGACCTGCAGTTCGTTGAACTGAGTCATTCGAAGGGCGTTGGCGTTCCGAATAGGTCGGTGTCAATCGTGGGGGTAAGGTCACCCCCATTGCCGCTCGTTTGTGGATCTGTTTGCAGCGATCTTCTCTGGCGCAAGACAAATTGGCAGCTCACCGAGCGCATCGACAATTGTCGTACGGGTTTGAACAATTGCGGCCACCGGGTCCTGGTCCAACGGCAGTCTGCTTGGCTTGACCTCGCGGCTCAGTGCTTGCCGCAGTGCCGGCACCTGTTTTCTTGCCATGTTGGTTGCATTCCGCGCCAATTCGTTGGCCGTTTCTGCAAACGAGGGAACACTCCTGGCGGAACGAATTTCCTCTCCCAACAGGATTATCTCGGCTCGCAGCCGGCGAACGGCATGCTGGCAGCCTTCCACGGTAACACCGTCATATGCTGCCATGTGTTGTTTCCCCGCCAATCCGTTAATGGGATCGATATCCCGCGCCAGATCGGAGAATCCGGCACGCCTCGCTTGACTGGCGAGTTGGCCGAGATCGTGTGTTCTGCTGTACTCGATGCCATGGCGGCCAAGCTTTGCCTTGGCAAGGTGTTCGGCGGCATCGGCTGATTCAGCCACAAAATGGTTGCACAGGTTAATGTCATCCCAACAGTTTCCAGTTTCACCGATCTCAACAGCCCTCGCAACAGCGTTTCCCGTGAATGTGATCGCGTTGCGGACAAGTCTCGCGTATTCGTCCGGCCTCATGGTGACTGCCCCTCTCGAATTGGGTCGGTTCCATGATCCGGCCAGCAACTTACCGTCACGGATAATTCCGCGAACCACGTGACCGATCGCCAAAGCCTTGCGCCGTACCACCGCCTCCGGCAATGCCAAGCATTCGACCTTGCACGGAAGACCGTGGATTGGCAGTCCAGTTGGAACCGGCCCGATGCGCTCGCCTCCACTGGTGATGAAGGCAATATCCCAGTCGCTCAGGGGCGAGTGGTCGCCACGCGCTCGGGACCCGAACAGCACCACTGCCTTGGCATCGGGCCAAGCCTTCAGCGATTCCTCGGCCGCATTTCGGATGCTGCTAAGCATAGCGTCGTCGGAATTTTCGACGGATGTCGTTTCAGAAGGACATCGCATGGGTTCAGTTTAGGTGTTGCTTCGGCATCGGATAAGCTGTGGGGAGCCGAGTCGCGGTCGTTGAATGTGGAAAGTTCAATTTCTGGACGTAGCTGGTGCCGCAATGCGACGCCCAAGCTCAGAATGAGTCAGGACTTCAAAGGAAGTTCTGAGGGAGCGAAGAATAAAGAAACGGCAATATGGGATGACCCTTGAGGGAAACAACTACAACCGTGCTGTACCCGTCGCCCATGCTGGAAGGCGGTGATGGCATCAAGGGCCGAACACTTCCGTAGATCATCGGCCATGTCGAGCCTTCGGCCCTTGGCCCGCAGGCCCACCTTCAAGGCAAAACAAAGCGTTTGATCTGCCAGCGAAGTTGAAACCAGAGAAGCACGCTGCATGCCGCAACCGATTATATGGAAGGCTCTGGACATCCCTCGGCGCTTCTCGAAATGGGCAAGCACCGCCTTAACTGCAACCCGGTCTGTTGTCAGGGTGTCGATTCCACCGCGTGAAGCCATTCAGATTCGGCAGCGGAAATTCTCTTTTCGAGGTCGCCAAGCTGCTTGTTGAGTTCCACAATCTCGATTGCAGATCCTTCATAGAGTTCCGGTTCCGCGAGCTTCTTCTCAATCACCGATTTTTCCCGGCTCAACGCCTCAATCCTCCGCTCGGCCTCGGCCGCCACCCTTCGCCGTTCCGATCGGGCTGCACGGGCATCGGCGCCTGCCCGGCGGGCATCACGGCGCGATTGCCGAAGATGCCGTTCCGGACGTTGTTCGCGTTGCAGCCGTCGCTCGGCCCGCCGGGCCTCCAGCACAGATTTCCGGTATTCCCAAATGTCGCCGTCAAATACCCGGCAGGTGCCTTGCCGCACCACCCAAAGGCGATCGGCACACAGTTCAACGAGATGAAGGTCGTGCGTAACCAGTACAACCGCACCCTGGTATCCGTTGATTGCGTCGATCAGCGCCTGCCGTGAAGCCATGTCGAGATGATTGGTTGGCTCATCCAGCAACAGGATGTGCGGAGCATCCCTGGTTACGCAGGCGAAAAGAAGTTTTGCCAACTCTCCACCGGACAGGGAGGCGGTTTTGACATCGGCGCGATCGCGCGTGATTCCAAAACGCCCAAGTTGCGCCCTGAGCTGCGTTTCGGTTGCATCCGGCATGCGCAACCCGAGTTCATCAAGTGCAGTTCCTGCTTGATTGAAAGCTTCCGTCTGCTGTTGCGAGAAGTAGCCGGCGCACAGTTTTGGCGAGTTTGTCACCACTCCTGACATTGCACGGAGTTCACCCTTCAGGAGACGAAGCAGTGTGGTTTTCCCATTGCCGTTTTCACCGAGGAGGGCAATCCGATCATCCATGTCCAACCTCAGGTTCAACTGCGTGAGCACGGGACTTTGCGCCGAATACCCAACGCTTGCATTTTCCACGGTGATCAGCGGTGGTGCCATCGGATTGGGATCCGGGAAGTTGAACTCAACCTCACTTTCCGGCCGCATTTGTTCGATTTCACCCATGCGGGCCAAGGCCTTCAGTCTGGATTGAGCCTGCCGTGCCTTGCTTGCCTTGTACCGGAATCGGTCGATGAATGACTGGATGTGCTGACGGTTCCTGAGTTGCTTTGTGCGTTCCGATGCCAACAGATCCAGGCGTTTCGATCTCTCCTTCTCAAACTGGTCATAGTTTCCGCGATAGATGGTCAGCTTGCGGTCATTGAGGTGAATTATTGTGTCCACGATCGAATTCAGGAAATTCCGATCATGACTCACCAGCAATATTGTTCCACGGTATGCCATCAGATGGCTTTCGAGCCAGAACCGGGATTCGAGATCCAAATGGTTGCTCGGCTCATCCAGCAGCAGCAGGTCGGGTTGCAAAAAAAGTGTTGCAGCCAGCGCCACACGCATCCGCCATCCGCCCGAAAACGTGCTGAGCGGAAGCTTCTGTGCATCCTCATTGAAACCCAGCCCCGCCAGAATCGCGGCAGCACGGGCAGGTGCGGTTTCCGCACCTATATCGGAAAGCCGAATTTGGATTTCTGCAATTCGTTCCGGGTTTTTTGCATCCTTGGCTTCGGCCAGCAGGGCGGACCGTTCCCGGTCGGCGGCAAGTACAAACTCGCGGGGTGTTGACTCGCCGCCCGGCGTTTTCTGGGCCAACATGCCGATCTTCGCACTTCTGTGCACTTCGACCAAACCTACATCGGGGTCGAGCTGTCCTGCAATCAATTGGAGCAGTGTTGATTTTCCGGTGCCGTTGCGACCTACCAACCCTGCCTTGTGACCGGGCGGTACCGTCGCTGTTGCATGCTCAAGCAGGGAGCGGCCGCCAATTCGGTAGGTCAGGTCGCTGACGGTCAGCATTGATCCGGAAGGTTTGGCATGCCTGCCGATGTCCGCATACTGCCGTTGGTGGCCTTCATCATCCGTAGAATCCGGTCGTGCCCGGCCCACCCAGAACTTTTTTGGGCAGAACGGACATTCGGATCACTTCCTGACGAAACTGGCCGGTCGGGCACGATTTGTGCCTCAATTCACCCGCTCAAGGGCAAGCGCAATTCCTTGGCCGCCGCCGATGCACATGGTGACCAGCGCCGTTTGCTTACCTGTTCTTTCAAGTTCATGGAGTGCCTTCAGCGTGATGATGACCCCCGTTGCACCGATTGGGTGGCCGAGCGCTATGGCACCTCCGTTGGGATTTACCCTTTCTGCATCAAGGCCAAGCTCCTTGTTTACCGCAAGCGCTTGAGCCGCAAAGGCTTCGTTGGATTCGACCAGATCAAATTCCTCCACCGACATGCCGAGTTTTTCGGTCAATTTCCGCACGGCCGGAACCGGGCCGATGCCCATGGTTTCGGGCCTGACGCCCGCATGGGCATATGCGGTGATCCGTGCTTTCGGCTTGAGTCCGGATTTCTCAGCAGCTTTGGCGGTGGCGAGCACGATTGCCGCCGCGCCGTCATTGATGCCGGAGGCGTTTCCTGCAGTTACGGTCCCTCCCTTGCGGAACACGGGTCTGAGCTTGGCCAATTCTTCCGTGGATGTGATCTTTGGATGTTCGTCGGTCCTGAATTCCATGGATTCGCGGCGTTGCCTGATCTCAATCGGCACTATTTGGCTTTCAAATGCACCTGCCTCAATGGCCTTGGCCGCCCGTTGCTGGCTCTCCAGCGCAAAGCTGTCCTGTTGCTCTCGGGAGATTTGGTGCTCCTCGGCGACATTCTCTGCAGTTTCGCCCATGTGTCCGGTTCCGAATGGACAAGACAGGGCACCGACCATGGCATCCACCGCTTTCGTTGCTGCCATCTTTTTGCCCCATCTCGCATCCACAAGGTAATGGGGTGAACGACTCATGTTCTCGGAACCGCCCGCAAGGCCGAATTCCGCATCGCCCAGTTGTAGCGACTGAAAAACAGAAATTATGGCCTGCGCCCCGGAGCCGCAGAGCCGGTTGACGTTCATCGCCGGAACCGTGTCCGGAATTCCTGCGTCCATCGCTGCGACCCGGGAAAGATACATGTCGCGGGGTTCTGTGTTAATGACATGCCCGTAGGCAACATGTCCAATCCTGTCCGGTTCCACATTGGATCTTTCCATTGCCGCAGTTGCCACTCGGGAAGCGAGATCTATTGGTGTTACTCCGGCAAGCGAACCTCCGAAGGTTCCGATGGCGGTGCGGGATCCGCCGAGAATCACGATGTCGTCAGTCATGTTTCAGTCCTATCTGAAGTTGTTGGGGTGAGCTGCGCTGAAAGCATCATTTGCTTCCAGTTCGGCCACTATGCGGGAGATTTGCGGCAGGCCCTCGGTCGTCATGTCGCGCCGGCGGGCATTGTAGATCTGTGGAAGAAGGCAGACATCCGCCATCGTCGGTTTGTCGCCATGGCAGAAGCGCCCGGTTGCCGGGTCATCCAACAGCCTTTCGAACGCTGCCAGCCCCTTTCCCATGAAGCGAACCATCCAGTCGATCGAATGTTCCGGATCCCCGGTAATTTCCCCAACATGATGCGCAACCGAAAGGTTGCAGATCGGATGCGTCTCCATGGCGATGACATAGGCAAGCGTGCGAACCCGAACGCGTTGTTGCGGTTCGATCGGAAGAAACGGGTATCGGCCGGTCTCATCCAGATATTCGATTATGGCCAGAGATTGTGAGAACACATGTCCATCGATTTCAATGGTTGGAACCAATCCCTGCGGATTGCGTCGCATGTGCTCGGTTTCGAATTGTTCTCCCGCAGACAGGTCGATCCTCACTGCATCGAATTCGAGACCCGAGAGACCGAGTGCAATCCGGGTTCGGTAGGAAGCTGAGGATCGCCAGTAGTCATAAAGCACCGGTGTCATTGATCGGGTCCAAGCAGCGATCCGATGGCGCGGTCGAAACCCTCGCGGCCACTGCCAATCTTTGCCAAGAGTTCCTCCTGATACTGGCTGGCGAGCGGAGCCAACTCTTTCATCATGTCCACCCCCTTGGCCGTCAATCTCAGCTCCACCAGCCTATTGTCCCCCGGGTCAGATTTCCGGGAAACGTAGCCGGCCAACTCCAGGCGCCGTGCGGCCCGGCTCACCCGGGATTTGTGCAGATCAACTCGCCTTTCGATTTCACGCATGCTCGCCGCCCCGGTCTGTGAGAGGTGGGCAACGATGCGCCACTCGGCAACTCGAATGCCGAACCTGTCACAATAGCGGCTTTCGAATTCCCGGCTCATCTTCTGCGCCACGACACTGAACCGGTAGGGCAGAAACTCTGCAAGATTGAAATCGGTCATGCCGCTTTCACCGTTCACGAATTCCTTTGCCAGTCAACTGCGAACGCAGCTTGACATTGTTGCAAGTGCAACGATATAGCCTTTGCCGGCGGCAGGGGCAACATGCTGCACTGCGATCCATATGGGGAGGCGGAACATGGATGTCGAGCCCGATTCAGCAACAATGACAAGCGCGGATTCGCCGATGGGAACGGTGCCAGGCTACATGCCCGGTTTCGGAAATGACTTCGAGACCGAGGCATTGCCGGGTGCGTTGCCGCAGGGGCAGAACAGCCCGCAGAAATGCATGTACGGACTTTATGCCGAACAATTGTCGGGAACTCCCTTCACCGCGCCGAGGGGGCAGAACGAACGAACATGGTGCTACAGGATCAGGCCCTCGGTCCGGCACACTTCAAGATTTTCGATGACGGAACTTCCTCATTGGAAGACGGCGCCGCATGTTCAGGATGACATTGTTTCCCTCGGCCAGTACCGATGGGACCCGATTCCCGTCGGCGACGGTTCCCTGACATTCATCAGCGGCATGCGGACCATTACGACGGCAGGTGATGTCAATACCCAGGCCGGGTTGGCTGCACACATATTTCTCGTGACTGAATCAATGCGGGACGAGTATTTTTACTCAGCCGATTCGGAATTGCTGGTTGTTCCGCAGCAGGGTGAATTGCGATTTTGCACTGAACTCGGAATTATCGACGTCCGTCCCGGTGAGATCGCAATCATTCCTCGCGGGATGATGTTTCGTTGTGAATTGCGCCAGGGGCCTGCCCGAGGCTTCGTCTGCGAGAACTATGGATCGAAATTCGATCTTCCGAACCGGGGCCCAATTGGTGCAAATTGCCTGGCCAACCCGAGGGACTTCAAGATTCCGATTGCCGCATTCGAGGATCGGGAGGTAACCTCGGCGGTTACGGTCAAATGGTGCGGCACTTTCCACCGTTGTGAAATCGGCCACTCGCCGCTGGATATTGTGGCATGGCACGGCAACTACGCCCCATGCAAATACGACCTTGACACCTTTTCGCCGGTTGGCGCCGTCCTGTTCGACCATCCGGATCCATCGATCTTTACGGTGCTGACGGCGCCTTCGGGATTTGAGGGAACCGCCAATGTCGATTTCATTCTTTTCAAGGAAAGGTGGTCCGTTGCCGAGCACACGTTCCGTCCGCCCTGGTACCACAAGAACATCATGTCTGAATTCATGGGAAACATATATGGCGTCTACGACGCCAAGCCCGAAGGATTCGTGCCCGGGGGGATCAGCCTGCACAACATGATGCTCCCTCACGGTCCCGACCGGGATGCCTATGAAACAGCAAGAAATGAACCTATGGAGCCTGCAAGGATAAGGGAAACCATGAGTTTCATGTTTGAAAGCCGGTTTCCGCAGCATCTGACCCGCTATGCGGCGGAACGGGCACCGATGCAGGAGGATTACATTGATGTCTGGACCCCACTGGAAAAGAAATTCGACGGAACGCCGGAAGGCAAGACCTGAAGCCCTGGAGCCCGGAAGAGGAGCGTCCAATGAACAATGACAGACTCGTGCTCCTCGGCACAAAGGGTGGGCCGTCGATGCGCTCCATCACAAGAATGCCCACCTCGTCCCTTCTTGTCATCAACGGGTGCAACTGCATCATTGATTGCGGGTTGGGAGTTGCAAGGGGTGCGGTGGCCGCCGGTCTGGAACTGACTGAGATCGACGCCGTGTTCATCACACATCTGCACTCCGATCATGTCCTTGAACTTGGTCCGCTGCTCCATACGGCCTGGACCAACGGTCTCATGAAAACCGTCAGGGTCTACGGTCCGGTCGGCACACGAACACATCTTGATCACTTCCTGGAATCCATGCGCTTCGACATAGACCTTCGCATCGGCGACGAGGGCAGGATTGATCTGAGGGAGTTGATTGTCGTTTCCGAATACGGGGAAGGAACGCTGGACTATGACGGATGCCGGGTTTCGGCCCTGCGCGTGCACCACCCGCCGGTAACTGAATGTTACGGGCTTAGATTTGATGCGGAAGGTTGGAGCATTACCTTCAGTTCGGACACCTCGAAATTTCCACCACTTGTGGATTTTGCAAGGGACAGCGACATTCTTGTCCACGAGGCCATGCTTGCGAAGGGTGTTGACTGGGTTGTTTCCCGGGCCAAGAACACTTCAAGGCTTCGCCAGCATCTGTTTGCCAGCCATACGCTTCCCGATGAGGCAGCCGAAATCGCCCGAGACGCAAATGTCGGGCATCTGGTCCTCCATCATCTGGTTCCCGCCGATTGTCCAGTTGTCGATGAATCAGATTGGCATGCTGCCGTCGCCGGCATCTGGGACGGCGAGTTTTCGGTTGGTGAAGACCTGATGGAAATCAAAAGGATGCAGCGATGAAACTTGCCAGCCTGAAGGACGGGTCCCGGGATGGACGCCTTGTTGTGGTATCGCGCGACCTTGAACGATGCGTTTCTGCAGATCACGTCGCAGGCACCATGCAGGCGGTGCTTGATGATTGGCCAAATGCGGCACCTGCGTTGGAGGCGCTCGCCCGCGATCTGGAGGGAAATGCGGATGCCGACAGGTTTGATCAGGCCAAAGCGGCGTCGCCGTTGCCCCGTGCCTATCAGTGGGCCGACGGTTCGGCTTACGTTAACCATGTTGAACTGGTCCGAAAGGCTCGCGGCGTCGAGATGCCGGAGAGTTTCTACAGGGATCCACTGATGTATCAGGGCGGGTCGGACACGTTTCTGGGGCCGCGGGATGACATTCCGGCTGAATCAGAGGAGTTTGGCATTGATCTGGAAGCCGAGGTCGCGGTTGTGGTCGACGACACACCACTTGGAATCAAGGCTGGGAACGCCGGCAGTCACATCAAGCTGATCATGCTGGTGAACGATGTGACGCTTCGGTCAATCACCGCTCCAGAGCTGGCAAAGGGGTTTGGGTTTTTTCAATCGAAACCCTCTTCGGCGTTTTCTCCGGTTGCGGTTACGCCGGACGAACTTGGCGAGGCTTGGGACGGTGCCAGGCTGCACCTTCCGATGTGCGTCGACATCAATGGAGAGCCGTTCGGCCGTGCCGAAGCCGGGGTTGACATGGTTTTCGACTTTCCTCAGCTGATTGCCCACGCTGCACGGACGAGGCACTTGTCGGCAGGTGCCATTGTCGGTTCAGGGACGATCTCGAACAGGCTTGACGGCGGACCGGGAAGGCCGGTCGGCGAGGGTGGTGTCGGCTATTCGTGCCTGGCTGAAGTCAGAACAGTTGAAACAATCCGAAACGGGGTGCCTTCAACGCCGTTCCTGCGCTTCGGTGATACGGTCAAAATTTGGATGAATGACAAGCGCGGCAATTCGATCTTCGGCGAAATTGAACAGACCGTCCGGCAAATTGGAGTTTGATTGATGACCAGGGCATTCGCATCGCAGGGAGACCTTTCGGAAAAGGTCACCAGCTTCACCGAAATCGGCAGGGGACTCTACGCATTCACCGCGGAGGGTGATCCGAATTCCGGCGTGATCATCGGTGACGACTCTGTGATGGTTGTGGAGGCGCAGGCGACTCCCCGCCTCGCCGAAAAGGTCATCGACGAAATCCGCAGGATTACCGACAAGCCCATTTCGCATCTGGTGCTGACTCACTACCATGCGGTTAGAGTGCTTGGGGCATCCGCCTACGGGGCACCGCAGGTCATCATGTCACACACCGCCCGATCCATGGTTGCGGAAAGGGGGCTGGAGGACTGGAA
This sequence comes from Paracoccaceae bacterium, assembly GCA_021296235.1. Classification (GTDB taxonomy): domain Bacteria; phylum Pseudomonadota; class Alphaproteobacteria; order Rhodobacterales; family Rhodobacteraceae; genus JAPOXR01. The sequence continues at coordinate 46,287 of JAGWAS010000017.1, read as the reverse complement.
GAGCGAGTTTCAACGGTTCCCGAGATTGTTCGAGGGACATGAATCGATCCCCGGCCTCACATGGCCGACGACGACATTCGGCAACAGCATGACGGTCTATCTCGGAAGGAGGAGGATTGATCTGATGACTCTCGGCAGGGCACACACGGCGGGTGATGCCGTCATCTGGGTTCCGGACGAGCAGGTGATGTTCACCGGCGACATCGTCGAATACAAATCCGCCTGCTATTGCGGCGACGGACATTTCGGCGACTGGCGCGGAACGCTTGATGCCGTGGCTTCATATGCGCCACGCGCCATTGCCCCCGGCAGGGGTGATGCCCTTGATACCGCTGAGTTGGTGGCGGCCGGACTGGAATGCACCCGTGAGTTCCTTGACGCCACCTATATGCCCGCCGCCATGGCGGCGGCGCGGGGAGGTTCGCTCAAGGAGGCTTGGGACGGCGTCAGGGATGCCTGCGACCCGAGATTTTCTGATTATGCAATCTACGAGCACTGCCTGCCGTTCAACGTCTCACGGGCGTATGATGAGGCAAGGGGGATCGACACGCCGAGGATTTGGACGGCAGAGCGGGATCTTGAAATGTGGGACGAGCTCCAAGGATAAGGGATGAAGGCTTGCCCGAATTCGGTTTGTAGGGTTGATGCCGCCGGTTGAACGCATGCTTGAGTTTGTCCCGCCTCCGGGATTGGATGGCCCGGAGCGGCGCAAGGGCGTGGTCATCATAGGGGCAGGTCCGGTTGGGCTTGCAGCCGCAATCGAACTTGCCGGTCTCGGCGTTCCCTCGGTGGTGCTGGACCTCAGGGAGTCCATCGCCGTCGGTTCACGTGCAATTTGCTGGTCCAAGCGCTCAATCGAGATATTCGACAGGTTGGGCATTGGCGACAGGGCGGTCGAAAAGGGAATTATTTGGAAGGTTGGAAGGACCTATCACGGTCATCGCGAACTCTTCAGCTTCGACCTTCTGCCGGAGGAAGGCCACAAGCGACCGGCCTTCATCAACCTCCAACAATATTATGTTGAGGATTACCTTCTCGACCGGGCAAACGGGATCGACGGAATTGACCTGCGTTTCGCCAACCGGGTTGTTTCGCTGGAGCAATTTCCGGACTTCGTGAAGCTCGGAATCGAAACTCCCGAAGGCAACTACGATCTTGAGGCTAAGTGGCTGATTGCCTGCGATGGGGTGCGTTCGACGATCAGGGCGCAGTTGGGGTTGGAATTTGAAGGTGAAGTTTTTGAGGATCGGTTCCTGATTTCCGACATTGAGATGAACGCCGATTTCCCCTCTGAGCGGCGGTTCTGGTTTGAGCCAACATTTCACGGGGGGCAATCTGCACTTTTGCACAAGCAGCCGGACAACATTTACCGGATTGATCTGCAACTCGGTCCCGATGCGGACCCGGCCCGCGAGCGCCTCCCCGAAAACGTCATGCCGAGGATTTCCAAGGTTGTGGATGGCCGGGACTATCGGCTTGAATGGGTTTCGGTTTACACCTTTCAGTGCAGGAGACTGGAGCGGTTTGTGCATGGCAGGGTTATCTTCGCCGGCGATTCAGCCCATGTCGTGTCGCCTTTTGGCGCCCGTGGCGGGAACGGCGGCCTACAGGATGTCGACAGCCTGTGCTGGAGGCTTGCCGCCATATTGGGCGGCCGGGCGCGACCTTCCGTCCTTGAGGACTACAATTCCGAGCGGGTTCACGGAGCGGATGAAAACATATCAAATTCATCGAGGACGACCCGCTTCATGTCGCCTCGCGACGGTTGGGAAAGGGTGCTCAGGGATCAGGTGCTGAGTTTGGCCTCTGCAGCGGAGTACGCTCGTCCCTGGGTAAATTCGGGAAGGCTCTCGGTGCCTAGTGTTTACCAAATTTCCGGACCCGATTCACTGCAACTTCCGAATGTGTCGTGTCCCGGTTCGGTTGCGCCGGATGCACCTGTTGGCGACGAGTGGCTGATTGACCGCCTTGGCAGGGTTCCGTGCGTTGTCGGTGTGGGCTGTGAGCCACCAGCAATTCCGGGAACCAGGGCCCTCAATGTGCAAATCAACGATTTCGTCAGGGAACGTTATCTCGGAAGTGAAAGGGATGCGGTTTACCTTGTGAGACCGGATCAGGTCATCGCCGCCAGGTGGACCGGTTGCAGCGGCAGACAGATCAGGGCGGCGATTTCAAATATGTGGGGCATGAATTGAATGGGAACTTCCGACTTCGACAGGGATGCAGTGCTCGCGCAACTTTCCGGAGTGGCAAACGGGCTTAATCGCGATCAACAACTTGCTTTTGCCTTGGCCTTGGTCGTGGCCCTGTGCGAGCGGGTCCAGGACGGGCAATTGGTGAGCGAAGCGATTGCCGATGCAAGGCGGGCATTGGGTTCGGACGGCTGATGGAAGCCGCTAAGGGCGCCGTTTGGTCAGTGCGCCACCAACCCGTTTGGGTGTCGCACGAACCATGATGCTGCATCTGGAGGTGGGATATTGGTTCGGTGGCTGCCTGACCCTGTCAGGGACGTCAGAGGTCAGGACATTCGCTTGAATTTTTGGTCCATGTGGCAGATAATCCGGATTATCCGCAAACGGGGGCATTTTCAGATGAGCCACAATAAATTCGCAGGAAATCTTCTGGGAATCGCCGCAGCCATGCTGCTGGCCCTGCAGTTCACTGCCGCACCCGCCCGCGCAGATGACAATGATACGCTGAAGGCAATCGTAGGAGTTGCCGCCCTCGCCCTGATTGCCAGTCAGGCGCGCAAGGAGCGGCAGCGAAAGGCGGCGGCTGCGCAATCTGAGCGCAGCGCAATCGAGGATGAAATCAACAGAACCCGGGTTTGCAGTTCGGCCCGGTGGACGGGGGATATTTGGGTTGAGACTGACGGGCGGCCCTGCCTGCCGACGCCAAAGGTGTGCCTGAAGGAACGTTGGCGGGGAGATTTCCTTGTCAAATATTTCGATTCAAAATGCATGCAACGGGAAGGCTTCCGCCTGTCCCGACAATACTGATCAGACGGCATGCACCGGCTTCAGGGATTTGGCCGGTGGAAAGGTTGCACGGATCAAACTTGACCAAAGTGACACTGAGACCCAACAGCCTGCTTGAGTCCGAACTGCGTTGTTGCGGATTTGACGTCGTGGCCGGGGTAGACGAGGCGGGACGCGGAGCATTGGCCGGTCCGGTTATTGCCGCAGCGGTTGTTCTGGACATGAACAATGTACCCGACGGTCTGAATGATTCCAAGAAACTGACTGCAAAAAGGAGAGAGTTTCTGGACAGGGCGATCAGGGCTTCGTCAACCGTATCAGTTGGAACAGCCAGCGAGGAAGAGATTGACGGCCTCAACATTCTCAACGCAGCGATGCTGGCAATGCGACGGGCAGTCGAACAACTTTGCCGCCATCCGGATCACCTGCTCATAGACGGGGATAGGATCCCCGCCGGCCTCCCTTGCCCGGCCCGGCCAGTTGTTTCCGGAGATGCAATATCGGTGTCAATTGCCGCGGCTTCCATAGTTGCAAAGGTTGCTCGCGACCGGCACATGGGCGAGCTTGATCGACTGCACCCCGAATATGGCTGGATGGCCAACTGCGGCTACGGCACCAGGAAACACATTGAAACGTTGTTCCATCTCGGCCCGACCCCGCTGCATCGTCGAAGTTTCAGACCGGTGCGTGAGGCGTTGGAGGCCAGGCGGGCGCAAGAAATTCGGGAGGACGCCTGATGTATTTTCTGCTGCTGCTGGTCGCATTGATACTGGATGCGCTGCTCGGCGAGCCGGATTGGGCGTGGAACCGCATCCCGCATCCGGTTGTTCTAATCGGCCGGGCCATCGGCATTGCGGAAAAGAACTGCAATCGGGGAGAGAACCGCAAGGCCAAGGGGATATTGGTGACTGCCGGCGTGGTGGTGGCAGCATTGATCATTGGATCGCTTATCTCAGCACTGCCCGATTTCGGCCTGCTGGAACTGCTGGGAGCCGCAATCCTGCTGTCGTATGGGAGTTTGGTCGAACACGTTACTGCCGTTGCCGACGGGTTGCGCACAAATCTGAGTGAAGGAAAGCGGGAGGTTGCCAAGATCGTTGGGCGCGACGTCGAACCCATGGAGCAGGCCGATGTGGCGCGGGCCGCAATGGAAAGTGCCGCCGAGAATTTCTCCGATGGTGTCGTTGCTCCGGCATTCTGGTTTGTGCTTTTTGGCCTGCCCGGAATTCTTGTCTACAAGGCGGTCAATACCGCCGACAGCATGATCGGATACCGAAATCAGCGCTACGGTGAATTCGGAATGGCAGCGGCAAGGCTGGATGATGCTCTGAATTGGATACCGGCGCGCCTCACGAGCCTGCTTATCGCAACCGCGAACAATTCCTGGAGAGGGTTCGGGGTGATCAGGAGGGACGCTGCCCTTCATCGCTCGCCAAATGCGGGTTGGCCGGAGGCAGCGCTTGCCGTGGCACTTGACGTTGCATTGTCCGGGCCGCGAAAATACGACGGCATCGAAACCGACTTTCCGTATGTCAATGAAGGCGGCCGCAAGGAATTGTCAGCCGGTGACATTGATGATGCGCTTATCGCTCTCAGGAGATCTTGGATCGGACTTTGCATTGTTTGCATTCTGCTTTTTGTCCTGTTCTGACTGATGCACTTGATTTGACAGGTTGCCGGTTGGGATATCGGTTTCCAGATTCCAACAAAATCCTTTTCCAAGTTTTGTGGACTGGTATAGGCGCAAAGATTCGGAACTGTTGGAAGGGAGACCCACAGGATGATCACCAAACCCTATCTTCTCTTTCTTGGTGACGCGCCGGACAAGCTGGCGGCGAAGGTTGCACAAGGAATCAAGGATTGGCGGCCCGGCGATGTTGTCGGACAGTTCAGGATGAAAGGCTGCAATGCGGATCTCGGTCTGCAGGACCTGTCGGTTGCTGAAGCTGCCGGTAAGGGCGCAGGAACCCTGGTGGTCGGCGTGGCAAACCGGGGTGGCGTCATTGCCGATTCGTGGATCGACGTCCTGGTTGAGGCAATTGAGGCAGGAATGGATCTGGCGAGCGGGCTCCACAATTTTCTTGAAAATGAGCCCAGGCTTGTGGAGGCGGCGCAACGGAACGGCAGAAAGCTCCATGATGTGCGTCGAATGAACCGGAATTACCCAATCGCAAATGGCCGCCCGAGGAAGGGCAGAAGGTGCCTTGCGGTGGGAACCGATGTCTCGGTCGGAAAAATGTATGTGGCGCTTGCAATGCAACGCGAGATGGTGAGGCGCGGAATGAAGGCAACGTTCCGGGCAACCGGACAGACAGGCATACTGATCGAGGGTAATGGGGTGCCGTTGGATGCAGTGATTGCCGATTTCATGGCAGGTTCAATCGAATGGCTTTCGCCCGACAATGAGGAGGATCACTGGGATCTGATCGAAGGTCAGGGCTCGCTGTTTCATGCTTCGTATTCCGGCGTTACGCTTGCGCTGATCCATGGAGGTCAACCGGATGCGCTGATTCTCAGCCATGAGCCCACCCGCACCCGCATGCGAGGCCTTCCCGACCACCGAATGCCCACCCTTGAAAAACTTCGGGACGTTGCTCTCACGATGGCAAGGATGGTGAATCCGGATTGCAGGGTAATTGGAGTTTCGATCAATACCTCCGAACTCGACGACACTGCGGCCAGGGACTGCATTGAAACGGCGCAGGAAGAGTTGGGGCTTCCTGCGACAGATCCAGTTCGTTTCGGACCGGGGCCGCTGGTCGACTCGCTTGCAGAGAATTTTGGTTGAGCGGCGGTTGGGCATGATTTCGTCGTTCGTCCTGCTGCGGTGAAGGCGGATGCGGATTTCGGTTGCAGAAAGGGTGTTTCCCCTTAAGCGTTCGTTCACGATCTCAAGGGGATCGCGAACGGAAGCCAGAACATTGGTTGTCACCATTGGGCACCGGGGCGCTGTTGGGCGGGGCGAATGCACGCCTTATGCGCGTTACGGGGAAACCATGGAAAGCGTTGCCGCCGCCGTGGAATGCCTGCCACTGCCTGTTGAGCGTCGGCAACTCCAGGAACTGATGCCGGCGGGGGCAGCCAGAAACGCGATTGATTGCGCGCTTTGGGACCTTGAGGCAAAACTTACCGGAAAACGTGTTTGGGAACTCGCCGGATTGGATCGGCCCGATACGGTGTCAACCGCGTATACCGTGTCGCTGGACACCTGCGAAAAAATGCGGGCCGATGCCGCCGCCCACTCGGATTGGCCGCTTCTCAAGGTCAAGTTGGGTGCCGGAAGCGAGGATGTCGATCGCTTGCGCGCTGTGCGCGAGGGTGCCGGAAACGCCCGGATCATTGTGGATGCGAATGAAGGCTGGTCCGCAGGGGATTTGAAGGAAATCGCCGCCATCCTGCCGAAACTCGGCGTGGAAATGGTGGAACAGCCGTTTCCGGCAGGAAAGGACTCCGACCTTGCCGGGATTTCCGTTCCGGTTGATGTCTGCGCCGATGAGGGTTGCCATGATCGTGCCTCATTGGAAGCGCTCACAAAGGGTTATGCGACGGTCAACATCAAGCTGGACAAGACTGGCGGTCTCACTGAAGCGCTAGCGCTGCGGGGCATGGCGCGCCGAATGGGCTACCGGATTATGGTGGGATGCATGATAGGTTCCTCGCTTGCCATGGCACCTGCGGTAATTTTGGCCCAAGGGGCGGATATCGTTGACCTTGACGGGCCGGTGTTTCTGGCTGAAGACCATTTTCCGGCACTTCGATATGAAGGGCATGTTGTCCATCCGCCGGAGGCGGCTCTGTGGGGATGAGACAATCGCCGGAACAACTGTGAAGGGAGGTTAAGCAAATGGGCCGCACTGTCTACCTTAACGGCGAATACGTGCCGGAGGAGGAAGCGAAGGTTTCCGTTTTTGATCGTGGGTTTCTTTTTGCCGATGCAGTCTATGAGGTGACTTCCGTGCATGGAGGAAGGCTCTTGGATTTTGATGGCCATATGACCCGACTCAAGCGGTCACTTGGGGCGCTTGAGATTCCCTTCGAAGTTGACACTGAAGCGATGCTCGAAATCCATAGGGAAATGGTCAGGGTCAATGCGATCGATGAGGGGGTTGTCTATCTTCAGATTTCACGGGGTGCCGCCGATCGCAGCTTCATGTATCCGGGTGAGGATGTCAGCCCGACAATTGTGCTCTTTACCCAGACCAGTGAGGCGCTGAAACCGAAAAACCCGGAGAAGGGCATCAGTGTGGTGACGGCAGAGGATCTAAGATGGGGCCGCAGGGACATAAAGACCGTCCAACTGCTTTATCCATCCATGGCGAAGATGGAGGCCGCCAAATCCGGGGCCGACGATGCGTGGCTGGTTGAGGAAGGCCTGATCACGGAAGGGACCTCAAACAACGCCTTCATTGTGACCCGGGACGGCACCATCGTAACCAGGGAGCTGTCAAACGACATCCTGCATGGAATAACGCGTGCGGCGGTGCTGCGTTTTGCAAGCGAAACGCAACTCAGGTTTGAGGAACGGACGTTCACTCCCAAGGAAGCTCGCGAGGCATCGGAAGCCTTCATTACATCGGCTTCAAACTATGTCATGCCGGTTGTATCGATTGACGGAGTTCAGATTGGAAATGGCAAGCCGGGGCCGGTCGCATTGAGATTGCGCGAAATCTACATTGCTGAGAGTAGCAAGTGGGCTGTGTAGTGCCGGTTTGACCTTTCCCCAGGGGGTTCAGGGGATTGCAGAATCGAATTGGGGTGTAGCATCGGTTCGGTTGGATGATGTTGACCAAGAGTGGGCTTCCGAAGGTTTCGGGATTGGATCGAGATCAAACCAAGAAATTCCGGCAACCGGAAATTCTGCTGCGCGTTTCAAGATTCAACCCAGCATGTTCGATCAAGGCTCTTCTCCGGATGATCGCCGGTCAAAACTTCAAACCCTGCTGAAGATACAGGATTGGCTGTGACGGGTTCTCCATCTGGAGCATTTGCACAGTTCTGCCATTCGCCTGTTGGGGAACTGTTTTCGAGTGCATATGCGGCGACCTTGAGTGAAATTGGGACACTCGCTCGGAACCCGTTGCCGCTGGTTCGGATTGTTCATGTTGCCGATCATGGACGGTTCCGTCTGTCTTCCCGTATTCCCTATCCGATTTCTGCAGGATGGCAGTCTTTCGGTGCCGCTCGAAGTTTTTGATGCCGACCGGGCGTCCATGCTCCTTGAACTGCCCTTTGTCGCCAGTATCGGCTTCACCATGTGTCGCTTGCCCACGCAGCAGTTGGGTGGCACCCTCAGGCATCTGCATTTTTCCCCGAACGGGCGCTCCAGAAGATTCGAGGTTCGGCTCACCCCATCGTGCGTTGGCACCGGAAACGGCCACCGCCCGGGAACAGCTTACGTATCCCCGGGCGGTCCCTCCTCCTATACGTGTTTAACTCACAGAAAACGGAACGCTATCGGACAGTTGACGATCGCTCCGATGGACCCGAATTCACCTCCGTCGAGTCCCGTGAGCCAGCCTCTTGCTACCTTGCCCAAGATGTCGAACTCCTCGGTCAATCTCGATCGGTATCCATTCTCGATTGCTTCGGATGTCCACACAAAGGGATTCAGATCCCACAAGGGGCTGTAGTCGGTGGCAATGGTCGGTATGCCTCCCAACGTATTGAGCGGTGAAGCGCCATCGGTGAGAGCGCTAACAAGCCCCTGACGTTGTGGGTTGTTTTTCCCGGTTGGTCCATTGACGGCGACAAAGATCCGCTCAACTGCACTGAAAAGGCTGTCGTCACCACCGGTTGGGATATCACCAAGGGCCGGTGCCAAAGTTGCATGCTCCAGTGCCGCTGCCAATGGAGCATTGGAATCGGTCGATAGGTACAGGACTGGTCGTGAGAAACTGAACCCTGCGGTAAGCTTGATCTCAACCGTACCTTCATTCGGACATATGCTCGCCACTTTGTCGTGGACAATGGCGTAGTCCGGTGCCCCGCTGCAGAACCCGTGCAGGGCATCCGCATCAACGTCAAACGCGATGACGGGGGCGTTGTAGATATGTCCACCGGCGTTTGTGATCCGCACCAGCGGCGAGTAACTGTCGTCTCCTACCGAACCAGGCTGAACATTTGCGGGCGGGAAAACGTTCGGAGCGGCCCCAGGCTCGACGTGGTGAACCGGCGAAAAGTCGACTTTCCCGCGCTCGAACACGAGCAACGGGCGTCCATCCTCATCCCTCTTCAACGTGGCGTCGCGTATGCCATTGCCGATTCCGGCGTAGGACAGTTTGGGTGAGTGATTGATCCCCAATCCTTCCGCGTTGAAGCGATCGGTCGTATCGGTGACGATGTACCAGACATTCTCCCCGCTCTCCATTTCACCCCTATACAGGGGCAGTGTTATCGTCCCTTCATCGAGGTTCATCTTGCCGGACTTGAGCAACTGGTAGGGACCGATAAGCTCCTTCTGAACGTCAGAGGGAGCGGGCCCAAAATAGGTTACCGGTATGTCGGCACCGATCGAGGGTGGTGCTGGGGCCACGTCGTCGTCCTCGTCTGCGTGAGAGAACGGCGCGGTTGCAACAAGGAATGTGGCACAAAGTGCGCAGAGAATCGATTTCCCCACATAGATCGGTGGCTCCAGGTTAGGTGTTATCTCGGATGAATTCATGGATTTTGCTCCTACGGTGAGTTTGACACATCTTCCAAGGCTTTGTTTGTGGCACATTGCGGTAGCTGGCTCGGAGCCACAAAAATTTCCGAAAGACGCCAAGTTGCCCAGTTCCGAACAAATTTAACCCATTGTCAACGATGGCACATACCCGGCATCTGAAACTCGCTTGATCTCTAAATTATCTTAACACATTGAATTAAATCGCAAGTAATCGTTGATGAATTTGTGTTTCATCTTTTCTTGGCAGGAAAAAGTCATAACAATATCGTGATGGTTCATTTGACAAATTCGTGATCAGTTCCAGCATTTCCTGCGCAAAATTTCCGAAGATCTAATTCGCAATCCATTGACACAAAGAGGCGACTGACATTGCCACTACTGGCAATTTGCGCGCATTCTGGAATTCAGATGTCAAGGTATGGATTCAAGAAGGCACAACATGTTGAATGCACGCAGAACTGGCCACCGTTCCTCGGGGTTGCCATTGGCCGGAGCCGCAAGCGGACACATGCTGATCCGTTTTCCATGCCCTCTTTTCCGGTTTGACCGCATGCGCTGAACACGCCTCCGAATTACCCGGAATTGGGGCATCGACCTCAACGACAAACGGCAACGTTGACGCTTGTTCGGCAAGATTTGATCAAGGACGGGATTGTGCACGCTGAAAGTCTCCAAGAAACGAGTGCAGGCATGCCATTGCTGAAATATCCGAGTCAGGAACGAGCAGCGATGGCGATTGCAAACCGGCGTTGCCGGAAGATGTTGGAGCCCCTCGGTTAGGAACTCCAGCGGAACGGGAGCGGAGCCGGCCCTGAACGAAAAACCGGCGCTTCGGCCCGTGCCGGCGCAAGGTCGCGAACCGTGTCAACGTCATGCAGCTGAACCGCAGTTCCGATGCTTCTGCAGTTCAGCGAAATTGCAGAATCGGCCAATGCATGCTTGGACGACCAGCGCACATTGCGAAATGTCCGCGCCGAAATGGCCCGGCTCCGTCTGAGGCCGACCAGCCAATAGCCGCCGTCGGGTGAAGGTCCGAACACGGCATCATGATTTCCAAGCAGCCCGAATGCCTGTTCCACATGCCGCGGCGTAGCACCGGGTGTGTCGGAGCCGACTATCAGTGCGGGTCCCGGAGAAAGTCGGCGCATGACACGGGCCATGCGCGCTCCAAGACAACCCGCACCCTGACCGATGCGGGGAAGGTGCGCTGGCCAGATTTGACTGCGCAGCCCCTCATTGTCGGGGGTTACCGCGAGGACTGTTTTCCATCGCGGATCAGAGCCCAGACGCCCGATTACCGCAAGGCTCTGCTGGCGATACCAGCGTGCTGCTCTCACGGTCCCGAGATCGGTGGCCAGTCTGGACTTAACCCGGCCAGGACGGGGTTCCTTCACGAAAATGATTAGCCAGCGCGTGCGGCCATTTTCAATCGTGCCAGCCATCAAGGATCCGGAAGTAGATTTCGGTCAGTGAACGGATATCAGCAATGCTGACCCTTTCATCCACCTGATGGATGGTTGCACCGATGAGGCCAAATTCGACAACCGGGCAATGATCCTTGATGAAGCGGGCGTCGGAAGTTCCGCCCGAGGTGGACATCTTTGGGCTGCGTCCGACAGTTTGGAGCACCGCATCGGAAACCAACCCGGTCAGGTCTCCCGGTTCCGTTACGAAACACTCTCCGAGCGATGTTTTCTGGAGGTTTGCCTTTACGCCAAATGCATCCTCGACAGTTTGTGCTTCCAAATTCAGCCAATCAAGCAACGATTTGCCGCTGTGTGAATCATTGAACCTAATGTTGACCGTGGCCTCGCAACTCGCAGGAATGACATTACTGGCAGGATTGCCGGTGTCGATAGACGTCACCGAAAGTACGGACGGTTCAAAATTCTCGGTTCCCCGATCAAGCTCCGCGGATGACAGGCTATCGGCCAGACGTGCCATCGCTGCGACCGGGTTTCGGGCCCGGTCCGGATAGGCAGAATGTCCTTGGATCCCCTCGATTCGAACCCTGACTGAAAGTGAGCCGCGCCGTCCGATTTTCATCGCTTCGCCGAATTTCTCCGGACAGGTCGGCTCGGCAACGAGACATGCATCCATGCGTTCCCCGTTCTTCTCCATCCAATCCAGGATGGCCACCGTGCCATCTTCGGCAATGGCCTCCTCGTCGCCGGTAATGGTCAGGACGATTGCGCCCCTGTCTGGATGCATGCGGGCGAATTCGATCGAGGCAGCTGTGAATGCGGCGACGCCGGACTTCATGTCGGCTGCACCTCGTCCCCACAACTGACCTTCGCTGACTTCGGCTCCAAAGGGGTCCACACTCCATTCGTCCGGATTTCCAGGGGGAACCACATCAGTGTGCCCATTGAATCCGAATACCGATTTGGCATCCCGAGGGCCCCAGCGGGCAAACAGGTTCGAGATTCCACCGCGTTCAATGCGGAAGCAATCAAACCCTTCATTTCTGAGCAAATGCTCAAGTAAGCTAATGGCACCAGCCTCCTCGGGCGTTACCGAGGGGCACCGAACAAGCCGGGCGGTCAGTTCCACCGGATCAATGGCAGTTTCCAATTGGGAACTCCTAGTCCCTGAGAAGTTCGTTGATGCCGACCTTGCTCCTCGTTCTGGCATCGACCTTTTTCACAATGACGGCACAGTACAGATTGATTCCCCCGGAAGATGGAGCGGAGCCGGCAACCACAACCGAATAGGGCGGAACTTCGCCATGGTGCACATGGCCGGTCTCGCGATCGATAATCTTGGTTGATTGTCCAATGAAGACGCCCATTCCCAAAACAGATCCCTCGCGAACGATGACACCCTCCACCACTTCGGACCTCGCTCCGATGAAGCAATTGTCTTCAATGATGGTTGGACCGGCCTGCATGGGCTCAAGCACACCTCCGATTCCGGCGCCGCCTGAAAGATGTACGTTTCTTCCAATCTGCGCGCAGGACCCCACAGTTGCCCAAGTGTCGATCATTGTGCCTTCACCGACATATGCACCGAGATTTACGAAGCTCGGCATTAGAACGACCCCCGGCGCGATATGTGCCGAATGCCTGACAATGCAATTCGGAACCGCGCGAAACCCGGCCTCTTGCCACTCCCTTGATCCCCAATTGCGAAATTTTGAGTCGACCTTGTCCCACCAGGTGGAGTTCTGCGGGCCACCCGGTTGCGGCTCCATGTCTTTCAGCCTGAAGCCGAGAAGAACGGCCTTCTTGGCCCATTGATTGACCCTCCAGTCATTGCCATGAGGTTCGGCGACCCGCAATTCACCGCGGTCAAGCGCGTCCAGCACCGATTCCACCGCCCGGCGCACTGATCCGGTTGTGGCAGGTGAAATGGTCTCGCGTGAATTCCAGGCATCCTCAATTTGTGCCTCAAGTGCATGCATGTCCATGGCATTCTCCATCAATGGTCAGGGCGGTGGGCCGGAGTGCCTTATCCCTGAGCCGCGGCAATTTGCAATCGTGAAGTGCAGGTCTTGGTGTCGCCTCTGCCAATCCGGATGGTTGCTCCAAAAGTGCGGCGAAGCGTTTTCCCCGGTCATCCGGAACGAACGGTCAATTCGAGGCCAGAACCTGCGTGCACCGTTCCGGAAGATCAGCCATTGTATAATCACGCACGCCGCGCACAGGCACTGCCGGTTCTTTTGGCGGCTTCTTCAACTCTTCCAGATAGCCGGTAACCCACCAGCGCAGGGTGGCATCGCATCCGTCGCCACCCTTTGAAAGTTGGGCAGCAGTGGGTGTCTGGGTTACGCATTCCGTCGAGCCGGGCGGGCACTTCAGGCGCACATGAAAATGATAATGGTGGCCGTAGAGCGGCCTGATTCTTTGCAACCATGCCCGATCTTTGCCGGCATGTCGGCACATGTGGATTTTTGCCGGCGCGGTAACGAATATCCGGTCGACCATCGGGTGTTCGGCGGCGGCCTTCAATATCTCCATGTGGGTGTCGGTCCAGTTGCCGGATAGATTTTTCTGATCCGGGGTCCTGATTGAGATTGAGGATTTGCTTTCCCGTTCCTCCTTGGTCAAATTAAGCCTCTCGGGCGGAAGCATCCAAATGTCGACGTCAAGTCCGATCTGGTGCGACCTGTGTCCCGATGTCATCGGTCCGCCGCGCGGCTGCGACATGTCGCCGATGTAGAGACCGTTCCAGCCCAATTTTGCTGCCCTTTCACTGAGGTCGATCACATAGTCAAGCAATGCCGGATGACCCCAGTTGCGGTTTCGGCTCAATCTCATCGCCTGCCATGTTGGGCCGGAATCAGGAAGTTGCAAGCCGCCTGCAAGGCATCCCTTGGCATAGCTGCCGACAGGATCGGGGTCTTGGGTTGAACCAGCTGCAATTGCACCAAAAAGGCGGTTTGCCTTGGCTTCCTCGGCACCGGTGGAGAAAGGCCAAATGGCGGTGGCGAGCACTGCCGCAACAATCCAAGCCGTGCCGGTCATTTTGATCTTAGGCAACTTCATGTCCGTATCCCTCCGAATTGACCCACCGCATGAGTGCAAGACCTGCAAGAAACAGAAAAAGCAATGGGATGACGCCCAACCTCTGATCGCCGGTTACCAAGGTAACCGTAGCAATCAAGGCCGGGGCCAGAAACGCCGTTGCCCGCCCCGCAAAGGCATAAAGGCCAAATGCTTCCGTCATCCTATCCGGATTGGCCTGCACTACCATCATCGTTCTCGACACCGCCTGCAACACACCGCCACCGGCACCGATCAGACAGCCGCAAAGCATGAAGACGATGTCAGGCATGCGTGAATCTTCCTCGACGCGAAACAGAAGTACCATATCGGCGGATGTCGTGACAATTACTGCGCAGACGAGGGACAGAAGAGCAATGCAGAACACTATGACCCTCTTTGGGCCGAACTTCCTGTCTGCAAAGCCACCAAGCCACGCGAAGATGCAGCCTGACACAAGGCTGGCAATCCCGAAAACTCCGATTTCAATCTGAGTCCAGCCGAGAACTCCGGTGGCGTAGATTCCGCCGAAGGCAAAGAGGCCGTTGAGTGCATCGCGATAAAACATCGACGAAGCCAGGTAAGCCATAAGACTCTTTTGACCCGGCAGGCTGCGGATGGTGTCGGCGAGCCCGTTTACAGTACGGGAGTCTCGGGGAGAGACAGGCCCATCACGTACCCACAGGAAGAAAGGAATCATGAAGATGGCAAACCAAAAAGCGGTGAAAATCGCTGTTGCCCGAGTTCCCTCGCGAGCGTCCGGGTCAAGCCCGAAGACAGGAGGAATGTCGAGCAGCGTAACACCCGCATCGTTTTCCACAAGCAGCAAAAGTGAAATCAGCAAAGCGACAATTCCGCCGGCGTAGCCGAACGCCCAACCGGAACCGGAAACAAATCCCAATTCCGATTTCGGTGCCAGTCCCGGCAACAGGGCATTTGTGAATATTGTTGCCAATTCCACAGCAGTCAATCCGATGCCGAATGCGACAAGGATCAACATCCATTGCCCGGAGCCGGGAAATGCCCACCAAAGGGAAATGGCAGAGCCAAAATAGATGAAGGAGAAGGAACCGATCCAGCGCAGGCGTGAACCGGTTCCGTCGGCAATTGAACCCAGCAATGGTGCTGAAATGGCAATGATGAAGCCGGTTGTTGCCAGCATCCAGCCCCAATATTCCTGACCGAGCACAGGATCGTTCACTACCGAAGAGGCAAAATAGGGACCGAAAATGAACGTCAGCATGAGCGTGAAATAGGGTTGACTGGCCCAATCAAAGAACATCCAACCCCAAACCCTCTTGCTCGGTTCGGCCATGTGCATGTCCTCGGTTTGCCCCGTCAATTGGCGGATGCCAACAACTTGGCCATCTGCCGGCTCAGGCAGCGAACGGTCCGGCATCTTGTTGGCAGCCTATGTTCCGAGTGGGAGGGCTGCAAGCAACAAGTGCCGCGGACCAAATCGGTCGGTCATATGAAGAAGGTTGGCCACGAATACGGTCTCCACCGAAACCCAAGCGGCCAATTCAGGCCGGGCAGGGTGCAGTGTGCGGTCGGGGTTGCGCTTTGCCGGCTATGCCACTACTTCCTTGATGGTAGAAGCGGGCTGAACAAGATCATGAACTTCATTGCCGACATCATTTTCCTGGCTCTCGACCTGCTCATGTTCGCTGTTTTCGCACATGTGGTGATGAGCTGGCTGGTGGGATTCGAAATGCTGAACCCAAGGAACCCCATTGTTTCGACCATCTGGCGGGAACTCGGAAAACTGTTGGATCCGATACATCGGCATGCTTGATCTTTCTCCCTTGGTTCTGCTGTTCGGAATTTATGCCGCCAGAGCCATCCTCTCCACCTATTTGTGAACTGGTTGGTCAATACATCTTCTCAGTTCAATTGACGCCGGAAAGAGGTGCGGCGCAGATCTTTTAGATCTTTCTCAATGGTCTGCTCAAAATCAGTTGGAACTGGATCGTGCAGCGCACAGCCAATGCCGGTAATTTCGAATTGTGACAACCGCAACACCCGGTCAAAAGGAGGATCCTGACGCAGTGGCCAAGCATGTCGAGGCGGGAAAGGCGATCACCGCATGAATTCAGTGATGCGCAGGGTTGACGCACCGGAAATTTGGATGAATCACCAAGGAACGATCCCGAAAGTGCTGTCTGCTTGGACCTGGTGCAATCGTCGCAAACAAATGCAGTTGGATTGTCCTTCGCAAAGATCAATGGTGGCTGCAGGCAGTCTTGAAACCTTCAACCTTTCCAACGAGTGCGTGGAAACCATTTTGCTCTTGTTTCGTGCTGCAAAGGCACAGCTGTCCAGAATTTTTGTGTTTCAGGAACCTCGAAGACTTCACTTTCCCCTAACAGGAAACAATCAGCAAGGCCGGTGAATTTTGCCTTGCCGGGTATTTGCAGGATTGATCCGGTGGCCATCTGTTTAAGATCTTGTTCCGGTCTGCATTCCGAGTGAACTTGTGCCGCCGCAGTCAACCTGATCAGTGTGCGAACACCGCCTGATTGCCCCACAGCATCTTCACGCGCTCATCTCGTCTGCAGGCCATTCGATATCGCTTGTAGGCTTCCGATTGCCGGATGACGCCGAAGCGTGTCAGAACCCGATTGTCGCCCGCATAATAGTTTTGATGGCGCTCCTCCGCAGGAAAGAAGGTGCTGGCATTCAGTATCGGTGTTACGATCGGCATTCCAAGTGACTCGGTGGCATCGGTCTTCGCGCTTTCCGCAATCTTCTGTTGCTGTTCATCCAATGCAAAAATTGCTGTTCGATAACTGTCGCCCCGGTCACAAAATTGTCCGCCGGGATCGGTGGGATCGACGCTCCGGAAGAATAGGTCAGTCAGTTCACGATACGACACCAAATCCGGATTGAAGTCGATTTTGACCGCCTCATAGTGGCCGCTGCGACCTCTTGTCACATCCTTGTAGGTTGGGTTGTCCAAATGGCCGCCGGTATAACCGGAAGTGGTGGCAATGACGCCGTCAACGGAGTCGAAATCGGACTCGACGCACCAAAAGCAACCGCCGGCGAATATCGCCGACTCCGTTGCGGCAAATGATGACGAATTGGCAGACGTCATCATGCAAACTGCAACAGCCAGTGCGAATCCAATCCTTCTTGAAGGCAAACGGGTCATGGAATTTTCTCCGGATTGTCCTATTTCACAAGCCTATATCATTGGTTCACCGGATCAATGCGTTGACGCGAATGTTACTGCCGGGATGATTGCCGCTGCAATTGAAAACACAGTCTCAGGATGAGTTCCCGGTGCGGCTGTTGAGCAGCTTGAGCCTCAATGCGTTGAGCTTGATAAAACCGGCAGCGTCCTTCTGATCGTAGGCACCGGCATCGTCTTCAAACGTTACATGCCGCTCGGAATAAAGCGACAGATCAGACCAGCGCCCAACGGTTCTTGCACTTCCCTTGAACAGCTTGATCCTGACGGTTCCCGAAACATGTTCCTGACTTTGATCGATTGCCGCCTGCAACATTTCCCGTTCGGGGCTGTACCAAAAGCCATTGTAGATCAATTCGGCATATTTCGGCATGAGATCGTCCTTGAGATGAGCTGCACCGCGGTCAAGCGTGATTTGTTCAATGCCGCGATGTGCCTCCAGAAGGATCGTTCCTCCGGGCGTTTCGTAGATTCCCCGTGATTTCATTCCGACGAACCTGTTTTCCACCAAGTCCAGGCGGCCTACACCGTGCGAACCGCCAAGGATGTTGAGCCGGGTCAGCAGGCTGGCGGGGCTGAGGCGTTCGCCGTTCAGCGCAACTGCATTGCCGCGTTCGAACTCAATCTCGATATGCTCTGGTTCATTCGGTGCGTCGGCAGGATCGACGGTTCGCTGGTAGACATGAGCGGGTGCCTCAACTGCCGGATCCTCAAGCAACTTTCCTTCCGATGAGGTGTGAAGCAGGTTGGCATCGACAGAAAACGGCGCTTCTCCCCGCTTGTCCTTCGCAATCGGGATTTGGTGCAATTCCGCGAATTCAATTAACTTTGTCCGGCTTGAGAGGTTCCACTCCCGCCAAGGCGCGATAACCCTTATCCCGGGATTGAGGGCATAGGCGGCAAGCTCAAAGCGCACCTGATCATTGCCTTTCCCGGTTGCGCCGTGGGAAATGGCGTCCGCACCGGTTTCCTCGGCGATCTCAACCAGCCTTTTGGCGATGAGCGGGCGGGCGATTGATGTGCCAAGCAGGTAGTGACCCTCGTAGAGTGCATTGGCGCGGAACATCGGAAAAATGAAGTCGCGCGCGAATTCCTCTCTCAGATCCTCCACTCGGATGTCCTTGATGCCGAGAAGTTCAGCTTTGCGCCTGGCAGGATCCAGATCTTCCTCCTGCCCGAGGTCTGCAGTGAAGGTGACAACCTCGGCATTGTACTCAACCTGCAACCACTTCAGTATGATTGAGGTATCAAGGCCTCCGGAGTAGGCCAGCACAACTTTTAGCGGACCTGACATGTCCGTCTCCTGTTAGACACTGCGAAAGCGGCGTTTATTGAAATTCCTCAATACTGGCAACGGCTGCCTCAATCGTTCTCGCGGAAGGTAGGGAATGCAGAGGCAGCGACGTTCGGCTATAGCCACCCGATGCGGAGCCGTATCAAAGACAAGAAACCCGGTTTGACAATGCGTTCGTTTGTGATCCGCAGGTTGGCACTCACAATGTTGGACGGAGTGCATCGGAAGGGTCAAATGCTGTCGGAACCGATGTCATTTCCTGAGACATTATCCGACATCGACAGGGCGCGGGCGCTTTTTTTGGCAAAAACGACATTAAGGCAAAGGGGACGCATTGATCACGTTCTTGACAGCTTGATCGACCGTCGGCCGCATCCTGCCGGCTTCAATGTCCTGAGATTGGCCACAGCAGAGATTCATGGCCTCGGGGCAATACCTGAGCTTGTTGTCGATCAGGCGATAAGACTGATCAAGGAATTGGACAGGACCCGCCATCTGGCAGGATTCGCAAATGCAGTATTGCGCAAGGCAGCCGGAAAGACCGGATCTGGGATTTGGAGCACAGCGCAGCCGTCGCGACTGCCTGAGTGGATAGGATCACCTGTTGCCGAAGCACTCGGCGAGGAGGTTCGCAGACGCATTGAGGCGGCACATGAACTTGCTCCCCCTCTTGATCTAACCCCCGTGAATGCGTCGGCTGCCGAGCGTATGCAAGCCGAGTCCGGTGCCATTCTGCTTCCTTCGGGAAGCTTGCGGTTGTCAGGGCGCGCCAGGGTTTCGGAACTTCCCGGATTCGGTTCGGGAAGCTGGTGGGTTCAGGATGTGGCTGCCGCAATTCCGGTGAAGCTGCTTGGGCAACTCAGCGGACTTGACGTGCTTGACCTTTGCGCAGCCCCTGGAGGAAAGACGATGCAGTGTTCCGCCGGTGGAGCGAATGTCACTGCCCTTGACGTGTCGGACCGGCGTTTGGGTCGACTGCGTGAAAATCTCCGACGTACAGGGCTGAAGGCCTCCATCGAATGTGGCGATGCCTTGGATTGGGAACCGGGGCGTCGGTTCGATGTTGTGATTGTGGATGCCCCTTGCACGGCAACCGGGACCATCCGGCGCAACCCTGATCTGCCTTTGGTTAAGGCGGAAGGTGGTGAAGACGTCCGCAAACTGGAGCTGCTTCAGAGGTCGCTTTTGCACCGCGCCGCTTCGTTTACCAGGAATGGCGGCAGGATCCTGTACAGTGTTTGCTCGCTCTTTCCGTCGGAAGGTGAATTGCTCGTGAACGAAGTTGCTGCAAATATGGGTTTGAACGTGATCCCAGTCGATTGTCGGCAATTCGGGCTGGAGCCGGAGTGGCAGTCGGCCAACGGCGGAATTTGGACGCGCCCTGACCATCTGCCGGACATGGGTGGCATGGATGGATTCTATTCGGTCGTTCTCCATAGGCCGTAAATCGGCCCACAGAGCCTGCTCCTGAAAGCCCTTACCCGGTAGCGAATTGAACCTTGTCGAATGTGGATTCAACTTCGCTCCTCGGTAACGGGTCTTGCTTTGTGTTCTGTTGCCCAATGTCCGGGTCGGCGGTCCATTCGCTGAATTTCGCCACACAGCCAAAATTTGATCAGAAGGTTTGCAATGACAAAGACACGGCGCCTGTTCGCATATCACGTATCGTGGACGGCTCTTTATTCATATTGTTCTGCACTGGCATTCAGGAGCGGTTGCACCCTGCCCACAATTGACGATCATTGAACTGTTTCACGACAATGCCCGCATTTTCAAAGTTTCATTAACTTTGGAGTGGTCCCCTGCGGTTCATGCGGGGGTTTGAACAATTCATGACTGCGGTCAGTTGCTGCCGCGTCCGGAAAACACACAGCAAGGAGTGTCCGGCAGTATTGCTCTGCAGAACCAACTGTGGCTTTCGGGAGTGCCGGAAAAGGTTCCCAAGGCCAGACGTGAATCCCGCAGAATTGCCCCCATTGTTCTGGCAACCTTCCGCATATTGGAACGGCAGGCGTCAAGTTGCGCCCAAGCCAAGGAACCCGCCAAGCTGTGCTCGTGGTTCTTCGCAAGATGGCGGCAGCGTGACACTCAGGCAACGGCGTGTGCGACCAACCAACATCGGTATGGCGCAGTAGAACCCTTGATATCCTTGGGCTTGTGGATGATCTTAATCACTTTCGCTCAGCCCAACAGTTCCGGTTGCCGACGAAGTATCGGTCTCTGATAACCACCATCGGCCCATAACTTGCTGCCTGTCGGCGCTGCATCGACAAGTGCGATGATGGCCAGCAATGCCATGTTGCGGTCTTGAGCCTATGCCGTTGCACCCGAATTGCCATCGGCGTCGACGGCAATTTACCTTTTGCGGCCATGATCATCTTGCCTACACCATAGCCATGCGGACAACTGCTCTCAGTGGCCCTTGCGCTCTGGTTGCCAATGGCAGCAGTGTTCGGCGCCGCGGCGCGTCCCGCAACCATCTGCGACACGGCGCAAAAGTTTGACGTCGTCCGCAGGATCAAACCATCCCGTGACCATTCGCAGAATGGAAACGAATCGTGGAATGCCCCAAATGGGGGAGGCTTTCGAGTTGAAAATCGATTTGGGCCTCTTAACAAAGGTCCGCTGCCAAACGATATTGCGAATACGTTCCGTAGCGGTACATACAATAATGTTGTCACAACTGAGCCAACAACAACTCTTTATCGTGTGATTGGAGACAATGGTCGTCCAGATGGGGGTTACTGGACGCGAACTCGACCAGAAGGCCCACTTCAATCGGTAATTGATAGCGCACTCGATCAGAATTGGGGTAACACCGCTACACGTGTTGTTGAAATGGAGGTTCCTGCTGGTACTCGTTTGTTTGAGGGCGTTGCAGCACCGCAGCGCGGTTTAGTTGGCGGCGGCAACCAAATCTACTTTGATCGAGATATCAATCCAATTGATCCCGTGTGGATACGCTAAGATGTCAGATTGCGGTTGGGAAAAAATCGAAGGGTTCAGTTCACAATCTGAATACAATCGTTTTGTGCGTTGGATCGAAAGCCAGCGGGACCGCGGACTGTGTCATGAAATTGTTGTTGACGGTCAAAAAGATGAGTGGGCTGATCGACAATTTCGATGCAAGTCATCAGGCACAGTGTGGGTTTTGCGACAACCAGATGCAGGCTATTTTGCGGGATCTTGGTCCCCTGCAAATTAACGCTCCGACTCCTGTGCCACGTTGATCAGTTCGAGTTCGATTGTGATACGTTCGAGTAAATCTTGCAGTTCTTGGTGAGCATGATTGAGGTTTACGGCATAGTTTTTTCCGAAATGCGGGTTACCGATGAAGGTGGCCAATATGGTCTTTGTCACTGACAGCAGTGTCTGCAAAACTGCAGGTGACGGCTGTCTGTCACGCGTGACAATGCAGGAACAATAGCTTGGCGGCTTGCCCAGTATGCGGCGAGAGAAGGCGCGTTGCGAGATCACCAGTTTGTTGCGCCGGTAACAGTGATACGTATCTCAGATACTTCATTCTCTGGGCAGACGAGCGGGGCCTGAAACATCCCTAAGAGATCACCAAGCCCATTTTGGAGGCCTATCAGCGGCATCTGTGCGTGACCGGGCCATTCTGGAGGTGCTGTACAGCACGGGGATGCGGCGGATGGAGGTGATTGCGCTGAGGTGGAATGATTTTGACATTGAGCGTGGGACGATCTTCATCCGCGAAGGCAAGGGTAAGGTGGACCGCATGGTGCCGATTGGCGCTCGGGCGCTCTTGTGGTGCGAGAAATACCTGCATGAGGTCCGCCCCCAGTTTGATCTGACCGGCCATGATCCAGCTTTCTTTTTAACCAGCCTTAATGAGGCCTTTACGCCAAACCGCATGACGCAGCTTGTGCGGGGTCACATCAAGGCGGCCGAGATCGGCAAATCCGGCTCTTGTCATTTGTTCCGCCATTCCTGCGCCACGCTGATGCTGGAGAACGGCGCCGATATCCGTTACATCCAGCAGCTTCTGGGCCATGCCAAGTTGGACACCACCCAGATTTACACGCAGGTCAGCATCCGCCAGCTCAAACAGGTCCACACACTCACACATCCCGCGAAGATGGGTGCAGAGGCGCAGGGCGAGGATGTTGTGGAAGATGAAACCAGTCCCATGTATGATGGTGGTAACTTATGAGGATTGAATCGATGCAAACCGCCAAGCAGGAGATTGAGGCTATGGTTCGGGCGCTGCCCGAAGACGCCACCTATGAGGATGCGCAATATAAGCTCTATGTGCTGGAGAAAATCCACCATGGGCTTGAAAGCATTGATCGGAATGGTGGTGTTAGCCAAGAGGATGCAAAGGCACGGTTCGCAAAATGGCTCAACGACTGATCTGGTCGGATCGAGCGCTGGATGATCTGGAAGAGATCGTCAGCTACATCGAGAAAGATTCCCTGCTGTATGCTCGCAATGTGGCCCGGAAAATGTTTGCGCGAGCGGAAGCGCTGATCGGCCAGCCCGGACAAGGGCGACGTGTTCCTGAATATGAGGGTGAGAAGGATGTGCGCGAGGTCTTTGTGCATCGCTGGCGGCTGATCTATGCCGTTTATCCCGATCACATCCGCATTGCTGCCGTCGTCCATGGCGCACGCCTGATGGAAAACGTCAGGCCGTTGTAAGCATCGTTCTTCTTTAGCAGCCAGTTGCTTACGGCTTCCGAAATCGCCCCAACTCGGTCTATGACTGAGCTATGACATTGCGACTTCAAACCTTCCTGACGGGCTTCCTTGCCTTGCTGACAGCGGCGCTTCTGGCGCTGGGGATATCAGCTTTTTGAGCCGGTCTCATTGGAGCATCAACACGCTATCCAATTGGCATCATTGGGGAATTTTGACCACTTCGCCAAAGTGGCGCCGGAGTGTTGTAATGCCCCAAATAAAACACTGCCGTCGAGTTATACACGTAATGCAGATGGCAGCATCACCGGTCCAAGCGGTGGTCGGGCTTGGGATACCAATCTGACCGATTCAGCCGGAAATGCCGTTTACCGTCGTGAAAGTGGAGGTGGTTATTATGTGGTGGACGGCAATGGGCGTCAAGTTACGGTAAGCTCGCCCTATACAACTGACGTACCACCGGTTCACCATGTCTGTACGAATAAGAATTGTGTAAGTACTGCCAATGGCGGGCCATGGACCCCCAGATTTCAAGAGGTTTTTGACAATGCTGGGCTAAACATCAACAGTGAAATCAATAAGATTGCGGTGCCGGGACATCGGGGGCCACATCCAGCAGCCTATCATCAATATGTTTATAGGGAGTTGCAAAGCGCGACACGCGGAGTACAGCCGGGAACGTCGCAATATACAGCGCGAGTGAGTAGCACCTTGGATAGGATTAAGACGGAGGCGATCACGCCAGGTAATCAGGTTCATTCTTGGCTGACGGGAAACTAGGGCATGAACTACTATAGCCTTGAAGCTGATATCTTTGATAATTCGGCTTGGTATGTTGGAGATATTCTGGAAGTGGATAATTGGCGATTTGTTGGCCCCCCAATGATCGCGATGGATGATCCGTTGCGAACAGAGCGGCTATTTATTCAACTAAAGGCTGAGGGCATTCGCACAGATTTTACGTTTGCTGGCTACGCAGGTGTCCCAGTAGTGAGCTTCAAAGCTTTGAAATCTATATCTGGGTTAGATGGCTTTACAGCTTTACCCGTCCTTCTTTCTGGGGGAGTTCAGAGGGACACATATCATTTGCTTCAAATTTGGGATGTGGTTGATTGCTTCGATGAGAGCCATTCTGAATTTGAGGTCATCTCCGAAACTGACCCAGTTTTTGCTGACCGAGCAGGTGATTATTGTTCCGTCACTAAATTGGTTGTCGATGCTTCCCGTGCGGGAGATCGGCACTTCTTTCGAGTTGAGCGATTGGAAGATCGGGTTGTTGTAAGTGAGGAAGTCAAGAGTCGTTTTGAATCGGCTAGAGTGACCGGGGCTGTTTTTGAATCGGTGAACTGAGACAAGCAGACCGCAGCCTGATCACTCCCCGCCTTCTTCTTCTCCGGTAGGGAACGAAACGTCGGCCTTGGGCCCTTGTCTGTTTTTTCTCTTCTGCTGTTTCGGCTCCAGCGCCCTCGTGGCTGCGTTCTTTCCGGGATGTCCGCAGGGCCACAACTATGCCGTTCGGCGCTGTAGATCGTGCAGGCAGCACTTCCCCCCTGCATGCAAAATCACCACAGGGTAAGAAATTGCGGAGAGCCGAAACCCGAGAAACGGAGATCGGGGTTCTCCCGATCACCGCAACACGATCGCAAAGAAAATGCAGGGTTTTCGTCTTGTAGTCGCACAACAGGCCGACCTGCTGGACAACCTGAATACGCGCTTTGTGGTGCCACTCATACCAATCAGCATGGCACCGCCTCCGGCCACGCGGCTCAATCCTGCATTTGATATCCAATCTGGTTGCTATGTGATGGTCACGCAGTTCCTGTCATCGGTACAAGTGTCCGTCCTGAAAGCGCCCGTTGCCATTATTGTGCAGCATGACACCAAGGTTGCGAGTGCGCTTTATATTGTACTGACCGGCGTTTGATTGCGCATTCTCCTTTAGCAGCCCATCCCTTACAACTTCCCAAACGTGGCGTATCCGGTTTATCACTGGATCATGACCCGTCGGCTTCAAACCCTGATGCTGGTTCCGTTCCCTGCGGTGATGCTGGCACTGTCAGCCTTGTTGCTGGGGTTTGGGAACCCATCCCAGAACCTGACGTCGGGGGGATATCAGCTTTTTGGGCCGGTTGTTCATGGGGTTGCGGACGACAACCCTCTGATTGCACTGGAGGATTTTGACCATTTCGCCAAAGTGGCGCCGGAGTGTTGTAATGCCCCAAATAGAGCAGGAGACCTGTTCGACAATCCTTAACAGGTTGTTGGCGGTTGGATTGACGAACCCACATAACAAATACCCGAAAATTCACGTGGCAGGATTCCAACGGGTGTCGCCGTTGTTGGTGGCGCAGCCGGAAACAGAGAAACTTCGGTGGGTGCGTCAGAACCCAATGGTTACTTGCGATCTGATGTTGGTTTGAATGACGGTGAGATTTTGGTGCGTGGGCCCAGAGGAAGTCACGCAAAAGCTGACATAGTTGGGTATGCTCAAGAAAACGGGCTTACAGTCGTCGACATTGGTGCAACTCGGCAGCGGGTAACCAGGTCATCAAGCCCTACGTACACTCACTCGTCCTACAAAAATGGCAAGGACTACCGGAGCCGGCGAGGTGCTGGAGAATGGGGATTGATCTGCAACCATATGCGCATATATTATGCGCATGAAAAAGGTGATCTGATGCAAGCACAGTCCGCTCCCAAGAAACCAACGAATCTGACGCTGGATCAGGGGCTTTTGTCTGAGGCCCGATCATTTGGTGTGAACCTTTCCCAAGCTGCAGAGGCGGGTTTGCGTCGTGCGGTCAGGGACGCAAAGGCTGCTGCATGGAAGCGTGAGAGTGCAAAAGCACTTGAGGCATCGAACCATTGGGTCGAGGAAAAAGGCCTGCCTCTGGAAAAATACCGACTCTTCTGATGGCGCGATATGACGTCTATGCCAGCCCCGACGGTGCAGGCTACCTGCTTGATGTGCAGGCCGATCTGCTGGACAGCCTGAATACGCGCCTTGTGGTGCCACTCATGCCGATCAGCACAGCGCCACCTCCGGCCACGCGGCTCAATCCCGTGTTTGAATTCCAATCTGGGCGCCATGTGATGGTCACGCAGTTCCTGTCCGCGGTTCCGGTATCCATCCTGAAAGTGCCCGTTGCCAGTCTTGTGCAGTATGACACCGAGGTTGCCAGTGCGCTTGATATGGTGCTGACCGGCGTTTGATTGCGCATTCTCCATTTGCAGCCATTCCCTTGCGGCTTCCCACACGTGGCGCTGCTACCTGCCACCTCCGGAACCCTCCCGGAACCGGCAGTGTCCATGCCCACGAAAACCGTCCGCGGCCGAAGTCGGACCGCTCCAAAAGGCATGTCGCTTGTTGTTGCCATGACGGGCTGCCGATCGCCGAGATCGCAGTTGCAACGGAAAGCTTGATCGGGACGGTTTCGCGTTTTCCTGGCCGAGCGCGCACCGCCGGGATCGGCTGGCCGCCATCAAATGGGATGAGCCGTTCAGAGCTTCAGGATTTGGACGGATTGCGCCGGTTCTTCGATAAGAAATGATCAAAGCTGGAGGCGTGCAGGAGGGAAGGGGCGCGGTGTGAAGTTGAACCGCCGTGAAAGCGATGACGGCCACCAAGACCAGGATCAGGTGCGTGATGAAACCTCTCAGATCGGGGTTACTTGCTTGATTTGACCGGCGACAATCCACGGCACATGACCGGAAAACCCACGCTTCGACGACCGCATTGCCGCCAGATTGGGGCTGCGGCAGTCGGCAATCCCGACTGTCAAGCTCAGTGCATTGGCCATTTGGCTGTGAATTCTGATTCCCAATGTCCAGGTCGGCGGTCCATTCGCTGAATTTTGCCGCACAGCCAAAATTTAATCGGAAGGCTTGCAATGACGAAGACACGGCGCCTGTTTGCATATCATGTACCGTGGACGGCTCTCTATTCATATCGGCCTGCACTGGCATTCGGGAGCGGTTGCACCCTGCCAACCACTGCCGGTCGTGAATTTGACTCACAACAGTGCCCGCATTTTCAATTTTGCCAATTTCGGTGGCGTCGCTGCGGGATGTTCCGGCGGGTGCAGCAGCATTGGATTTGCAGTCCCGTCGTGAAGGATGCGATGAGGGTGATTTCTAGGTCCACACCTGACCTGGATTCGGGTTACTCTTCGTTCGGACAGCGTCGCCAGCAATTTTCGGTCGCGTTCATCGGCAAGCTCTTCAATTGCATTTGGGTTTCGGGCGGCTTGGAGTCCCTCTACCACAATCCGTTTCGTTTCGTCGTCGAACTCCGGATTTCCAAGATCTTTCCACCACCTTTGGAAACTCGGGCCGTAGCGGTTGCAGAATTCGCCAATGCCGCCTTCTCCGCCAGCAAGATGAAACAATGTGGTTGGTCCCATGACGGCCCAGCGAAGACCCGGTCCGGCGGAAATCGCCCTGTCGATGTCTTCGACACTTGCCACTCCCTCCCTTGCGAGATGAATTGCCTCCCGCCAGATTGCCGCCTGCATTCGGTTTGCGATGTGGCCAGGAACTTCGCGCCGAAGTCGGATGGTTGTCTTTCCAATTGAGGCATAGAATGTCTCAGTCGCCTCAACCACACCCTTGCCGGTCCGTTCGTTGCCGAACACCTCCACCAAAGGAATCAGGTGCGGTGGGTTGAAGGGGTGCCCAAGCACAATCCGAGAGGGGTCCGTCCAAGCCTCCTGAAGTTCCGAAAGCATCAATCCGGATGCCGAAGAGGCCAATACGGTTTCCTGACCAAGATAAGGTTCTATCTCCGCATAGAGCCGATGTTTGACCTCAAGTTTTTCAGGGACGCTCTCCTGAATAAAATCCGCCCCTTCCACCGCTTCAACTGCACTTCCGCCGAATTCAATCTTGCCCGGTGTCCGGCTGGAGAAAATGTCCAATTCCCGGAGATCTGGCCACACCCTCGCTACGAACGCGTTCAGGCGATCCATGGACCGATTGTCAGGGTCGTGCACCACAACGCGCTTGCCGGCAGCCAGGAACAGTGCCGCCCAACTTGCGCCAATCACCCCGGTTCCGAGAACGGCGACATGTCCCAGCTTCTTCATTTGCATACCTCCAGATCAATCAATCGAAATGAGATTGGCCAGATTGCCTCCTTCGGGCAGAGGTGGCCGGTGGCGCGGTTCCATTGTGGATGCATCAGGAACCGAACAGCAATACGGACAGTCAGAATGCCACCTGATCCCCACCCTTGAGGGCCAATCGCCTGCGTGCCTCATCCGGCTCGGCAATCTGCATTCCCAACCCTTCGACTATTGTCCTGATCTGCCTGACCTGCTGTGCATTCGATTCCGCCAACCTTCCGGGTCCGGCATAAAGGCTGTCCTCAAGACCCACCCTCAGATTTCCGCCAAGCATGGCCGCTGTCGTGGCGAACGGCATCTGATTGCGTCCGGCTGCCAGCACCGACCATTCATAGCTGTCGCCGAAAAGCCTCTCGGCCACCCTGTTCATGTGAACCAGATTGTCCAGCTCTGCACCAGCGCCTCCGAGCACGCCAAATACCATCTGAACAAAGAATGGAGGCTCAAGCCAATTCTGATCCATGACCCATGCCAGATTGTAAAGGTGGCCCAGATCATAACATTCGAACTCGAAACGCGTGCCATGCGTCCCCGAGAGTTCCTTGAGGATGAATTCGATATCTTTGAATGTATTGCGGAATATGAAATCCCGGGTCATCTCAAGATATTCGGGTTCCCATGAGTGCTTCCATTCGCTGAATTTGTCGAGGGCCGGAAACAGTCCGAAGTTCATTGAACCAACATTCAGTGATGCCATCTCCGGACCGGCGGCCATCGCAGCGCGGATGCGCTCTTCCCGGGTCATGCCAAGTCCTCCGCCCGTGGATATGTTCATCACCGAGGAACAGCCCTGCTTGATTTGCGGCAGGAACTTCATGAACGTCTCCGGACTCGGATCCGGCTTGCCGGATTGTGGATTGCGTGCATGCAGGTGCACGATTGCTGCCCCTGCCTCCGAAGCCTCAACGGCCGAGGTGGCGATTTCCGCAGGTGAAACCGGCAGGTGCGGTGACATGGTCGGGGTATGGATTCCTCCGGTGACTGCGCAGGTGATGATTACCGATTTTGCCAATTTTGCCTCACTTTCAAAACTTGAACACAATTTCCGTCGATCTTGATTTCATGCCGGCACGGCAGAAATCCCGATTTGCCGCCACTGCACCACAATGCAGCTTTCTGAGAGGATTTGCCAAGTGACTCTTGCCCTTTCGCACCGGCAGGTGAAATCCAGGAACAAAGGATCCGCGCTCAAGTCCATGAATGAAACGTTGCATCATTGCTCGGTCCCCCTCATTGCTCAGGATTTCGATGGCGCGGGTGGGAGTTGCCCAAACTGCCGAGTGGGATTCCTCCAGCGGTGGACCGGCATGCATATTCGGTCGGGCCAGATATATGCGGCAGGTCTTGCGCGCCCAAATGCCGTAATCCGGCAAGAAGGCAAATCTTCTGTATGCGCCGAACCGGCTCACAACCTGGATTTTCCAGCCGGTCTCCTCCAAGGTTTCGCGAATGAGCGCAGCCAAGGGAAACTCACCGCTGTCGACTCCACCGCCGGGCAACTGATATTCCGGTTTCGGCTCAAGCTGGTGGGTCAGCAGAACCAAGCCGCCGTGCGGGATGATCGCATATGTTCCCTGTCGCTCCCGATACCGGACCGAGTGGCAAACGGGTTCATCGAAACGGGGTATCATGCTATGTCACGCGCCGCATCGGTTTGACCCCTTGCTGTCGATCCGGTTGTCGGCCCGAATTTTGCGGAGACTGATCAAGACAATGTCGAGTTTCAGTTGGGATTGCAACGAGGACGCAATCTTCCCATTTCATTTGCAGGAATCGCCGGTGAGGGGACGAATCGTGCGCCTGTCCGGGGTAATGGACGACCTCCTGGAACGGCACAACTATCCTGAAGCGATCAATTCAGTCATTGCCGAGGCGGTCGTGCTCACTGCGTTGATCGGTCAGTTGGTCAATTTTGGATGGAAATTCTCGATTCAGTTCAGGAGTGATGGACCGCTCCGTTTGGCTGCAGCCGATTATCTGGCTCCGGAGACGGAAGGTGAAGCTGCAAAGGTGCGGGCGTATGCGAGTTTTCGGCACGAGGAACTGAAATCCTTCGGGGGCAATTTGGTTTCCGCCGGCTCGCAGGGATATCTGGCCATGCTGATTGACAAGGGCGACGGGCGCGAGCCGTTCAAGGGCTTGACACCGCTTTCCGGCAAGTCGCTCTCGGAATGTGCGGAGGAGTATTTTCGCAGGTCGGAGCAAATTCCGACCCGAGTGTCCGTTGCGACAGGTTGGGCGTCAGGCAATGGAATGCGCTCCCGGCAGGCCGGTGGGATCATGATTCAGCGAATGGCGCCGGCATCCGGCATCCGCAAAGGTCGCGAAAGGCCGATCGAAGGCGGGCAGCAGGTTGACCGCGATGAGGATTGGACAAAGGCCCGTGCAATATTTTCAACGATTGACGGTGACGAACTGCTTGGACCGGAACCATCGCCGTCGGATCTTTTATACCGCCTTTTTCACGACGACCTGCCTATGGTCGCCGATTGCCAGCCGGTCGAATTCGGCTGCACCTGCTCGGCGGAGCGGGTTCGCACAAGCATGTCGATCTATTCCGCCAAGGACATTGCACGCATGACCACAAAACAAAACCTGGTTGTCGCCGACTGTCAGTTCTGTGGGGCGCACTATGAGCTGGATCCCTCCGAGTTGGGATTTGAGGCAGCGGCCGGATGAGAGATAACGATCCGTTCCGGCGAATTCGGTTCGCCCTTGCCGACAGGGGTGCGGGCACGTCGGATCATGATCTCAATGGCTCACTCCCGGTCGAAAACTCAGGCATGTTGATCGAAGCTGGCGTTCTTGTTCCGCTGATCAGACGCAATTGCGGGATAAATGTGGTCTTGACGCAACGTTCGGCGGGTTTGAAACATCATGCGGGTCAAATCTCCTTTCCCGGTGGCAGAGTTGAGCCGGGGGATGGCAGTCCACAGGATGCGGCGCTTCGGGAAGCAAGGGAAGAGATCGGCCTTGATCCAGTTGCAGTCGAAATTTTGGGCCAGTGCCCGGTTCATGAGACAGCGACGGGATTTCGCATTACACCATTTGTCGGGCTGCTGAACCGGAATGTCAGATTTTTGGCACAGGAGGAGGAGGTTGAGGACATATTCGAGGTGCCGTTCAACCATTTGATGGAACCCCGAAACTTCAGAATTGAGTGGAGGCACTGGAATGGAGCCCGCCGATATTACCGCGCAATCACGCACGGCAAACGGTACATCTGGGGTGCGACGGCAGGCATCCTCTACGGGTTGGCAAGTCGGTATTCCCGGTCATGCGGATAGAGGGGCCTTGGACCGACTCCGCTCCGGCGACATTCATCTGCGACCGCCTGTTGGGTTGCGGACACCGGGCACTCTTCGTCGGCGGTGCGGTCAGGAATACGGTTCTCGGGATTCCGGTTGGGGATTTGGATGTCGCGACCGATGCCCGACCGGAAAAAGTGTTGGCCGTATTCGACCGCACGGACGCCAAGCTCTGTGTGCAAGGCATTCAGTTCGGAACGATCATGATAGTCCGGGAAGGAACATCAATTGCGGTAACAAGTTTCAGAAGGGACATTGAGACCGACGGGCGTTACGCGCGTGTCGCTTTCACGGATAGAATTGAAGAGGATGCCGCCAGGCGGGATTTCACAATGAATGCAATTTATGCCGAATTTGACGGGATGCTGATTGACCCGCTCGGCGGCCTTGATGACCTTCTGAAACGGCGGGTCCGCTTCGTCGGCAATCCTCGGGGCATGCTGCGCCTATTCCGCTTCCATGCCCATTTCGGAGATCCGGCAGCGGGCATTGATCCGGATGGGTTGGAGGCAGTTACGGAATTTGCCGACGGAATAGAGATCATTTCGGCGGAAAGGACGACCATCGAATTGCTGAACATTCTCAGAGCTCCCTTGCCCGGCCGATCCGTCAGCAGCATGGCGGAGACTGGACTTCTGGAGCGAATTCTTCCCGGGGCATCACCGGACGTTCTGCTGCGAATTGAACATCTTGAGCGGATTTTTGAGGTCGGTCCAGATCCCCTGCGCAGGCTGGCAGCAATTGGTGGAAACACTGATCTGATGACGCTCGACCGCCGCTCAGCGGCTAGGTTAAGACGATTGTTGTCAGGAATTGACCTTCATTTGAGTGCCGAGGAACTTGGCTACAGGTTCGGGGAGCAGGAAGGGCTTGATGTCGCCATACTGTGTGCGGCGCGGGCGGATGCAGTGCCACCGGCTGATCTCCGAGAGAGAATTCGCGAAGGGAGTGCTCAAGAGTTTCCTGTAAGGGCTTGGCACCTTCCGGATTACCTTGAAGGCCAGGCAATTGGCAGCACACTGCGGATGCTGGAGAGGTGCTGGATTGCCTCAGGATTCAACATGACGGTCAATGAATTGATTTCTTCGCTTGATACCG
>JAGWAS010000017.1:0-13449 GCA_021296235.1 Paracoccaceae bacterium | reverse complement strand
ATTTCCTCCAAGGATATTGGTTGGCCGGTTCTTGGGATGAACCGATGAAACTGTTGTGGAAATTTGATCCGTACGTTCGACGGACGGACGAACCGCCGCATACCCTTGGTCGATTCTATTGGTGGTGTCTCCGTGGGGCACTGCCTGTAATTGCCGCCGGATCGTTTGTTTCAATGATGGCAGGCACTCTTGAGGTTTACACTGCTCTATTGCTTGGGCTCGTCATTGACTCCGCCCTTTCAACGGAACGGCAACTCCTCTTTTCCGACAATACATGGCTGCTGTTTGGTGCTGTTGCATTTTTTCTGCTGCTGCGACCGCTTGTCTTTGGTTTGAGTTCGGTTTTTTCCTCGGTTCTGATTGCACCGAATGTCAGCGCCATGGTGCTTTCCCGGCTGCACCGTTACACCATGGAACAGGCGGTTTCGTTTTTCGACGACGATTTCGCGGGACGCATTGCCCAGAAGCAGCTTCAGACCTCGCGCGCGGTAACAGACACGGTTGTGGAGGTCGTCAATGTCGTTTCATTTGCTGTTGCCTCGTTGATTGGTTCAATGGTGTTGCTTTCATCGATTGACATCAGGATTGCGGGGGCGCTCGCAGCTTGGGTTGTGATCTACATTCTGCTCATTCGCTGGTTCCTGCCGAGGATACGGGCACGTTCGCGTGAACGTGCCGGGTCGCGTTCCATGCTGTCGGGACAGATAGTGGACACGATCACAAATATCCGGACGGTGAAACTGTTTGCCCACAGCAAATTTGAGGATCGAGCTGCGCTTGATGCGCTTGAGAAATTCCGACGAATGGCTCTTGGCTTTGGAAGGGTCGCTTCGGGCTTCAGATTCTCACTGATGTCGGTTTCGGGAATGCTCCCGGTAACCCTTGTCGGCGGGTCCCTTATGCTCTGGTCCCAGGGAGCAGCCTCGGCCGGAGACATAGTTGCCACCGGAGCAGTTTCAATCCGGATTGCGCAGATGTCAGGTTGGGTGAGTTTTGTCCTGATGGCAATCTACTCGAACGTCGGTGAGGCGGAGGACGGAATGCGCACGCTCGCGGTTTCGTACGGAATGCGCGACAGGCCCGGTGCCAAGCCGCTCGCAAGGCTTGCCGGTTGTGTGGAATTCAAGAACGTCTCCTTTGCCTATGATCGAATTGAGGGCGGACTGCAGGACGTAAGTTTCAGGATTGATCCGCGCGAGCATGTGGGGCTTGTTGGATCGTCCGGTGCGGGAAAGTCGACCTGTGCCGCCCTGCTGATGCGGCTCTACGATCCAAAGGAGGGACAGGTTCTGATAGACGGCCACGACCTGAGAAATGTAACTCAGGACAGCCTTCGCCGTCAGATCAGCATGGTTACGCAGGAAACGGCGATGTTCAATCGTTCTGCATTGGACAACATTGCGTATGGAAAACCAGGTGCCGAAAGGGAAGAGGTCATAGAGGCCGCCAGCAAGGCGGAGGCCCATGAGTTCATTTTGGAGTTGGAGGATCAGAACGGCAGAACCGGTTATGAGGCTCATTTGGGTGAACGCGGTGTGAGGTTGTCAGGGGGGCAACGGCAACGAATTGCGCTTGCGAGAGCCGTCCTCAAGGACGCACCCATATTGATCCTTGATGAGGCAACCTCAGCTCTCGATTCAACCGTTGAAGCATCAATACAGGATGCGTTGAAGCATGTGATGGCGGGCAAGACCGTCATAGCGATCGCCCACCGGTTATCGACGATTTTGCGGATGCATCGGATCATAGTGCTTGAAAAGGGGGTGCTGGTTGAGCAGGGAGGTCACGATGAACTGTTGGCAAAAGGTGGCCACTTTGCGCGGCATTGGGACCGCCAACTGGGCGGGTTCATTGGCCTTGACCACGCTGCCGAATGAGTGCTGGGCCTCTGAAGGTAGACACTATCCGGTGGCCAGGCGGCAATGGGATTGCATGTTCAAACACCAAGCCGAGGCATCAATCTGGCGGCCTGACAATCTTCTCTTGGCATCCAATATCCGGGTCGTTTGCGATTGGCAAAACCGGATACAGCGGTCGTTGGCTGAAGCGTGATCAAGTGACTCAGATGCGGACAAACCAGAGATCAATGGCTATGCTGTGACGCAATGCCTCAAACGGAATTTCAAAATGTATCTTCCTCCGCACTTTGAAGAAATAGACTCTGAACAGATCGGAGAAGTTATCGATTCTGCTCCGTTGGCCTGCATCGCGGCGCATACCGAAAACGGATTGATTGCGAACCATATCCCGTTGCTTGCCGCTCCCGATGGTTCACTGATTGGCCATGTAGCGATGGCAAACGACATGCACCGCCTGATCGCGGATGGTCAGGAAGTGCTTGCGATATTTCGCGGAAGTGATGCCTATGTTTCGCCAAATTTCTATCCCTCGAAACCCGAACATCACCGGCACGTACCGACTTGGAACTATCAGGTTGTCCATGCGTATGGCGACATCACCTTCCAGCATGACGATCATTCCAAGCGTGCGGCTGTGGGTCTGCTGACGCGCAACCACGAGCGGAAGTTGAACGGCAAGAACGCTTGGCGCATGAGCGATGCACCCGCCGACTACATGCAGCAAAATCTCGCCGAGATCGTTGCATTTCGTATCGCGGTAACGCGAACATTGGCGAAATCCAAGCTCAGTCAGAACCATGAAGAACGCGATTATCTGGGGGCAATCTCGGGCTTGCACGAATCCGGTCACAGTGTTTTGGCGCAGCGCATGGAAAGCCGATTGCACAAGACCGAATGAAGCTGCGGCGAATGTCGAAATGGAACTCAAGCCGTAAATTCACCGCGTAGGCGACGAACGTTCATTAAGTGGCAGGATTAAGACCTTGGCGTTGGGGTTGCTGGCCAAGGGGCCAAGCCTGTGGGGCAGAGAGGATGGGTTCCATGCCGAGGGTGGCTCTCTTCTTCTCTCCCGGATTGCGATGTCGAATACCGGCAAGCGTTTGTGGAAGGATTATCTAGATCTCTGCAGGTACGACTCAAGCAAATGCGACGTCTGCCACCTGATCATGGACGGCAACGCCGGGAGAAACCGCCTTGGAAAACTACGCGAGCCGGTTTTGGCCGCCCGCGGCATCACCTCGAAGGGATACAGGGTGCTTCTTGAGTTTATGGCAAGCTCGAAGGAGAATCTCGGTTCCTGCCTTTTGTCGGGCCGTTGGCAAATTCAACCTCGGAGAACCGCTTCTGGTTGGCTCCAATAATGCCGCCGGCAACATCAAGGCGATTGAAACCTGCTTTCCCCGTTTCGGACATCAGGGATTCCTTGCACTCCTGTGTCGCTTTCGAGTGCGATCGCTTGTATTGCGAAAGAACTCGAAGCGTGCGCCGCTCAGCTTTGCATGCCGATCAACTGCCGGGAAGCGATCCAGAGGACCAATATTCGTGGTGTGGCCCTGTGTGTTCGGCAGCACCCTGACCTCAGCCGCAGCCCGCGACGTTTGAGGCGAGGACAACAGGTCAATCCAAAATGATTGGGAAAGTCCTACATTCGCATATCGGAAATTCCCTTTCCGGTCGGAATTCGGCTGCGCCAACTTCAGCAGGGTTCACTGAAGTGGGTCAACATATCGTTCGATGTCGAAGCGAATTCAACTGCGATCGTCATGCGCATGCAGCAGATTGCAGTTGATCTGTACTCCGGCTGACCCTGTCGGCTTGCAACGTGTACTCGCGGAACGCGTCGTCGATGCGATCGAACACCGGCCGTTTGCCTGATCCGATTGTCACCCTATCAAGACACCTGACAGACACCAGTCGCGCGCCTGACCCGGATAAAAACACTTCCTCCGCACGCATGAGTTCCGCCTGTCCGATAGACCGAATTTGCGTTTCGATACCGAGACAGCGAGCAAGCTCAATGACAGTTGCCCGCGTTATCCCAGGCAATGCGCCATCAATAGATGGCGGCGTGACAAGGGCGCCGTCGGTCCATGCAAAAACATTGGCAACCGAAGCTTCAGCGACTTTGCCGTGCAAATTGAGCACAAGACCTTCGTGGGCACCACGAAGAATTGCTTCGCGTTTGGCCATGACACTGTTCAGGTAGTTCAGGCTCTTAATCTCTGGATTCAGTACATCCGGAGGGGGTTTTCGCATGGATGTCGTGACCATTTTGATTCCGACTTCAGTGCTCTCGCGGTCGTATAGTGCGATGCGCCCGACCATGCAGACGAGCTGCGGTGACTCACAGGAATTGGGATCAACGCCCAACTGACCTACGCCGCGGGTGACAAGCAAACGCACGTATGCCTCGCTCTCGTTGAACGCGGCGGCAGTCTCTTCGACAATTTCCCCAATGCGCTGGAGTGAAAACGGAAGTTCGAGCCCGATGTATGCTGCCGAAAACGCGAGTCTTCGCAAGTGATCAGGCAAACGGAACAGACGCCCGCCGTAGATGCGAATCCCTTCAAACACACCGTCCCCGTATAGCAATCCGTGGTCACGCACGTTCAAGCATGCTTGTTCACCGTCCATGATCTGACCGTTCAACCAGGCTTTCATGACATCGCTCCTGAAGCGCGATCGGAAATCTGCTGGGCGGCGGCAACGACGCGCGGTGCCAAAGCTTTGCCGCCGAGATTTGTAAGGCGCGGAGCAGACGCGGCCAATGCCACTACCGCGCGAAGTTGTTGACGCACGATAATCGGGGCTGCCAAGACAGCAAGACCGGGTTGCCAAAGCTCAAAATTCTCCGACCATCCCTGCGCCAGCGCATCATCAGCCCTGGATTGCAAATACGCTGGATCGACAGCGGCACTTTGAACCTCTGCTGCGACCGCTGCGGGTGAAAACTCATCCGGGGCGTGCGCCATGAACAATGCTCCTGCGCCAGTGCAGTGAACAGGGACTTCACTGCCGATCGTTGGTGTCGCACGAAGCAGACCGCGGCCCTCGCACTTGTCCAACACTATGAGTTTCCGCGCCCGGTGCCCCACCAAGAACATCGTTTCACCGATTTCTTCAACGAACTCAGGCAAAACGGCCCGCGCACATACAACAATTGGTTCGCGGTCAAGAACGCCGAGTCCAAGCGCGAGCAAGCCAGTCCCTGGCCTGTAGCGTGAGCGCTCATCGCGATCGACGATGCCCTTACGCGCCATTGCGCCCAACAGACGGTGCACGCTTGATTTGGGCAAATCCAATTCCCGTCCCAATGCCGATACACCGACGGCACTGCCAGCGTCATGCAGGTGGAAAAGCAGGTCCAATGCTTTTTCGACTGTTGTTGCAGTTTGTTCCATTATTCGGGACATCCAATTGTTATTTGGAACAAGTCCTTAAGCGCAATCTCGCTTAGGATCAACTGCAAACAGCAAACAAGACATCATTGTTCGGAAAGTGCGTTGCGATAGACAAAGCATCCGAACTCAATCTGCATGCATTGTGGTGGCGCAGCCAATTGAGGTTGGGCCGGTACGAATAGCCATGCGCCAACATTGGCTGTACGATGCGCCTGCGACGGCCGCAGGAAAGGTTTGGATCCAGATGCGACGGAAGACCAGAAGCTTGTTGCGACCCTGTGAAACAGAAACCGAGCCCGGAAAGGGGTTGAAATCTGAACGTTGATATCGCCATCGTCACCGCGGAGTGGCCGAAGGGTGACATGCATCAGATTCCGAAATGGCACTTGACGTGCTTGCAGGCTGTTTCCGCCGTTTCGGTGCCAAAGAAATCGACAGAGCAATGCAATGTACCGGATGGGCAACCGGCAAATTTTGTGGCGGCGACCCATCCTGACGAGATTTCCGTCGCATTGATGTGTTTCAATACTGCATTGCGCCGGGTTGCAGATTCTGCGAGTTCGTTGATCCAGAAGTTTCCAACGGAAATGGAAGAAGACAAAATGGTCATTGAAGACCAACTCAAGGATAATCTGCTGGAGACTATCAGGGATGGATTCGGGAACACGGCCTCGAAGGTGAAAATCGTGTCGATAGATGTCGACGAAGACCTCATGGAGATCCAGATTGTTGTTGGAATTGAAACGAAGGCGACGCCAGAAGCGCTTGCGAACAAATATTACAGTTTGACCGGACGCGTTCAGGACACGCTTGGCAGCAAGTGGAAAAGATACTTCCCAATTATTACTCCCAGATTTAACCGCAATCAGCATGCCTAATGAGGAACTTTCATCTGGGTCTATTGAGACGGCAGAATATCTTGCAGCGTCATTGGCATCGAACGAGGCAACTCTGCGCCGAGCCAATAGTTCCCGCAATTATTCTGTTTTTCATGCGCCAGAAAAACTAGTTGCTGACAGCTTGGTCGGAGAAGACCCAAACTCGAGACCAAAGAAGGCTTGGATTGAGGTTTATCGCGGTTTGAATCACAATACCTGCCGTGTCGCGTGTTCAAATGCCAACTCAATCAATTTCCCCGAGGAGATAAGGCAGTTTTCTCCGGCGTTGGCGCTGTTGCAGAAAGAATGTCATAAGGCAGATTCTGATCCAGAATATAGCCTGAGAATTGAATATACCGAATTCCTTATCGCCTTGGCCAAGAAAAGCTTGAATGGACTAAAGGTCTTAAAGGACAGGGACAAGAAGGCTTTCTCTGCATTGGTCTTGATTACTGGTCCGGGGGCAAAGGCTGCAGAAGATTTGGCGCGGCAGAATGATTGAGTGAAGTTTGACCTTTTGGCTGCGGCGCAATGAGACTCAGCGGCCAAACTGTCGCATTGGCCAGCCAGCTCCGATTGCAGGAAAACTGCAGTTGGCGAGGCCAGATCTCAATTGCCGTTGACGGTGAATGTTGTTGAGTTGAAAGCAGGCCGTTCAATCGGTTGGGTCTACATGAGAGAGAGGAAAAGATGTCGGTCAGGGTTGCATTGATAGGCTGCGGCGTAATGGGAGCAGACCATGCCCGCATCTTGGCTGAGGACGTTTCCGGCGCGGTTCTTCAGGTGATATGCGACGCCGATCAGGAGCGCGCCCGACAGGTTGCCGAGCATTGCGATACAAAGGATCTTTCAGACGATGCGGAGGGCGTGATCTTCCGGAAAGATGTTGATGCCGTAATGATCGCCAGCCCGGACGATACCCATGTCCCGCTGATCCTTGCCGCATTGTCGGCAGGAAAACCGGTGCTTTGTGAAAAGCCGCTTTCCCAAGACTCGATGGAATGCCTGCGGGTTGTCGAGGCCGAGACCGGACTCGGCAGAAGATTGGTGACTGTCGGATACATGCGGCGCTTTGATTTGCCCTATGCCCGGATGAAGTTGGCTTTGGAGGATGGATCTTTGGGCAGGGCGGTAATGATGCACAATTTCCATCGCAACGTGCATGCACCGCCGAGTTTCACGGGGCAGATGGCAATCACCAATTCCGCTCCGCATGAATTCGATGTGGTGCGCTTCGTTCTCGGAACCGAGTTTTCCGCGGTTTCGGTGTTCCAGGCCAAATGTGGAGTGTCCGGTCCGACTGGCGCGCCGGTTGTCATGATCCTTGAAACATACGAGGGGCAATTAGTGACCGTCGAAGTGAACGTCAATGCCGTCTACGGCTATGATGTCCGTGCCGAGCTTGTCGGCGAGAAGGGATCAATGTCCATGAATGTCCCGTCTCCGGTTGCGCTTAATCGCGATCTGACTTCACTTGAGCGCTTTCCGGCTGATTGGCGACCGCGGTTCCACGAGGCATACCGGCTCCAGAACAAGGATTGGATCAATTCAGTCCTCACTGGTTCGCCGTCGAAAATCGGGGCAAGTGCTTGGGATGGCTATTGTGCCAGTGCAGTCGCTGAAGCAAGTGTCCAGTCGCTGAGCGAAAACCGGAAGATCAAGATTCGGCTTGCGGAGATGCCGAAGCTGTACCGCATTTGAAGCAAGGCTCTTGAACTCCGGATTTGCTCCGGTTTGTTTTTGTTGTCTCGGAAATGGGAGTTCAATTCCTCAAATTCATTGGAACAGCCGGTAATTCGGTCACTGAGAGTTTGACCGAAAAGGTGAATGGCCTCGCGAACTCCGGAACAATGTGCACATCACTGTCTGTTTCCACAAAATCAGGGACATTCACATGGCTTGGAACGAAAATACCCTGGAGTGGCAAACGCGATCTCTTGATCGATTTGGTACCGAATTGACTGAAGAGTAGCTCCGTTGGCCGCCTTATGGTTACTGGCTCTTCTGACAGCACCCGCTTGCGCAAAAGCGGATGGTCTTGCGGTCAGGCCGCCAGATTTTCGTGCCATTTGTGATCATCGGAATACGAGAACCGGCCGAGTTGGTTGAGTTGGTCCTCCAGGTTGGCAATTGGTTCCAGCGCTTCGAATACCCTGGGATTTCCGAATACCCTTTCCAGGTACAGCAGGCGAATAGTCCGCTCAGCTGCCGGATTGCCGGTGTTCCGTTTGTTCCTTGCGTTCTCCCAACGAAGAATCGTCCGTTCATCAACGCCCAACAGGAACGCAAGGTTTGCCTGCGACAACTCCAGTTCATGTCGCAGAAACCGAATTTCACCACCAGAGAGCCTCTTTCTTGTTGACATCAGCCACCTTCCAATTGCGCAGTGAAGGCCCTCAATGTCGTGGATTCTCAGCCGGCTGTCCTTAAGTTTGAAGCCATTGACGAGGTAAACATTGTCAAGTCCACACTCCGTGTAATGGTATGTCTCAGTCATCGCATGATCTCCTCAGATGATGGTAAACTACCGTGCACTTGTTGACATTGAGTGCCACGACAACCTGGATTTTCCTTCCAACGGCGTAGCGCCTCAATCTGACCCTGAAGTCGCCATGAACATCACTCTTGGGCCCGTCAATCCTCCGTTCCGGTCTTCCTGTCATACGAGATTTCGCTCGAATTTCCTCCTGCCCGCGGTTAGCGGTGCGATGATAGGAATCTGCGGGGCTTGGGGATGAAAATAAGCGGAAGGGTATTGCGTGCCAGAGAGTCGGGTACGGCCCGCATTGCAAGAATCACGACCGAATTGGAGGCTGCAGGCAAGTCCATCTTCAAACTCAACGTCGGTGAGCCGGATTTCGATACGCCGGATTTCGTTAAGGAAGCTGCACACCAGGCAGCATTAGACGGAAAGACCCGTTACACCGATGTGGCCGGAACAGCCGAATTGCGCGAGGCCGCGGCCAACAAATTCCGGTCCGAGAACGCAGTCGAATGCACCACCGAGAACATCATCGTCGGCGCAGGAGCCAAGCAACTGATATTCAACGCACTCCTCGCGTCTCTTGATGATGGCGACGAGGTCGTCATTCCGACACCTTGCTGGGTCAGCTATCCGGACATGGTTCTGATAGGTGGGGGAACACCAAGGTTGGTGCCCTGCGGTGCGGAAATGGGTCACAAGATGTCGGCCGCCATGCTTGAGGACGTGATCGGCCCCAATACACGATGGCTGATCATCAATTCGCCCTGCAATCCAACCGGTGCGGTATACACAAAGGCAGAGTTGGCGGAATTGGCAGAAGTGCTGAGACGGCATCCCCAAGTTGCTGTCGTTAACGACGATATCTACGAAAAGATCATTTTCCGGGGCGAATTCGCCACAATGGCAAGTGTGGCACCCGACCTTGGGGGCCGTATCCTGACGGTCAATGGGGTGTCAAAATCGCTGGCAATGACGGGGTGGCGCATTGGATATGCGGCTGGCCCCCGAGACTTGATCGCTGCAATGACCAAACTTCAGGGGCAGTCAACCACCAACCCTTCAAGCGTTGGCCAAGCAGCAGCCCTTGCAGCGTTGACCGATTCCTGTGCATCAAACCGTTTCATAAGGAAGTGCTGCGAAGCATATGAGCGCCGGCGAAGCCTTGTGCATGCTGCCCTCGGGGATGCTCCGGGGTTGAGGACCGAATTGCCCGACGGCGCTTTCTACCACTTTGTCGATTGCCGGAAACTAGTTGGAACACGCCTTCAGGATGGCACCGTGATTTCAGACGATCGCGATGTCTGCGAATACCTTCTGCAGGGTGCAGGCGTTTCGGTGGTTCCGGGAAGTGAATTCAACGGACCCGGCTACTTCCGATTGAGCTTCGCTGCGTCCGATGAAGTGTTGGTCGAGGCGTGCCGACGGA
This sequence comes from Paracoccaceae bacterium, assembly GCA_021296235.1. GTDB lineage: Bacteria > Pseudomonadota > Alphaproteobacteria > Rhodobacterales > Rhodobacteraceae > JAPOXR01. The sequence goes on along the minus strand of JAGWAS010000017.1, from coordinate 3,400 downwards.
TTAAGGCAGCGGTTGAGGCCATTGGTTGAACCCTGGTCGGGCCCACACCGCAACGGCTTTGCAAACCGGAATTCTCATCACGCCTTTCCGTAATCTGCCGGGTGGATGCCGTGCCGGCAGGAATCGTCAGATAAGGCGAACAGACTCCGCAACTGCGTCGGGACGGTCGAGTGCCTGAAGACTGCAGCCCCGGCTGGTATGTTGGAGAATCCAACTGATGTAATTGGTGCTGAACATGTAGATTTGTCTTGAGTGAATTGGCTCGGATGGCCGGATTGGAGTTTGTGTGTCTTTCGAAGTCAACACATCGTTCAACGAGCTTTGCCAATGACTCAGGTGCGTCAAACAGCAACCTGTATTCGTCCACATTTTGGTTGTCATCTTGAAGAGCTTCCACCGGTTCGTTTTTGGCACAGGAGATGAGTTGGCGTTAACAGTGGCGTGATGGTCGGCTACAAGGCTCAAGTCTTTGGTGCTGCCACATCGTCGGCGTAGTTTCGATGCTTTGATGAAATTCGGGTAATGGTTTGATGAAATGTGGCTCCGGGCGCAGGCGGGCTGTTCGCAATTCGGTTACGGCTTCGAATCAGGCATGAAAAATGCCGCGTGTTTGGAATGATCCTGCCAACAAAGGAGACCAGAATGGACACCAAAAACACCGAATTAAGTTGGGATGAGTGGGACGAGTTGAACGATCCGCGACCAGATGAGACCGAATTTGACATGATCGTCGAATCCGCGCTCAGCCGGCGGGGTTTCATGGGCGGTATGATCGCTTTTGGCTCCGGTGCCATGGCAATGGGAACGGGCACGTTCTTAACCGCCACGGCGGCCGATGCCGAAACCAGCCGCTTTGCCTTTGGCGCAATTCCGATGGCGACGGATTTCACTGTTCATGTGCCCAAGGGCTACAAATGGGCACCGCTCGTGCGCTACGGCGATCCTCTGTTCTCAGATGCTCCTGCTTTCAGTCAGACCGCAATGCTTCCGCCTGAAAAGGCCAACAGGGTCTTCGGCGAAAACACGGACGGAATGGAGCTCTTCGAAATTGACGGCCATGAGGTCATTGCGGTCAACCACGAATACGTCAATCTCAGTGTCAACCTTCCTGAGCGTGCCGCTGCTGTCAATGCCGCCAACGAAAAGGCGAGGGCCGATGCCCTGGCGAAAGGTGAGGAAGAGCCGAAGCCGATGCGCGTCAGCCCGGCCGGCGCCGAAGAAGTGAATGTCATCCAGAACCTGCAGGGCGTGGCCGTATTTGAGGTTGCCCGTGGTGAAAACGGTTGGCAGGTTGTGGTCGATTCTCCGTTCAACCGGCGGATCACCCACCAGACCAAGATCCGGGTTTCTGGACCGGCAGCGGGCCACGAACTCCTGAAGACATCGGAGGATCCGTCAGGAACTCTCGTCAAGGGCACGTTGAACAACTGCGGAGCGGGCAAGACGCCTTGGGGCACCTACCTGACCTGCGAGGAGAACTTCAACGGTTACTTTGGCTCGACCGACGAGGCATTTGAGCGACCGGACGACTACAGGCGCTATGGGATCAACCTCAATGGCCGCTACAGCTATGAAACGTTCGACGCTCGTTTCGACGTCTCGCAAAACCCAAACGAACCGCGCCGTCACGGCTACATCGTCGAGATCGATCCCTCGGATCCGACTTCGACGCCAGTCAAGCGCACGGCGCTCGGACGTTTCAAACATGAAAACGCAGCCTGCGTGATCGCTCCATCAGGTCACCTCGTGGTCTATATGGGAGACGATGAACGCGGTGAGTACATGTATAAGTATATGTCAAACAACACCTATGCGCCGGGCGGAGATACCGATGACCTAATGGACAACGGCCGCCTTTACGTGGCGAAGTTCAATTGGGATGGAACTGGCGAATGGGTTGAATTGACCGAAGAGTCGACCGGCATGTCCGAGGCCGAGATCCGGGTGTTCACGCGCATGGCGTCCACCAAGGTGGGTGCCACCACCATGGACCGGCCAGAATGGGTGGCGGTCAACCCGGTTGCGGCGGAGGGCTATTGTGCCCTGACCAACAATTCGCGGCGCAATGTCTTCAAGGACGGTAAGCTGAGAACGAATGCGGCGGGGCAACCAATGGAGATCAATGCTCCCAACCCGCGTTCGGAAAACCGTTACGGGCAGATCCTGCGCTGGTATCCCTCCAGCGACGACCATGCGACGAATACCTTCCGCTGGGACCTCTACGTCATGGCGGGCAATCCTGCAGTCCACTCGGACGCATATGCGGGTTCCCCGAATATTTCCGAGGGCAACATGTTCAATTCGCCCGACGGGATGATGTTCGACAGTGCCGGCATCCTTTGGATTCAGACTGACGGCAACGACTCGAACGAAGGGCACTTCGAGGGACAGGGCAACAACCAAATGCTGGCAGGTGATCCGGTAACCGGCGAGATCCGCCGCTTCATGACGGGCCCGAATGGCAGTGAGGTTACCGGCCTCACTTGGTCCGCGGACCGACGCACGATGTTCGTCGGTATCCAGCACCCGGATTCTCCGTTTCCGGACGGAGACGGCAAGTTGGCGCGCTCAACCGTCATCGCAATCTGGCGCGAGGATGGTGCCCTCGTGGGTTGAAACGAGATGCGGACAGGGGCCGGCTTAGGCCGGTCCCTGTCATTTCGATTCTCAGACGTTTGACTGGCTCGCCGACGCTTTGCGTTCCGGCGACTTTATTCGTTGCAGTTTGGCCCCGAGGTTTGTGCGAGCGGACCGGTTTCAACCTGCGTGGGCAACGCCCTCGGTCGCTTTGGCCTTTCGGTGGAGCCGGAACTGCTGATGGGACAGTTGCAATACTGTTTGTGCAGTTGGCGGATGGTCAATCGGCAAACTGTTGGGAATTCGTTTTCATGGACAAATTGGACATTTTAGCCATATAATGGTGACACGAGAAAGGGAGCCATGATGACTCGCGTTTCAGCAACAGAATTCAAGAACAACATCGGCGCTTTCAGCGATGCCGCGATGAACGAACCTGTGATCATCACAAACCATCAGCGTGACCGCCTCGTTCTTTTGTCAGCAGATGAGTACCGCCGTTTGACAGGTATCACCGATGGCATTTCCGATGCCGACAAGGAGCGCATCACGCGCGGCCTAGAGCGCCATCGCAGCACCATCATTGAATTGGCAAATAGATGACGAAACCCAAATGGGTGACACGCCAGCAGGTTGAGTTCATCCATGAGGCTGTGATCGAGATAGGTGGCGGTTGGCATGGTTTGCGGGACGTCGGCTTGCTTGAGTCTGCCCTTGCACGGCCTCAGTACCAATACGCCTATGGGAGTACGGACACGTTGCAACTTGCCGCCAGCTATGCCGAAGCCATTTCCCGCAACCACGCGTTTTTGGACGCAAACAA
>JAGWAS010000016.1:19187-59249 GCA_021296235.1 Paracoccaceae bacterium | reverse complement strand
CGCTGGTTCGTGTTCAATGCAGCATTCTTGGCGACCGGAGCACCGGGCGTCGGTATGTGCTGCCCTCGGCAATCGGTGATTTGGTCCGGAAACTCTATGCGGTGATGGGGCTGAAACGAACGACTGAAGCTTTTGAGTTGACGGCACCATCCGGTCGCAATCGCAGCTGAGGTCATCCAATCATGCCAAATGGGATCGCTGAAGTGCCCCAATGTAGTGCCTTTTCGGATATCGGCACAATCCAAAACAATCACTTACACCAACAAACCGTCGAAGTCTGGATCAGCAATGGAGCATATGTTTCGATTGGCCCAACAGTCAGCAAGGTCCATCCAATGTTGAAATTGTGGACTACCAAAGGTGAAAGGAAGCTCAATTTCATGAGACAGGTTTATCCCGGCACCGTCCTTCAGGGCTCTTTCGTGCCGAGGTCAGAATACAACAAGGTTCATTTCTTGGCAGAATTGATGAAGCGATTTGCGTCGGGCCGGAAAGCAACCCTGAACATGGTCAATGGCGGCAGGCTGCGGTTGAGGAAGCCCACACAATCTGTTCCGCGATGAATTCTACATTACCGCACCGAGCTGCCACGGGACGAATTCATAATCCCCAAGACCTTGGCTTTCGGATTTGGATTGTTCTCCGGAAGCCACGGCAATGAGTTTTTCAAATATTTTGCCTCCCATCTCCTCCACAGTTTCTCCCCCATCCAGGATCGGGCCTGCATTTATGTCCATGTCGGCTTGCAATCGTTTGTACATGTCTGAATTGGTTGCAATCTTGATGCACGGTGCTGGCTTTGACCCGAAAGCCGAACCCCGCCCGGTGGTAAAGGCAACCAAGTTGCAGCCACTGGCAATCTGGCCTGTAACCGAAACTGGATCGTAGCCGGGACTGTCCATGAAAACCAAACCTCGACCTTTGACACGATCACCATACCTGCAAACCTCGTTTAGAGTGGTGGTGCCACCCTTGGCTACGGCCCCAAGCGATTTTTCAAGGATGGTCGAGAGCCCGCCCTGCTTGTTCCCCGGCGACGGATTGTTATTGATTGATCCCCGATTGCGGGCGGCATAGTCCTCCCACCACCGGATGAGATCAATCAACCTCTCACCCACATCTCGGTTAAGCGCCCTTCTGGTCAGCAGATGTTCCGCACCATAGATTTCCGGAGTTTCCGCAAGCACGCCGGTACCACCCATTGCAACCAGCTGGTCAACCGCATTCCCGAGTGCCGGATTCGCCGTAACGCCCGACCAGGCGTCCGAACCCCCACACTGCAGCGCGACCGTAAGTTCGGAAACCGGGCAATCAACCCGTCTGCATTCGTTGGCGGCAGGCAACATTTCCTTGATCTTCCGGATGCCCAAATCAACTGTACGGGAAAGGCCTGCGCGCTCCTGAATATTCATGGTTTGAAAGAGTGGTCCGGTCTTCAATCCGTAAGCCTCGACCAACCACTCGATCTGATTGATCTCGCACCCCAGGCCAACCATGAGCACACCCGACACGTTCGGGTGGCGTGCGTATCCCCACATCACCCGCTGCAGCGCCTCGAACCCTTCCCCGTCATCTGCCATGCCGCAACCAGTTCCATGGACAAACGCGGCCACGCCGTCGACATTCGGAAACTCTGCCATGCAATCATCATCGAAATGGGATGCCATCATCCTCGCCGCGGTCGCCGAACAGTTCACCGACGAAATGACAGCGACGTAATTTCTGGTTCCGACCCGTCCGCCGTTGCGTCTGTATCCCAGGAATGTCCTTCCCGTGCCCTCGATCACCTGCCCTGCCCGCGCCTGTGCAAACTCATAGGATTGCTGCACCTGCCCGAATCCCAGATTGTGTGTATGGACATGCGATCCTGCGCCGATTCCCTCCGATGCGTAACCGATCGGCTGTGCATATTTACGAACAATCTCGCCCTTTCCAATGTTGCAGAGCGCAACCTTGTGGCCGCGAGGAATCCGGTTAACCGCACCACCCTCTCCGATCTCAAGCGAGCGGAGTGCGATGGCCACATTGTCTTCAGGATTGAGTTTTAGTGTCGTCTGCATTCTTGCGCACCTGTTCACCGATTCAAGCCAAACCTATTTTCGACTGCACCTGAATGCCAGTCTTCACATCGCACCGGCCAGGAATTTGCGGCAGGGCATGATTCGGACTCCAAGCAGATGGAAGATGTGGTTCCAGTTTGCCTTTAGCTGTGCAAATCTAACCTCAACTAACTTGCATTGAACGATTGTCCCATATGCAAACACCAGCCTCTTCACACCTGACCATTGAGAACAATCGAGTTCAAATCTCTGTGCTGCCCTCATTCGGTGCAAGAGTGGTTTCTCTCTTGGATCTCGCCGCCGGCAGGCAATGGCTGGTGGAAGGCGAACCTGTCGGCGAGGTGGGCGCCGATGCACCATACGGAGCGCTTGAGGCACGCGGTTGGGATGAGTGTTTTCCGACTGTCGCCGCAGGCCATCATGAGAGCTGGCCGAACCGACTTCGTGACCATGGTGAGCTGTGGGGACGCCCATGGCATGCTCATGCTGACGATTGCGCAATCACAGCATGGCGTGAGACCGACCGGTTCCGTTTCTGTCGGCGAATTGAATTGCATGACCAGATTTTGGACGTCAGCTATTTGGTGACAAATCTCGACCGCAGGAAGTTTTCCTATCTGTGGAGTCAACATTGCCTGCTGGCTGTGAGCGCCGCCGACCGCATTCAACTGAACGGTGTGTCCGATATGAACCTGTATGACGGTGTGTTTGATGGTCGGAAGCTGCGTCGGCAGAGCATTTGCTGGCCAGATCTTCCGGATCCCTGCCTCAATCTTTCCGAGGTCAAGATGGCAGATTCAGGATTGGCGCTGAAAATTCACGCTCGTGCAGGCAATCAAGTCTCCGCAATGGTTTCGAACGGACGCAGCGCCATTGAATTCAGTTGGTCCGGTTCAGATGCTCCAGCCTTGGGTTTATGGCTCGACTATGGTGGTTGGCCGGAAACTTCACCTGTTCACCAAATCGCCATTGAGCCGACAACTGGTCTCTCCGACAGTTTGGAGATGACAGATAAGACAGCGATGACCAGAACTCTGGCACCGGGCTGCACTCATCGTTGGAAGGTGAGGATTGCCCTTGGCCAGCTGAATTGACGCTGGCTGAAATGACAGTTGGGCCATCGGAAGCAAGTCAAACCAACAGGTTGGGTTTAGAAGTTGCGCAATATTTGCCTATTGACCATGGGCAATTTATCCCGACGAATGCGAGTTGGAATGCGGCAATTGTGCTTCCGCTCAATTCGAAATTGCACTGGATCACGTACGATTTTCTTGACTTTTCCCCCCACCTTCGAATTCTGTAAACCCAAAGAGGCAAAGAGCAGTTATACGATGAGAGGATTTGCAGGCTCCATCCTTGCGGCCATGTCGGCGATTCTGGTTTTCGTCCTTCCCGCTATGGCGTTCCAGACCGACGGACGGTCAATGATCATCATTGATCATGACTCCGGGGCCATCTTGGCGGAAAAGAACGCCGACGAACCATTGCCACCGGCTTCCTTGTCCAAACTCATGACATTGAACATGGCATTTGAGGCACTAAAGCAGAATCGCTTGGATTTGGATGTCAAATTGCCGGTCTCGCAGCACGCGGCGTCCTATGGCGGTTCCTCCATGTTCCTCAACCGCGGCGAACTTGTCAGTGTCGAGGATCTTCTGCGCGGTGTCATCGTTTTGTCCGGCAATGACGCAAGTGCGGTTCTGGCCGAAGCACTTTCGCCCGATGGAACCGAAGAAGGATTTGCCCAACTCATGAACAGGAGGGCAACAGAATTGGGGATGACGAACTCCACGTTCACCAACTCCAACGGATGGCCCCACCCCGATCACAAGATGAGTTCCAGGGATCTTGCCCTGCTGGCTTCAAGACTCATTCGTGAGTTTCCGGAGTATTACGGCTACTTTGCCGAGAAAGAATTTCTGTTTGACCAGCGGGTCCCGGAAAACAGATACAATCGGAATCCGTTACTTAAGTTGGATCGCGGCGCCGACGGGTTGAAGACGGGTTATACGCAGGAAGCCGGCTATGGGCTTGTGGGATCGGCCACCAACGGAAAACGGCGTGTGGTTTTTGTTTTGGCCGGTCTGAAAAACCGCATTCAACGCACCGAAGAGGCCAACCAGATAGTCAACTGGTATTTCATACAGTTTTCGGAAAGATCCTTGTTCACCGCTGGGGAGACCGTTGTCGAAGCACCGATTTGGATGGGGGCGGAAAGCAGACTGGCAGCGGTGGTTCCTCATGATGCCTATGTTTTGGTCCCCGGCTCGGTATCTGACGTTGAAATCGATGCAAGGGCAGTTTTTGACTCGCATCTGGAGGCACCAGTGGCCGAGGGACAGCCGTTGGGGGAACTCATCGTCACACTGTCAGGGCTGGACTACACGACAACCTTTCCGCTGGTTGCCGGTAAAACCGTGGAAAGGGCCGGTTATTTCGGCAAGTTTGCACTTGCGGCGGCAACCATGGTTTCCAGGCTGGTTTCCTGGTCCCCGTTGGGCGATTGATGACGAAAACCGGCCATTTTGTAACGCTGGAGGGAATTGACGGTGCCGGCAAGACGGTCCAGAGCAAACTCCTTGCAGAAAGGCTCAAAGCGGAGGGAATTCCGCTCGTTGTTACCCGTGAGCCAGGTGGCGGTTCGGGTGGAGGACCCATCCGAGATCTTCTAACCGGTGAATTGACCGGAACATATTCAAACGAAACCGAAATTCTCCTTTTCACTGCTGATCGTCGAAATCATCTTGACAGTTTGATCGGTCCTGCCCTTGCGGAAGGCAAACTTGTGATTTGCGATCGATTTGTCGATTCAACCCGAATTTACCAAGGGTTGGGGCGACCCCAATTGAGACGACTCATTGATCGATTGCACCAAGCTGTGATTGGGTTGGAACCGGACATGACCTTCATTGTTGACCTTCCTGTTGAGGTGGCCGTCAAGCGAATTCGCACCCGCAGCGGATCTGATCGCCGTTTCGAGCAGTTTGGCAAGGAAATTTCGGCACTGCGCGACGGGTTTCGCCGATTGGCCGACGAATTCCCGAATCGTTGCCGGATAGTAGATGGAACAATGCCACCGGAACATCTTGCTGAAGAGCTCTACCGGATGACCGGGTCGCTGATTTCGTAATGGACGGAGATCTGCCACCCTATGGGCCGCGTTCGACCTCAACTGTTTTTGGGCAAGATGATGCGCAAATCGAATTCTTGGAGGCCTACCGAGCCGACCGTCTCCACCACGCTTGGCTGATTACCGGTCCAAAGGGGATCGGAAAAGCAACCCTTGCGTGGCGCATTGTCAAGTTCCTGTTGTGCACAGCGATGGATTCCAAGGAGAGTCCTGCATGTGATCGAAAATCCGTCGTGTCCTTGGATGTTCCGGAAGATCACCCCGTCGCCAAGCGCATTGAAGCCGCAACGGAGCCAACAGCATTCGGAATCGCAAGAAGTCCAAGCCCAATTTCCGGGCGAATGCGGAAGGTCATACCCATTGATGATATCAGGGAACTTCAATCCTTTTTCAGCCTAACTTCTGCAGAAGGATTGCCGCTTGTCGCAGTCATTGATTCACCCGATGAAATGAACAGACATTCGGCGAATGCCATGTTGAAGTTGCTGGAGGAGCCGCCGGACAACGCCTATCTGCTTCTTGTGAGCCACTCGCCCGAAAGGTTGTTGCCCACCATTCGCAGCCGGTGCCGCAGGCTATTCTGCAAGCCGCTTTCCGATCGGAACATGTCCAATGCGCTCAGGCAATTGAATTTGGAGTTGCCCAAGGATATCCATCCATTGGTCAGCCTGTCTGAAGGGTCGGTCGGCACTGCGGCCGAACTGATCAGTGAAGGTGGACTGGAACTTCATTCCCGCATCATTGAGGTCCTGTCCGGGGCACCCGGAATGGACCGCGGCAAGATGTTGAGCCTCGCCGAAGGATTTGAAGGAATGCAATCAGCGAACGATTTTGAAATTGGCCTCAAACTGATGTCGCTATGCGTTGCACGGCTTGCGCGTGCAGCGGCAACCAACGGAATCCAACCGGTCAAGTTCAGTGAACAGGAAACACTGATGTTCAATAAGCTGACGTTGAAACCTCAAGCTGCAAAGATCTGGGCGGAACTTCATGAAAGATTCATTGCTTCCGCAGCCGATTCCTTGTTGACCAACATCAATCCGGCATCGTCAATCATTGATATGTGCCTTGAATTTGAAGATTCCGCCATCCGGGCATCTGCTGCGTAGTCGAACCACACAATGATCCAGATAGTTGACAGCCATTGCCACCTTGATTTTCCGCAATTTGGCCCGGACATTGAGGATGTCGTGCAACGCGCCGATGAGGCCAATGTCAAACGGATGGTTACGATCTGCACGAAGCCAACCAATATCAACAATTCCCAAACGATTGCTGAAAGGTTCGATCCCGTATGCTTTGCCGTCGGAGTGCATCCCCATTACGCTGCCTCGGAACCATCCGTGACCGCCGAACAACTTATCAAATTTGCCGAACATCCGAAGATGGTGGCTATCGGTGAAACCGGTTTGGATTACCACTACACCTCAGAAACCAAGGATGCACAGAAATCCAGCCTGCTTGTTCACATCGAAGCGTCTCGCCTGACTGGCCTGCCGTTGATCATTCACTCGAGGAATGCAGATGCTGACATGGGCGACATCCTTGCATCCGAACATCGCAATGGACCTTTCTCCTGCGTCATGCACTGTTTTTCGTCCGGCAGTCGGCTTGCCGAATTGGCCCTTGATCTTGGTTTCTACATCTCAATGTCCGGTATCGTTACATTCAGGAACGCTGAACAGCTGCGCTCCATTTTCCGGTCCGTTCCTGTGGACCGGATCCTGGTTGAGACCGATTCACCTTACCTGGCACCCGCTCCTTGGAGGGGAAAAAGAAATGAACCGGCCATGGTCGCAAGAGTGGCATCCGAGGGTGCAAAGCTCTGTGGACTTGGCGAAGGGGAGTTTGCAGCGGTAACCACGAGAAACTTCAACAGGTTGTTTGCCAAGGGCCGGCTTCCGGCGCCGGCGGGTTAACATGCCCAAGCTGAGCTTCAGGATCCTCGGCTGCGGCTCTTCAGGCGGCGTTCCCCGTATCGGCGGCATTTGGGGCCAATGCAACCCGCGGGACAGACGCAATCGGAGGACCCGATGCTCTCTCCTGATCCAGCTGGTCGATGGCGCAAAACAAACGCGAGTCCTTGTTGATTCCTCGCCGGACCTGCGCCAGCAACTTCTGGATGCGGAGGTCGGTTGGGTGGACGGTGTCGTCTATACCCATGCTCATGCAGATCATGTCAACGGCCTTGACGACCTGCGTGCCGTGTACCTTAACCGCGAAAAAAGGGTGCCGGCGTGGGCCGACGAACCCACCAGGGAACAATTGCTTGCTCGGTTTGGCTATGCGTTTTTGCAACCGGAAGGCAGTTCCTATCCTCCAATCCTTGAACTGCGCCCATTGGAAGATAACATCGTGGTTTCCGGCGCTGCGGGCAACATTACGCTTGAGCCCATTCCTGTCGAACACGGGTCCATCACCTGCAACGGACTAAGGATTGGCAATCTTGCCTATGTACCTGATGTTTCAGCAATTCCAAACGACTCTTGGAAGCGCTTGACCAACCTTGACTGCTGGATACTTGATGCGCTGAGACGGACACCGCATCCGACGCACACCCATCTCTCCAGATCGCTTGAGTGGATCCGTCGCGCAGGGCCAAAAAGGGCTGTGCTAACCAACATGCACATTGACCTCGACTATGAAATGCTGAACGTCGAAACGCCCGACAATGTGGAGCCGGGATACGACGGTCTTACAATCACGTACGAGCTGTAGCATTGCAGGTATTAATCCAGGTTACCGTGCCGGTATTCCTTCTTATCGGTGCGGGCTATTTTGCCGTTTGGTTACGGGTGCTGACCGACGAGAACATTCATGGCCTGATGCGGTTTGCTCAGCGAATTGCCATTCCCTGCCTTCTGTTCAGGGCAATCTCACAACTCGATTTCCAAGCAAATTTTGACCCCCTGTTCATACTTTCCTTTTACGTCGGTTCAATATTCGCCTTCGTCCTTGGCATGACCGGAGCACGGTACGTTTTCAAGCGTTCGATTGAGGATTCGATCGCCATCGGGTTCACCGCCCTCTTCGGCAATACCGTGCTCATTGGACTTGCAATTGTTGATAGGGCCTACGGCGCCGCATCGCTCGACAGCACCTTTCTTGTCGTGGCGTTCCACGCACCATTTTGCTACCTGATCGGGATTACGGCCATGGAAATCGCGAGGAATGGCCATACATTTGCGTGGCAAACCGTCGGCGCGGTTATCAATGGCATGTTTCACAATGCCATCATGCTGGGGATTGCCGCCGGTTTCATCTTCAACATTCTTGACATTCAACTGCCGGTTTTGGTCGGAGACGCATTTGATGCAGTCAAATTGACGGCTCTGCCGGCAGCCCTGTTCGGACTGGGCGGAATCCTTGTCCGCTACCGGCCTGAAGGTGACCTCAAGGTGATCGCAATGATCTGCGTTCTGGCCTTGCTGGTGCACCCGTCGGTAACTTGGCTTCTTGCCAAGGGGGCATTTGATCTGGATCAGGCACTTGTCCGAAGTTCCGTTATCACAGCGGCAATGGCGCCGGGAATAAACGCCTATATCTTTGCCAGCATGTATGAACGCGCCATGCGGGTTGCCGCCAGTTCCGTATTGGTAGGAACGGCAATGTCGATCCTAACCGTGTCGGCCTGGCTTCTGATCGTCGACTGAAAAACGTGCCCCGGCATCGCCGGGTCAGAATCAGGAATTCAAGCCGGCGAAACTCCGCGCAGCCGTTCTGACCTGCGACGAAGCAGTTCAACGGTCATAAGCAGGAGGATTGAGATCGAAACAAGGATTGTTGCCACTGCCAGGATCGTTGGGCTTATTTGTTCCCTCAACCCATTGAACATTTCCCAAGGCAACGTCTTTAGGCCCGCAGAACCCACAAACAGAACAACGACAACCTCATCGAACGAAGTGATGAAGGCAAAAAGTGCACCGGAAACGACACCTGGCAATATCAGTGGCATTTGGACCTTGAAGAAGGTCCGAACCGGCCCGGCCCCAAGGTTCGCCGAGGCGCGGGTCAGACTTCGGTCAAATCCGGAGAGAGTTGCCGTAACCGTAATGATCACGAACGGAATGCCGAGAGCCGCGTGAGCCAAAACGACCCCAAGATAGGTGCCCTGCAGACCAACGCGGGAATAGAAGAAATACATCCCGGCCGCCGAAATGATCAGCGGCACGATCATCGGCGATATCATGATTGCCATTATGACCCGTCTGAAAGGAACATGGCTTTGACTCAGCCCAATTGCCGCAAGCGTTCCGAAAGATACGGCAAGGAGGGTGGCCACAGGCGCGATCCTGAACGAATTGTAGAGTGCCACCTGCCAGTCGGGATTAAAGAAGAAATCCTCGTAATGGCGAACCGAGTAACCCGCAGGATCGAGGCGAAGCATTTCGGGAGAGAACGTAAAGTAGTCGCCAGCATTGAAACTCAAGGGAAGAATGACAAGGATTGGAAATATCAGGAACGTGAAGACGACAGCGCATATGATCCGAAACAGATAGTGCCAGCACTTGTCCCATGATGTCGCATATGGAGGGAAGCGTTCCATCGGATCAGCCCAACTTAACATTGTCGATGCCAACAATGCGGTCATAGACCCAGTAGAGAACCAGAACCGCACCAAAAAGCAGTGAGGCAAGTGCTGCGGCAAGTCCCCAGTTGAGTGAACTGGATATATGGTAGGCTATCCTATTGGAGATGAACGTGCCCTTTGTTCCACCGACCAACTCCGGAGTGATGTAGTAGCCGATGGCCAAAATAAACACCAAGACAGAACCTGCACCGATCCCTGCCATGGTCTGCGGAAAGTAGATGCGCCGAAATGCAGTCCAAGAACTTGCCCCAAGTGACTTTGCCGCCCGTACATAGGATTCAGGAATTGTCTTCATGACCGAGAAGAGCGGCAGGATCATGAAGGGCAAAAGGATGTGCGTCATTGCCACTATGGTTCCGAACTGGTTGTTGATCATTATCAATCGGCCGGAATCATCAATGATGCGAAGGACTACCATGAAATCATTGATGACGCCTTCCTGCTGAAGCAGCACCTTCCACGCCGAGGTTCTGACCAAGAGAGATGTCCAGAACGGGAGAAGCACCAATATCAGATAGAGGTTGGCACGCCGCAAAGGCTGGTGTGCAAGAAAATAAGCAACAGGATAGCCAAGCAGCAGGCTGCAGAGCGTAATCGTCAATGACATCACCAGCGTTCGGATGAAGATCTTGATGTAGAGACGCTCTGAGTCATCCCTGAATTCCGGACCATCCAATCCCTTTTTCATGTCAATCGAATTCAGGAGATAACCGGTGGTCAAGGTTGACGAGTACATCTTGATGGTGCGCCAAACGGTTGGTTCACCCCACTTCCGGTCAATTTCCAAAAATGCATCCCTGAGGTTGACATGATCCAGTCGCGGCAACTGCTCCTGCGCTTTGACAAGGAAATCGGCAATGGGGCGTTCGAGTTCCCCAAGTTCGGCCTTGGACGCAGATATCAGTTCCACCGCAAGCGATACATAAAGGTAACTGTCAGGTTGCCCGCCTTCCGGGTTTTCAACCCGCCAATATTCGAGCGCTGAAGCACTGAACGGCAGCAGCTTAGCCAATTCTGGTTCGGAAAATTCTCTTGCCAACCATTCCGAATCCCGAAAATTTGAGTCCAAATCATTGAAGAAATTGATGAATGAAGAAACATCAATCTTCGTCATTCCCCGTTTTACCTTGCGAAAAAGGGAGGCAATCCCTGGGCTTTCGTAGTTCAATCGGGTGCCAACACGCGTGTTGCGCCTCTGTTCAACCGCAATGGCCAAATCGGCATAGATCGATCGGAACGTCGCTTCGTTGGGCAAATCGCTGTTGGCGGGATCCCATGACTGAAGACTGGCAACCGTGCGCGGCAGAACTTGGGACACGATTTTGTTTTCCACCGACCTGAACAGCATGTCGGCAATCGGAAACAAGAATGAAATCAGTATGAAGATCAGCAGCGGTGCGATAAGAAGCAACGCCCTAACCTTCTGCATCCTCAAAGAACGGTTCAGTTTCCTGCGCAGATTGACAGAATCCTCCGCTTGCGACCTTAACCTGTTCGCTGTGTCGGTCACCACGGAAACTCCGTTTGCACCTTCGCGCCGTTTGCGCATCTGAACTGAATTTCGCTTATCCCACAAAGAACGCGGCCATTGAGCCCAGATCCCGTTAAGCGAGCGCAGGGGCCGGATTTCGGCCCCTGCAAGAATATCCTATTGGAACGATTTACTTTGCCAGCCAAGCTTGAAATTTGGCGTCAATGTCGTCCCTGTAATCCGACCACCACCTGTAGTCATAGATGAGGGTATTTTCGGCATTGGCCGGGTCAGTCGGCATGTGCGGAGCCATATCAATTCCAAGCTCGATATGCATGCCAACCAATGGCGCCGACGACTTTCGAGCCGGACCGTAGGAGATATACTTGGATTGATCAGCCAACCTCTGTGTGTCTGTGGCAAAACGCAGCAGTGCAAGCGTGGCCTCCAGACGGTCCGCAGGCAATCCTTCCGGAATGATCCAACCATCAAGGTCGAAAGCTTGCGCATCCCAAAGCATCTTTACCGGTGCACCCTTTTCCTCAATCAGTGAGAAGAGGCGGCCATTGTAGGTTGAACCCATCACAACTTCGCCATCCGCAAGCAGTTGCGGCGTGTCAGCGCCAGCAGACCACCAGATGACATGATCCCGGATTGTGTCCAGTTTCGCAAGGGCGCGCTCAAGTCCGCCTTCGGCGCCAAGAGCGTCATAGATTTCGCCCAAAGGAACACCATCGCAATGGAGTGCCCATTCAACATTGTTGATCGGCCGCTTTTCAAGGGATCGCATTCCCGGAAAGTTCTCCAGATCAAATACGTCACATACGGTGGATGGCTCCCGACCTCCCCACTCGGCAACATCTGTTCGATAACCGAAAGTGGTCGAATAGACGATCTGCGGAATGAAGCAATCCGTTACGATAAGTTCGCCGAAATCGTCCCTGGCAGATGTTCCGTCGGGAGCAGGAGCGATCATCGTGTCAAAATCAATCTCCATGGCCAAACCCTCATCGCAAAGGCGAATGGCATCGGATGCGACCACATCAACAAGGTCCCAGGTGATGTTCCCGGCCTCATTCATGGCCCTGAGCTTGGCAACGGCTTCGGCAGCGCTTTCATCATGAATGATGTTCACGTCCGAATTCAACTCCATGAACGGGTTGTGATAAGCATTGATCTGCGATTGTGAATACGCTCCTCCCCATGACACAACTGTCAGGTCAATTGCGGCGGCCGATCCGGCGGAAACCGCCAAGGCGCCGAGTGACGAGATAACGAGTCTATCTATTTTCATTTTCTTCCCTGTGTTGAAAGTACAAGTTGGCCGGAGGTTCACGCAGTCGCGCACAATCCGGTGCGTTGGCGTCCATTTCGCAGAAAACCTACCGGAATTCAACCCGATATCCACCTCAGGTTCGAATGCCATGTTTCAGGCATCGAGTGCTCGGCAATCCTCCGGCAACCACCCAATCTTGATTTTCTCGCCTGGAGAAAGCCTGGTTTGGTTCGATGCATTTCTGGATTTCACAATAAAGTCCTCGTTGCCGGCAACCTTCAAGCGGGTTCTGAAGATGTCACCCATATAAATGAACTCCTGCACCTCCGCGGCAATGGTGTGTGCACCGGAAGGAAGTTTCCTTTCGTCCAGTTCCACCCGCTCCGGCCTTACCGAGACTCTTGTTCGCTCACCGACCGCACCAACATTGACCGGCACTGCGGAGACAATTTCTCCACCGTCCAGTCGAACCGATGCGACATCCTCGCTCAATTCTTCAACAATTCCCATCAACGTATTGTTTTCACCTATGAATTGTGCGACAAAACTGTTTTCCGGCATTTCGTAGAGATGGTCGGGGGCGGCCAATTGTTGAATTCGGCCATCATCGAAAACCGCTACCCTGTCGGACATTGTAAGCGCTTCGGTTTGGTCATGAGTTACATAAACCACGGTAACGCCCAATCGTTCATGTAAGTGCTTGATCTCGAATTGCATGTGCTCGCGCAGTTGTTTGTCCAGCGCACCCAGCGGTTCGTCCATCAGAACAAGATCCGGCTCGAAGACAAGAGCTCTTGCGAGCGCAATTCGCTGCTGCTGGCCGCCTGAGAGTTGCAAGGGCCGCCGGCTTTCGAAGCCTCCCATCTGAACCATGTCCAGTGCCCGTTTAACCTTGGCGTCCCTCTCATCCCGCCCGACCGACCGGACATCAAGCGGAAATGCCAAGTTTTCGGCGACGGTCATGTGCGGAAAAAGGGCGTAGTTCTGGAAAACCATGCCTATGCCGCGCTTATGGGGTGGAATGTTGTTAATCGGTTTTCCGTCAACCAGAATCTCACCGTGGGTTGCGGTTTCAAATCCGGCAAGCATAAGAAGACATGTGGTTTTGCCGGACCCGGACGGTCCCAGCATTGTCAGGAATTCGCCCTTGCCAATCGAGAGGTTCAGATCCTTTACGACGAGAACTTTGCCGTCATAGGTCTTCTGGACCCCTTCAAACCTTACGAAGCCAGTGTTTGCGTCAATTGGCATTTGTCCTCCACCACCTGCGCTCATTTCAACAAACAGCTGCAAGCGGCGTCGGCGCCAATCTGACTTGCGCAAACAAGCAATGCAACACGACAATGCCCCGCGATCCCTCGCAGTCGGCACCTTGAGCCTGATCTCTGCGCGAAAGCTGTGGAATCTGCATGGGTCGGAGGAATTGCCTGCAGCAGAGATGCGGGCGTTCCGAACTTGAACAAATTGTTGTTATTTCTGGGCAAATGCTCCACCAACCGGTTTCTGGTGCGGTCGAGAAGACTCGAACTTCCACGGGTATTATCCCACAGCGACCTCAACGCTGCGCGTCTACCAATTCCGCCACGACCGCCGAAATGCAGTCCGGGTCTATACAGATGGTAATTCTATTTGTGAAGGGGCAGCAAACCCGTCCGCGGCATGACATCAGACCGGGTTCAGCCACGACAGTTCCGTCGGAGGTTTTAGGGCACACCGGCACGCTAGTTGATGCAGCCTTCGCTTTGGGTCGGATTTACTTGAATTTTGCTGTAGCATCCGCACCGGTGCCGGGGAGTCGAACCTATTTCCGGGAGCGCGGGCCTCAATTTGTTAGGTCGTGCCGGTGCCGATTCGACCGGAGACAAACATGGTTGACTGGATAATTTCCGAGGAGCCCGTTGAATTGCCCCATGCCATTGCAGAAATGGAAAGGCGCAGCACAGCGATTGCAAATGGGGTTGAGAACGAAGCGGTGTGGTTGCTGGAACACCCCCACCTATTCACTTTGGGAACCAGCGGGATTGAAGATCACATAGTTCAGCCAACAACGTTGCCTGTGCACAGGGTTGGCCGGGGCGGACAGGTTACCTATCACGGACCGGGCCAGAGGATCGCTTATCTGATGCTGAATCTGAACGATCGCAGGCGAGATGTGCGCAACTTTGTTCGCTCAATCGAGAAGTGGATCATCTTGACCCTGTCCGAGTTCGGAATCGAGGGGGAAACTCGGGATAATCGGGTTGGAATCTGGGTGCAACGGCCGGATGATCGCGAAGACAAGATCGCCGCCATTGGAATCAGGTTGCGCCGTTGGGTCAGCCTGCACGGTGTTTCGATAAACGTTGATCCCGACTTGAGGCACTACGCCTCGATTGTTCCTTGTGGAATTAGGGAACACGGCGTTACGAGCATGACCAAGTTGGGCAAGCCGGCTACGATGGGAGAATTGGATCGAATGCTCAAAAAGAAATTCAACCTGGCGTTTGGCCCCGATTCAGTAGCCAAGGGGATTGATTGAGCAAACCGTCAATTCGCTGCAAATGATTTTTCGCGTGGCGGTTGAGAACCGGCAAATATTGAACTAGTTGTGCACCTGAATTGAAGGTGCCCTTAAGGTTGCCTGTTCGGGGCAAACATCATCCGAAAGGATTCAGCATGGCTGATGCTACGGCTCACATCGACGAACACCACGGCCAACCGGGGTTCTTTACCAGGTGGTTCATGTCCACGAACCACAAGGACATAGGAATTCTGTACATCGTTACAGCCGCTGCGGTCGGGTTCGTTTCCGTCCTGTTCACCGTGTTCATGCGGATGGAACTCATGGAACCAGGCGTACAGCACATGTGCCTTGAGGGTTTCAGCCTGCTTGCTGCAGCGGCGGAGGACTGCACGCCCAATGGACATCTCTGGAACGTTCTGATCACGGGCCATGGAATTCTGATGATGTTCTTTGTCGTCATTCCTGCCCTGTTCGGCGGATTCGGAAACTACTTCATGCCGTTGATGATCGGAGCGCCGGACATGGCGTTCCCCCGCCTCAACAATCTGAGCTATTGGATGTTCGTAGCCGGTTCCTGCTTGGCAATTGCCTCGATTCTCGCTCCAGGTGGAAACGGTCAGGCTGGTTCCGGTGTCGGCTGGGTGCTCTACGCCCCCCTGTCGACGAGGGAAGCGGGGATGTCAATGGATCTGGCCATCTTTGCCGTTCACGTTTCCGGAGCCTCGTCGATTCTAGGTGCGGTCAACATGATAACGACATTCCTGAACATGAGGGCGCCGGGAATGACGCTGCACAAGGTTCCACTGTTTGCGTGGTCGATATTCGTTACGGGTTGGCTCATCCTGTTGTCGCTGCCGGTTCTTGCCGGAGCGATCACGATGCTGCTGACGGACCGTAATTTTGGCACGACATTTTTTGATCCGGCCGGTGGCGGCGACCCAATTCTCTATCAGCACCTGCTCTGGTTCTTTGGCCACCCGGAGGTTTACATAATCATTGTTCCGGGTTTCGGGATCATCTCCCACGTCATTTCCACGTTCTCGCGCAAGCCAATTTTCGGCTATCTTCCAATGGTTTACGCCATGGTGGGAATTGGGGCGCTCGGTTTTGTCGTTTGGGCGCACCACATGTACACGGTTGGCATGAGTCTGACGCAGCAATCCTATTTCATGCTGGCAACGATGGTGATTGCTGTGCCGACAGGAATTAAGATCTTCTCATGGATCGCAACGATGTGGGGAGGATCGGTGCAATTCAAGACACCGATGCTGTGGGCTTTCGGCTTCCTGTTCCTTTTCACTCTCGGCGGTGTCACCGGAATTGTACTCAGCCAAGCCGGGGTGGATCGAGCCTACCACGACACCTACTATGTTGTGGCTCACTTCCACTATGTGATGTCGTTGGGTGCAGTATTCTGCATCTTTGCCGGCATCTACTACTGGATCGGAAAAATGTCGGGCCGCCAGTATCCTGAATGGGCCGGGAAACTCCATTTTTGGACAATGTTCATCGGGTCAAACCTGACATTCTTTCCACAGCATTTTCTGGGCAGGCAAGGCATGCCTCGGCGCTATATCGACTATCCGGAGGCCTACGCGCTTTGGAATGAGATTTCCACCTATGGTGCCTTTCTTTCCTTTGCGTCCTTCGTGTTTTTCATAGGTGTGGTGTTTTACACCCTGCTGGCCGGAAAGCGCATTGAGGAGCCTGCATACTGGGGCGAACATGCGGATACGTTGGAGTGGATTCATCCAAATCCACCGCCGGCCCACACCTACGAAACACTTCCGACACCAGAGGTTTGGGAACGCGGCAGCCACCATTGACTCAGTGCCGTTTGTCATGGAGCAGTAGCCCTCCATGACCGACGGCGGCAACCGGAACGCTCAAACGCGCTGGATTCGCCCCCTGCCGCCACAATGTGATTGGTGGATCAGGCATACGAGCCGCACCAGACTGGTGGTTGCTCGCCAAAGGACAAGTCGCGATCTGGACATCAACGGAATTTGAGGGTGCCGCGAAAGTGCCTTCAGCCAATTTCCTGCTTTGATTCGCCGCAGCGCGATTGCAGGGATCAAACCGTCAGCAACCGGTGCTGGATGAAGGCTGCTCAGTCAACTTGCGGATGACTAATTCATTTACCTCACGAAAATCCATTCTACCGGGATACTTCGCCTTCAGCGCCTGCATGACTTTGCCCTTGTCCCGAATTCCACAGGCCCTCATGTCCCGCACTGTCTTGGCTATCACCTGCTCGACTTCGTTTGCCGCCAGCTTTCGCGGAAGCAATTCCTCCAAGACCGATATTTCAATCCTTTCCCGCTCAGCCAAATCAAGTTGGCCGTGCTGTTCAAAGCCAATCGAACTCTTCTTGCGCTGCTTGATCATCGTAATGAGCAGATTGCGGACAATCTCATTGGAAACCAATTCCGCCTTACCGGACTGCCGGGCAACTTTGTCCCTGTCCTGGATTGCCAAATTGACGAGACGCAACATGCCAAGGCGAATTTCGTTGCCGCTCTGCTCCGCCTCCGCAAGCTTTCGACGTATCAGCTCACGCATCAATAGTCCTGAAAATGCCTGCTCCGCGAACCACATCTCTATCCAAAATGGTGGCACAAGGCAAACAATCCGATCAAAAACGGGTGCAAATCTCGCATTGTGGCACCAAGCAGACTGATTGCAGCGGATTTGGGGTGTCCGTTTGGGTGAGTTGACCCAATGGCGAGAAGAGGAGGTTATGCAGCAACCAGCACAAATCGCCGCCGACGGTATCACCTTGATGTCGTATTGGAATGAAATCTTGATCGGGCGGTTGGTCTGCCGCATCCCTGGCGCAGGGCCATCTGAATGAACCGGAGGACACTCTCGGCGCGGCAATCCACTTGACGTCCAATGAGCTGACCGACAAAAGCACAACGGCCGCCCAATTTTATGATCATGTTCAATATAATTGAGCTGCGCCGCGACATCCGGTTGCGGCCAATCTTCGGCTGGATACCCCGCGGTGCTTTCTCGGACTGCGGTGGCGGGCCGGAAAATTCTGTTGCCGACTGTGCGGCGACAACTGTTGGCACCGGGCAATCAAGCCACCATCGGGTAAGGGTATTTCCCGTTGTTGTCGGAAACAATTTGTGGGATGCGAGCTCTCGGTGATGGAGACACTGCAGTGAACAAACTCTTGCCAATTGATCAACAGGACAAAACCGCCTGCATAGTTTTGGCGGATGGAACCGTCTTCCGCGGATACGGTTTCGGTGCGGAGACGGTTACGGCAGGTGAAATATGCTTCAACACTGCGATGACCGGGTATCAGGAAATCATGACCGATCCCTCATATGCCGGCCAAATCGTCCTTTTTACCTTTCCACACATTGGAATCGTTGGAGCAACACCTGAAGACAACGAATCAACCGATCCGGCGGCCCTTGGAATGATATCCAGGTGGTACCCCTCGGAGCGTTCGAACTGGCGCGCCCAATCCGATCTGGCCGATTGGATGGAGCAAAACTCGCTTGTTGGCGTGGGATGCGTCGATTCGCGTGCGCTCACCAGAGCAATCAGGAAATGTGGTGCCCTGCATGCCGCGATTGAACATCGCAGAACAGGCCGTTTTGAACCGGCCGACATTGAGCGGTTGACACAACGCGCCAAAGAATTCGGAGGATTGAAGGGCCTGGACCTTGCAAGCGATGTAACCTGCAAAGACAGTTTCGGATGGAAGGGCGCCAGATGGAAGTGGCCGTCTGGTTATTCACGGCAATCAAGATCCAAGTTTCGTGTCGCGGTGATTGATTACGGGGTAAAGCGGAATATCCTGCGTTGCCTCGCTTCGGTTGGATGCAATCCCAAGGTTTTCCCCGCCGACTCAAGTGCGAAGGAAATTTTGGCTTGGCGGCCTGATGGATTGTTCCTCTCGAACGGCCCCGGTGACCCTGCGGCAACCGCTCATCATGCGGTGCCGGTCATTAGGGAACTGATGAAGAGCACCAGCGCCCCGATGTTTGGAATTTGCCTCGGCCATCAGTTGCTTGCACTTGCGCTCGGTGCGCAGACGATCAAGATGAACCATGGCCACCACGGCGCAAATCATCCGGTCAAGGATCTTGAAACCGGCAGGGTTGAGATCACTTCGATGAATCACGGATTCATGGTCGATGCCGCATCATTGCCGGAAGGTACAGTCGAAACCCACCGTTCTCTATTCGATGGCTCGAACTGTGGAATTCGCCAGACCGGCCAACCCATCTTCTCCGTTCAGTTCCACCCTGAGGCCAGTCCTGGACCGCAGGACAGTCATCACCTGTTCAATCGGTTTGCCGCACTGATGGACCAGGCAAAATCTCCCCAAAACCGGATCGCCGGGACTTCGCCTGATTAATTTTTTTCCTTGTCGACCAACTTGCCTTCGGAAATCCACGGCATCATCTCACGCAATTTCCTTCCGACTTCTTCGATTCCGTGGCTGTCGTTCAACTGTCTCATTGCCTTGAAGGAGGCTTGACCGGCGCCACACTCCTGCATCCATAGCGAAGTGAACTTACCGGTCTGGATATCTCGGAGGATGCCGCGCATTTTTTCCTTGGTTTCGCCATGAGGCAATATTCTCGGTCCGGAAACATATTCGCCGTATTCGGCGGTGTTGGAGATTGAATAGTTCATGTTGGCAATTCCGCCCTCATAGATGAGGTCAACGATGAGCTTAACTTCGTGAAGACATTCGAAATACGCCATTTCGGGCGCATATCCGGCTTCGACGAGAGTTTCGTAGCCGCAGCGAATCAACTCCACCAACCCGCCGCACAATACCGCCTGCTCGCCGAACAGATCAGTTTCGCACTCCTCCTTGAAATCGGTCTCAATGATCCCGGATCTGCCGCCACCGATTGCTGAACAGTAGGATAAGGCGGTTTCAAGCGCCCTTCCGGTCGCGTCGTGCTCGACCGCAACGAGGCACGGAACGCCGCCTCCGCCGACAAATTCACCGCGTACGGTATGGCCGGGCCCCTTCGGCGCGATCATGACCACGTCAACACCGGGTTTCGGATCAATCAGCTTGAAATGAATGTTGAGACCGTGGGCGAACGCCATTGCCGCTCCTTCGCGCAGATTGTCATGCACATGCCGGCGATAGGTTTCGGCCTGCAGTTCGTCCGGCATGGTAAACATGATCAGATCGCACCAGGCCGCCGCCTCGGCGACCCCCTTGACGCTGAGACCCGATGCTTCCGCCTTGGCAGCAGAGGGCGACCCGTCGCGCAATGCAACGGCGATGTTTCGCGCTCCGGAATCCCTCAGGTTCAGGGCATGGGCATGACCTTGCGATCCATAGCCGAGAATTGCAATCTTCTTGTCCTTGATCAGGTTGATGTCGCAATCGCGATCGTAATATACGCGCATTGTGGTCTCCAAATTTTCGAGTTGCGGACCCGGAGGTGCAATGATCTGCCCGTCCGGCAGGAAGAACGGCGTTTAAGCCCTTTTTCACAGGCATTCAAATGCCGCTGCCTCAGAATTTTCCTGAATTCGAGATTGGTTCGGAGACAGGACTGCATGAATGCCACGACATCAACCACATGCAGGGTGCCGTCAATGCCTTTCGGCAACTTTCGGGCATCATTCTTATCAGCCCTCAACGGCCAAAAATTAACAAGGTGAGTGCGCCATCTCAATTGACGTATTCCGCGTCAGCTTAAGCACCCGCAAACATTTACCCCGAAATCGGTCGCTTCGGCCCGGGTGCAACCGTTCCGTCGGATGCTGATAGGTGAAGTCATAACAGTTTTGGATAAATTCATGAGGTGTGTGCTCCCTTTGAGCAGGAAATTGACAAATGACCGGTTGTTGTTGTTTTTGGGAGTGTCTCAGTGGCACTCCACCAGTTTGCCTGGGGCAACCAGCTCAAGGCCCCAACCTGTCGGGGACAGTTCCGGCGGGTGGACTAAGACGAAGGCCGGTACCGAAGCGGTGTTGTTCAATTGACCGCGCCATTTTGACAACGTCTTGCGCGGCAGTTCCCGGGCTGCTCAGTATGATTTGGCGGCTTCGCCGCTTGCCTCGAAATCGCACAGGATCGCCCGCCATTCTTCGGGGCTGCGCCTCACAGGAGGCCGCCTGGAGGGGCTCAGACTGTTCAGTCATGAACCGGACGCTTTCCTCACCAGTTGGCTTGGCGCACCCATATCCTCCATTCCTCTCTTCCTGTCATACGAGATTTCATCAGGAAGCTATTGGCGCGGTCCGGATGCTTGCGATGTCCTGCCGGTTCGACTGGCCGACTGCACGCCGCCAACACCCTGAAACAGACAAGGGTGACCCGCCTGTTCTCCAACCGGGGCGACAGCATGCTGAACAGGATGAAGGAGGACAACCGGCTGGCCATGAGGACGAATTTTACAACGCCCTCGCCATGCTGGCTGTCAACCTTGGGGAGATGATCCTGACGCAGACAACAGCACCTGACCATTCTCCGACCGGGCAGCCCCCGCTGCGTAGTGAAGGGAGGTAAAGCCGGTCGGGTTCTGCACGTCAATGTCCACCCCTGGGATCAGCAGTGCCAGAACATTCTTTGACGGCATCCATCCCGCCGCATCTTGTAGGAACGTCCCGCCGTCGGTGTAGACGCGCGCCTCAATGCTTGCCCCTGCGCCCAGCAGCGCTCCAATGTGCTCCGCTGCGTCAAACTCCACTGCCGCGTGCGGTGGGGTGTCTCGGTATCTTCCTTTCCGATTCCGTACCAAAGTGTACGTTGGGTGCTGGGATGCACAAATCTCAACCACGGTTGGGGAACCTTCCCAGAATTTTGCGTTGAGCCATCCACCGCAGGCTGTGTCGGCCTGGGCCAGCGCTATGCTGGGGATTGCCACCAGAACTGCGGTAGCAAGACGCAATATATGCAGGAGTATCAACGACAACTTACATACAGGCGGATGACAATCATTCCGCAACGTATTGGTTCTCCACGCGGATGCACCGGAGGATCGCCCGGTGCAGCTCATTTCGTCAATCCGTCAACCAAGAGCGGCCTTCACTGATTCTGAATGTTTCATCAACAATTCGGCCCGTCGTGCACTCACTCCGTTCTCGGCAAAGGACCAACAGACTGCGGCCCACCCATGCCGAAGGTCATCAATCTTTTCCGCATTCGATCGTTGCGGTGGAGTGCGGCAAGACACATCTTTCGTGCCTGCTGAATTAGGGGAGACCGGGTGGTTCCCGCAGACCCCAAGGCGTCGGTCGCACAAAGTCGTAGCAATGCATCCGCACGCCTGATGCGACTGTATTCTCCGACGACCTGCCGAGAGCCGGGGTCTTGGCCGCATTTTGCAATTGATGCCGCCAAAACAGCCACATCCGAAAGCGTCGTGTTGAACCCTTGCGCCCCAACCGGTGACAGGACATGTGCGGCCTCACCGACCAAAACAACCCGTTCGGTCCCAAATTGGAGCGCTATCTGTCCGGAAACAGGCCACAATATTCGCGCCGAAGCTGCAACGACATCCCCGAAGCGTCCACGCGCAATTTCTTGCAAACGCAACTCGAACTCGCTGTCGTCCTTAAGATTGAGCCGGTTTGCAGAAACCGAGTCCATGACCCAAACAACAGACGACTCGTTCTGGTTGTCGGCACCAGGAAACGGAACCAACGTTATCGATTCGCCACTTCCGTAAATTTCGGTCGCAACGGCATCGTGTCGGGTCGAATGATGCAAATTGAAGCTCAGCGCACTCGTCGTGCCCGGTGTTTTGACCAACGAAACGCCCACTTGTTCGCGGACCGCCGAGTTGCGGCCATCGGCGGCAACCAGCAATCGTGCGAAGGCCCTGCCTCCGCCGGACAGCGTACATACGACATCGTTCCTGCGGGTTATTGTGCGATTCACACCGTTTCCGTGCAGCATTACGGCATTGTCAATTTCAGAAATTCTTCTGTCCAGGATATCATGCAGTGAACTGTTGAGCACCGTCCAGCCAAAGCACTCCTCCCCGATATCCGAACTCTCGAAATCATGGGAAGTTGCGGTCCCGGGCACACCGCTTGAAGAATCAATGACCCTGAGTGATTGCAGCGGCAGCGCCGCGTCGCAAACAGCGTCCCAAACATCTGCCATTCGCAGAATGTCCATTGCGGGTTTCAGGAGTGCGGTCAGGCGATTATCCCGGTTTCGGGAACCGGCGTTTGCGTTTCCAATCGGATCACAGCACGCAACCCTGTAGCCGGTCGTGCCAAGCACCGCCGCTGCAACTTTACCCGCCAAGCCGGCACCGGCAACAATTATGTCATAGTTGTGCAAGATTCAGAGCTCGTGCCGAAATTTCCCGCGGAATGCTCTGTGTACTGACGGATTCCGACAGATTTGTGGCCTGTCCTATTTGTGCTCGGCAATGAGCTTCTCAAGACTGTCCACCATGGTCCTGATTTCCTTTTCATCGCTTCCTTCTGCCATGATGCGAACCAACGGTTCGGTACCGGAATTCCTGACCAGCAATCGACCGCGACCCGCAATACTCTTCTCCGCCTTTGAAATCGCCGACGAGATTTCCTCGTCTTTAAGCGGGTCGGCATCCTTTGCAAACCGCACACTGGCCACAACTTGGGGCACCGGATCAAAGGTCGCCGCCAATTCGCTGGCACTGCGTCCCGATTCAACCAGCATGGCAAGAAACTGCAGACCGGCAATCAGCCCATCCCCTGCCGTTGAAAAGTCAAGCATGATGATGTGGCCGGATTGCTCTCCACCCAGATTAAAACCACCATTGCGCATCTCCTCGACAACATATCGATCACCAACCGGCGCTCTCTTGACATCGATCCCACGAGTCTTGAGATAAGTTTCCATGCCCATGTTGGACAAGATGGATGCAACAACCGTGTTTTTGGACAACCGACCCCGACGCTTCCAATTTTCCGCAAAGAGGGCAAGAAGTTGATCGCCGTCCATGATGTTTCCGGTTTCATCAATCACCTTGATGCGGTCTGCATCACCGTCGAAGCACAATCCAACATCAGCTCTGGTTTCCAGCACCTTCGATGCCGCCTTCCCAGGTGCCGTCGAACCACAGCCTTCATTTATGTTGTACCCGTTCGGGCTGACGCCGATCGGCACGACTTCCGCCCCAAGTTCCCAGAGCACTTCCGGCGCAGCGCGGTAGCACGCGCCGTTGGCGCAATCCACAACTATGCGTATGCCATCCAGCCTTAGATTCTTGGGAAAGGTCGTCTTGGCATATTCCACGTAACGACCCAGCCCGTCGTCAATTCGTTTTGCCTTTCCAATTCCTTCAGCTCGTGCGTTCTTGGGTTCGGACAATCCACTCTCGATTTCCGCCTCAACCTTGTCCGAAGGTTTGAATCCATCAGGACCAAAGAACTTCAACCCGTTGTCGTAGTAAGGGTTGTGGGACGCCGAAATCATGACCCCCAAATCAGCTCGCATTGACCTTGTCAAAAGTCCGACTGCGGGTGTTGGCACCGGACCCAGCAGCAGTACATTCATTCCGGCGGCCGTCAGTCCTGCCGTTAATGCATTTTCGATCATGTAGCCGGATCGTCTGGTATCCTTCCCAATGACCACGCGCCCGGAGCTGCCGACTTCCCTGCGAAACCAATTTCCGGCCGACATGCCAAGCCGGAGAACCTCCTCGGCGGTCATCGGGCTGGAATTTGCGCGACCTCGCACACCATCTGTTCCAAAGTAGTTTCTTGGCTTTGATTTCATCTTTCAGTGAACCTGATTACCCAATTTTGACGTTCAGAAATTGCCTGCTCGGATTGCATCGGAAATTGCCTGGGACCACATTTCTTAGTTCGATTCCCGGTAAAAGACGTGTTGCCCAATTTTGGCGGTCAGTTGCATGTGCTTCGCCCAAGACGGCGACACGGCCACCGAATGGAAATAGGTTGCCCCGCCGGTTCTGTCGATCGTTCCGGATTCCAATATGCGGCGCGCCGTTTCCTTGATTTCGCGATATGCTCCCAATTCGTGAATTCTCTCCGGATGTCCGTCGCAATAATAGGAAAACTGGCACTTATGCAATTCACCCTCACCCTGTTTCACGACACCGCAAATCGTGTTCGGGAAGCGTTTGGATCGCACCCGGTTGAGAACTGTTACCGCGACGGCATGCCTGCCGACCTCGCCCTCTCCCCTCGCTTCGAAATACATGACGTCGGCAAGGCAGATGAGTTCCTCTATTGAAGCCGGCCGCCGTCTTGGCCGATCGGTCAGGCCGGCCGTATGCGATGCATGGAAAATGGTTGCAGTGAAAGGGTTGATCATAAGTGGTTGCGGTCGCTCGGACTCAACTCCGGAATTCACCGCTGCGGTCCGGGAATGAGTTACTGAGCTTGATCGTGCAATCTCGGAAATTGACGACCCGGCGGCCGAAGCGGGACGAATGCCAACAAGGTTCCGAAACCGCTCGCCCGTCAACTCTGCGACAGGCGGTTCATTTCGCGGCAGGGTTTCATTGGCCAAGATGGGGTCTGGACGTCGCACGACTGCCATTGCATCGGGCAATCCTCCGAAATGTCCCACCGAAGTGGGCGTGCGCCTCTGTGGCCGATTGAACTCGGTACTGACAAACTCAATGTACAAAGGCCTTTTTTTGGGTCGAAGCATTGGCTGCGTTTTCAGTTCAGCCAGTTTGGATCCAATGCTCATGGTGTAATCGCCCGAAATCTGCGGATCGTCCAATGTCACAGATGACAACTGCGCTGAAACGGAAGCACATGAGATCAGGCAACCGACAAATGCAGTTGCAAAAACAGCCGGCAACCGACCGGAAAATGCTGGAGAAATCATTTTGGAAATCTCAGCTAAACTTGCCCCGCAATGGCTGCTCGACAGTTGGCCTTTTTGGAACGCTCCTATCGTATGTATGCAACCAAATTCTCTCTACGACGATTTGGCTAGGTCTAGTGCCTTCAACATCAATTTGTCAATGGGTCGCGTTCCAACTTCATCCCAACCGACCGAATTCGTTGCTTTTCTACCAAAGTGAACCGTCCAACTCCACCCAATTCGGCAATATCCGCCTGCCTGCCTTCACAATGATTCCGTTTTTGCAATTCTCTCCAAACTTGCGTTCGACCCTGCCTGTGTTGACAAAATGTACTGTCCGTTCTCAACCGCCAAAGTGGAATTGTCGTCTTGAACGAGCCCAACTGGTCTCATGCGGAACCCATGATACATGAAAGGTGCCGTTCAAATCTTGTCCCCAGTTCCCTGTCTTGCCCTGATTGCACTTTGGGCGGTCGCCAAACGAGCAATCGGCACCCTGTATGGTGAACACGAAACATAGTTGAATCCAGCTTTCCGGCAAAATTCTATGGTTTTTGAGTCGCCGCCATGCTCACCACAGATTGCGAGCGTGATTGATGGATTAGATTGCCTCCCGCGCCCGGCTGCAATCACGAGGAGTTCGCCGACTCCTTCCAGATCCAGCGAGCAGAATGGGTCCTCGGGAAAGACCTTCCGCTCGACATAATCGTTCATGAACCGGTTGGAATCGTCCCTGCTTATTCCATATGTCAACTGAGTCAGATCATTGGTCCCGAAGCTCAGAAACTCCGAGTTGATTGCAAGATCGCCTGCCCTAAGTGCGGCTCGTGGTGTCTCAACCATTAGTCCGAACCGGTATTCGAATTCGATCCCAACTTCGGCACGCACGCTTGCCGCGACCTTTTCAACAGTCAATTTGACCAGTTCCACTTCACGATTTGCCGAAACAAGCGGGATCATGATTTCGGGAATGGCCCGGATGCCACGTCGCCCGACCTCCACCGTTGCCTCAAAGATGGCCCTCGCCTGCATTTCATAGATTTCCGGCAGTACAATGCCGAGACGAACACCGCGCATGCCCAGCATCGGGTTGAATTCCTTGAGTTCGTCCGCTCGCGATGCGATATCATGCTCAGTCAGGTTGAGGGCAATTGCCAGATTGGCGATTTCATCGCGATCCCGAGGCAGGAATTCGTGCAAAGGGGGATCAAACAGGCGGATGCAGACGGGCCTGTCGCTCATTTCCGTCAGCAGCGCCATGAAGTCGTTTCTCTGCATGGGAAGAAGTTCATCAAGCACTTGCCTTCGCATGCCGGGACTTTCCGCAAAGATCATTTCCTGCATTACGGTCAGTCGTTCCTCCTCGAAAAACATGTGCTCAGTCCGGCACAGGCCGATGCCATCTGCCTTGAATTCAGCTGCGACCCTAACTTCGTCCAAGGTATCGGCGTTGGCCCGAACGTCCATTGAGCGATGCTTGTCCGCCCATTTAAGAAATCGATCGAAGTAACTGTCAAGATTGGGTTGTATGAGGTCGGCAACCCCGTCGAGGACAACGCCGCGCGCGCCGTCCACCGTAATTGTGTCTCCTTCACGCAAAACCCGACCGGCATTGCTGATCAATCTTTGCCGGATTGCATCGAACAGAAGATCTGACGCCCCGGCAACGCACGGCACACCCAATCCGCGGGCCATGACCGCAGCATGGCTGGTCAAGCCGCCCCTGCCCGTAAGCACTCCATTTGCAGTGTGCATGCCCCTGATGTCCTCCGGGCCAGTTTCAACCCTGACAAGAATGCACGACTCCCCCTTCGCTCTGCACTGCTCGGCGGCAGCAGACGAAAACACGATCGCTCCTGACACGGCTCCGGGGCTGGCTCCAATCCCTTTTGCAAGAACAGTATTGGAACAGTCTGGATCAACCTGTGGATGGATGATCTGGGCAAGCGTGTCCGCCGCTATTCCGAGAAGTGCATCACTTTCGTCAATGAGCCCATCATCGGTGAGTTCCACCGCTGATCTGATTGCCGCCCGCGGCGAGCGCGGCGCCGGCCTGGTGCCGATCAGCCAGAGGTTGCCTCCCTCAAGGGAAAATTCGACCTCTCGATCATCCTCAAACTCCACCCTGAGCTGCTCCAGAAGAACTTCTATCCTGGCGCAAACACCCGGCGAGATCTCGGCAAGTTCACTCAGTCCGGTCGAACAAACTCCGCCGCCCGGTTCACGGAATGAGTATGAGCCCGAAAGAACCCTGTCGCCACTCAATCTGTCGATTGCCGTTGCACGGCCGGAGCCGTCATTTGGACCCAGCAACCCCGAGGCCATCCTTTGCACAATCAATCCGAGACCAGCATCGTCAGGCGCACCCATTGCGGTTCTGAGAAGACGCGCTGAGGATTCCTCCCAACTCCGCGCCATGAATCTGCATGCCTGCTCGAGTTGCTCTGCCGGACTTTCGGGAAATCGCTCACCTGTTGTTTTGCAGAAATGCTCCAGCGAACACTGCAATCTTTCCGTCTGAGAAATTCCGGAACAGGCAAGTTCGTCGAAAAATCCGGCATCCAAGCCGAAGACATCAATGGCAAACGTTTGGACAAATTCGGCGTGAACCGCCGCCGCCTCTTCTTCACCGTGTATTTTGGCCAGCAGTTGAACCCTCTCAGAACACATGCCGATGTTCGCAATCGGTTTGGGACCACCCCATTCGGGACGCTCCGGACTGGACCGAACTATGATCAGGTCCGAAGGATCGAATTCAGACAGCAATTGCGGTGCATCAAACCTTGCACCCCGCCCTATGCGGCGAATGGCAGCGAATGGAACCGTGCGGAAATCCGGAACCGGATATCCAAGCCTCAACAACCGCGACAGAACCTCGGCTCTGCTGCCGCACGACCTTCCTGGCAATTCCATTCCGTTGCCTGGGTCATTGAACGCCTCGTCACTCACAGCACAGCCCGTCTTAATTGATGTCCCGCATAATCCATTGAGGGAAATGAAAGTTCAACGATAAACAGCTGGCTCCGCATTTTCGCAGTCAAGTTGATCCGCTCTGCTTGCCGGTAGCAGCTTTCCGCCAGGGTTAGACTTCCACAATCGACAAATCGGCAAATCCGGAGATGGCGTTGCGGACCAATGACAACAGCCTGATTCTGTTGTCCTGCAATCTCTCGTCTTCAGCATTTACCCGCACATTCTCAAAGAAGTCATTGATGGGCTCAACCAATGCTGACATGGCCACTACTGCCGATGCGGCATTTCCCTCGGATAGCAGACCTGCAATGTCTTGAGCGACACTGCGTTGTCCGGCGAACAGTAACGCCTCCTCCCCCGTGGAGAACAGGTCCGGGTCGCATTCCCCGGACGTTCCGGGCGCACCTTCCGGCACCCCCTTCAGGATGTTGGTTGCGCGCCGGTATCCCTGAACAAGCGACTCATTGCCCGGCAGTTCCAAAAATGCCTGGAGCGCACGGGATTTGAGTTCAACCAGATGGAGATCATCTGCGTTCGGCGCTGCAATGCAGGCAGCAATTAAATCCTGCCTCAATCCTTCCGCGGCCAGATGATTGAGAAAGCGCTCATGAATGAATTGCATTGCGTTCCGGACCAGCTGATCCGGTAACACCCGCCCTTCGTCAAAACCCCTGACGCCCTGAGACTTCAACAATCCTGCGGCATCCATCAGAATTGCCTCCAAACGGCAGCGCAGCCTGTTTTCCAGCAACAACCGGATAATGCCAAGTGCAGCCCTGCGCAGGGCGTATGGATCCTTGGAACCGGTTGGGGCAAGACCAATCCCGAAAAAGCCGGCAATCTGGTCAAGTTTGTCAGCAACAGCCAAGGCCACCACCAACGGTTCGTGGGGAACTCTTTCATTCGGTCCGGCCGGTAGATAGTGTTCTTCGCAGGCAAGGCCAACAAGCGGCGAGAAACCAATTTCGGAAGCCAAGCGGCGGCCTACGACACCCTGCAGCTCGGGAAACTCGCCCACCGTATCCGACAAAAGGTCGAGCTTGATGAATTCCGCGGCACTGCCCGTCTGACCGGCGTCGGCACCGAACGAGGCGGCCATCCCGATCGCCAGCGTTCGGATACGATCCACGCGCTGGCCAAGTGACCCCAAGTCGTTGTGAAAAGTCATGCGGTCCATCTCCGCACGCAAACCGTCGACTGCGCCTTTGGATCGAAATTTTCTGAGATCGTTGTGCCAAGCGAACTCGGCATCGCCCAAACGGGCATCTACAACCCGTTTGTTGCCCTCAAGAATTGTTCGGTTGCCGTCCTTGGCAATCTTGTTGGAGATTGCGGCAAAGTGAGAAATCCGATCGGAGTCGGGCTCGCACAACGATACAAATTTCAGGTGGGTCCTGATGGCGGCGACAAGGATTTCAGACGGCAAGTCGCGATGGCGTTTGTCGATCTCACCCAACAACGCAACAGGCCACTCGACAAGGCCTGCATTCTCCTCAAGAAGAGCTTCATCCTCAACCACCACCAGGTCGGCACCGTTGGCCAACTCCAAAATCTGAGACTTCAGCGTTTCCAACCGTTCATTGGCATCCAGCACAACGAAGGCTCTGCGAAGACCCGACCGGTATTCCTCGAGTGAATTCACCTCAAATTTCTGGGGAGCCATGAATCGGTGGCCGATTGTCGTGTTTCCCGACTGCAACCTATCAATCTCGAATTCAATCGTGCGCGCTCCCGTGGAGTCGCAGAGTATGCAGAGAATTGAATTCAGCGGGCGCACCCATCTCAGTTTGCCTGTTCCCCAGCGCATTGACTTCGGCCACGGAAACGTCCTGACGACTTCAGGAACAATTTCGGCAATGAACTCCGCGGCTGGGCGTCCCGGCCTTTCCTTGACGGCAAAGTAATAGGTTCCCGAAGCGGTTTCACGCTTTTCCAGTTCGTCCATGGCGACATTTGCGGAGCGTGCAAATCCCTCAATCGCCCTCTCCGGTGCGCCTGCCCTCGGGCCCCGCCGTTCCTCAATGTCCCCGCAGGTTGCCAATGGCAGATCCCGGGCAACCGCACACAATCTGTTCGGGGTTACATGCACCTCGACCGCTGCGTCAGGTGAAATGCTCTTCCGAAACGCCGACTCCAGCATCCGGCGCAGGTCGCGACCAGCTCCCGCCTGCATGCGCGCTGGAATTTCGTCGGAATGGAATTCCAATAAGAGATCAGGCATTCAACAGAACCTGTCCAAATTCGGCCTGCATCCCATCTTGCACGTCAGACGGTTCATTGCGGCGACTCGGCAACGTTCGCCTGAATGAGTGTATCGGCGCACCTTTTTGCAAGGGTGCGAACGCGTCCAATCAGTGCCTGACGTTCATTCACCGAGATCACCCCCCTAGCGTCCAACAGATTGAAAAGATGCGACGCCTTGATGCACTGATCGTAGGCTGGCCGCACCATCACCGTGAGGTTTCCGGTCCTCGGATCGACGGCAGGTGCATCAAGTATCCGGCTGCACTCGGCTTCTGCATCCTCAAAGTGCCTTCTGAGCATGGCTGCGTCGCAGACGTCAAAATTCCACCTCGAATATTCGGCCTCCGATCTGCGGAAAATGTCGCCGTAAGTCAACGGAATTCCCGATTCGGGATGATTGAAGGGCATGTCCATGACATGATCCGTTCCCATCACATACATGGCCAAGCGCTCCAGGCCATAGGTGATCTCCACCGGAACCGGATGGCAGTCATAGCCTCCAACCTGCTGAAAGTAGGTCAGCTGGGTAACTTCCATCCCATCGCACCAGACTTCCCATCCCAAACCCCAAGCGCCCAGCGTCGGACTCTCCCAATCATCCTCAACAAAACGGATGTCGTGAACGTCCATGTCGATGCCGATGGCACTCAAGGATCCGAGGTACCGGTTCATGATGTCCACCGGCGACGGCTTTATCAGAACTTGAAATTGATAATAGTGTTGCAGCCTGTTCGGGTTTTCACCGTAGCGCCCGTCGGTCGGCCTCCTCGACGCCTGCACATATGCAACCGACCACGGATCCGGCCCCAGCGCCCCAAGCGTTGTGGCCGGATGAAAGGTCCCGGCGCCGACCTCCATGTCGTAAGGCTGAAGGATGGCACATCCTTGACCCGCCCAATAGCCCTGAAGCGCAAGGACAACATCCTGAAAACAGGTTGGCGACTTTCTTTCCACTTGTGGCATCCGGAATTGATCCCGCATTGGCAATCCGCACTTCCAATATGCAACATGACCATGCGGGTCAACGAAACGGCTGTCGCGGCAAATTTGCTCGGACATGGCACCTTCTCCATCCCATGCTCAAGGCGGGCCAACCGGAATTTTGAATCCGAATGTTCTGCCCGATGCCGACCGGAATCCGCTTACCTGAATGATCGAACATACTGAACCGGATGCGATCGGTGATGATCGCAGGAACCTTGTTTCACCGGAGATTCAACATGGCACCCGCGCACCATCGGCCCAACTCCCGGCCATGACCGATTTAGCGCTTGAACCGGCAACCTCGGCAATCGATCGGCATGTGAGTTTCCATCACCGCAATTGGCAGCAAGCAAGCAGTAAAGGTCGGAGCAACAAACAGTACACCGGTTTGTCAATTTTCTGGATATCGGCTAGCAATCCAATCCGTGTCAGAAGACATGGAATACTGAAACGGAAATCTCAAATATGCGAAAACGCCTTGTGGTTCTTTTGACCGGAATTCTGGTTCTGGTTTCCGCTAACGCCGGATTGGCACAGCAGCGAGACTATTGGGTCCAGTTGGAAACCCACAAAGACCTCAAGACCGCATTGGCAAAGGCAAAGCAGTTTTCAGTCGTTGCTCGCAATCTTTACGGAATTCGGACTGAAGACGGAAAGTTTGTACTGGCAATCGGGCGCTTCGGGTTTGACGAGGCCAGAAGGATCAGGATTTCACTCGCCAATGACGGTGCAATTCCGGCAACAAGCAGAGTAAACGGCCAAATCAGAGTCCAAGGATATTTCTGGACGCCAGCCGATGGATCCCGATTCTTCGGATCGGCCAGCGCTGCAGCCGAAAACACTCAGCAACCCGCTGCCGAATTTGATCAGGGAGAAAAATTGGCGATCCAAACTGCACTGAAATGGTTCAACGAGTACACCGGTGAGATTGACGGCATCTTTGGAGGAGGATCCAAACGCGCCATCGCCTCCTATCAGGAAAAGAACGGGTTTATTCCCACGGGACAACTGACAAGGCCACAGGCAGTGCAACTGCTGACGTCATACAACACCGAAACCGCCGAAGTTCGGTTGGAAGTTTTGGAAGACGAGGCCACGGGCATCAGTATAGCGATCCCACAGGCACTGGTTCGCTTCTCTGGATACAATTCGCCGTTTGCCCAGTTCGAATCGATCTCCGAGCATGAAATGAGGGTTAATTTGCTCAGCATGGAAGGCAACAGCGACTTGCTTGATGCGCTTCAAGACCTATTCCTGAACTCCGATTTTCTTCCGGGGCAAAAGGAGCACAGGTCAGGGCGCAGGCAGTTTTCGATCCGGGGAACGGATGGATTGATCGCTTCGCGTGTTCATGCCCAATTGAACGGCAACCGATTGAAAGGGTTTGTCGTATCTTGGAGCACAGAGCATGATGAACTTGCTCAACGCATATTGGATGCCATGCAGCAGAGCTTCCGTGAATCGCATGAGGGCACACTGGATATCGAACTGACGGACGCTGCATCGGAATTCAGTTTCGACATTTTTGAGACCCTGCCACGTCCCAAAATCAAGGAGTCGGCGTCCGGATTCTATATCGACAACTCCGGTCATGTTGCGACGACCGCATCGGCGGTTTCCAATTGTGATGCAGTTCAGGTTGGAGCCAGAGAACCAATGACGATATTGGCGCTTGATGCAGAATTGGGATTGGCAATATTGGCTCCGGTCAACAATCTCCGACCCATTGCCCATGCGCAGCCTGGTGATGCCCGCAATTCAAAGGGGCGTAGCGTTTCCGTCTCAGGTTACTCGTATGACGGTGAACTCGGCTTCCCAACGTTGACCAGGGGCACTTGGATTGGTCCGGATGTCGTTTCAGGGAATTCAAACTTGTTTATGATCGAGGCTCCGGTCCTTCCAGGTGACGCAGGCGGACCGGTGTTCGACGAAGCCGGCATCGTCATGGGAATGTTGAAACCTTCGGTTGGCGGCAACAGAGTCGTTCCGAAAGAGGTCAATCACCTTGTTGCAGCGCCAGCGGTATGGCGATTGGCGGGCATTGAGCCGACTGCTGAATCTGTGGTTGCCGAACTGGATTCTGTTGACCTCGCCAGACATGCCCGCGACATTACCGTGCTGGTTAAGTGCTTCGTAGGCAATTGAATCCCATCAGCATTTTGTTCCGGCGAAAACGCCCCCGATACGGCAATTGCATCCGGCTGGCTCGCCACCCTGAACCTGGCGAATTCAGGTTCTTCTTCCAAAGTCGATCATTTCCACAGGCGATAACATTGCTTCGCATATGGCCACCAAGAACCTCGTGTCGGACCGTGCGCCACTTGACCAACTGCCGAATACTCGCCTCAATTGCATCAAACGACCTGAGAATCGGTGCCAACCTGTAGTTGTCTGCGGTTTTACGGCCTGTAACCGAATTCAATTGTTCCAACACCGAGACACCCAAGGTGCCATGTTCGACCAATATCGCAATCTCCTGGAGGTAAGCGCCATTGCGGCTCTCCGTCCCGACCCTATTTGCCGTTGTCGTTCACTCCACCGCTAGGGGAAAACGCTTGTGCGGCTCGGCGGAGCGCAAGATTGCATCGGCAAGCAAGTGTGAAAGATGTTTGAATGGCAACCAATGACGTCCAGTTAATTCGCTCCAAGCATGGAATTCATCGAAATCCAAGGCGATTGAAAAAAAGCCGAGTCTTGAAAATCCTTTCAGCGGCGCAAATCCCCGGCACGCGGATTTGGAGCATTCACGACAGCGGTGAATTCCTGTAGGATTTACCGATTGCTGCGCATCAGGAAACCACACGAGCATTTGATGAAACCGATTGCAATACTTGGGATATTCGTCGCCGACGCTGCGTTTCACGCATGCCGCCAACCCAACATGGGTGAAACCCTGAAAGGTTCAAGGTTTGCCCTTGGGCCCGGTGGAAAGGGGTCCAATCAAGCAGTGGCAGCCGCGAGGCTTGGTTCAAAAGTCGCGTTCATTTCAAGATTGGGCGACGATGAATTCGGTAGAATGGCAATGGCAATGTGGAGGAAAGAGGGGATCGAAGCCAAAGTCGAGATTGACCCCAATGGAGCAACGGGGGCTGCCTACATATTTGTTGACGAAGCAACCGGAGAGAATGCAATTATCGTGGTTCCTGGTGCGGCCGGCACAATAACTCCTGAGGACGTTCAGCGGCATTTCGACACTGTAACCGGAGCAGGCATATTCATGACTCAGCTTGAGACCTCCATCGAGTCTTCTGTCGCCGGACTCAAGATGGCAAAATCCGCCGGAGTTACAACTGTCCTCAATCCGGCCCCAGCTGCGGATTTGGATGATCAAGTGTTTGGCCTGTGTGACTATTTGACACCGAACGAGTCGGAGGCCGAATTGCTGACCGGCCGACGCGTGGAATGCGTTGCGGATGCAAAATCCGCTGCTGCCGAACTTCGCCGCAGGGGTGCCGGTTCGGTGATCATAACCCTGGGCGAACACGGCGCCCTGTTTGACGATGGCAATTCCTGCCTGCACGTTCCAGCGTTCAATTCCGGTCCGGTCGTGGAAACAACTGGTGCCGGCGATAGTTTCTGCGGAGCATTTGTCCACGCGTTGTCCAGCGGACACGATCCCGTTGTTGCCACTCGATTTGCCTGTGCTGCTGCCAGCCTTTCAGTTACGAAGGCGGGCACCGCCCCGTCAATGCCAACAGCAAGTGAGGTTGCCGGTGTCTTTACAAGGGAATAGCAATCTTCATTCGCATCACAACCTCCTTCCCGCGGAACCGGCACTAAGGGTAGAGGCACTGGAGACAATCCTGATCCGCAAGGGGTTGGTTGACCCTGCCGCCCTTGGCAAGATCATCGACTACTACGAACACAAGGTGGGCCCGAGGCACGGAGCGGGGGTCGTCGCCAAATGCTGGATTGACCAGAATTTCAGGTCCGCGCTTGTTGCCAACGCAACAACTGCAATTGCAAGTTTGAACATCTCAGGACGTCAAGGCGAACACATCGTCGCTGTGGAAAACACGCCTGAGGTTCATAATTTGGTCGTCTGCACCCTCTGCAGTTGCTACCCTTGGCCCCTCCTTGGGTTGCCGCCGGGTTGGTACAAGTCTCACGCATATCGCAGTCGTGCTGTCCGGGAACCGCGAAGAGTGCTGGCAGAATTCGGTGTTAACCTGATGCCTTCACAAAAGGTCCGTGTCTGGGACAGCACATCTGAGACTCGGTATATTGTTGTGCCCATGCGCCCAGCCGGATCGGAGGGCATGAACGAGGGGGAATTGGCCGCGCTTGTTTCAAGGGACAGCATGATAGGCGCAGCCCTTGCGGGAATTTCCGAGCCGGCATGACCAAGTTTCATGACATGGGGGGCCGGACATGCAACGAAGCCATTTGCAGGACCGGGCGCGAAGTCAATGTGTTTGAACGGGAATGGCATGCCCGCGCATTGGCGGCAACCTTGGCGGCAGGAATGCTGGGAGCGTGGAACATTGACGCATCCCGCCACGCAAGGGAATGCTTGGCCGAGGAAGATCATGGGAAGCTCTCATATTACGAGATCTGGATGGCAGCGCTTGCCAACCTGCTCGTTCGATCAGGTTTGGTCACAAGATCGGAACTGGCCAATCCGGCGAATGCTGACAAAGTGCCACTGTCCGCGTCTGCAGCCAAAGCTTGGCAAGTGGATGGCATCCTGAACAAGGGATCTCCGACCGCGAGGGAAAGCGGCAACGCACCAAGGTTCCATCTGGGTCAAACGGTCAGGGCGAGCCATCCCCACAGCAACAGGTTTTTGAAAGGCGGCCACACTCGCCTGCCCCACTATGTTCAAGGTCGGACCGGCACGATCTGCAGGTCCGGAGAAGCGCACATCCTCCCGGATTCCAATGCTCACTATTTGGGGGAGCAGCCTGAGCACCTGTATTCCGTCCGGTTTTCGATGGCTCAACTTTGGCAGGGCGACGCAGAGCGAAGCGACGACGAAGTTGTACTTGATCTGTGGGAAAGCTATCTGGAGGCGGCATGAAACAAGCCACCTGCCCGCCCGATGACCAAGAATTCAGCGAACCTTGGCATGCCCAACTCTTTGCGATCACGATTGCGCTTCACGAAAAAGGCATAATGAGTTGGCCGGAATGGTCTGCCATGCTTGCAGCCGAACTTGCAGATTGGAAATCAGATTCGGATGGAGACAACGAGGACGAATATTACGGGCGTTGGCAGACCGCATTGGAAAAGCTCCTGTGCAACCGAGATCTTGTTGGCGAAACCGAGTTGCAGGCAACACTTGTTGAACGCAAGGCTGGGACAACTGCAATTCAAGATGAGTAGCCGGAGGCCTGAACCGGCGTTTGAGCAGATTCAACATTCGAAGGCACTGGAGCCTGCGTAGAATACAGGAATTGGGACCACTTGGCCCCACGTAGGATAGGGAACTTCCGATGCAGGTCCCGTCGATTGTAGGAAATGCGGATTGCACGAACCGAAATCGCCAACTTCATTTGTGGAGGCAATGTAAATCAAGTCCATGACTCATGCGCCCATTCACTGCCCGGCTCCTTGGCTTATTCGATTTTCTCTGCAGATTCTGTTGCCTCGCTATTGAACGCGGCAAGACCGCACACAAAATGAGGTAGATTGACCCCGTGTCATCAGTCAATCAAAGGATTCAACCATGACCGCTCCCCTGATTGCCCAGAAATCACCGTATTCCGCTGACGTTGAAGCAGGAAAAAACTATTTTTGGTGCGCTTGCGGAAGAAGTGCCAATCAGCCCTTTTGCGATGGCAGCCACAAGGTAACTCAATTCGTCCCGGTGAAATACACAGCAGAGAAAGATGGTCGCGTCTTTTTTTGCGGCTGCAAGCGATCGTCTCAAGCACCGATTTGTGACGGCAGTCATAAAGGGCTTTGATTGATCGCAGAAGGCATCGTTTGTGAATTGCACCTGAAGATATGACCCAAATTGGTAACGCGGCTGATCAGGTGGCAGTACCAGTTTGCTTGATCCCGTCCCGGAACTCAATTGCCTTGATGATCTCTGGCAGCCGAATTGGCTCCGAGATCCACCGTCATTTCTACTTGGCTGACATCATCAGCCTCTAGACCATAACTTGGGCCGCCTTGCGGTCGAAGAATCCTATGGTGTCGTGCATGCGGTTTCTCACGGTTGCAAACACATTCTCGGCCAGATTCGTGGTTCGAATGTGCTTCAAGCGTTCGACCGGGAGGTCATGAAAGGCGACGACTTCGTCCCGATCCTTGGCCAGTTTGGCGCAGACCCGCGTTCATTTGCCGCCATGGGTGTCAACGAAGAGCTCCAAGGCGGCATGGGTTTACTTCTTTGTTTCCGCCATTCAGATATCCTGCAGAGCGAGCCTCGTTTTCTTGCTTTGGGGTTTGGGCATCGCTCCGGTGTCACTTGCTGCCTTGTGGACCCGGCGATTTTGCTCATG
The DNA here is from genome assembly GCA_021296235.1 of Paracoccaceae bacterium. Lineage (GTDB taxonomy): Bacteria > Pseudomonadota > Alphaproteobacteria > Rhodobacterales > Rhodobacteraceae > JAPOXR01. The sequence continues at coordinate 20,785 of JAGWAS010000016.1, read as the reverse complement.
AGTTTGCATGCCAAGGTCAACTCGCTGGACAGCCGGTGGAGTCAAATCCGTCGCATGGCAGGTGCGGTTGCCTGACTTTAACCAAAGAATCTATGCTTCACCAAATCGCGATTCGGCGCGAAAACTGGCGGAGAGACAGGGATTCGAACCCTGGAGGCAGTTTCCCGCCTACACGCGTTCCAGGCGTGCGCCTTCGACCACTCGGCCACCTCTCCTAGGATCGGACAATACACTGTGCCTGCCAACGCATTCAATGGGCCAAACATGAGGCGACACTTCAAAAACCGAGTTTGTGCGGAATTCTTGAGTTGGAGATAGCCAGATTTTTCTGCAAAATGTGATTGCGCATGTGGTGGGTAAAACAAAACTCGAACGGGGACATGGTTTCATTCCAATTCAAGGAATCCAACCGTTCGGGCGCATTCGATTGCATTCGCCCAGCAGATGAAGCCGTCAAGAAGTTCAGGCGGAATTCCGATGCGGTTTTGACGGCAAACAAAATGGTCGACTTTGTCGAAACCACAGCGGCGGTTTGCGCAAAGTGGTTCCGGCTTGGCACCACATCTCGCGCCGAACCAACAGCACCCAAACGGCACCATTGACTGCCAGCAGGAACAACCTCTGTCAGGCTTGGCCATCTGCCTGCCAGCACCCGTCGCCACTACGGATCACCTGCCTCACCGCAATTTGCAAATTCTGCTTTACCACTGTGGTGACCGAAACAGGCAATCTTCGGCGATATCGCTGCGCCGTCTTCATGTTCCTGCCCAACTTCCGCCACCAACTCGTCGGCCGCATCGCAAATGACCGACACGACCGAACTCAACCGACCAAAGCCCGACCTACTCTGGCCGGGCCGAAAAGTGGGCTCAATTACGGCAGATTGCCCAACGCATGTCGGAAGACAGACCTATGACGGCTGTTTCGTAACACGCAGATAGGGCAGTACGGTCTCGTATTCGCCAAACCGCTCCTTTGCCGCTTCGTTGGATACAGCCGGCGTGATGATGACCCTTTCGCCCTGCTTCCAATCTGCCGGTGTTGCCACCTGATGATTTGCAGTGAGTTGAATGGAATCCAGAGCTCGAAGAATTTCGTCGAAACTTCTTCCTGTGGTCATCGGATATGTCAGCGACAATTTGATCTTCTTGTCCGGTCCAATGATGAAAACGGACCGCACCGTCGCATTGTCTGCAGGCGTTCTGCCCTCGGATGTTTCACCGGCAGATGCAGGCAACATTCCGTAGAGCTTCGCAACCTTGAGTTCGCTGTCACCAATCATCGGATAGTTCACCCTGTTGCCGGATACCGTTTCGATGTCCGATTTCCAGTTGTGGTGATTTTCAACCGGATCGACCGAAATGCCTATGATCTTGGCATTCCGCCTTGCAAACTCCTCTTCCAATCCGGCCATGGCGCCGAGTTCCGTCGTGCAGACCGGGGTAAAGTCCTTGGGATGCGAGAACAAGATCGCATATCCATCTCCGATCCATTCATGAAAGCTGATCGACCCTTCTGTCGTGTCCGCCGTGAAATCCGGGGCGGTGTCATTGATTCGCAGCACTTTTTGGGCCCTTTCGCATGAGATGTGTAATTGT